>NVWX01000002.1:0-57827 GCA_002746355.1 Dehalococcoidia bacterium | reverse complement strand
GATTTACYAAATCACTAAACGCAATAATAYTGTACGGYAATTATCTATAATTWGTAGTGTARYYTAGAAAGGSMTAAACACCAGGGGGCAAAATCCTGTCGGTGCGATAGGCAGAGGCTATCACTAACCAGCCCTCARACTTATAGGRCCTCCGGTTTGGCCAAGTTTGCTATCCACCAGCAGCATGACTTTTGCGCATCCTTCGACGGGCTCAGGACGAACGGAGGGCCCGGATCACAACGGACTGGTGTGTCTCMTCAACATVAGCTTGGGTGTGGACTCACAGTTAACTGAACCTCGGTTATTAAATCCGTTCGTCCTGAGGCTCTGGAAGGATGCGCTTAAGTCATGCTTGCGGTGGAGAACAACCTAATCCCAAGCGATGGTTCGACARACTCAGGACGAGCCAAGGGACGGKAGCCTTCGCTGTTTGCCTACTAGAACGTCCATCCCGCCCTGCTCTCCATTCTTGGAAGTAGCTCTTGGGCTGATGTACAATATCTTGAGTCTCTGGGCGTCTCATGCTGCTGCGTCAGTCCAGTCGAGGCGTCCTTATTTATTTGGYYCATATTCCGGCTTATCGACATGTACCGCCAACCGACACAATCGCCAAATACAGTCTCCCGTCTACAGGGCATGCACGACCTGTCTGAGGACGCTTGGCGCCAAAAACTGGACCTCCAAGAGCGATTGTGCCAGCTCCTCGGCGGCTACGGCTACCAGCATTTGGAAACCCCGGTCCTGGAACCCACCGAGCTATTCCTGAGAAAGTCGGGCGGGGAGTTGGCCTCCCAGCTTTATAGTTTCACCGACGCTGGCAGCAATTCGGTTAGCTTGCGCCCTGAGTTCACCGCGCCCATCATGCGGCACTACCTGGAGAATGCGGACAGCATCAGCTTGCCGGCGCGGTGGCAGTACTGCGGGCCGGTGTTCCGGTTCRACGTCTCTCACCCCGAGGCCAGCGGCCAGTTCACCCAAGTCGGCGGAGAACTCATCGGCACTTCGGAGATATCGGCCGACGTTGAACTCCTCAACCTGGCTTTAGCCGTGCCGTCCCAGTTGRGGCTGGACGGTTGGAGYTTGCGGCTCGCCGACCTGGACATCCTGGATAGCCTGTTGGACCCGGTGGGAGTATCCGACCGGGCCAAGTCGTTCATCATTCAGAACATGCCCCGGCTGAGAGAAGGGCGGTCTGTGGTGCCCGCTATCTTGGAAGAAGGACGGCACCTGCACCTGGTAGGTGGAGCCAACGGTCATATCGACTCTGAAGATGCGGCGCTCCGGCAGGCGGTACAGGGCTTAGACGACACCCAGGCCAGGTCKGTGCTGTTGGGTCTGCTGCAATGGAACTCGGCCGACCAGCTCGGCCAACGTACTCCCGAAGATGTGGTGGAGCGTTTGCTGTTCAAGATTCGGGGGAGCGACAGCGAGGACAAACTTCGCCAGGGTTTGGAGCTGGCCAGCGAYCTGGCGGCGATCAAGGGCGAGCCCGAGCAGGCGCTTCGGGCCGTCAACGATTCATTGGCTTCGGCCGGCGCTAGTCAGGACGCTGCCGGCCGTCTTTCAGAAGTCGTCAGCCAAGTCTCCAACGGTCCGGAGAACAAGGGCCGGATCGTGCTGGACTTTGGTCTGGTCCGGGGTCTGGCTTACTACAACGGCGTGATCTTTGAAGTCAGCCATTCCGACTGGCCAGGAACGCTAGGCGGCGGTGGCCGTTACGATACCCTTTCCCGGGCGCTGGGGGGCGACGACGCCGTTCCGGCCCTGGGTTTCGCCTATAACCTTGACGCGCTGATCGCYATCGGGGCGAAATAGGCCAGACAATGACTGCGCAAGACCAGAATAGAAATAACGGCCAGAGTCTGCTCCGCATAGCTTTGCCCAGCGACGGCGAATTGTATGATTCGACACTTGCATTCATGAAAGCCTSCGGTCTGTCGGTCTCGCGGCCTAACTCCAGGCGCTATATCGGCACCGTCCCAGCCATCCCCGGGGTCGAGGTGCTGTTCCAACGCACGGCCGACGTCACCCAAAAGGTGGAAGAAGGCAGCGCGGAATTGGGCATAACGGGTCTGGACCGGGTACTGGAATACCGCAACGACGAGGGTAGGGCGTCGGTGCTGATCGAAGACCTGGAATACGGCCGCTGCGAGTTCGTCATGGCGGTGCCCGATTCCTGGATGGACGTAACCTCCCTTTCAGATCTGGCCGACCTGGCTTTGGAATTCCGTCAAGAGGGCAAGCAACTGCGCATAGCCACCAAATACCCCCGGCTGTTGCGGGGCTATCTGTACGAACGGGGCATCAACTATTTCACGTTGGTTCCCGCCAGCGGCGCCATGGAGGCTGCCCCGGCCGCCGGTTACGCCGACCTGATCGCCGACCTAACTGCCACCGGAGTCACTCTCCGGGAGAACCAACTAAAAACCTTGGACGAGGGCACCATCCTGGTATCTCAGTCGTGCTTGATCGCCAACCCRRTATTGCTSGSGGCGTCGGGCGARGCYCTGGCCTTGGCCCGGTCYATMGTCGAACTCATGGAAGGTCACCTCCGGGCCGAGCCGTACTACCGCGTCACCGCCAACGTTCGGGCGGCATCGGCCGAAGAARTCAGTTCCACCGTGCTGGCCCGTCCGGACCTGGCCGGACTGCGCGGCCCCACGGTCGCCAGGGTCTACAACGTAGAGGAGCAGGACTGGTTCAACGTCAGCCTGCTGATCAAGAAAAGTCAACTTCTGGAAGCGGTGGACCACCTGCGGGACTGCGGGGCCATCGATGTCGCCGCCTCCCAATTGAGCTATCTGTTCGACGGGCACTCTGAGGCGTATCAGACCCTCTTTGGCAGCGATAGCTGATCCTCTGGRATCGATYGCGGGTTTATATAATGCCGAACCTACCGATGCACATATACCTGGCCGACCAGGTTTCCGAGCAGTTGGACCGAAGCTACGTCTTCGACCACCTGGGTAGTTTCTACCTGGGTTCCACTGCTCCCGACATCCGGGCTATGACCAGGTGGCCCAGGGAGCAGACGCACTTTGCGCCCCTTTCGGTGGAAGAGGTTGGCACCGGCGCCAGGACCATGTTCGAGATGCACCCCGAATTGAGAGAAGCGATGTCGCCTGCATCCCGGGCGTTTTTGGCGGGTTACGTCTGCCACCTGGCGGCAGATGAGGTCTGGATCACCAGCGTGTTTCGGCCGCATTTCGATACCGCTGAGGACAGTAGTCTGACCGACGACCAGATTGAAGCCAATATCTGGGACCGGGCGATGCAATTGGACTTGGACCGGCAGGCCCTGCCTCAGATCATCGGGGATACCCACCCCGAGCACTGGTTGRCCTGCTCCGACAAAAACGTGTCGATGCCCTTCTTCGAAGAGGGCCTGCTCACCGAGTGGAAGGACCGCGTTGGGCGCTTTCAGGTCTGGGAGTTCACCTGGGRCCGGTTGAAAGGGGCCCTGAACCGGCTGTATCGTGATGATGAAGATGTGCAGCAAACAGTGGAGAAATTCCTGGAAGGGATGCCACGCAGTCTGGRGGCGGTCTACGAACGGGCCCCGGAAGCTGAGGTGAACGGCTACCGGGACCGCGCTTTGGCTGCAACGATTGCACAGGTCCGGGAATTCGTGCCGGACTAGGTAACGCTGAAGAATATTGGAGAACCCGATTGGCCCTTAATGTGATACATGGAGTCCAGAACGCCGAGAACGTTCTGGTGCGCATCGACCCCCTGGACATGGACTCGCTGCCCGAGTCGGTGTTGGCCCGGACCGAAGAAGCATTCGGCAAGGGTGTTACGCCGCTGCAGTCGGTGCACCAGATGCTGGACGACGTCAAGCGAGACGGCGACGCCGCCGTGTTGCGCTACGCCAAACTCCTGGACGACTCAGACCTTRAAGATTTCCGAGTAACCGAAGACCAGATGGCACAAGCCAGAGACTCGGTGAGCAAAGAGCTGCGTGAGTCACTGGAACTCGCTGCCCAACGGGTGCGTAGTTTCCACGAGTCCACCATGCCCAGCGACTGGGTCGACCGCAAGCAGGGCCTTGGCGAACTGATCAGGCCGCTGGACCGGGTTGGCCTCTACGCCCCCGGCGGCAGCGCCGCCTACCCATCTACTGTTCTGATGACGGCTGTACCCGCCCGGGTTGCCGGCGTCCGCGAGGTCATACTCTGCACGCCGCCCCAGCGGGGGCAGGCGCTTAATCCGGCTGTGATAGTCGCCGCGGAGATCGCCGGAGTGGACGCKCTCTACCAGGTGGGCGGAGTTCCCGCCATCGCGGCCATGGCCTACGGGACCGCCTCGGTGCCAAAGGTCGATAAGATCTGCGGTCCCGGCAACATCTTCGTCTCATATGCAAAGAGATTGGTCCAGGGCTCCGTGGACATCGATGGCGTCTTCGGACCCACCGAGACCATCGTGTTGGCCGATAAGACCGCCAACCCCAGTTTCTGCGCCGCCGACCTCATCGCCCAGGCTGAACATGACCCTTTGGCAACCGCCATCTTGATCACCGACAGCCAGAAACTGGTCGATGATGTGGATTCCGAGGTAGACCGGATGCTGGTCAATCAACCCCGGGGCGAAGTCGCTAAAGCGGCGCTTGACCGCCAGGGCCGGGTGGTGCTGGTCGATTCCCTGGAAGAAGCCGTGGACCTGGTTAACCGCATAGCTCCCGAACACCTGTGCCTGCTGCTGGATGACCCGTGGTCCTGGGTCGACAAAATAAAACACGCCGGCGGGCTTTTCCTYGGCGAGTTCTCGCCCGAGGTCATGGGCGACTACATCGCCGGACCCAGTCACGTCATGCCCACCGGAGGCACRGCCAGATTCGGTTCTGCATTGAGCGTGCACCATTTCCTGCGCACCATGCCGGTGGTCGGCCTCAGCCCSGCCGAGTTCCAGAAACTGGGCCCGGCGGCGGTGCACATCGCCGACGCAGAGGGTCTTTCGGGGCACGCCAGCGCCATCCAGATCAGACTCGATTCCATCGCCAAGGGCGCCTAGGATGCCAGAGTACTCGRGTAAGAAGAAGATGCCGTCCATGCTCCCCCACATCCAAGCGCTGGAGACCTATGAGGGCGTTGACCCCATGGAGGTCATGGCCGAACGGGCCGGGATCTCTCCGGAGAATATCATCCGCCTGAACGGCAATGAGAACCCATACGGCCCTTCGCCCAAGGTGGCGGCGGCCTTGGGCAACTACGAGAATTACAACTACTATCCCGACCCCGGACAGCGCAGCCTGCGCCGGGTCCTGTCGGGCTATTTGAACGTGGAGCCGGARCGCATCGTTGCGGGCAACGGCAGCGACGAGCTGATCGACCTGTTGCTCCGTATGTACGTGGGCGTCGGCGACAATGTGATCGTCCCCACGCCGACATTCGGCATGTATTCATTCTCCGCGGGCATCTGCGGCGGAGAAGTCATATCCGTCGAGCGTGACGACCGGTTTGAGATCGACTTGGAGGCCATGATGTCGGCCGTCACCGCCAAGAGCAAGGTGATCTTCCTGACCTCGCCCAACAACCCCACCGGGAACATCGTCCCCGAGGCCCAGACCCGTGCCCTGCTGGACACCGGGCTGCTGGTGGTGATGGACGAGGCCTACTTCGAGTTCTGTGGCGATACGGCGATACCMCTATTGGCGGGKTACCCGAACTTGGTGGTGCTGCGGACCTTCAGCAAGTGGGCCGGACTGGCGGGGCTGCGCATCGGCGTGGGCGCCATGGACCCGGACCTGGCCGCCACAATGATGGCCATGAAACCGCCATATAACGTCAACTTGGCGGCGGAAGTGGCGTTGACCAYCTCGCTGGAAGACACGCCTGGTTTGTTGGAGCGGGTAGCCCAGATAATCCAGGAACGCGACCGGATGATGGGAATGCTGCAGCAGGTCCCGAACCTGACGCCCTGGCCGTCCCGGGCYAACTTCATCCTTTGCCAGGTGCCGGATGGGCGCGGCCAAGAGATTTTTGATGGCCTGTGCAGTAGAGGAATATTCCTGCGCTATTGGAGCAGCGGCCGACTGAAGAACTTCATCAGGACCAGCATCGGCCTGCCCCATGAGACCGACACGGTCGTAGACGCTTTTAGAGAGTTGTGTGCCTAARAGGGAGATGTGATGCCGCCTAGAAGACCGGCGACCGCTAAAGGAAAGGGCCGGACCGCAAATATAGAACGCAAGACCGGCGAGACCGAGATYTCKYTGACGATCAACCTGGACGGTACCGGCGTTTATGACGTGGACACCGGGAACGGGTTCCTGGACCACATGGTCAGCCAAATATCCCGGCATGGGCTGATYGACATTACCCTGAAGGCCAAGGGCGATCTCCACACCGGCTGGCACCACTTGGTGGAGGACGTCGCCATCACCCTGGGACGGGCGTTCAATGAGGCCCTGGGCGACGCCAGGGGCATCCGCCGCATGGGACACGCCATCGTGCCCTTGGACGAGACCCTGGCCATGGTGGCGCTGGACCTCAGCGGCCGCGGTTACGCAGTTATCGATACAACTCTTGACGACACCATGGTGGAAACGCTGCCCGGCGCGTTGGTGAAGCACTTCTTCGAGTCATTCGCCTTGGAGGGGAAGATCAACCTCCACGCCCAGATCATGGCAGGCGTCAGCCCCCACCACAAGGCCGAGGCCCTCTGCAAAGCCCTGGCCCGCGCCCTGCGCGACGCCCTGGAGCCAGACCCCCGCGCGCCAGGGACAATCCCGAGCACCAAGGGGACGCTGTCAGGGTAGGTGTTTAATGGTCGGTTGACATTTTATCCCGTGATTTAGCGGCGCGAATTTTCGTAGCGAACCCATAATCGACGGCTGATTCTAATTCGCCAGTCGATTTTGGCCTCATCTCGGCCCAATTAATTTTGGATTGTCTTTGGCCCGATAAAGACGAGTCGACTTCGGGCACCCGACTCAGGACTGCGTATCTAAGCTGATCAGCTAGAGCCGCCGGATTTCGCGTCTCCGCCCTCAGTTTCCATTTTTTCTAGCGGATCCAAAAGGACCGATTTCTCTTTGACATTGCATAGGTTATCGGCGACTTCTCGCAATTTGTCCATTGCCCTCTGAGAAAACATGCCAACTAACCCAGCCATGGCGGAAATCCCAAATGGACTAATGTCTTCTGCCCCTGCACCGGCAGAGAGGAACCCTCCTCTAATCACAAAATAAAAGATCGTCGCAAGCGCGACGCCGATGAAGGGCCTGAGGATATAGCCCCAAACCCAACTAGTATAAATCTGGCGATTACCCACAAACGCTACAAAAGAGTTTGCGGAGTGGATGTAACCCCCAGAGCGCCGACCACCATCACAAGTAAGATGAGTCGGACTTCACTTGAAGCACCAAAACTAATATGATCTCCGAATAACCTAATTGATCGTTGGTCATCCACGACAATCCCAGACCGTCAAATCTCAAATAACACGTAGCTCAGGAACAACCCGATCGCTGCAAGATATGCGGTCATCAATAATTTCCCGAGTCTACCTAGCGGAATCGGCGGAGGTCTCTTCTGACCGGGCTGCTTCGGGTCCGGTGTACTCGATTGTGTCATGTTCAACCTCTTCAGGTGCGTAGACTTAGATCACGCGCGTTCAGATGCGGTCGACTTTGCCATTATGAAATCCGCTCACTTACTGACGGTTTCGGACAAGACAAAAAATCGTCGGTCACATAGTGAATGTGATAGTAATCAATGATTCAGATGATTATAGCGTTTCGTTATAGTTAGTTAGCTAGAAACAAGCAGTTAATTGTTGTTGAATATATACATAACGGATAAGCTACCTGTATCTGAGGGGAGAAAATCCCGGATTTCAGCTACACTTCAGAAGTCTCGATCAACGCGTCACCTCAAGCGACCTTCGACATCTTAAGCAACTCGACGAACCATGCGCTTTTGGCTGGTACCAAAAAACCGAAAAATCATTCCGAAGCCGGCGGGCCCATTAGGAATCGACAAACACATATTTGGCGAAATTTAGCGGCCGATTCGCCTTCATCGTCCAGAACAAGAAAGCGCCCCGATCGCGATAGGGGCGCTTTCTTCAGAGGGATATGGTCGAAACCGGACGCTCCACCATTCCGCGTCTAAGGGCACACTACGTGAGCTTCCTCACTCCAGAGACAATGCCCGGACCCGGCCGGCGGCTTCAGCGGTGTCCGGTCTATAAACATAGACCGCCCCAGGGGCCATGGTCTCCTGGTAGAGCACCTCTTCATGGTCGCGGTATCTGATGATCAGCGCGTAGAATTCATCTCTGGGAAGATAGAAACTCGCGTAGCCCTGCCGGTTAGTCTTAGATTTGTTGAGTCCCGCAATCACCACCTCGGCCCCGGCGACCGGTTCGCCATCCAGATCGAGTATCCGAATCTTTCCGGAACGGGACGGCATGAATAGCTTGGAGAAGAACTGCTTCCAAAGGCCGGGTTGGCCTGCGATGGGGCCTTCCGGAATCAGTCCGACAACGTCTTTCTCGTACTCCTCTTTCTTGGGAATCATCCACTCCTCGCCATACTTGAGGCGCAGATATTCTTCGGGAGGATTTGGCGCCAGGAATTTTTCCCCGAGGAAATCAATCTCCTTCAGTTCGGTGAATAGGCTGACCGGGAACCTGACACCGGGGTATTGGTATACGCAGTCGCCGATGATTCGGTGGCAGAGCCAGTCCACCCTGGTCGATGACTTCATCATTGTGACCGATATATACTGGTCGTTGCCTTCCACTTTGGCGAAAAAGCCTTTATCTCGGAATGCGGTTGCAACCCGTTCCACCACCTGGTCAACGGTCTTCCCGTCGAGGCCATAGAGGCCGATCACCGAACCAAGGTCCAGATCATCGTCCCATGGAATGAGCGCGTTATCCCTGATGGCGCCCAGGCATGTCCCCTGCCGCAGAAAAAAGACCACTCCCAGGTCGTCCATGATCTGCTTGGCTTCTTTCAGCAGCACCTCGGCGGTGTCCATGACCATTGGGTGCAAGGCGTCGTACGACCGTYGCAACGCCGCTTCATCTGATCCCTCGGCTGATGTCATTTCGTACTTCCTCGGAGATTCTCCATCGGCTGGGCCCGTCCTTTCCTGGCTATGAACTCAGGGAAGGCATCTTCCACTCCGTAGCCTTTGACTACATTGGTGAAGTCTTTTTCGTTCTGCCACATTCCTTCCAAGTCTGCGGTCATGTCTTTAAGCAGTATCTGCTTGATGCCCATCACCGACGCTTGGTTGTTCTTGGCGATCAGGGTTGCCATCTCCATGGTCTTGGCCCGTAATTGGTCCGCCGGCACCAGGTGGTTCAGCAGTCCGATCTGGAAGGCTTCCTCTGCTTCCACAACCCGCGCGGTGAACAGTAACTCCTTGGCTTTGGGCCAGCCCACCTGGTTGGTCAGGGTCCAGGTGCAGTTGATGCGGCCATAGGCCACGGCCAGGAACCGGAACTTGGTGTTCTCACAGCCGACCCTGATATCGAGACACGAAGCCAGCACTGCGCCTCCGCCGTAGGCCAATCCGTTCATCATGCCGATGACCGGCTTGGGCGACGCTGAGAGCTCGTACATCCAGCGGGAATGCTCCCCTTGACGGGCGTCCCGTTCTTCTTCAGTGCGGTTCCGGGCGTCTTCACGCTGTTCGTGGATGTCGCCACCGGCTGAGAAAGCCTTGTTGCCGGTGCCGGTRATCACGATGCAACCGATGTCCTCATCGGCGTTGGCTTTGACTACTGCGTCGTGGAGCTCGTTGTTCACGACGTGGTTCATGGCGTTCAAGACCTCGGGCCGGTTCATAGTGATGACCACCACGCCCTCTTCGTTCTCCACTAAGATGCTTTCGTATGCCATATTTCCTCCTATCTGAACCTTCCCCGATCAGKGGCGTTACCTCAAAAGTGATAACAGTGGCCTTTGCCGATGTTTCTTGMGATTTTCCCGCTGTCACCCCCGGTCCTTCCGCGGAAAGAGAGGGGTCTCGTTGTTCTCGGTCAAGGCTCGTAAGTCAGCAACGAGATTCTTTGGCTGACGCCTCAGAATGACAGATTTGGAGCAAACCCTATATCGGGGCGGGAATCCATCGAATTCTATCTCGCTCCCAGATTCTACGGTTAGGGTGACGGACAGTCAATTTAAGCTGAGATTCGTCCGGGTTATGGTAAACTTCAGGCGGCGCTCAGGCGTGCCTTGGTGAACGTTTACAACGCCCGAATAACTGGGAGGTAATTGAATTGGCTCAAAAGATGAAAGCCGGCGACGCAGTRATCGAGATGCTGCGTCAGGAAGGGGTATCCCACATGTTCGGAATCGTGGGTTCGTCTTTCCTGGACATCCTGGACCCTCTGTTCGACCGGGATGACCTCCGGTTCATCGGCGTCCGCCACGAGCAGGGCGCAGCCTTGATGGCCGACGGCTACAGCCGGATCTCCGGCTCACCCAGCGTGTGCCTGGTGACCAACGGACCCGGAGTGTTGAACCTGACCTACGGTATCGCGTCGGCCTACGTGGCCCACTCGCCGGTGGTCGTGCTGGCGCCATCCGCATCCAGGAGCCACCAGAACCGCGGCTCCACCCAGGAGTTCGACCAAGTTGCCCTCTTCAAGCCAATCACCAAGGCAGCCTTCGCCATCAATAAGATAGAGATGCTGCCGGAGGCGCTTCGCCACGCCTTCCGTGTGGCCACGTCGGGAAAGATGGGACCGGTGATGATCGACATTCCCCGTGATYTGCTGCCCGGCGCCGAGATCGAGTTTGACCTGCTGCCCCCAGACACCTACCGATCGGGTCAGACCCGGTCCAGGGGAGACCAGGGCCTGATCGACAAGGCCGCCGCAGTATTGTCCGCCGCCCAGCGCCCGGTCATCTTGGCCGGCGGCGGTGTCCAGTGGAGCAACGCCGGAGACGTGGTCTGCCGGATGGCCGAACTGACCGGCGCCGCCATCGTAACGTCCTACGGGCGGGCCGACGCCGTACCCAATGACCACCCCAATTATTTGGGCCACCTAGGCCGCCTGGGGTCCCTGGAAGGCATCGAGGCGATGCGCCAAGCGGACACCATATTRGCCGTGGGCACCCGTCTCAGCCAATCGACCACCTTCTACGACAACCGGTTCATTCCAGCGGACGCCAAGATCATCCAGATCGAGATCGACCCAGAGGAGATCGGGCGCAATTATCCGGTAACCGTGGGCATCGAAGGCGACGCCAAGGCCGTGATGGAGGGTTTACTGGAGAAGGTCCGGGAGACCGAGCCCCGGCCGAAYCAGCAATGGGTCTCGGAGATCRGCGATTGGACCTCGCGCCGGGCATCTAGGCTGCAAGACGAAGAGAAACTATCCGGCTCTCCCATGAAACCCCAGCGTGTCTACGCGGAACTCAGGAAAGTCATGCCCCGGGACGCCATTATCGCCCTGGACGCCGGACTGGCCCCCAACTACGGCCAGGACCGGCTTAATTATTACGAGCCCAGAAGCCTGATCACCTCCCTGGATCTGGGCGGCTTGGGCTTCAGCTTCCCGGCGGCCATCGGCGCAAAGTTCGCCGCCCCCGACCGGCCGGTRATCAACTTCAACGGCGACGGCGGGTTCTTGTTCAACGCCCAGGAGTTCGCCACGGCRGTGCAATACAACCTGCCGGTGGTCACGGTTATCATGAACAACGGCATCTGGGGTTCGGAGAAGGCCTACCAAAGATATGCGTTCGACGAGCGCTACGTTGGCGCCGACGTCGTTAACCCCCGCTTCGACAAATATGCGGAGATCTTCGGAGGAGCCGGGTTCTACGTTGAACGGCCCGAGGACGTCGGAAATGCCCTGGAAGAAGCACTGAATTGCGGCAAGCCCAGCATCATTGAGATACCCACCGACCCAGATGAGATGCCTCGCCCAGCCCGTCTGGCCGAAGTGCAAGCCCCGACTCAGGGATAGTACCGGCGGCTAGACCGCCGTTAAGAGATATACCGATGGAACAATTGATTCTGCCCGACGCGATAAATCTGGAAGACGATGCGGTTGTGATCCTGTGGGAAGACGCCCACCGCAGCCCATTTCCCCACCGCTATCTCCGGCTGCGCTGTCCCTGCGCCAACTGCGTGGACGAGATGAGCGGCAAGCGCACTCTGGACCCGGACACAGTGCCCCAGGACGTGAAGGCCGTGGACCAGATGCCGGTTGGCAAATACGGGGTCCAATTCCTGTGGAACGACGCCCATTACACGGGCATCTACACCTTTAAGGTGCTTCGGGCGGCCTGCCCTTGCATCATCTGCGGAGAGGCCAGGGCTCAGGCTAGTAATGCGAATGGCGGCTCAAACGCCGAATAGCCGTCTAATCGGAGTCCTTGGCCGGTTGTTTGTCTCTGTTGCGCATGGGCTTCTCCAAAGACGCCTTGAATTTAGGAGAAGTGAAAGTGTTGGACTTGAAGGCGAAATTCGAAAGCTGCCGTTGGGCTGGTTTGCCGCATTTCTCGCAATCCACCGGATCGCCTGACTGAGACACCGAACGCATGACTTCAAAATCCAAGCTGCAATCGGCGCAATAATATTCATAGATGGGCATTGGGACCTCCTGAATCTCATTACATTTTATAGCTATCGGCGTGAGATAACAAAAAGTCCCTTCTCCCGCGAACGGGGGAGGGCTAGGATGTGGGAGCCCTTTTTGGGTAAAGCCTGGCTGGAGAACTGTACAAGACCCGCCCTCACCCCAAGCCTCTCCTGGCGCAGGAGAGGGAGTAATTGACTGAATCGGAAGACATAACACGGAGAAATCATGGCTGAAACTACAGATGTTGCGATTATCGGAGGCGGGGCGGCCGGTTGTGCTGTCTCCTACTACCTGGCCCAGTTGGGGGTAAAATCGACCATCATCGAGCGCGAAGGTTTGGGCAACCAGGCCTCCGGGAACTCCGCCGGCGGGCTGAACCCGCTGACCGGCGTCGGCATTCCGGGGCCCTTGGCCGCCTTCGGATGGGAGTGTTTCCAGCTTCACGCCGACCTGTATGCAGGCCTGAAGCACCAGTCCGGGATCGACTACCAACACCGTACCGTGGCCAAGATCGACCTGGCCATGGAAGAGTCGGAGATCGACGGCCTGAAAGAGACTGCGGTGCGGATGGACGCCGTCGAAGGTTTCGAAGCCCACTGGCTGGAGCCGGAAGACGTCGCCAAGCTTGAGCCAAGGATCGCACCGGGAATACTCGGGGGCATGTACGACCATGGGAACACCGGCGTAGACAGCTACAAACTGACCAACGCTTTTGCGGCGGCGGCAACCGAGATGGGCGCAACCGTTCGCGTTGGAAATGTCCAAGGCCTGGAGGGGAACTCGGGGAAGATCGACCGCGTCATCTTGGAGGACGGAGAGATCTCCTGCGGGCAGGTGGTGATGGCCATGGGACCATGGTCGCGCCGGGCCGAGTCCTGGCTGGGCATCTACATCCCGGTGGACCCGCTGAAGGGCGAGATTCTCCGCCTGGAACTTGAGGGGGACCGGATCAAATACGATATCTCGGGCGGCGGGGCCTCGATCTACCCCAAGCTAGATGGTCTGAATTGGTGCGGCACCACCGAGGACTGGAACGGCTTCGACCGCGAACCCTCCGAAAAGGTGGCTAAGGAGATTCGCAAGCGGCTGGCGCGGGTGTTCCCTGACCTAGCCGACGCGAAGCTGGCGAAACACACCGCGTGTCTGAGACCGGTCACCCCAGACTGGCTGCCGGTGCTTGGGCGGGCGCCCGGCTGGGAGAATGTCTACCTGGCCACCGGCGCGGGCAAGAAGGGTATCTTGCTGGCCACCGGCATCGGACGTTCGATAGCCGACCTGATGACCACCGGCGAGACCGCGCTCTCGATTCAGCGCTTCTCACCGGAGCGGTTCGCAACACAGCTGGAGTGATCAGCGCTGGATCGACGGCGAAGAACGCCCGTTCATCCGTCCGTCCGCTCATGGTGAGCTTGTCGAACCACTGCCTGAGCTAAACCTGGTTGTCCGTCACAAGCATGACTTATGCGCATCCTTCGACAGGCTCAGGAAGAGCGGAAAAAACATTGGGTCTCGTCGAGGCTGCCTAGCTCCCAAACCCAGCGGTCAGGCTGGTGTCTCCGGTAACGATGATCAGGTCGTCAGCCATCGCTTTTTCAAGACTGAGACGGCCGTAAACAAGCAGGACGAAGGTCTGTGTGTCGCAACCGAAGATGGCGTCGGGGCGTTTGTCGCTGGCTGACTCCATGATCGCCTTCTGGCCGCCGCCGGCGACGATGTCGTAACTGCCTGCGACGCTTCCTGTCAGTTCGAACCTGAACCGTGCGGTCGCCGTCATGTTGGCTCCAGGATCGAATAACCGTCCAACCACGAAAACAGGAAACATCTCGATGATCGCCGGCAGACTCTCCGCCGACATCACCGGCTCCGGTTCCAGACTGGAGCGTATGTCCCATTCGTGGACGATCAACTCGGTTAGCCGCAGGTTCAGGTAGGTTTCCACCGATATCGTCCCCGCGGGGTGGTAGCAGGGTTTGTCCCGGTCCGCGTCTTGCAGTCCGGACAGAAATTCGTCGAACTTCAACCTTCCGTCGTTGTAGGTGGCTAGCAATCCGCTTCCGAGACTCTCTCTGTAGTCGATGGCGACCTGAGCGTTGGCCCGGAGGCGCGCGGCCATGTCGCCGACTCCGGCCTGGGGCATGCCATCGGGAGCTGAACTGTCTCCCTCAGCGCCACGCACGATATTAGGGCCGAACCGCTCGACCGCGCCGGTAAGATGGGCCACGACATCCTGGACTTCCCAGGCATCGCAGGCGCTCTTCGTCGACCAGGCTTCGGGCTTCAGGGTTTTCAGGTATGCCCCGATCCTCGCCGATTCATCTTTTACCAACTGGACTTTTTCCAAGACCGAACCCATGTGTTCCTCTCCTAAGTGGCCGCCGGATGTTCTACTGTAATCCGTTTTGCGTTGGCGGTATTATAGTGGCCTTCCAGCTTTACACAAATTTGAATTCTCATTGGAGGCTAGGTTTGGCATTAGGTTGGGCAATCATCGGCGCGGGCATGCATCCACACCAGAAACTCGCTCCGGCCATCGGACTAACCCCAGACGCCGAGCTGATAGCAGTTTTGAGCCGSGAYCARGGTCGGGCCAATGCCTTCGCCGAGACCCACGRGGCGGAAGCGGGGTATTCCAACATGGACGACCTGCTGGCCGACTCCCGCATCGACGCTGTCTTCGTGGCCTCGCCCAACGCCGCCCACCTGGGRCACACCGTTCAGGCCGCCAAAGCCGGGAAACACGTGCTTTCCGAGAAGCCGATGGCCACCTCGGTGGACGACGCCCTGGCCATGGTCCAAGTCTGCCAGGCCAACGGAGTGAASCTGGGTCTGGGGTTCGAACTGCGGTTCCATCCGGCCCACTCACTGGCCAAGGACCTGGTATCCCACGGCAAACTAGGCCGCGTCCGGCTGCTCCAGGGGCATTGGGGCCGGGGCGAACGCGGCGAACYCSWSSWCSTGCCCCGGTCCGGCCTGCGCGGCTGGTGGGAAGACCCAGAAGCCATGGGCGGCGGCTCGGTGATCATGGGCCTGGGTGTCCACCTGTTCGACTTGGTCCGTTTCGTGATGGGCCAGGAGATCACCGAAGTCACTGCCATGACCGACGGCCAGACCGACACTCAACCGTTGGAGCACATCGCCAGCATGTCTCTGCGTTTGGAAGACGGGACCATCGCCAACATCAGTTGCGGCCGGATGCTCCCAGACACTTTGAACAATTTCACCATCTATGGGACCGACGGCCGCTTCACCGGCACGGCCACCGTCTGGGAGGCCCAAATGGGCGCGGTGGAGGTGGTCAGCGAGACCGTCAATCAGACCGAAAGCTATGAGTACGACTACCTGGCCAACTTCGTAGCCGAGTTGACCGATTTCCACGCCGCGTTAAAAGAGGACCGGGAGCCCGCCGCCACCGGGGAAGACGGCCTGAGATCGACCGAGATCAACTCATCTGTCATCCAGTCAGCGAAGACCGGCCGGATAGTTAAGATTGAGCACCGGGCAGTGAATTAAGCTTACCGTTGACCGGAGGTTGACGGTCGGCAAGCCCATTGCTACGATTCCCACGCCTACTACAGCGAAGAAAATAAGGACAGTTGATATGACGACCACAGAGCGGACCCAGGCGCAAGGCGCGTTACGCGGCGTGCAGGTATTGGACTTCGGGCAATACATCCCCGGACCGATGTTGGGCATGCTGCTGAGCGACCAAGGGGCCGACGTGATAAAGGTTGAGCGGCCCGGCGGCGACCCGGCCCGCAGCGAACCGGCCTTCGCTACCTGGAACCGGGGCAAGCGCTCGGTGGTCTTGGACCTGAAAACGCCAGAGGGCCAGGCTACCGCCCAGGCACTGGCCAAGAAAGCCGACATCGTCATCGAGAATTACCGGCCCGGAGTGGCCGACCGCCTCGGCATCGGCTACGAGACCCTGACCAAAGACAATCCACGGTTGCTGTATGTCTCCATCCCCGGATTCGGCGAAGACAGCCCCCACCGCAACGAACGCGGCTGGGAGGGCATCGTCTCCGCCACCACCGGCACCTACCAGCCGTATGACGACACCGAGGAACCGCTGTTTCTGCCCCTGCCCACGGCCAGCACCTTCGCCGCCATCGTGGCCTCGGTCTCTGTGACCATGGCCCTGGTGGCCCGGGACCGCAACGGCAAAGGCCAGCGCATCGAAGTTCCCATGCACAGCGCCATGTTCTCGGCCATTGGCCGGCACCTGGTCAAGCTATACGACATCGACCCGCCAGACCTCTTCGCCTGGCCGCGTAACATCATGGCCCACCAATACGAATGCGCCGACGGCCGCTACATCCAATCGCAGGGGATGTACCAGGTGTTCGTTGGCTCATTGATGGCCGCTGCCGGGCGGCCCGAGTGGGTCGAAGAACTGCAGAGTCTTTACGGCGTGGAGGTCTCGCCAGAGACCATCGCCATGTGGAAAGACCGGTTCGAAAAGATGTTCCTCGAACGGTCAGCATTCCAATGGGAGGACGACATCGCCGCCGCTAGAGGCGTAGGCACCGTCTGCAAGACCATCGATGAATGGCTGGTCCATGAACACGCCATCGAGAGCAAGATGGTCACGGAGATCGACGACGCCGAACACGGCCGGATGAAGCAACCGGGACTCCAGGTGCGCCTGAGGGGGACGCCCGGCGCGATTCAGGGCCGCGCCCCCACCCTGGGAGAACACACGTCAGAGATCTTGGCCGAAGCGAATGGGCCGGGACGGGAAGTGACATTCCCCGATGCCAGCGAAAATATCATGGGCGCTCTGGAGGGCATCCGGGTGCTGGACCTGTGCATCGTTTTGGCCGGACCGACCTGCGGCCGCACCCTGGGCGAATTTGGCGCCGAGGTCATCAAGATCGACGACCCGTCGCGTCCTTACGACATCGCCGGAAACACTGACGTCAACCGCGGAAAACGCAGCATAAATATCAATCTCAAAACGCCAGAGGGGCTGGCTGTCTTCTACAAGCTACTCGAAACCGCCGATGTGGTGGTGGAGAACAGCCGTGCCTCCACTCTGGCCCGCTTGGGCATCAGCTACGACCAGATGAGAAAACACAAGCCGGACATCATCCACGCGTCGTTGAACGCCTTCGGATACGACGGCCCCTGGGCCGAGCGGGCTGGCTGGGAACAATTGGCCCAAGCAACCAGCGGCATCCAGGTAAGGCGCGGCGGCCGTGATGGGACCCCAAAACTGCTCCCATACCCCATGAACGACTATGGCACTGGATTGATGGGTGCTTACGCTGTGGCCCTGGCCGTGCACGAGCGCAACCGCACCGGAAAGGGCCAATCGGTGAACAGCGGCCTGGCTCTCACTGCCGGACTCCTTCAGACGCCCTACTTCCTGGACTACGAAGGCTACCAGCGGGATGAACCCGAGGGTTTGGGCGTTCGCGGGTTCTCTGCCAAATCCCGCCTCTATGAAGCCGCCGACGGCTGGATGTACCTCCACTGTCCCGACGACGAAGCCTGGGGGCGGCTCACCGCTCTTCCCGGGTTCTCCGAATTGGCGGAAGGCGACGACGAAGCCCTAACCCAGTCGCTGGCCAAAGTCCTAGTGGGAAAACCTCGGGCGGAATGGGCGGAAATAATTAGTCCCACCGGGGTGAGCGTGATGGCTAACCGTCAGGTGGCCGACTTCCGAGACGACGCTGATATCCGTAAGGCGGGCCTCATCGTGAGCCGGGACCATCCCGGATACGGCCAGGCCGATCACCTGGGCAGCGTGGCCAAACTCTCCGAAACTCCCATGCGAGTCGGAAGACCCACGCCCTTGTTGGGAGCGGAGACCGACGAGATCCTCAGCGAGGCCGAGTATACGGGCGAGGAGATCGAGTCCATGAAACTGTCCGGAGCAGTGGTCCAGCACCAAGCCTAGGGATATCCAATTGGAAGATATCTTTACACTCACCGCGCGCGAGGAGATCGAGATAGCCATCAGGCTGGTCTTGGCGGCTGTCTTTGGCGCTGCAGTGGGCTACGAGCGGCGCAGCTCCGACAAACCCGCGGGGCTGCGGACGTTGTCTCTGGTGACCGGTGGCTCCGCGCTATTCACGATCATTTCCGCTTTCGGATTCGAGACTGCGGACCAGTCCAGGGTCGCCGCCCAGATCGTCACCGGCGTAGGATTCCTGGGCGCSGGCACCRTCCTGCGCAGCGGCACGAGCAYCTCGGKGCTAACCRCCGCCGCGACCATCTGGGCTACCGCTGCCATCGGGATGGCGGTGGGTTCCGGCCTCTACATCGCCTCCATCGGCGGCACGGCGCTGATGCTAGCGATCCTCTATCTGTTCGCCCCGGCCAGGAATACGGACGATTAAGCGCGACAATCCCCAAATTCCTGAACTCACGTGAGTGGGCACGCGCCATGCCACGTTCCAGGTTTCTCCGGTAGTACATACCGAACCCGTAGGGGTGGGTTTYCAAYCCACCCTGACTGTGGTCCAAAACGCTCCTTAGTTCCAACACCTTAGGACCCAGCGYTTTCTTGGCATRCCTGAAATACMGTGCCTTTCAAAGAGAATCTGGGTATAAACCAGGGCAGGTTAGAAACCTGCCCCTACGGATGGCCGGCGGAAGGRGATTGGTTGATGCGAATAACCCATATTTCGACCGCTTGCACCACAYAGCTATGGGGTCCGGCCGCTGAGCCGGTGCTGCTTGGGCTCCTGGATGGGGTGGTAGCGGGCGGCTTGGATGTCGAGGAACCGGCGCTCCAGTCATCGCCATCCACAAAGTTTGGATGGGAATGGCGTCTTTGGCGGAATGCCTGGATGACGGCCGAATCGAATTGGACGGCCTAACCTTCCACGTTGACGCCTTTCCTCRATGGCTGAAGC
Source organism: Dehalococcoidia bacterium (assembly GCA_002746355.1). Lineage (GTDB taxonomy): Bacteria > Chloroflexota > Dehalococcoidia > Lucifugimonadales > UBA3495 > UBA9611. The sequence goes on along the minus strand of NVWX01000002.1, from coordinate 38,415 downwards.
TAAGCGACTTCGCAGGCGTGAAACCTGCCGRGATTTCCGCGTAGGAAGTCCGGTTTCATTGGTATATCTGATGATCGGGGGGAAGATAACCGAGATTCCGTATGGCAGCCGCCGCTGGAACGTGCTAAACTGGCGCAACGCTTTCAAGCGTAGCCTCAGGTAGAAGAGGAYCCTTTGCTCCGCATCTACAACACCTTGGCAAAACGGGTTGAAAAGATTCAGCCGACCACGCCAGGGGTCATCCAAATGTACACCTGCGGTCCCACCGTGTATCGCGACGCCCATATCGGGAACCTACGCACATACCTCATGGCCGATTGGGTCCGCCGTTCTTTGATACACAGCGGTATGCAGGTAACTCACATCAAGAACATCACCGACGTCGGTCACATGCGCCAGGAATTGGCCGAGACCGGCGGCGACAAGATGATAAATGCCGCGCTGGCCGAGGGCAAAACGATCCAGGAGATCGCCGATGTGTACGCCGGGCGTTTCTTCCGCGACGAAGCCCGCCTAAACATCATGGAAGCGACCGTATTYCCCTGGGCTAGCCACCATATCCCTGAGATGATCGCGATCAATGAAGCCTTGGTTGCCAACGGGCATGCCTACGAGAAGGGCGGCAACCTGTATTTTGATGTTCCCTCTTTTGAAGGCTACGGCAAGCTCTCCAACAATGTCGGCGGCGACCTGTTGGAAGGCGTCCGTTCCGAGGTTGACCCGCTGAAGCGCGACCCCAGGGATTTCACCCTCTGGAAGGCCGCCGAGCCGGGTCGGGACGTGAAATGGGACAGCCCCTGGGGGGCCGGCTTCCCTGGCTGGCACATTGAATGTTCCGCCATGGCCTCCAAGTATCTTGGGGAGAGTTTCGACATCCATACCGGCGGTGTCGATAACGTCTTTCCGCACCACGAAGACGAGATCGCCCAGAGCGAGGCCGCCTTCGGCCACCGACACGTTAATTACTGGATCCACGCCCAGCATCTACTGGCCGACGGCGCCAAGATGGCCAAATCCGCCGGCAACGTCTTCCTCATCGAAGAGCTGATCGAACGGGGGTTCTCGCCCCTTTCCTTCCGGTACCTCTGCATGACGATCCTTTACCGCCACCGCATGAACTTCACGTTCACATCTCTGAAGGCCGCGGAGAAGGCCCTCACCGGCTTGCGGGAGAGGATCTGGCTATGGAGTCAGGAGCCGGAAACCAATGGACACACGGCGCAGACCCATGAATACCGGCAAAGGTTCTGGGATGCCGTCGAATCGGACTTGGACCTGCCGCGCGCGTTGGCTCTGACTTGGGAGATGGTCCGGTCAGAACTGCCGGGCCGCGCCAARATGGACCTGCTGCTGGAATTCGACGAGATATTCGGACTGGACCTGGATAAGTCCGCAGCCGAAAACGCGGTAGCCAGCGGAATCACCAAGACTCTAGAGGTCCGGGGTGGACACCGGGAGCAATCCGACTATGCCGCCGCCGATGAGATGCGGGGCCAATTAGCCTCGGACGGCTACATCGTGCTGGACACGGCCGCCGGGACGCGGGCGCGGCCGAAGACTCCACTAGAACTTCGGCAGGAGAAGTGGGCCTCTGTTTCTTCATCCAGAGAARTCGAGTCATATCTCGACCAGCCCGCTGAGCTTGACTTCACCTTTGTATTGAACGCCTACGGATATCCCAGCGACGTCAAGCGCTGTATCGAGGGAATGCTGAATCACACCGGCAGCCACTCGGTGGAAGCCATCGTCATCGACAACGGCTCCACGGACGGCACCGGGGAATTGCTGGAAGAGATGCTGGCTGAGCATCCAGAGCTCCGGGTGGTCCACTGCGACCACGTCATCGGCGACGCCGCCAGCAAGAACATCGGTCTGAAGCAGAGCCGAGGCCGTAACATCGTGGTATTGGACGGTTCGGCGGAGATCACCGGAAATATCYTGGACACCATCGCCGAGCAACTGAGCGATCCGMMAGTTGGCATCTTCGGTCCCTGGGGACTCAGCACTCCCGACATGCAGCATTTCCACGAAGAAGTGGACAGCGGAGACGCCGACGCCATGCAGGCGTATTGCATGGCTTTCCGCCGGGAAGAGGTCAACAACGTTGGCCTGATGCGCGAGTGCTTCCGTTTCTACCGGAACCTGGACATCGATTATTGCTTCCAGTTCAAGGACAAGGGGTTACGAGTGGTCGCCGACTCCAGCCTGCCCCTGGTCCGCCACGAGCACCGCCAGTGGACGGAGCTGGACGACAMCCAACGCGACGAACTCAGCAGGAAGAACTTCGGACGCTTCCTAAAGCGGTGGGGCAACCGCCCTGACCTGCTGCTGGCCGCCGACGCCGTGGGGTTCGAAAGCCATCAGCAGTTCCACCATTAAGCTGGGTTGGACCTGTCCAGAACTGCCTGCTCCTCCGGATCTCAGCGCCAACTCGGTATATTATGCCYCGCCTTTTCCTTGACTCTGTCGTTCGATAACCAAACTCGCTNGGGAAACTTCTTGATTTTATCGACCGTGACGCCGGGCCGGACAATCCGATTTAATCGATACCGCGGAACTTTACATAACGGAAGCCCGTAATCGTTCACGGATTCAGTWTGGCGACCCCGGTTCTTTGGCCAAAAAGGACCGTRATCAAGGACTGTGATTCCATCCCTGACATGCGATATTCCTCATCATCGATTATCCAATACTCAGTCTTGACGGTGTGCCTAGCCRGTGCTAGATTCCGAGCAGGTYCRACAGTGAATTTYTTGCCCCCTGGCGCCGCCCCGCGGAGCGCCTAACCAATGTCCGAGATTGCCGAAAGACTATTGGCTGGCGAACAAAGGGCGCTATCAAGGTTGATCACCCTGTTGGAAAGGGGAGACCCGGCAGCCGCCGAAGCAATGAAGGTGGTGGACGGGCATACCGGAAGGGCTTACACGGTGGGGATCACCGGTCCTCCCGGCGCAGGAAAGAGCACAATTGTTGACCACCTGACTCAGTTGGTGCGGGAGACAGGCTCAACAGTAGGCATCATAGCTGTCGATCCCACCAGCCCATTTAGTGGCGGCGCCATACTGGGCGACCGCATCCGAATGCAACGCCACTACCTGGATTCCGGGGTATATATCCGCAGCGTAGCCACCAGAGGCCAAGCRGGTGGCCTGCCCCGAATCGTCAAAAGCATGGTTCGGGCCCTCGATGCCGCCGGTACTGACCTGATATTGGTCGAGACCGTGGGCGTTGGGCAGACCGAGCTAGGCATCATCAGCGTGGCGGACACCGTCCTGGTAGCGATGAATCCCGAGTCGGGCGACGCTATCCAGACGCTGAAAGCCGGGGTGATGGARATWGCCGACATWTTCCTGGTRAACAAAGCGGACMGGGARGGGGCMGACCRGATGGCCGGGGCCATCACKGGGATGCTCCACWTGGCCGCAGCCAGTCCCGRGTGGAGCCCGCCGGTGTTGCTGACAACAGCTCATACCGGGCAGGGCATCGAGGATCTTTGGGGTAAGATCCAGGACCACCGACAGTACCAGACCACCAGCGGCGACCTTGAGGTCCGCCGCGGAAGACAGCGCAGGGCGGAGTTCTTAGAGGCAGTGGAAGAGGTGTTGGCGCAGCGTCTTCGTAACAGAGTGGTAAACGACCCAGACCTTATTGCTATTTTGGAGCAGGTATCGGCGAAAAAAGCTGATCCGTACTCCGCAGCCTTGGAGTACCTGGAATCATCTCTTTTTTCGGCAGACTGGCCTGATACACCAAAGGCGTAACTCCCRTTAGCGGGCCTGGATAGATACGCCGGTGCGGCCGGGCAACTCCACTGGAYCTTCCCTGCGTAAACTTGCCCCTACAGCGGGGCCGGGGAGCACTGAACTATCCGATTCACGGACGTGGAGRTTCGTAATGTCAGTTCTAGGTGTTGATTTAAGGGCGTCCGCAAAGAAGCCMTCTTCCATCGCAATCTTAGATACCCAGTCCCATCTGACCGAGCTTRGCAGTTTCTACGAAGATAGCGAACTGACTAAGTTGGTGGACGCCCTCCAGCCAGACCTGGTGGCCATCGGCGCCCCTCTGAACCTGCCATCCGGTTTTTGTTGCTTGGACCAGGCCTGCGRTTGTAAGTTCTCGGTGTCTGACAGGAAGGGCCGTCTGCTTGAGCTCGAACTGGCCAAGATGGGGATCAGTTGCTTCTACACCAACAAAGGTTCCATCATCAGGGACCTGATCTACCGCGGGATACACCTGAGCAAGATCCTCCGGGAATCGGGACACAACGTGATCGAGGTATACCCTCACGCCACCAAGATGTTGCTCTTCGGCGACAAGGTGCCGCCAAAGAACAGCGCCATCAGYGTCAGTTACATGATCGGCCATCTCACACCGCTGGTTTYTGGGATGGAACGGCACGCCGACRACCTGGACCGGAATACTTGCGATGCGATAATCAACGCCTACACCGGACAGCTTCACGCTCAATCTAAGACCGACGTATTGGGCGACCCTGAGGAGGGCATTCTCGTCCTGCCCAAGCTGCCGAACTGATCCGGGGCGCCGGACCCCGAACAAGGCCTACTAAGAGGCCCAAGCCCGGATCAACCGACCTGGGCTTAGGCCTCTATTTTTTCGATCAACGGAGGCCCCCGCTGACCTGGCAGCGAATGGCTGAGCCGCATGGCCATATCGTTTGGGAACAATGACGCTTGTTATCACCGAGCGGCCCAACTATTTTTGGTTAATCGTGGGAATCAATAGCGGGTTTCRATCGGAATCGGCAGACCCGACGCAGGAGGTTTGAGATTTGGAACTGCATATATACGGRCGGAATCTGGAGATTGAYGATACGGTCCGGGAGCACGTCGAAAGCAAACTTRATCTCATCGACCGCCATCTACCGGGTATCACAAATGTGACTGTGGAGTTGGCTTTCGAAGCAACCCGGTCGCACAACGACCGGATAGTGGCTCAGGTAACTTTGCACGTGGGCCGGACGTTGTTGCGAGCCCAGCAGCGGGCCGCCACCACAAAATCAGCAGTGAGCTCGGTGGCCAAGACCCTTGACCGGCAGATCGAACGGTTCAAGAGCCRTGCCTACCGCAGCGAGCGGAGCCGTCTCGCAGGCCGCGGCGGCGTTGGGGACGAAGCCCCCGAGGAGATTGCCAACAACGGCGCAACAGGGTCYACTGAAGTTTTCGCCGGTGGTCAGGTGGTCCGGCTAAAAGAGTTCGATATGGAGCYGACGAGCGTCGAGCAGGCGGCGGCCCAGATGCAGTTTCTGGGCCACGATTTCTACATGTTCTTGGATTCCGAATCGGACAAGCTCAGCGTCATATATCTCCGCGGGGACGGGAATTATGGACTGATTCAGCCGAAATAGCGCCATAGGTTCTTACGAAGAAGCCCGCCCTTCCGAAGATGGAAGGGCGGGCTTTCGTTGTATACGATCCTTGGCTGATTATTGGAYTTGGCGCTATTTGGAGTTGCTGTCTTCGTTGCCCTGGTTGCCGCCCATGCCCAGGAAATTGCCCAGCATGGATGTGAACTCCATCGGGAAGATCCATTTGGTTGACGGGCTCTCGCCCAGGGATTTCAGTGTCTCAAAATATTGGAGGCTCATGGTCCGGCCGTCGGCGTTGCYGGCAACAGCGTTGATGCGTTCCAGGGCTTCGCTGAATCCCTGGGCCCTGAGTACGGCAGCCTGCTGTTCACCTTCCGCCAKGAGAATCTCCGCCTGGCGCGCGCCTTCGGCCGTCAGGATGGCCGCACGTTTCTCGCCTTCGGCGATATTGATCTGAGATTGCCTGGCGCCCTCGGACTCGGTGATGTCGGCTGTTTTGATCGCTTCCGCCGATTTCTCCCGTTCCATGGCCGCTTTCACGCCGGGAGGCGGGTCGATCTCGTTGATCTCCACCTGGGAGATCTTAACCCCCCACCGCTCGGTGACCTCGTCCATCCGCACCTGGAGGGCGTCCCGGATGCGCTCCCTTTCCGCCAGGGCCTCGGACAGCGTTGTGGAGCCGATCACYGCTCTCAAGGTGGCGAAGGCCAGGTTCACCACGGCCAACTCGAAATTCTGGATCTCCAGGACCGCGCGCTCGGCGTATTCCTCCATTATCCGGTAGTAGATGACGAAGTCCATGTCCACCACCACGTTGTCGGCGGTGATGTACTTCTGGGTTGGCACCCGTGTCACCCGCTCCCTCAGGTCAACCTTGGTCCCGTGGTAGACAAACGGAACAAGGAAATGCAACCCAGACCGCCGGGTGCCGACGTATGTACCAAAYTTTTGCACGATCATCCGTTGGTATTGCTGTACCAGTACAATTCCAGCTGCCATGGCTTCCTCCCTATGTGCCAGGCGTTGGATTAATTTGCGAGTTGCCTGGATGTATTACGAGTTTTCTTGCGTTTCTGGATCAATCCGTCGAAAAACCGTCAAAATAAGGCCCTCTACACTCCTGACCTCAACCGGTTCACCGATTCGAATCACAGTATCATCTTCACTTACCGCTGTCCAGGTTTCATTTCCCACCATGACGATCCCCTTGGGCGCCAGTTCGCCGGTCACCCTGCCAAGCATRCCGGTCAGGACCGACGCCTTCTCCGGTGGTCCTTCTTTGCGAGACTGATAGGCCAGCCCAACGACATACACCAGGGCCAGGCCAACGACGCCGCCGGTGCCCGACAATAGCCACCGGTTCACGTTGATCGATGGCAGCGTTGGCGATGAGTCGCCGAATTGGGTGAACAGCAACAGGCCGCCAACCATCAGACTGACGATAGCGCCCACGCCCAATATNCCAAACCCCGCCACCACCACTTCCAGCATTATCAAAACCGAGGCCAGGACTATAAACACCGCCCCGGCCCAATTGACCGGCAGGTTGCCCAGGGCCAAGAAGGCCAGCAGCAGGCAGATCACCCCCACGACTCCCGGCGCGACCAGTCCGGGGTTGAACATTTCGACCACGATTCCCAGTCCGCCAACCGTCAGCAATATGAACGACACATTCGGGTCGGAGATGAACTCCAAGAAGTGCTCTAGGATATTCTTCTCGATGGTACGGATCTCCAAACCTTCGGTCTCAAGCACAACCATTCCCAGGGATGTATCCGCGGTGAGCCCATCCAGCTTTGCCAATAGGTCATCCAGGTCTTCGGCTATCAGGTCCACTACGTTGTCGGCCAAAGCTTCCTGGGCTGAATAAGAAGCCGCGGACCGGACGGTCTCTTCCAGCTTGTCTTCGTTACGGCCCCGCGTCTGGGCGATGCTCCTGATCAATGCCGCGGCGTCGTTCTCCACCTTGCTGGCGAGAGTGTCTTCTAGGTCCTCACCGGTGGCGGATATAGGGGTGGCAGCGCCGATGTTGGTCCCAGGGGCCATSACSGCGAAGTTASCRGCMGCSGTGATGAAMGTRCCKGCMGAGCCGGCYCKGGCGNCCTTGGGSGNAWACRTARACCGCCACCGGSACCGGCGACTCCAGTAGCAGTTCAACGATTTCCCTGGTTGAACTGAGCAGYCCCCCAGGCGTGTCCAATTGAATGATGAGGAGTTCAGCGCCGTCTTCCTCAGCTTGGTCGATGGCCCGGGAGATGAACCCCTCTTTCACGGAGTTGATGATTCCATCGACGGTCATGACCAGGACATGGGGGGAATTCGGCCCTTGGGCGCGGGCCAGCACCGGCCCCAGCATGCCGGTRATCAGCATGCTCAAGGATATAAACACCAGGGTGAGACGGACCAATCGGAGCCGCTGGGTCATAAGATCCACCGTCGAGGTTCGAGGACCTTTGATCGTTTGGAGTTGTGATCGTCCAGATTAGACCGGGGTGCCCGTTTTAGCTATGGAGGCTTCGGTTGACGATGCCTCCGCTGGCTCGGGGGTAAAGATCTCAGCCGGCCCGGGCGGTTTTGCCACTCGCGCCAGAAGTGGGTTCACCAGTCGTAGAACGCCGCCCAGGGTCGGGTGCCCCATGATCTTCCCAATCATYGAGCTATGCCAATCAAACGACACATCGGGAGAGGCAGCCAATTCCGAGACAAAGCCGTTCTTGCCAGCCTGGCAGATYAGAGCGCTGATGTGATTGTCGCCTAAGAATTCAAACACCCGKCGGGCGGAGTACCCTACTTCCAATTCATTGGATAAAAGGTTCTTCCACCCTTTCTGATAGGTAGCTAAACGGTGGGCTGATAGTTTATCGTCGCGCAGGGCCTGCTGCAGGGTGTTGGAGGCAACGTCACTGGCCATGAGGGAGTAGAAGATTCCGCCTCCGGTTGTCGGCTTCACCTGTCCGGCCGCATCACCCACCACCACTACACGGTCGGCGTAGGTCTTGCGCAGGGGCCGCAGCGGGATGCCCCAGCAAACGGGTTTGTCCACCAGTTCCGTGATCTTCCCTTCCACCTGCCTAGCGGAGACGAATCTGGCGAACCGTTCCGGCGCGTTCTTGCGCACCAGCAAACCAGCCAGGGCATATCCGGGCTGAGTCGGCACCAGCCAGGCGAAGAATCCGGGGGCAACGTCCCGGCCCAGATACACTTCAACCTCGTCGACACCTTCGGTCTGCACCAGYGCCTGGACCCCCACCACATAATCGGAAGGTTCCCCCAGGCCCAATTGGCGGTTCAATTGGGAGCCGAACCCGGCAGCCAAAACCAATGCTCTGGCATCAGTCGTGCCGTTGTCAGTTACCACCGACACCCGGTCTTTGTGTTGCTCTAGGCGGACCACTCGATGGCCCAGCAGATACTCGGCGCCTGCCTCCCTGGCCCGGTCGGCGAATGACGCTACGTAAGCCACGCGGTTGACTACTCTCGCCACCGGGTTGGGGGTCTCAAACCTCACARCCTGGTTGGATGGAGAAATCACATTGGCGGCGCTGATCTCGCGGTAGACCAGACTGGAGTCTATGGGGTAACGGCGAAAACATTCCTCTCCGACCAATCCGGTGCAGAGTTTGTCGCCGATGATTTCTCTGGAGTCGATCACGKTAACGYCGTAACCCTGGGATGCCAAGGAGAGGGCGGCGTTATTGCCGGCGGGGCCGGCGCCCACCACTATCACGTCCTGCAAATTGAGCGTACCTCGAAATGACCCCGTATCCGGGGCCGGTTGYTACGCGGCGATTATACTCCCAGGCCACGCCTTGGGTCATACAAAGTRGCGCGTCAGTTCAACAGTTATTGTAAACCTGCCGGCACTCAAAATCAGGCCGYTCCTGCTGAATTTTYAMGCCTTGACAACGCYTAGGCTGGGTGTATAMTTTCGCCAAACGGATAATTGGTCAGACCACTTTATAACCAGCGGGATTCTCTCCTTGACAATGCAGTCGGAATTGCCGAACCTACAGGGCCAGCGGCTCCACGAGGCTATCGTGGAGCGGTTCCACGCCTTGATCAAACAAGGGTCTCTGGAGCATGGGTCCAAATTACCGGCGGAGCGGGTGCTGGCTGAGCWATTAAAGGTAAGCCGGAGCTCTGTCAGAGAGGCCATCAGGACCTTGGAACTCCAGGGGCTGGCCGTGAGCAAGCCCGGTTCGGGTACCTTCATCAACACCCAGAGTCTGGACGCCGTAACGACGCTGATGACCTCGTCATTCGGGACGAGCGATGCCCAGCTCCATGACATCTTTGAGGTCCGCCACCTGCTCGAACCCCAACTGGCGGCATTGGCGGCAAAGCGGGCCACACCTGAAGACGTGGACCGGCTTTCGGCGATCTTGGTTGAACAGCAGCGGCAGATCATGGAGGGCGAGACCGGAGTTGACGCCGACACCGAATTCCACTTCGCGTTGGCCACGGCCACGCATAACACAGCGCTGGTCAAAGTTGTGAGCGCTGTTGAAGACGTGTTGCGCCAATCTCGGGACCAATCATTGCAACAACCGGGCCGGCCCCAGCGGTCTTTGGACTCGCATCGTCAGATACTGGAAATGGTCCAGGCGCGAGACCATCTGGGTGCGCGGTCGGCCATGGAACATCATCTAACGGCGGTGGAGCCGTCTGCGGTCTACCCCGCCGGGGCAACAACCGAATAGCGATAACCTGATAACCCAAAGCTGAGGAGGATACCTATGGCTACTCTAGCTGTGGAAGTGGTGTACCGGGGCATATTCCAGCGGACTCTGGCCCGGAACATCGTCCGAAACATAGTTTTCGCCGCCCGGAAAGACGGCAAGATCGGCACAGCCTTTGGCCGCTACAGCGACTCTCCCGAAAGGAACGGCATCCCAGCCAAGCAATTCGCGATCGTTTGCGACACGGCGCTGGAACTCGAAGAGAGTTTGGCCGTTTACGAAGCCAAAAACGTCGACGTCACGATCAACGTCGACGATGCGATGTGCAAGGGCATCGAGTCCTGGGCCTGGTACGGTCTGCAACCGATCAACGAGTTGACCAAGGCCGGCGGCACTCTCATCGTGACCTCACGTCAGAGTGCTGATTCCTTGCTGGAGGACATTCACCAGAAGGAAACGCCATACGACCTGGCCATCATCCCCAGCACCGTGAGTTTCTCCGGTCTCTGGGTCTACAAAGACGACCATACCGACATGCGGATACTGGGCACGCTGTGTAAGGTTTGCCCCGATCTGGTCAGCCTAAAGGCCATGTTGGAAACTATCCAAGACCAAACCGGCAGCGACACCAAGGTCGCCTCGGCCCAAAAGGCGTTCGACCGGTCTGTCACTCGGCCAGTGGAACCAGGTGAGGGCAACTCGGAGACCCCTTTCAGCTTCGACATGCCGGGCTGGAAGACCATGGAAGAGGGGCTGGTGATCCGCGCCCTTCCCGCGGGTACCGGCTACGGAGGCGGCGACGAGGGTTACGTCCCCGGCCGCAGCAAGGTCTTCAAGAAGTGGAGCACCCGGTCCATGCGGCCGGTGATCAACTTCGAGACCTGTATCAAGTGCACCCTCTGCTGGCTGCAATGTCCCGACACCTGTTTCGACGTTACCCCAGACGGCCTGTATGACGCCAACATGGAATCGTGTTGCGGCTGCGGCGTCTGCGAAGCCGTCTGTCCGGTACCCGACTGTGTGACCATGGTCGGCGAGTCCGAATTCAACGACAACGACAGCCAATGGGAAGCCTGGCAAAAAGACAAAGACGGTTACAACAAGTGGATGACGGTACTGGTTGAGAATCAAAAATCAGAGACCAGGACCCACGGTTTCCACCACGTCGGCGGATACGCCGACGAGATCAACGAGATGGAGGAAGCCTAATGGCCACCGCACAGGCAGCGCTCTTTCAAGAGTCCACCGAGGAACTGATCAGCGGCAGTGAAGCCATCGGCATCGCCTGCGCCCTCGCCGACGTCGACGTGATCACCGCATACCCCATCCGGCCTTATGACACGGTGATGCAATACGTGGCGCGTCTCAAGGCTGACGGCGCTTTCGACTTCGATTTCATCATTGCCGAAAGTGAGCACTCTCAGTTTGAGATCGTGAAGCACGCCTCCGCGGTGGGCGCTCGTACTTTCACCGGCTCCAGCGGCGTGGGCTGGTTCTACGCCTTTGAAGCCATCACCGTCACCGCCGGGCTTCGGATGCCCGTGGTGGCCATGGTCGGCAACCGCGCGCTGGACGACCCAGGCGCCTTCGGGGTTGAGCACAACGACGCCATGGCGGTCCGAGACCTGGGCTGGCACCTCTACTGGGTTGCCACTGCTCAAGAGGCGCTGGACATGGCGTTGATCGCCTGGAAAGTGGCCGAGGACCCTCGGGTCCTGTTGCCATTTGCTCTGAGCTGCGATGGCTCATTCCTGACTCACTCGCAGGCGATCGTGCAGGTCCCGTCCAAAGACCTGGTGGACAGGTTCTTGCCCAGTTATCAGCGCGGCACGCTGCAATTGCACCCGGACAACCCGATCACCGTGGCCCCTCAAGTGAACGAGGACTGGCTGATGGAGATTCGGAAGCAAACCGACGAAGCGATGCGCCGGACCTCCGGCGTGATCCAAGAGGCCCATGACGAGTTCCGGGAGATATTCGGACGGGGCGACCCCAGCCCGTTCATCGAAGAGTACATGTGCGACGACGCGGAGATAATCTTGGTCGGAATGGGTACACTAGCAATGCCGACCAGGGTAGCCGTACGCCGCATGCGGGAGGCCGGCAAGAAGGTCGGATTCCTACGCGTCAAGTTCTTCAGGCCCTTCCCGGCCGAAGAGATCCGGGCCGTTCTGGGCAAGGCCAAGGGCGTGGCGGTCATCGACCGCGACTAYTCYTACGGCTCTCCGTCTTTCRSCGGGGTCYTGTTCCACGAGCTTCGGTCYACCCTGTACACSCTGGAYGACCGGCCCWTGATGTTGAACTTCATCGCAGGGCTGGGCGGTAGGGAGGTCATGGTTCGCGATATAGATCAGATAGTAGAAACCACCCAAACAGCCATCGAAACTGGTAAAATCNAGCAAGAGACCACCTGGGTCGCGGTAAGGGAGTAAACATAATGGCTACTCTGCAAGAACTTCCCCCGGTAAAGGGAGTCAAGAACATTCAGTTGGAGGAGTTGTACTCYTCYGGTCACCGGACCTGCCAGGGATGCGAATCGGCCCTGGTGATGCGGTTGATGATTAAAGCCGCCGGCCCTCGGACCATCGTGCTGGGCAGCACCGGCTGYATGTACGTGGCCAACACYACCTACTACAGCACACCTTGGGTCGTGCCCTGGATGCACACTCAGCTTGGGTCATCCGGCTCCGCCGCCACCGGCACCGCCGCAGGCCTATCTGCCATGATGCGCAAAGGCAAGATGCAGAAGGAACCCATCAACGTCATTGCCTTCTGCGGCGATGGCGGCGGCATGGACATGGGCCTCTCCGCCATCTCAGCGGCCCTGCAGCACGAGGAATACAATTTGTTGATCCTCTGCTATGACAACGAGTCTTACGCCAACACCGATATCCAGGCTTCGGGCGGCACGCCGTGGGGCGCCAACACCACGTTTAGCCCACCCGGTAAAGAGACCCGGATCATGAACAACCGCTGGAAGAAGAACATGGCCCCCATGCTCGCCGTTGGCCATCCCAACGTTAAGTACGTGGCCACCGCCTGCGGTTCTTACGGATTGGATTTCAATAACAAGATTCGCCGCGCCCTGACCATCGGCGGCCCAACCTTCATCCACAGCATAGACCCCTGTCCCAAGGGCTGGGACTATGACCCCAAGTACTCCCACGAATTGGGGATGCTGTCCATCGAGACAGGGATCTGGGTCCAATACGAGATCATCGAGGGTGAGTTGACCCTGAACGGCCCCAGCCGGGCGATCGCCAAGGGTATCCGGAAGCGGAAGCCCGTGGAAGATTACCTGATGCGCCAGGGCCGCTTCGCCCACTTCACTCCGGAAGACATCAAACACTTCCAAGACAAAGTGGACGAGACCTGGGAGAAATGGTGGCTCCCCGGCGTAATTCCGATCTCGGCCAGCCAGGAAGCGTAGGGCGCTACGCGCGCTAGATACCTRCCGGTAGACCAGCGTTCTAAWAARARGAGTGGGCGGACTTGGTCCGCCCACTCTTCTTTTGGGGTTCTGGCTTTTCAAAATGGCTTGTTCGATTTCTGTCATTCCRAGAAGCGTAGCGACGAGGAATCCCTTTTTCGGGTCAAGCGCGTTTCGCCAGAGCAATGTGACGCCTATCCTTTCGCGGAAGGATAAGGGCCACAGGTTAGGACCAACATTGCAACAATGTCATTCTGAGGCCGTAGCCGAAGAATCTTCCAAGCTCTTCTTAGCAGACCCTTCGTTTCTCTCGGGGTGACATCAGAAAGGAACAAAACCTAACAGCAATGTCATTCTGRGGCCGCGACCGAAGAATCTTCCAAGCTCTAATCGGCAGACCCTTCGCTTCTCTCAGGGTGACATTAGAGAGGGGCAAGACACCACAACAATGTCATTCTTCGGCTGYGGCCTCAGAATCTTCCATACTCTACTTGGCAGACCCTTGTCCGTCCGCGGAAGGATCAGGATGACATTTCGGCGAGACATTTCGCTACCCGGCTCTGCTATAACTACCCAGGAGCCCGCCCATACTTGCCACCAAYCTTCGTTCAGGTTACAGTAAGTYCGATTTTGACCTCACTGCAGTATCTCTCAATGTGTGGCGCGTTACTCCAAGCCAAAGAATTTTAGGAGGACCCGATGGCGAACGAACCCATCAATCTTTACGACTATGAAGCCAGGGCGCAACTGGCATTGCCCCACGATACCTGGGATTTCATCGATGCCGGCGCCATGGACGAATTCACCACCAAGCGGAACCGAAGYGCATTTGACCAGTTGACCCTGCGGCCGCGGTTCATGCGCAGCGTTGAAGAACGGAAGATCTCGACAACTATGCTGGGGGAGGACCTGAGCTTTCCGGTCTTTGTCTGTCCCGCCGGCAGCCACGGGGTAGCCCATCCCGACGCCGAGGTCGCCACCGCCAGGGCCGCCGGCCGGTCCAACACCCTGATGATGCTGAGCACAGCCTCCAACTGTAGTATGGAAGAGGTTGCCGAGGCCGCCACCGGGCCTCTCTGGTTCCAGCTTTACCACCGCGGCGCCGCTCTCACCGAGATGCTGGTGCACCGCGCCGAAGAAGCGGGTTTCAAAGCCATCGTATTGACGGTCGATACTCCCGTTCCCAGTCCTAAAGAAAGGGATCTGCGCAACCAGTTTGAGCGCAAACTGGAGCTGGGCAACTTCCGGGACCTGGGCCTGGCCCGAAATGAGATCAGCGGCACCGACGATACCCCCRGTTGGGACGTCTCCCGGGCCGACCCCCTCACCTGGAAAGATTTSGAATGGCTCCGCGGCCTTACCTCTCTGCCCCTGGTCTTGAAGGGAGTCAGGATCGCCGAAGACGCCAAGATTGCCGCCGACATGGGAGTAGAAGGCATCTTGGTTTCCACCCACGGCGGACGGCAGTTGGACCAGACCATGGGCGCCATCGAGATGATTCCCGAGATCGTCGACGCCGTTAAAGGCCACTGCGAAGTATACCTGGACTCGGGAGTACGCCGCGGCAGCGATGTTCTCAAGGCCCTRTCCATGGGCGTCAAGGCYGTGGGCATCGGCCGGCCCCTGTTCTGGGGCCTGGCCACCGATGGCGAAGATGGCGTTCACAACATCCTGGAACTGCTTCGGGAAGAGGTAGGCAGAGTCATGGACTTCTGCGGCCAGAGCGATGTGGCCAACCTGGACTCAGGACTGCTCAACATCCCCAACAACTGGGGGCGTGGTACGGTCTCTGCGTAAACCTCTATTCCGGAATCGCGAATCAAAAAGGGCAACCCGACGAAACCGGGATGCCCTTTTTACGTCTTGGTGATCTAGCCGTTACAACCGCAGCAGACCCAGCCCTTCATCAATCGCCTCTTGCCACGCCTTTGACTCAACTACGTCCGATATCGGCGTTGGTGGGTCTGGCGGACCGCTCTTCTCCTTAAGGGACAGCTGCCACCACCCAACATCGTGCCAATCTCCGAACTTGTACCCGACGTCGCGGTAGACCCCCAGACGCTCGAATCCAATGGACTCGTGTAGTCCGACGCTGGCGGGGTTCGGCAAGGTTATACCCGCGTAGGCGCGATGGAATCCCTGTAATTCCAGCACGGACAACAACGATCTATAAATTCCCCGGCCCACTCCCCTGCGGTGTGCGTCCGCGCGGATATAAACAGAGACCTCCACCGACCACTGATAGGCTACCCGCCTTTCGTGAGGTCCGGCATAAGCGTAACCAAGGACGTTCCCTTCATGCTCACACACAAGCCAAAGAAATCGCTCCAAAATCGTCCGGATCCTCTCGGCGATCTCAGATACCGGCGGGACTTCCGATTCGAACGAGATCGCTGAATCTGYGACCGACGGCGCATAGATGGCGCGGACCTGCTCGGCGTCACCTGTCTCAGCAAGTCGCATGATCGGCGGCATCGGGTTCTTTGCGCGGTCCCGACAAAGTCTAATCCGCGGCCGCCCCCGCGACACTGCCGGAAAGAACACCGGAGAATAACTCAGAGAGGTATCCGTTGAACACGGCGGCCTGTTCAAAATGGGCCGAATGCGCGGCGCCTGGGACCACCTCCATGCGGGAACCGGGAATCACTTTTTGCACCTCGGCGATGACCTCGGGCGGGAAAATGGCGTCTTCCTGACCCACGATCAGCAGGGTGGGAATGCTCCAGTTGGCGAAGGCTTCGACTTGGGGGCCGTCCTCCCGCCGGAAGCCGGAGATGATTCCATCTTCACCACGGGCAGGGTTCAACCCCTGGATCTGCTGGTAGAGAAAGGTCAGGGCCGGATTCTCCCGTACGAAACTTGCCGACAACGAGCGCGCGGGGCCGTCTGGGGGCGGGCTGGTGTTCTTCAACGCCGCCAATGTGCGCTCGGTAGCCACGCCGCCGGTGGTGTCACCCAAAACCAGCCCCAGGGTGCGTTCCGGGTGGGCCAGCGCGAACCCGAGACAGCTGAATCCTCCCATTGACTGGGCAACCAAAAATGTCTTCTCGATATTCAGGTGGTCGAGAAGAGAGGTCAGGTCGTCGATGAAATTCTCCCGCAGCGGAGAACCGTGCTYGGCGATGGATGCTCCCCAACCCCGGTGGTCGAAGGTGATGCAGCGGAACTCGCCGGAGAATGCGGCCACCTGCTGCCACCAGCTCATGTGGTTGCCGCCGCGTCCGTGGGCGAAGATGATGGCCGGGGCCGATTCGCCGCCGTGGGACTCGTAGTAAAGGTCGATGCCGTTTATCGGTGCTTTGGGCACGGTGGGCCTCCGTTGGATTCAAGAATAATTGGACTTGCCGCCAAGTATACATACGTTGAGGACGTTTGGCCCTGATTGCCYGGCCGATTGGCCCTGCCACATCTTGCCGGGCCGGATGAAAATGATGATGACTCGGAGTGTCGGGGAAGGAGGCGGATGTATGGCAACAACCACGCTACCGGAAAGAGCCATAGAGCCGGGAACTGAGGCCGTTCAGGTCCCTAAACATCTCCTCGACGAATTGGAGCAGATCGTCGAACATGCTGAAGCCGAGCCGGAACTGGTCCACTGGTACCACTTCGTCCCTTGCGCGGGGGTCCGRTWSKNCGMSTWCCNGCACCRMWMYRTNCKCSGGWRNGASYNCGTYNGYGYRNCGRWKKKSTKASYWYCKNCKCNCGMMNTSTNGMCTGCCTTCAATAATGTCATTCTGAGGCATCAGCCGAAGGATCTTCCAAGCCCGCATTGGCRGATCCTTCGCTTCACTCAGGATGACATTAGCGAGCGACAAGGCCTCACCGCGATGTCATTCTGAGGCCGCAGCTGAAGAATCTTCCAAGCCAGACTTGGCAGACCCTGATTCTTCCGYGGACGAATCAGGATGACATCAGGGCGGAGTCGCTGGTTTCGTAAGGCGGGTGGCGCCTGATCGCCCAGCCATCAGCCACCTTTAAACCGGCCACTGCTGGCGGCTGTAGGCGGCTTCCCAGAACATGAACTCGTAGCGGCTGCTGGTCATGAAGGCTTGGCGCATGGCTTCCAGTTCGGTTGGGCCGGCGTCTTCGGCCATCTGGTCGACGAACCCTCGCCAGGCTTCAACGCTGCCCTCCAGCAGACCCTGAACGTAGAAGCTGGTCCATAGACCGTACAGCGGGTGCTCCGACTGACCCACTTCGTCCTTTAGCAGGTGGTAGGTCCAGGGACA
Source organism: Dehalococcoidia bacterium (assembly GCA_002746355.1). Classification (GTDB taxonomy): domain Bacteria; phylum Chloroflexota; class Dehalococcoidia; order Lucifugimonadales; family UBA3495; genus UBA9611. The sequence continues at coordinate 20,751 of NVWX01000002.1, read as the reverse complement.
GGGCAGCAAAGCAGCGGCGGCGGGGCCGAGGCCGTGCAGGGACACGGTCTGCAGCATATGGTCCACGTAGGCGGTGTTGGCCGGCGAGCGTCTCGTATTTTCGGCGTCCTCGACGGTCATGCCGGCCGCTTCGAAGAGCTTATGGTGCAGGGGGCGTTCCACCGGAGTCATCACGCGGTGGGCCAGCTCTTCAAACGTCTGAGAGCTGGGGGCTTTGGCCAGGGCCATGGCTACGGTCCGGCCGAAGCCTTCCAGGTACAGATAGTCCTGGGCAAGATAGTACTGGAAGGTCTCCAAAGGCAGCGTCCCGTCCTTGATCTCCTTGAGAAATGGATGGTCAAAGATACGCCGCCAGATGGGCTCGGCGTCGTGCCTGAGTTGTTCGCTGAAACTGGGCATCACTTGCCCGCCTTGTCCAGTTCCTGCTGCCTAAGTTCCACCCGGCGTATCTTGCCGCTGACGGTCTTGGGCAGCTCGGTTACGAACTCGACAACGCGGGGGTATTTGTATGGAGCGGTGGCGTTCTTGACGTGGTCTTGCAGACTGACCACCAGCTCGTCTGAGGCCACGTAGTCGGGCGCCAAGATAACGAATGCCTTGACGACATCGCCGCGCACCGGGTCGGGACTGGCCACCACGGCTGACTCTGCCACGGCGGGGTGCTCGATCAACGCGCTCTCCACCTCAAATGGGCCGATGCGGTAGCCGGCGGAGATTATCACGTCATCGGCGCGGCCCACGAACCAGAAGTAGCCGTCCTCGTCTTTGTACGCCTTGTCACCGGTCAGGTACCAGTCGCCCACGAATGACCGGTCCATGGCCTCTTGGTCCTTCCAGTACTCCTGGAACAGGCCCACGGGGCGCTCGGGCTTGATCTTGACCGCGATCTGGCCCTCTTCTCCGGCCGGGACTTCGTTTCCGTCTTCGTCCAGCACTCCGATAGTGAATCCGGGGGTCGGCTTGCCCATGGATCCGGGGCGGACCTCGTTGCAGCGGAAGTTGCCCACCAAAAGCACCGTCTCGGTCTGGCCGTAGCCGTCGTAGATGACGTGGCCGGTGCCGTCCTCCCACTGTTTCATAACCTCAGGATTCAGGGGTTCTCCGGCGCCGGTGCAGTGGCGCAGGTTGTCCAGGTTGTACTTGCTCAGGTCCTCCAGCACCAGCATGCGGTAGGCGGTGGGAGGCGCGCAGAACCCGGTGGCGCCATGCTTCTCCAGCAGACTCAGAGTCAGCGGGGCGTCGAAGCGCCCTCGTGCGTCGTGCTGCATCACGGCCGCACCCAGTGTCCATTGACCGAACAGCTTGCCGTAGGCGGCCTTGGCCCAGCCAGTGTCCGACAGAGTCCACAGGAGGTCGGTGGATTTCAAATCGTGCCAGTATTTGGCGGAGATCGTGTGGCCGATGGCGCAAGAAGCCTGGGTGTGGAGCACCATCTTGGGATAACCCACGGTGCCCGACGTGAAGTAGATCAGCAATGGGTCKTCGCTGCGGGTCCGCTCAACACCCTCTAGGACCGACGACGCCCCAGCCATCTGTTCGTCATAAGACAGCCAGCCCCGCTTCTCGCCCTTCACGACCACCAAGTGCTCTAAGGTCGGACAGCCGCCGGCCGCTTCATCCACCTTTCCGGAGTTCTCTTCATCGGTGATAGCCATCACGGCTTCGGCGGTGTTGATCCGGTACTCGATGTCTTTGAGAGTGAGCAGCGTGGTGCCCGGCATGGGTAGGGCGCCCAGYTTCATCAGGCCCAGCATGATGACGTACCACTCGGGTATCCGGGGCAGCATGATGAACACYCGGTCGCCTTTTTTGACYCCGATATCCCGAAGGGTGTTGGCGTACTTGTTGGACAGAATCTTGAGGTCCCAGAAGGTGTGATGCTGGACATTCTCACCGCTGGAGTCGACCGAAAGCAGCGCCAGCTTGGTGCGGTCCTCAGCCCATTTGTCCACCACGTCGAACCCAAAGTTGAAATATTCGGGCACTTCCAGCCGTTCGTTGGCATAGGCGTATTCGTAGTCCGGCATGTTGGTGGCAACGTCTTTCATAAGTCCTTCCTAGCCATGAATGAGTGCCGGGCTATTCTACACGCTGCGCTGCGCCTGGGAAAGTTTGGGGACGGTTGCCAAACCAGSGGCCATGGGTATAATTCCGTCAACTAAACGACGGTTCAAGGAGATAACACATGGCTGGAAGTCTGGACGGCAAGACAGCTTTGGTCACCGGCGGAGGGTCKGGCATCGGCCGGGCTGCTTCTCTCGCCTACGCCAGGGAAGGCGCAAGGGTGGTGGTAGCCGATGTGAACGTTGAGGGCGGAGAGGAGACGGTGCTGCAGATCAAGGAAGCCGGCGGAGAGGCCATCTTGGTACACGCCGACGTTGCCAGCCCGGACGACACCCAGTCCATGGTGGCCCAGGCGGTCGAGGCCTTCGGCAGCCTGGACTGCGCCTTCAACAACGCCGGCATCGGCGGTGGCAGGGACCGCCTGCTCACCGCCGATTATCTGGAAGAGGACTGGGACCGAGTGATCTCGATCAATTTGAAGGGCGTCTGGCTCTGCATGAAGGCCGAGATCCCTCAGATGTTGAAACAAGGCGGCGGGGCCATCGTTAACACCGCCTCCATCGCCGGGCTCGTCGGCCTAACCGGGACAATAGCCTACGTTGCCGCCAAGCACGGAGTCACCGGACTGACCAAGGCCGCGGCCATGGAATACGCCAAATCGGGTATTCGGGTTAACGCCGTTTGCCCCGGCTATATCCATACGCCGCTGGTCCAGCGAGTCTTCGATGACAACGAAGGTTATGAAGAGCGAGTGGCTTCCCGGCATCCCATAGGCCGGTTGGGTGAACCGTCGGAGATCGCCGCGGCGGTAGTTTGGCTGTCTTCGGACGCGGCATCTTTCGTCACTGGACATAACATGCCGGTGGACGGCGGTTACATGGCCCAATAAGCATGTATCAAGCAGCAGTTGCCATACATATCATATCGGCAGTGGTGTGGGTCGGCGGGATGCTGTTCATGGTGATGGTGATGCTTCCCGTTGCCAGAAAGGCCATGCAGGCAGAGGGACCGGGGGCGGGGTTGGGGATGCTACGGGAGGCCGCTGAGCGGTTCCTGCCGATAGCCTGGACGGCCATGSTCCTCTTGGGCCTGAGCGGCGCCTACCTGGCCTGGGCGCATTGGGACATCCGGCCCGGAGTATTCTTCACYGATGACGGCCGGTTCATGCACATCCTGCAGGCCAAGAGCCTGCTGTTCCTGATCGTAGTGTTGCTTAGCCTGATGCACGATTTTTGGCTCGGCCCCAAGATATTGGAACGCCTAGACCAGGCCCGCGCATCGGGTCAGGTCCTGCCCCAGAGCCTAAGCCGGAAGATCGTCCGCATGACCGCCGGAGTAAACCTCCTGGCGGCGGTGACGATATTGGTTCTGGCGGTGTTGTTGATTCGGCCCTAGGCTGGCGAGGCCGGAGGATTTTGGCCAAATCGACGCGTTGGCAGATTGTCAGGGCGGGTTAGAAACCCGCCCCTACGGCAGGATTGTTGACAACGGGTAGGCRCTTACAATCACAGATTAAGGCATATTGAAGGTACCTTTTCTTGAGCAGGATCTGCGATGCCTTATGAGCCTGAAAAGCACGGCCGTCRTTCRATTCGGTTGCCCGGATTCGATTATTTCCGGCCTSGCTTTTATTTCATTACTCTCTGTATTTCCCAACGCCGTTGCATTTTTGGCGAGATTGCTGACGGGGAAATGAGGCTAAACAAGATAGGGCTGTTTGTAGCTGAGCAATCGGCTGGACTGCCCAATCATTATCAAAACGTCAATCTAGACGCATTTGTTATCATGCCAAACCACGTTCACGGCATTATCCAACTCTTGGACAGGGAATTCTCGGCCGTARGGGCGGGTTTCCGACCCGCCGAAATTCATCATCACTCCAGACCCAACCACGGCCTGTCAGAAATCATAAGAGGATTTAAAACTTACACGGCCCGGATCATTAACAAAGAAAGCGGCACGCCCGGCAAACCTGTCTGGCAACATAATTACTACGAACACGTTGTACGTACTGAAAATGACTTGGATGCCATCAGGAGATACATCTTGGAGAACCCGCTGAAATGGGAGCTGGATCCAGAGAATCCAGCGGTTCGCGAAAACGTTAGCGCCGAGCGTGGCGGGTTAAAAACCCGCGCCTACGGGGGCCGATAAYTGGCWAGCGGTGGTCTGAGGAGCTCGCTTAACCACGCCCAATGAATGGCATTTTTGTGGCCATGATCGTCATGAATTGGACGTTGGTGTCCAGGGGCAGATTGGCTATGTAGACTATCGTTTCGGCGACGTGGGCAACGTCGAAACGTGGTTCGATCGCCACGGAACCATAGGGCTGCATGACTCCGGTTTCAAAAATGGCGGACATCTCGGTGGCTGCGTTTCCGATGTCGATCTGGCTGCAGGCGATGTTGTATTTGCGCCCGTCGAGGGATGTCGACTTGGTCAACCCGGTCACGCCGTGCTTGGTTGCGGTGTAAGGGGCGCTGTTCGGCCGGGGCACATGGGCGGAGATGGAACCGTTGTTGATGATGCGTCCTCCCATCGGGTCTTGGTTTTTCATTATCTGAAATGCTTGCTGGGTGCACAGAAAAACGCCGGTGAGATTTACATCAACCGTCGATTTCCACTGCTCGTAGGTCAGGTCTTCCATGGGTATCGGGGGCGCGCCGATGCCGGCGTTGTTGAATAGGACATCCAGCCTCCCGAACGACTCCATAGTCTTGGCGAATAGGTCCCGAACCGAGTCCGGGTCGCCCACATCGGTGGAGACGGCGATGGCCCTTGAGGCGGCGCTTCCCGCCTGCTCCAGCGTCCCTTCAAGGGGTTCCATGCGCCGGCCGGCCAGGGTCACAGAAAATCCGTCTTCCAGCAAGGCCAGGGCGGACGCCCGGCCGATGCCGGTCCCCGCGCCCGTAACGATGGCTACTTTCGTTGCCTGTTTTCCTGATGTCACTTGATAGTCCCTTCTAGTATTAACCGGCGTTGGACTTAGATCTCCAGCAACCGGCTGGTGTCCATGAATCTGGTGATTATCTCGGGGCCGTCCTCGCGTATAACGACCAGGTCTTCTATGTGGAATCCCTGGACGCCGGGCCACCGCACCCTGGTCTCGACTGCAAACACCATGTTGGGGGCGAGGGGGGTGCCGTCGTAGTCGGCCAGCATTGGCATCTCGTGGATGTACAGACCCAGACCGTGTCCGGCGAAGGGCAGGTTAAACTCGATGTCTACTTCTTTATAGAACTCTTTGTTCTGTCTGAATACTTCGTTGGCCGGCGTTCCGGGAACCATGGTGGCGATGGTCTTCCGGTGCACCTCCGCCAGGCGGTTGTAGATGGAATGMTGCTCGTCGGTAGCCTTGCCCACCACCACCGTACGGCCGATGTCTGAGAAGTATCCCGAGAACCAGCCGCCGCAGTCCGCCTTCAGGATGTCATTGGGCTGAAGCTCGATGTCGGTGGGGTCGGGGTGGGCGTAACCGGTGTTGGGACCCACKGTGAAGAACAAGAACGACGGAAGCTCGGCGCCCGACTGCAGGATGTTGGCGCCCAGCCGGGCCACCAGATCGCGTTCTTTCTCGCCGGGGCGGGCGGTGGAGTAGGTGGCCATCAGGGCCCGCTCAGTTGATGTTGCCGCCCGGCAGAGTAGGTCGATCTCGGCGTCGGTTTTGATCATCCGCACTTTCTGGAGCAAGGGCTCACAGGACTCGAACTTGGCCTCCGGCATGGTATCCAGAAGCTCCAGATAGTAGTCAGTCGTCAGGTAGGCAGGYTCGAAGCCGATACGGCCAGCGCCTAGACCTTTCTCCTGCAGCACATCCGAGAGCAATTTTATGGGCGAGTCCACGTGCTGGGAATAGGAACGCACGTCGGTGATCCAAGACTTCTCCCTGACGTAGCCCTCCTCGTTGGTGGCCACGATCAGAGTCGGCTCCCCTTCCCTGGGCCAGACCACCAAGGCCAGCCGGTCTCGTATCACCTTCTGGCTCCAGATGCYCACGCCGGAGGTGTAGGGCACGTTTTCCGGCGACATGGCGATGATGGCATCGAACTCGCTGTTGTCCATGGCGCTGCGCAGACTGTCCAGATTGCCCAATATCTCGTTCATAGTGTTACGGGTTTCTCCAATCAGCTRACAAAAGTAGACCAGGGTCCAGGCAGACGGGCCAGCACCTCGGCGGGAAGGGGGCCGTTGGCGGCGTACTGAACCGACTTTTCCAGGTGGTCAAGGTCGGAATAGCCTACCAGAACTGTCGAAACRCCCGGGTTGCTCAGGGCGAACCGAATCGACGCCTCGGGCATGTCGCCGGCGAATCCCTCATCGACGATGAATGCGAATCGCTGGGCTCTCGACTCGTCTTGCTGGAAGTCTCTGCCGGAACCGATGGGCGCGACCGTCGGCATCGCCACCGGATGCCGCAYGGATGTGCCCGTAAGCGCACCGGCTGCCAATACCCGGATCACGATGATTCCGACATTCTTCTCCGCGGCCAGGTCGATCAGGCGGTCATAATCTGTCATGTCGAACYTTGCTGGAGCTTCGGCCCCGGCGCTGGCGTTGATCAGGTTGTAGACGGTCTGAACGGTGCTGACCAAGCCTGATGCCACAACTTCGTGGATCCCTTTGGGTTCGCCTACGCCGGTCATGCCGTAGAAGCGGACCTTACCCTGAGACCTGAGCACTTCCAACCCCTCTCGAACTTCTCCCAAGACATCGGAAACCGTGATTTCCCGGACCGTGACGTCGGTCTGAGAGCTGATACGGTCGTGGAGTTGGATCAGGTCCACCTGCTCCCGGCCCAGCCGCTTCAAGCTGGCTTCCACCGACTGTATGACTCCCKCCTTAAGGTTGTTGGGGTCGGCCTCGCCCAAGCTGTACTTGGTCCCAACGTAGACCTCTGCCGATAACTCTTTCAGGACCCGCCCCAGGTTGGTCTCTGACTGGCCTCCGCCGTAGCGGGAAGCGGTATCGAAATAGTTGATGCCCAGTTCYACGGCCCTGGCCACGGCCCTTACCTGATYGGCACGCTCGCCTTTGACCATAAGCCCGCCAACGTCGCCGCAGCCGAACCCGATCTCTGAGACGTCGATGCCGGTGTTGCCGAGTTTTCTGTAGTTCATTTGTTTGTCCGTTGTTGGATGTTGTTGGCCTATGCGGYNASGWNGGCGKNCTTMKGTTTCCGGACCAGGCTTCCCTTCCGCAAAGTCACCCTTCTCCTTCCGCGGAAGGAGAAGGGTCTGCCAAGTTGAGTATGGCAGATTCTTCGGCTGACGCCTCGGAATGACAGACTTAGGCAGAAATCACTACTGCGCCGACGGGAACTTGGGGTCGCGGCGCTCCCGTACCGCGTCGAGGCCTTCTTGGATGTCTTCACCGAAGAAGCCCAGCATCTCCAGGGCCAGTGAGTAATCGAAGGCGGTGTGCTCCGCCTGGCGGAGCCATTGGTTCAACGACCGTTTAGTGTACCGGATGGCCTGCTGGGACCCTGAGGCCAACTTGTGGGCCACGTCCATGGCTTTGTCCATCAGTTCATCGTGGGGCACTACTTGGCTGACCAGGCCGATGCGCTCGGCTTCGGTCCCGTCCAAAAATTCACAGGTTAGAAGGTAGTACTTGGCCTTGGCCATGCCGATGAGCATGGGCCAGATCAACGCTGCATGGTCTCCGGCGGCCACTCCCAGCCGTACGTGCCCGTCGGTGAATCGGGCTTTGTCTGATGCGATGGAGATATCCGCCAACAGGGCCACGGCCAACCCTGCGCCCACCGCCACGCCGTTGATGGCGGAGATAACCGGCTTGTCGAGATTGATCATGTTGTGGACGATGTCCCGAGCTTCTTCCATGGTCCCGGCGATGACCTTGCCGTTGCCGATGGATTCTTGGATCAAATCGAAGTCGCCGCCGGCGGAGAACGCGGTGCCGGCGCCGGTGATCACGGCCACACGGACATCGTCGTCCTTGCCCAAGTCTAGCCAGATCAGGCTCAACTCGTTGTGCAATTTGAAGTTGGTGGCGTTGTAGACCTCAGGCCGGTTGATGGTCAGCAGGGCGACGCCGTCTTTGACCTCGATGATCAGGTGTTCGTAGCTGCTGTAGTCGTACATGGTTCCTCGCGGCGTTAGCTGTTAGCTTTCAAACAGATTCGCTGGTTATTCGATTATCTAGACCACTGACCGTTCGTTTTGAGGTCCGAACCTCCGTTCGTGGTGAGCCCCGTCGAACCATCACTGCGCCGAAGTCGCGGGCCTTCGACGAGGCTCAGGACGAACGGATGACGATTTAGGTCGTTTCCAAACTTCATCTACTAGAACAGGGACTGGTTCTCTTTTAAGCGGTCTACTTCTTTTTTCGACATACCGAGTATCTCTTTGAAGACGTAGTCGTTGTCTTCGCCGATGTTGCTGTAGTGGCCGAAGTCCATGGGGGACTCGGTCATCTTTGGTGGATTGGCGGAGGAGATGCCTTCCATGCCTTCCCATTCCCAGGCTGGTTTGCTCCGGTCGGCCAGGTAGAAGGGCGTGGGGCGGTAAAACTCGCGCGCCTTAAGATGCGGGCCTTCGTATAGGTCTTGTCCCTGGGACACCAAGCCAGCCGGGACACCGGCTTCTTGAAGGCGGGTCATGGCATCTTCGGCGGTCTGGCCGATGGTCCACTCTCCCACCAACTCGTCCAACCGCCCCTGGTTGGCCAACCGCGATTCCAGTGTTGAAAACGCGTCTTCGCCACACCAATCTGGGTTGCCGATGGCCTGGCAGAAAGCTGACCATTGGTCGGCGGACTGTACTGCGATCGCGCACCAGCGGTCGTCGCCCTGACACCGGTAGACCCCGTGGGGCGCGGCGTTGGGGTCACGGTTGCCCATGCGCTGGGGCATGCGGCCGGTCGACTGGAAATCGAGCAAGGCCGGCCCGGCGGTTAATGCGCCTGATTTGAAGATTGACGATTCCATGGTGGCGGGCTGACCGGTCAGTCGGCGCCGCATCAGTGCACCCATGATGGCCACCGGCTGGAAGACCCCGGTGTGATAATCGGAGTAGGACGTGTTGATGGTGGCAGGTGGTTCCCCTTCCTCGCCCGACATCAAAGATACGCCGCCCATGTGCTGCACCAAGATTCCGTATGACTTGTAGGTGTAGTACGGCCCGATGCCGCCCAGCCCGGTCTGCCACATGACGATGATGTCAGGGCGCAGCCGCCGGAGTTCCGGGAAATCGATGCCCCAGCGGTCCAGGATGTTGCGCCGGAAGTTGGTCATGAACACATCGCTGACCTTGACCAGTTCTTTGAAGACCTCCAGTCCGTCGGGAGTGCGGACGTCGATGGTGATTCGTTTCTTGCCCCGCTGAAATTCCGGCTGGCCGCCGCCCCGCGACCATGCCGGAATGAAGTTCATCTCATCCAGAACCTTGTTGGTCTCGACTTTGATGACCTCCGCGCCCATCGCCGCCAGTATCCGCCCCGTCATCGGAAGGGCCACGTATGGGCCCAACTCTAGGAYCCTGGTCCCGGCCAGGGCTTTCTTGGAGAAGGCTTGGCCAGTCATGGCTAGATCGCTCCCTGAGAGCGCAGTGACGCGAGCTCGGTCTCGCTAAGGCCCAGTTCACCCTTGAAGACGGCTTCGTTGTCCTGCCCTAGATACGGAGCCGGCTTAGTTACCGGTGAGACCTCCTCGCTGTCAAACACGCCCAGCGGGTACTTGAGCGTGCCGGCCTCGGCGTGGGCCAGGTCGAACCAGAAATTACTGGCCTCCAATTGGGGGTCAACCAGAAGGTCAGCAACCGTGTTTACGGGAATGAAGACCAGGTTCCGCTCCTGGCCCTGGTGGAAGAGTTCTTCGGAAGTGAACCGGGTGGTGAAATCGATGACCAGCGCCGTGATGATGTCGTTGTATGGCGCCCGGTCCTGGTTGCCGCCCTTGTAGTCTTCGTTCAAGATCTCTTCGTTGCCGGTGACCTCGAACATCCACTGGGATAGGTTCTCCCACTCGCGTGGGGTAATGATTCCGGCGGAGATCCAGCCGTCCTTGCTGGGATAGGCGCCAAGCGGGATCACCAGGGTCGAATTGGTGCCCACCCTGGTCACGTTCTCTCCGTTCTGCATCCAGGCCAGGGCCGGATGGGCGTCTGTGTAGTAGGTGATCATCGCTTCCTGCATGGAGACATCGATGTACTGCCCTCGGCCGCCCTGCATGTCGCGGTAGAACAGTGCTCCCATGATGGCTACCGCGGCGTGCTGCGCGCCGGGAAAGTGGGACTGCTCGTTACCCTGGCGCAGGGGTGGGCCGTCGGGGTCGCCGGTGATCTGCATGAAGCCGCTGACGGCCGCCGAAATCAGGTCCGTGGAAAGAAAATCCTTCCAAGGGCCGGTCTGGCCGAAGGGCGTGATAGAAGCCATCACCAGGCCTGGGTTGTCCGTTTTCAGGATGTCAAAGTCCAGCCCTAATGTCTTCATGTAACCAACGGGGAAACTCTCGATCAGCACGTCGGCTGAGGCGGCCATCTTCTTGAACAGGTCCAGTCCTTGGGGGCTTTCCAAGTCCAAGGTGACCGAGCGTTNATTGGTGTTATAGAAGAGGAAGTAGGCGCTGCGTTCSGGGCCGGGTTGGTCGCCGATGAACGGGGGTTTCTGACGGGTGGGGTCTCCGTCGGGCGGCTCGATCTTGATCACGTCCGCGCCGTAATCAGCCAGCAGCTTGCCACAGAACACGCCCTCGGGACCGGTCAGATCGAGGACGCGGTAGGGAGGCAGAAGAACGCCGTCGGCGGGGGCTTGGAAGGACATGTTTTTCCTCGGCGGGGCTGGTGAATTCTGCCGTCTGAGCGGCTTTGGCGATTGTAGTTAGCAGCATGGGCGCAGTCAAGACGAAAATGGTGGTGGCGGCGTAARGACAGTCAAGGCTAAACCAGTACCGCACCGMCTTTTAGACAGGCTTGAATCTACTGCTATAATCATGAAGGTTTCACACTATCAAGGAACGGGATGAGAACCTTACTATCCACGACCCGCGACCGGTTTCTCCTGGCCCTGCAATACCAGGACTACCGTAATCTTTGGATAGCCACCACATTTTCCGCCTCCGCCGCCTGGGCGCTGATCATCGCCCGGGGCTGGCTGGCCTTTGAGATAACCGACGGATCGCTCTGGGTTGGAGTAGTCACCTTGGCGGCCATCGGGCCAAGGGTGTTCTCTACACCTATCGCCGGGTTCCTGGCGGACCGGTTCGACCGGCAGAAGCTATTGCGTTGGATCTTCGCCCTGGAAGTTGCCAACAACGTGGTGTTGGCCTTGGTGGTCATGAGTGGAAACGTGAGTCCTTGGACGCTCACGTTCCTGGCTCTGGCCAACGGCACCTTCCGCGCCGCTCAGATGACCACGTCCACCGCGTTGATACCCAATCTGGTATCCAAAGACCACCTACTCAACGCCATCGCCTTGAACCAAGCCACGCAACAGGGCGCGCGGATGGCTGGGGCGCTGGCCATCGTCCCGCTGTTGGAATTCGTTAATATCGAGTCCGCCTTCTGGCTTTCCGGCGCACTCTTCCTCTTCGGCTTTTATTTTGTCTCCCGGGTGGCCGTCCGTTCCACCGGAGTCATCGACAAGAGCCAGGGTTTCTGGACGAACCTATTCGAGGGTTTCGTCTACGTTTACAAGCGGCCCATTATCATGTCCATGGTCATCTTGGTCTTGGCCCACTGCGCTCTCACCATGTCCTACGAGTCCATCCTTCCCGCCATCTCCAAGGACAAATTGGGGGCCGGGTCGGTTGGTGTCAGTTACTTGATCGCCGGTGTCGGCGGAGGGGCGTTGTTCACCTCCATCTTCTTGGCCGGTGTCCGAAGCGAGTCCGTCAGAGGCAAGCTGTTCCTGTTCTTCGCCTTCACCAGCGGCCTGGGTCCGATGCTGCTGGCATGGTCCGACAGCAGCACTGTGTCGATCGCCGCCACGGTGATYATGGGCGCGAACCAGGCTGGTTTTATGACCATCAGCCACACGATCATCCAGTCGCTGACTGAGGACCATGTGCGGGGCCGCGTGGCCGGSRTCNTMCTCGGWYNNCGYKSKYKGNAGNATSGNCRKYGRCYAWTMYGGCNNCAACGCGGCCTTCGCCGATRKSKNCWGCNGCCKCNTNGGKMKTSGYSKTCNGCGGNCNGRTCTTCGTGGCGGTGGTCTTCGTCAGCCTGGGCAACGGGTCGTTGCGGAAGCTCTACTTCCCTGGCGAGGCAAAGACGGCGGTTGGAGCTGCTGCGGATTAAGGGCGTGACCATCTCCGTGGTCTGCGCCGATGTTAGGGTGACACATCTAGCTAAAGGCCCTATTATTCACGGGCATAGGCACGCTAATAGGAGACACCCATGGCCGAGACTACCAGCGAACTAGACCGCTATCTCCGATCAACTCCCAAGTCCAAGGCCCTGTGGGAGGACGCCAAGAACTACATGCCGGGCGGCGACAGCCGTAACTCCATCTTCTGGGCGCCTTATCCCATATTCGTCGACCATGCCACCGGCTGCCATGTGGTCGACTCCGACGGCGTGGACCGGCTGGATTTCATCGGCACCATGACCACCTTGGTCCTGGGTCATTCTCCCAAGCCGGTGGTGGACGCGGTCCAAGAGCAGATGACGCAAGGCGTGGTCTACAACGCCCCCAACRCTCATCAAATTCGCCTGGCCAAGCTGCTGTGTGAGCGGATACCCAGCTTCGACCTGGTGCGGTTCACCAACTCGGGCACCGAGGCGACGCTGAACACCATCCGGGCGGCGCGGGCCGTCACCGGCAAGAGCAAGATCGCCAAGGTCGAGGGCGGCTACCACGGCAGCCACGACCAGGTGAGCGTCAGCGTGCGCGTCAACCCCGCCAAGGCCGGTGAGCGCTCCCGTCCCGACGCCATGGCCGCCACTGAGGGCCTGGGCGAGGGCACGCTGGACCAGGTGGTGGTGATGCCATTCAACGAGACGGCAGTCGCCCGAGAGATACTGGAAAGCCACAAGGACGAGCTGGCGGCGGTGATCATCGAGCCCATRCTGGGGTCGGTGGGKATGCTGCCGGCCACTCCGGAATTCCTGACCATGCTGCGGGAATTCACCAAAGCCAACGGCATCATCCTGATCTTCGACGAGGTCATCAGCTACCGCGCGGCGTCGGGCGGCGCCCAGGAGTACTACGGAATCACCCCGGATATGACGTCGCTGGGCAAGATCATCGGCGGCGGGTTCTCCATCGGCGCCTTCGGCGGCAGCAAGGCYATCATGGACCTCTATGACCCCACGGTGGCCGGTGGCCCCAGGGTGGCCCACGCCGGGACGTTCAATGCCAACCCKGTGACCATGCTGGCCGGGGCGGCGACGCTGGAGGAACTGACTCCCGAGGTTTACCGCAAGCTGGCTGAGATGACCGAGTACCTGCGGGCGGGTGTCCTCCAGGTGGGCGCGGACCTTGAGACGCCGGTCCAGGTGACGGGACTGGGGTCGTTGTTCGGYCTCCATTTCACCGGCCAAGAGCTGATTGGCTACCGGGACATCGCCGCCGAGGACTCGGCCTTCCGCCACCAGGTGTTCTTGGGGCTCTTGAACGAGGGCATCCTGATGGCCGCCAATCTGGTGGGCGCGGTCTCCACGGAGATCGGCGAGAAAGAGATCGACGCCTTCACTGCGGCGCTCCGCCGCGTGCTGGAACGGGCCCTGACGCCATCGGGTTAATCRGSKKMMYMAGYRSMYMMWGYMMWTMTKRTCMTTCYGMKSMWGSMGWRGMAKMYSCYWMGMCTKCSSTSRSRGWSMCNTTCGACTTCGCTCAGGGTGACATTCGATTACTGTCCTTAAAACCGTAAACTGAGTGCGGTCGGTCCTATTTTTTAGGGGGACGAAACCATGTTTGAAGGCTTCGAAGAGCTCCAATTGGAAGCCAACGGCACCACCATCAACCTGGTGAAGGGCGGCAGCGGGCCGCCCATGCTGATGCTCCACGGGTATCCCCAGACCCACGCCATGTGGAACAAGATCGCGCCGCGGCTGGCCGAGGACTTCACTGTGGTCTGCCCGGACCTGCGGGGCTACGGCGACAGCGCCAAGGTTGAGGGCGACCCGGAGCACATGAACTATTCCAAGCGCGTCATGGCTCAGGACCAGGTAGACGTCATGAAGCAGCTCGGATTCGACCAGTTCTACCTGGTGGGCCACGACCGTGGCGGACGGGTCTGCCACCGCCTGACCAAGGACCATCCCGATAGCGTGCTGAAGCTAGTGACTTTGGACATCATCCCGACCCGCACGATGTTCCAGATCGTGGACAAAGACTTCGCCACCAACACCTACCACTGGTTCTTCCTGATCCAGCCCTTCGACTTCCCGGAGCGGGTGATCGGCGCCGACCCTGAGTTCTACGCGGGCCGGGGGTTCAACCGGGTCAAGGACTCGGAAAACGTGTTCACGCCCGAGGCGTTGGCCGATTATCTGCGTTGTTTCAACAACCCGGGCACCATCCACGCCGTCTGCGAGGACTACCGGGCTGGGGCCAGCATCGACCTAGTCCACGATGACGCCGATTTCGACCAGAAGATCACCTGCCCCATGCTGGCCATGTGGAGCACCACCGGCTTCGTCGGGCGGACTCAAGACGTGCTGAAAGTCTGGCAGGACTACGCCACCAACGTCCGCGGCCTCCCCCTACCCTGCGGCCACTACATAGCAGAAGAACTCCCAGACGAGGCCTACAACGCCATCAAAGCGTTCCTATCTGAGTAGACGCCAAACTCATACCCCGTTTCGGAAATGACCGTTACCCTCTCCGTTCGTCCTGAGCTCCGTCGAAGGGCGCTGGCGCAGTCATGGTTCGACGGGGCTCACCACGAACGGTTGGTCCAAAGGAACATTGAGAGAAATCACCAAACCGTAATCCAAGCGGAAAAAGAATCAAACAAGGGAGAACAAAAATGGGTTCCATCAGAATGTACACGGGCGACGACGGCAACACTCACATTGAGGAGATCAACCCGTCAGACCACCCAGCCTGGAGCACGCTCCACGACGCCAAGGGAATCATCTTCCGGGCCCAGCAGCCCGGCTTCTTCAGCGACTGGCACATCGCCCCCCGCCGCCAGTACATCATCACCCTCTCCGGCGAAGCTGAGATCGGCCTCAAAGACGGCACCATCCACCACCTAGGCGCCGGCGACGTAAACCTAGCCGAAGACCTGACCGGCGCCGGGCACACAACGCGGGTGGTTGGGGATGTGCCGCGGGTTACTGCGGTGGTGCAGTTGGAGGGGTAATCGACCGGGCATATGAATAGAAAAAGGGCGTCTCGTTTGACCGTGACGCCCTTTCCGTTTGGCCTAAGATTTGCGATACCAGGCAGTTGTTACTCCAACGCCTCGGCGATGATGGCTTCGGTGATCTCGTCTTCGGACATCCCAAGTAGTTCTTTCAGGACGTGCTCGTTGTGCTGCCCCAACGCGGGTGCGGCAAACCGGAGGCCGTTGTCATAGCCCCTGATATTGAACATGTGGCCGGTGTAGGGAAGCACGCCCGTCTCGATGTGGTCTAGGTCCCGGAAGAACTTTCGGTGCTTCAATTGGGGGTCTTGCATCAGGTCGCTGCTCCGCTGGACCACCCCAGACGGCACGCCTTCCTGCTGCAGCCGGTCCATCACCTCTTTTGGCGTTTCAGGCCGGCGCTCCATGAAGAAACGTGCTGGTCCAGCTTGTCCTGATGCTCCAGCCGCCCTTCCACTGTGTCGAACCGGCTGTCCTGGACCCAATCGGGGTCGCCCAAGACCGTCTTGAAGCCGCGCCACTGATCTTCGGTCTCCACGGCGATGGCGCACCACTGGTCTTCGCCGGAGCAGGGATARGCCCCGTGGGGCGCAGCGTTGTCGGACCGGTTGCCGTTCCGGGTGACGACCCGTCCRTTGATGTTGTAGTCCATTATCTGCGGGGCCAGCGATTGGAGCGCCATCTCGATCTGGGCGGCATCGATGAATTGGCCCTGCCCGGTGCGGCGCCTATGGTCCACGGCCGCCAYGATGGTCGACGCGAGCATCCTGGGGGCGATGACATCGGTCAAGGCAGTAAATGGGCCGTCGGGGGGCAGGTCGGGCCAGCCGGTGATCTCGTAGAACCCGGCCACGGAACCGGCATGGAACCCGTAGCCGGCGAAGTCCGAAGCAGGGCCTGTCTGCCCCATCAGGCAGGTGCTGACAATGATGATGGGCGGCCACTCATAATCTGCACGCCAATACGGATTAGTTTTTTCGGCCTTGTAAGGGATGGTATTTTCGGGTCGTATTCTTTGTCTTAAATCGAGTGAAACACCACGCGGGTCAACCAGAACCTCCGACGATTTCCAGACGAACCCCAACCGGCTGAGAGGCTGGGTACGGACGAYATCTGTTTCGCCACTCCCACTACCTCCGCCGAAACCCCGCCGCCGGGTGCCTCCCCGGCAGCCTCCCTTCCCCAAAGATCTTCTCCCGCAGCGGGCCGGGGGCGTACTCCGTTTGCATCAGGCCGCGTTTCTGCAGAACGGGCACCACCCCGTCAATGAAGTCCACAAAAGTGCCGGGGGTTACTGAGTAGATCAGGTTGAAGCCGTCTACGCCGGCGTTTTGCCAGCTTTGGAGGGCGTCGGCGATCTGTTCTGGGGYGCCGGTTAGGAAGTTGCCGGCGTTGCGGGTGCGGATGAGGTCGCGGAAGGTCTGGGTCTGGTCGGGGTTGGACTCGATGAGGCCTTTGACCATGCCCCGCAACCCGCGGGTGTCGATAGTGTCCAGCGGCTTGTCCAGGTCTATGGCGGCCAGGTCGACTCCGATGCTGCCGCTCAGGTGGGCGAGGGCGCCCTCGGTGCTGAACTGCTCCAGGTATTCGGCCTCTTTGGCCTTGGCCTCAGCCTCGGTTCCGCCCACCACGGGCGACAATCCCTGGAAGAACAGGACGTCTTCCGGGCGGCGTCCGTTGCGGACAGCTTGGCCTYGGATGTCGGCGATGACGCTGGCGGCGCCGGTCAGGCTCCTCCGCGAGTCGACGATGAAGACGCACTCCGCGTGTTTGGCGGCGAAGCTGCGGCCGCGGGTGGAAGAGCCGGCCTGAAAGAGCAGGGGCGTGCGCTGGGGCGACGGCTCGGACAGATGCGGACCGGCTACATCGAAGTGCTTCCCCACATGGTTGATGGCGTGGACCTTGGCCGGGTCGGCGTAGATGCCGCGTTCGGTATCGCGCAGCACGGCGTCGTCCTCCCAACTGCCCTCCCACAGCTTGTAGACCACCTCGAGATACTCATCGGCCAGGTCGTACCGCTCCTCATGCGACGGCAGGCCGCCCAGGCCGAAGTTGAGTCCGGCGTTGGGCAGATACGATGTCACGATGTTCCAGGCGATCCGCCCGCGAGTCAGATGGTCCAAGGTCGACATCTGCCGCGCGAAGGCAAAAGGATGGGACTGCAGGACCGAACTGGTGTAGGCAAAGCCCAGGTTCTCGGTGGCGTGGGCCATGGCTGGCACCAAGAAGGCCGGGTCGTTGACCGGGGTCTGCATCCCCTCGATGATGGACGTCTCTGGCCCGCCGCGGTAGGTGTCGTAGACCCCGATCACATCGGCCAGAAATAGCGCGTCGAAGCACCCTTTCTCCAGGATCTGGGCCAGYTCCACCCACGGGTCTAGCTGGTTATACTCAAGCTGGCGSGTGTCGTCGCGGACCCACAATCCTTGCTGGATGTGCGAAACGCAGTTCATGGAGAAGGCGTTCATGAGCATCCGTTTTGGCATATTCAAGCGTCCATAGAGAGGCGTTGGCGGGAAGCGTTCCGGGCCGGTCCAAGCCGCTATCAAACGGTCACCGCCCATCATATTACAATCGGTCTGGCATTGACCGGCGCTCTAGTCGGCACTATCGGTAGTACAATACCCCCGCCAAGCACAACTAGGAGAAACGAAACATGCGCTTCGGGCATTTCTTTTATCCCATGAAGTTTGACGACAGCCGGGACGGGCAGGAGATCCAGGCCTGTCTGGACGAGGCCCAACTCGTTGAGGAGTTGGGGATGGACGCCATCTGGTTCGCCGAGCACTATTTCACCGGCGAGGTCGTCTACGGGGACCCGTTGGTGTTCGCCAGCGCGGTGGCCGTCAAGACCAAGAAGATCATGCTGGGCTTCGGCATCCTGGAACTGCCGCTGCACAACCCGGTGCGCGTGGCCATCCAGACGGCCCTGCTGGACAACCTGTGCCAGGGACGGCTGGTGGTGGGCACGGGCCGGGGCTCCAATTACAACGCCTACGAATACGTCGGATTCGGGACCTCCACCGGTCTCGGGGCAGCCCAACTTGATGAGGCCGAAGAACTTCTAATAAAAGCCTGGACCGAAGACAACGTTAAATTTGAAGGCGAGTTTTTCAACGTTTCCTTCCCGTCGGTCCGGCCCCGACCCTACCAGAAGCCCCATCCGCCGTTGGCCCGGGCCTGCACCGGCGACGCGTCGCTGATGGAGATGGCCAAGATCGGCCGGCCCGTCTTGATCCGGGGCAACTCGTGCAACGTCACAGGAGAGAAGATCAAGCTGTACCGGGACACCATGTCGGCGGCCGGGTTCAGCGAAGAGGCGGTGGAGCACAGCCTGGACCAACTCTGGGTCTGGCGTGAGATGCACATCTCCGAGACTGACGACCAAGCTTTCGACGACTTTCTGGCCCCCCATCACGCCGCCTACCAGCACCTGGAAGATGTCCGCGCCGTGTGGAACCCGCCCGAGATGGAGATCTCGGTCCAGAGGGCGCCGTTGGGCCGTTCAGACTACGGGGAAGCCCCCAACCCGGACGCACCGGAGAACTTAGTCGGCGGATACAAACGTGTTGCCGAGCAGATGTCATCGCTGCGCGACGTTGGGGTCAGGAACCTGATGCTGACCAACCGGGGCCTCGTCTCCCAGGAGAAGGCCAACAAGTCCCTGAGGCTGCTCAGCGAAAAGATTATGCCGTTTCTTCGGTAGCTAGCTAAGAATAATTTGCCAACCTCATTCCGGAGACCCTGTCGAAGGACCCTGATTTGGTTTTTTCCGGTTGAGATGGCCAACCCGAAACGGTGGTTCGACAGGCTCACCATGAGCGGAATAATAGGGTTACCACCAACAGCTTGACTGGCTCACTCACAACGGAGACCGCGCACTCCCCTCAACCGTTCGTCCTGGGTTGAGCAATCGTCACCTACACACATTTTAGCTTCAGGGATTGCTGTTTTGGAAGTCGACGATTGGATTCTTCGGCTTTCGAGCGCAGCTTGATCCGATTTATGGTGGAGGCGGGGGAGAGAGCCTGTCTCAGAACGGCAGCGTGGTGGCGTCGGGGGTGTCTGGGTTCTGGGAACGCTACCGAAGTAGATGAAGAAAGGTGGAGAGCCTAAGCCGAGATGCGCACTGGCCCATTCAGATGCTAGGCGCCCTCTGTGCGAGCGGTCTTTTACGGGTCTTCCAAACCCGCCACAACGTTCTCAGATTGAAGACCGTTGCCAGAAGCACAAACTCCGCTCGGATGTTGGCCAAGCCCCTAAGGAGGGACCGACGAGCACTTAGTTGTTCTTTCAGGATGCCGAAGATGGGCTCGATCAACTCCTTGCGCCGAGCATATAAGTGCTGGACTCTCTTGGTTGTCATCCAATGCCGGTGCTTTCGTACCCAACTCCGCCGACGTGTAGTTTGCGGAATACCGAGGGAAGACAAAGGTCGCTCCCTGGGGTACGGCGCAATCCAGCCCCGGCACGCTGTTCAACCGGGCCGCCACCACGGACCTGAGGGTCTCACAGCTAAGACSCCAACCCTCGATGTGGTTCTGGGGGCCGTCCAGCGCCGCTATCCCCGCAGCCTGGACAAAGGGCGAAACGAAACTGGCCGTGTGTTCGTGCACCTTCCGCAGCGGTTCCAACAGTTGTTTGGGGCCCACGATGCAGCCTAACCGCCAGCCAGACATGGCATAAGCCTTGGTGAAGGTATAACTGGTAAGGGTTCGCTCCCACATCCCAGGGAAGGTGGCTAGGGTCACGTGACGTTGCTCACCATACATGAAATATTCGTATGTTTCGTCGCAGACCACCAACAGGTCGTGTTCTATGGCGACTTGGGCCACGTCCTGTAGTTCCTGGACGGAGTAAATTGGGGTTGTTGATGATTCCCACTGAGATCAAACGGGCGTTGGATAATGGGATCACCCAAGAGGAGATCATAGAGATCAGCACCACCCTGGCCTTTTTCATCGGCTGGAAGGCCGCTTCGGAGGCCGTCCAGGGTATTATTCAGGTATTCCGCKATCTATAGACAACTTATACTCTATTTCCTCATACTTGTGGGCCACAAGCCCGAAATTMATCATTAACCCGATTCGGGCCTGAAACTCCGTGCCTTGACAATCTAAGGTACTTCGGCTACTTTGCTTCCATCAATTAAGGGAGGTGCGTAATGGCGGACGCCAATAACCACAATCATGGCAATGAAATCATCGAGAAGCTGGACATCAGGATCGAGTACTGCGTTCCTTGAGGGCACGCTATGAGGGCCGCTTGGATAGCGGGCGAAATCCTGGAACGATTTCCCAATGACATCAAGTCTTTCAAATGCATCGGACTGAATTTCTGCATACATTGAATTTGAAAGTTTAAGTTTCTTGTTTCCGCATATAACTGTATTTTTAAGGTTATTATTTATAGGTTTT
>NVWX01000065.1 GCA_002746355.1 Dehalococcoidia bacterium | reverse complement strand
CGGCGGTGGCGCCCGCGGTGGCGGAGCTGCTGCCGGCGGTGGCCGCTAAGACCTTCTCTGATCGGTCTMYCAGATTGGTCTCCCACCAAATCCGCTGGGGAAACTCAAGCGCGATTGGGTGGGATGTTCTCCGGAGGGACGGCCTTGCCAAAGAACCGACATGTTCCCGAACGGAGTTGCGTGGCCTGTGGCGCCAAGATGCCCAAGGCACAGCTTATTCGGATYGTTCGCACCGCTCAGGGGCCGATCGTTGTCGACATCAATGGAAGGGAATCAGGAAGAGGGGCTTACCTCTGCCACATTCCCGAGTGCTGGGACCGGGCGCTGGGCAAAGGGGCTTTGGAACGAAGTTTCAAACAAGCTCTCTCGGCTCAAGACTTGGGCACGGTCCAGACCTACTACGAATCAAACATCGCCCCACCGGCTACGGCGCCTTAAGTTTAAGACTCAAATTGGATGTGTAGATGACTTCTGACGGACGACCCACAACAGTGGACGAAACAGGCGCAGCCCGAAAACCCCGCAAGACTTCCGAGCGGCGGGCCCAGTCTCGCGCGTTGGTCCTTCCCGAGACCATGACGGTCCAATATCTCGCCGAGGTCTTGAATCAAAATCCCATTGACGTGATCAAACAATTGATGCGCAATGGAATCATGGCTTCCATGAACCAGGTGATCGATTATCAAGTTRCCACCCTGGTGACCACTGCACTGGGAATCCGCACCAGCATGGCCGAAGCGCCCACTGCGGCCAAGGGACCRGCAGCCAAAACARCCACCACAGAAGAYGACGCCGATCTGGTGGTTCGGCCGCCCGTCGTAACCGTTCTTGGCCACGTTGACCATGGCAAGACTTCTCTGCTGGATTCCATCAAGAACACCAAGGTCGYGGACGGAGAGGCCGGCGGCATCACTCAGCATATCGGGGCCTACCAGATTGAATCGAACGGCCACCCGATAACGTTCTTGGACACGCCCGGTCACGCGGCATTCACGGCCATCCGGGCCAGGGGAGCACGGGTCACCGACRKMGMSGTGCTGGTCGTCGCTGCAGACGACGGCATCATGCCCCAGACCTTGGAAGCCATCAACCATGCCAAGGCGGCCGAAGTACCGATAGTAGTCGCCATCAACAAGATGGACCTTCCCGGCGCCGACCCTGAACGGGTCAAGCGCCAGCTCAGCGAGCAAGAGCTCTTGGTTGAAGACTGGGGAGGCGATATCATCTCGGTAGACGTTTCAGCCAAGACCGGCGCCGGCATCGACAATCTGCTGGAGAACCTACTGCTGGTGGCCGAGATCGGCGAACTGAAGGCCAATCCCAATAAACCGGCACGGGGCGTGGTAATCGAAGCGAAACTGGACCGGAAGCGGGGACCGAGCACTACGGTATTAGTCCAAGACGGGACATTGAAAATCGGCGATTTCATAGTGGCCGGCGGCGCATATGGGCGGGTCAAAGCAATGTCCAACGACCAGGGCAAACCCRTAAAATCCGTCCTGCCTGGCTATCCAGCCGAGGTACTGGGATTTAACARTGTGCCCGAGGCCGGGGACCAATTGACCGTCGCTGCCAACGAACGCGAGGGCCGGTCCATGGCTGAAGCCAACGGCAAATCCGATACCGGAACTTCAGGACARGGCCGCGCCCTCACTTTGGAAGAAGTGGTTAACCAGGTAGGCACCGACGAAGTMAAAGAACTGAACCTGGTGATCAAGGCCGATGTACAAGGTAGCGTTGAAGCCGTCCGCGGAGCTCTGGAACGGATGGTTGACGAAGACGCCACGGTGCGGGTGCTGCATTCCGGCAGCGGCGCCGTAACGGAATCGGACATTCTCTTGGCCAGTGCGTCCGAGGCCATCGTCATCAGCTTCTCCATCGGGGCTGAACCCAGTGCGGAGCGTCTGGCCGACCGCATGGGCGTTGAGATTCGCCACTACAACATCATCTACCAGTTGTTAGACGACATTGAAAAAGCCCTCCACGGGATGCTGGACCCGGTCTATACCGAAATCATCGTTGGCCGTGCCGAGGTCCGCGAGATCTTCGAAGGCCGCCGCGGAACTCAGATCGCAGGCTGCCGCATCACCGAAGGCAGAATGGTCCGAAACGGAGATGTACGCGTGGTGCGGGACGGTKCCGTKGTCGAAGACACCACCGTCAGCAGCCTACGGCACTTCCGCGAAGAGGTGAACGAGATGAACGCCGGCACCGAATGCGGGATCGTCCTCCAGGGATTCAATGATTTCCAGGAAGGCGATATCTTGGAAGTCCACCGTCAGGAGCGGGGCCGGCGCTAGCCCGCCCCATTTCTCCCGGGTTTCAGATCTGGGAGACCACGCTCCCGAGCATCTATCTCCAAAGGTACCTGCTATGTCGCGACGCACCGACCGCATCAATGAACAGTTGCGTGAGGAGATCAGTACCCTCCTAACGCGCCAGATCAAAGACCCGCGCCTGAACGCCGTTATCAGCATCACCCGTGTGGTATCCAGCGGGGATTTGCGCAGCGCCAGGGTCTACATCAGCGTCATGGGCAATCAGGAAACCAGAGACGCCGCCTTGGCCGGCATGCAATCGGCCGCATCGTACCTGCGCCGCGAGCTTCGCAACCGCATCAATATGAAGCACACTCCCTTCTTGTCCTATCAGTTGGACGATTCCCTCGAAGAGGCAGACCAAGTGCTCCGGTTGATGAACAAGGTGAAACCCGAAGACGAGACCACCGAAGCGCCGAATATTCCGGGCGGCGATTAACATGGCCAACGGGCGGTCCAGCGCCAAGCCACCGGCGGTCAACGGCTTCATCAACCTCTTCAAGCCATCAGGGATAACCTCGATGGACGCCCTGCGTCAGATCAAGCGCATCACCGGTCAGCGCAAGAAGGTCGGTCACGCCGGCACCTTAGACCCRTTGGCCCGGGGCGTGCTGCCGGTATGTTTCGGCCAGGCGACGCGGCTGATGGACCACATCGTCGGAGGCGTGAAGCGGTACCGCGTCGAGATCACATTGGGAGTCACAACCAGCACCTATGACGCGGAAGGAGAGGTGGTCAAGACCGGCGACCCCCTGGGAGTAACCGAAGATATGGTCCAAGAAAGTCTGCTGCCTTGGATCGGCCGGGTGAAGCAGACACCTCCGATGTACAGCGCCATCAAGATCGATGGCAAGCGACTCTACRAACTGGCTCGTGCCGGCATCGAGGTGGAACGCGAGGCCCGCTCGGTTGATATACACGACATCAGGATCATAGAATTCGCAGCCCCAAGATTGGTCTTGGAAGTCGACTGCGGAGGCGGGACCTATATCCGTTCTTTGGCCCACGATGTCGGCGAGGCATTGGGATGCGGGGGCCACGTGGCCGACCTGGTCCGTTTGCTGTGCGGCGGTTTCCCGGCCGAGGAATCRGTGACGCTTGAACAGCTGGAGGACGCCGGGGAGGGTCCGGACGGCTGGCAGAGAYATCTTTATCCAGTTGACCGGGTCTTGCGGGACCTGAAGAGCATCAAGTTGGACCGGCAGGCCGAAGAACATCTGCGCCACGGCCAGGCCGTGATTCTAGGAAGGCCCGAACTAGACGCTGGTTATCTTGAGGAGTGCCGCGCCTATAATTCCGAAGGCGTTTTTTTGGCATTGGTCCGCTTTGACCGGCCCAGTAATTCGTGGCAGCCGGCCAAGGTCTTCCAGATAGACACTCCCTCCCCMTACGCTCCTTCCTCAGTCTAAGCAGACTTAGCACCGCGCCTTGCTGCTTATTCTCCTCACTTCTACTGCGTCTATGATGGAATTTATCGATATCAACCCTAACTTCTTATCAATTTGACTTGGAACCGGCGTAAATTCTTGACAATCCCCATTCAAATTGTATAGTKGTTGACGTTACGTAAACCTAGCTACGAATCCGGTTTACTAACCACGCACATTGACATCATGAGCGTACCGAAACATTGGGGGAGGACAACATGGAAGCGTATTGCTTCAAGTGCCGAAATAAGCGGGAGATTTCCAGTCCCAGGCAGGTAACGCTGAAGAACGGCCGTCCCGCCACCCAGGGTGTTTGCCCTGAGTGTGGGACCAAGGTGTTTCGGATCGGCAAATCTTCCTAAAGCTTCAGATCAAAACTGCCGGTCAAAGATCTGGGTCATTGCGCCAATATTTAGCTTCAAGCCGGATGAGCGACCGGGAAGCCTAGCTTGGCCAGCAGTTTCCGTGGGTTCGTCTCCAGTAGAGCGTSGATCTCGTCATCGCTAAG
This sequence comes from Dehalococcoidia bacterium, assembly GCA_002746355.1. Classification (GTDB taxonomy): domain Bacteria; phylum Chloroflexota; class Dehalococcoidia; order Lucifugimonadales; family UBA3495; genus UBA9611. The sequence continues at coordinate 6,993 of NVWX01000065.1, read as the reverse complement.
ACCGGCGCCTTTGGCAACCTTCTGCCGAATGTCGGGCGTGAGCAGGTCGTCCGGCTCATGGGCGTCTGAATCCAGCACCGTGATTGCACCCGCCTCTTTGGCGGTCTTAACGACGTGTCCGTTGGCCAAGCTGTGGCCTTTACGAGCTGACACTTCAAGGTATATTCCCTTCTCCGCGGCCAACCGGGCTTCTTCGACGGTGATCAGTCCCGGATGGGCCAGCACGTCAACAAAATCAGAACGCAGGGCCGCCTCGTTGGTTCCCGGTTCAACGGGTTCCACCGGCGTTTCCCCGTGCACCGCGACCAGCTTGGCGCCCAACTCTTTGGCCGTGCGCGCCACCARGTCGATGTCATCCTTGGGGACGTGTGTAATCTCCACCCCRGGCAAAGCCAAGATGTCCCAGCGTTTGGTCGCCTGCCCACAATCGATGACCAGGGTTTTGACCACGTATTCCAAGTTCCCCAAACCCACGTGATCGGTGACCGCCATGGCCCGGTAGCCCCGCACGTGCGCCCGGCGTATCAACTCTATGGGCGACAACACACCGTCGCTGAGAAAAGAGTGGGTGTGGAAATCGTACATCTGCTTGCTCCATGTCGCTTAAGCGGTCCAGGGCATCCTGTGGTTCGTGCTTCTATTCGGGTCTGACCGCACCAAAACAAGTATAGAATCAGGCCGGACCTTTAACAAGAAACTGGGGCCCCGTCTGCAGCCCGGCCAGCGCTTGGTTCGTTGACAGCGATTTTGACCCCGCCTACAATTGCCCAGGCACGACGCCCAAGGTAGGCACGCTATCGACTCACATCTGGAGAACCAAATATGGTAGAAGCGCCGGAGACCGTTCTCCCGGACGCTGGTGAACACCTAACCTGTAGCCAATGCGGCCGTCATTCCGGGAAGGGATGGTCCTTCGCTTTCGGAAAACCCGTCCCAAAGGGAGCAACCGGCGAGGGCATCATCGTTAAATGCTCCCGGTGCGCCATACGGCACCGTCCCGTGGCGCGCCGGTCTTTTATCGTGGCATTGGTCGTCGGGTCGCTCTTGACCCTTCTGAACCAKGGCGACATCCTCTTTGCCGGARGCTGGAAGGACGCCCTCTACTGGAAGATTCCTCTAACCTATTGCGTCCCATTCTGTGTGGCCACCTACGGGGCGCTCAGCAACGCCCGCCGCTGAAGCGATCAGTAGTAATGAGATTAAAAAAGGCCCCGTYCTTCTACAGAAGGACGGGGCCTTTTTACCYGATGCGTTCCCTTGACTCACTACCCCAGGTTACGGATCACAGACACCACTTTCCCGTGGACTTCCACGTTCTCCGCGGGACTATAGATAGGRTCCATGGTGCTGTTTGCGGGCTGCAGGCGGACCCGACTGCCCTCCGCGTAGAACTTTTTAAGTGTAGTCTCTTGCTCTTCCTTGAGCCAAGCGACCACCATCTCACCATTGTTGGCGACGCTGGACGGCTTGATRATCACAACGTCCCCGTCGTCGATCAGCGCATCGATCATCGAAGTGCCGTTTACCCTCAGGGCAAACAGCTTTCCGTGCTGGCGCAACAGTTCGGGCGAGACCTCGACCGTATCGAACTCTTGGCTGGCCTCGGACTCCTCGACGCTCCAGACCGGAATTGGCGTACCGGCGGCGATGAGACCCAAGATCTGAATCCGGGGTGCGTTGGAGATCGGCTCGCCTTCCTGGTCAAGGATCTCGATCCCTCGGGCTACGTCTTGCCTYCGGTTGATATACCCCGCCTCCCGCAGCTTTTCCAAGTTATAGTCCACAACGGAGGTGGAGCTGATCTCACACGCTCTCTGGATGTCCCGTACAGTAGGCGGTATGCCATTATCCGAGTAGAACTCCTGGAGGAACGCCAGTATTCGTTGTCTGCGGGGCGGCATCTTTTTRCTTGTARCCATCTTTTCCTTTAGCGCCTTGACGGATTCGGGGCCTGTTTCAGCGCCTTAACATAAAAACTTATGTTCTGAATTAGGCTAGCAAAGGCCTTGCCGCCTGTCAACGATTCTGTGTCACGATRCSRCCRRKYYRKCSAYGSNSCVGBHWWKWWAWWMVCNSCSYBYNHDYDWHRNNCMMGSSCKKGTTTTGTTTCCTKRTTATWSGCCYGAAWYTATTCGGMAGCGGCCTTCATCTTGTTCAAGCGGGCCGCCATGCGCGACTTACGGCGATTGACGTTGTTCTTGTGCAAGATGCCTTTCTGCAAGGCCCGGTCCAACGTRCTCAGCGCGTCCTTGACGTCATTCTCGGCCTCGGCCACATCACCGGACTCGACGGAACGCAACGCCTTGGCCATTGCGGACCTGGTCTCAGTACGGTCTCCCCTGGTGCGTACGGCCCTCTTTAMTTGCTKACGGCCTGTCTTCTTTGCGGGCAACTTGCYCCTCCTAAGGTCATCTGGGCCGGTCCCTGTGCGTTGAGTCCGCAAAACATAATAGGCGCGGACTCGAATCTACGAAAGCCGAYGCGCCYATTATAAACCAAGTTAGAGCAGTTTCCAAAGGGACCGGCGGCCGGCGAGCGAAACGCGCGGCCAAACCCCGGACCAGACCCCAGATTAAACGTCTAGGTTCTGCACGCTGCGGGCATGGGCTTGGATAAAACTCTTGCGGGGAGCGACCAACTCACCCATGAGSGTGGTGAAGGTGTCGTCAACCTCGAGTGCGTTGTCGATGGTAACACTAAGCATCTGCCTGCTTTCCGGATTCATAGTTGTTTCCCACAACTGGTCCGGGTTCATCTCTCCCAGGCCCTTGTAACGCTGGAKCTGGGGATTACGGCTACCATTCAGGTTGGCCAGGTACTCGTCCTTTTCCTCTTCGGAGTAGGTGTATTCGACCTTCCTGCCGGTCTGTATCCGGTAAAGCGGCGGCTGCGCGATATACAGAAACCCCTGCTCGATCAGCGGCAACATCCTCCGGTAGAAGAACGTCAGAATCAACGTCCGGATGTGGGAGCCGTCCACATCGGCGTCGGTCATGATTATGATTTTGTGGTAGCGGAGCTTCGATGGGTCGAATTCCTCGCCCTCGCCGGCGCCCAGCGCGGCAACCATGGCTCGGATCTCCTCATGGCCTAGGATCTTGTCCGGCTGCTGCAGGACGCGTTCCACATTAAGGATCTTTCCCTTCAACGGCAGGATTGCCTGGAAGTGTCTGTCCCTTCCCATCTTGGCCGATCCACCGGCCGATTCACCTTCAACGATGTACAGCTCCGATTTGGCGGGGTCGCGCTCGGCGCAGTCCGCCAATTTACCGGGCAGAGACGACCCATCCAGGGCGTTCTTGCGTATCACCAGGTCGCGGGCACGTTTGGCCGCTTCCCTGGCCTTCTGGGAGGTCAGGCACTTCTCAACCACCCGCTTGCTATCGGTGGGGTTCTCTTCCAGGTAGCGGTTCAGGCCCTCGCTGACCACCGAGTCCACGATGCCCCGGACTTCGGCATTGCCCAGCTTGGTCTTGGTCTGTCCCTCGAACTGGGGGTCGGCCAACTTGACRCTGATGACGGCGGCCAGTCCCTCACGGACGTCTTCGCCGGTGAGATTGGACTGGTCGTCCTTGATGTAGCCCTGCTTCCGGGCGAAATCGTTGATCACCCTGGTCAAAGCGGTACGGAAGCCCGTCATGTGGGTYCCGCCCTCTTGAGTGTTGATGCAATTCGCRAAGGAAAATACGGTCTCAGAGAAAAGATCGTTGTATTGGATGGCCACTTCTACCGAGGTCTCGTCSAYTATTTTCTCGAAATAAAAAGGAGTGGACTGAACGGTCCGGCGGTTTCGGTTGACGTTTCGCACCAGGTTGGCGATGCCACCGTCGAAGAAATAAGTCCGCTCGATGTCCCCCTTGCGGCGCTCTTGGTGCCAATAGCTGGTGAAATTGATCTCCAGTCCCTTATTCAGATAGGCGATCTCTTTGAAGTGGGCGATCAGTATCTCAAAATCATAGTCGATTTCCGGGAAGATATCCTGGTCAGGTCTGAACATCACGGTGGTGCCGTGTTCCGTGGTTTTTTCGCCCTTCACCAATTGTGTGGTCGGCTTTCCCCGCTCGTATTCTTGGCTGTACATCCAACCCTGACGGCGTACTTCGGCGCGCAGTTCTGCCGAGAGCGCATTCACCACCGACCCGCCAACGCCGTGCAGACCGCCGGTGACTTTGTAGGCGCCGCCGCCGAACTTTCCGCCGGCATGCAGGGTGGTCATCACCGTCTCTAGAGCGCTCTTGCCGGTCTTCGCGTGCTTGTCGATGGGGATACCGCGGCCGTTGTCCACCACTGAGATCCAACCATCTTCGGATATGGCGATATCGACGCTCTCACAGAAGCCGGCCATCGCTTCGTCCACGGCGTTATCCAATATCTCGTAAATCAGGTGGTGTAGACCGCGCTGGTCAGTGCTTCCGATGTACATCCCAGGGCGGACTCGCACTGCCTCCAGGCCCTCCAGGACCTGGATATCTTTGGCTGTATATTGGCTTGCTTGGGCTTGTGTCATGTTGTTATTTCACCATAGAGATTCGTTGGGCCGACAGAGAAAAAATCACGCGTGGCGCCGGGGGTTAAAACGGTTGGGTCTGATGTCATTCAGACTAGRCATATTATACCAGATTTGAGGCTAAATGGCCTCAAAAATAGGGCTTTGGGGACCGTATTTTATGTCATCTTGACACCCAAAACGGTCMCCGTCCGAAATTTCGTGCCTGAAGGGCGAATCGGAGCGCGGACAGTTACGTGTAACTAAGGCAGCTTTCGGCTTTTATAGCTTCAAACAGTGTTATTCCACGACGGTTTTTCGTCAATAACGGCCTGTCAGTTAATCAAAAAGGGCGCTGACCGAGAGTCTCCGGCCGGCGCCCTTTAAAATTGGTTGAAATCGAGTCTAGATCGCGTTTATTTTGGGAATATTCGCCTGAATATTCCCGGTGAACCCTCTTCGTGCACCATGAACGGCCTAACTTCGGTATTCCACACAGGTGTGACCATGGGGCTCCAGGCCTTCCATCCCTCCCCATTGACCACGTCCATCGACTCCATTTCGTGGACCGTGCTGTACTTGGGGGCGCCCATGACTGCCTCGAACCGCCGGGCCCTGATATAGCCRGGTATCTTGGTCGCTTCCGGCAAGCGCTCGGTGTTGTAAGCCTTGTTGAACTTGGCGTCCAGCGCCTCGGGAACCGACATCCGTCCCACCAACAAGACCGGCGACATATCGGCCTGCGCGGTCTCATCGGGCACGTTGTCCGGGTAGATGCGGGTGTATAGATTTCGGATATAGGCCGTGCCGATGACGCTCGGGGACATTCTTTTGGACCATTCGGTCGGCTCTTTAAGCCACTTCTGCCAGGCGTCGGAATGCCAGGTTTCGGCCGACTCAAGCTCATAGCAGGCCAGATACCGGGGGCCGCCTTGGACCGCCTCRTAGCGGGCCGCGTTGAGCACTCCCGGGATGGAAAGCCGCTCGGGGATATGCTCCTCGTTGTACCAACGGTTGTACTCTTCGTCATTCTCGGCCGCCACGTCGCTGTAGACCATCAGCAGACCGTTTCCTTTCTTCGCTGCCATCTTCACCTCCGATKCTTCGATCGATAATAGTTCGAGTTAGTGTCCTGGATAATACATCTGGCCCGTCTTATAGCTATCCAACGCGTGGCCCATCGCGAGAAACAGGGGCTCCGGGAGATCTTCAAGTGGGAACCAGCCACTGTCGATGAAGGCTTCCGGCTCCATCAATCTTGGTTCTTGACCGGAGATGTCGCCTAGAAACTCGATGTCCACGTAATGTTTGCCGTAGGCGATGATATTGCTCACGCAGAGGAACCGCAGGTCACCCACGGTCACGCCCAGCTCCTCCATCGCCTCTCGCCGGGCGCATTCCTCGAATGTCTCGCCGTTCTCCAAGTGACCGCCGGCGGAAGCCCAGGTRTCTTCGCCGTGGGCGCCGTGTCGTTTGGCCAGAAAAACCTGGCCGTCACGCACGAAGATCACGCCTACACCGACCTGGGGTCTCCCCTGGGATTTCTGGGATTCCGATGGACCTGCCGACATGGCGCCGAGTATAGCATGGGGATCTGGGGGCTTCCTCCAGCACGGTTCCTTGTCCTATCAGCAGCTTGTCCTATAATGGGCCGGTATTCGACCTCAGTAAGGACCACCGGGAGGGACAGTCATGGCGGGAGCAGACCGTACGGTTATCACCAGCAACCAGGCACCCCAGCCTCTTGGGGCCTATTCCTTGGGGATCAGCGTAAGCCCCGGAAAGCTGGTATTTATCGCGGGCCAAGTGGGTGTGGACTCCAACGGCAACTTGGTGGGGAAGGGCGACGCCGCAGCCCAGACCCGGCAAGCCTTGGAGAACATCGGTCATGTCCTGGCCGCCGCCGGCGCGGGATTCAGCGACGTGGTCGAGTTCACCACCTACGTGGTCGGCCGCTCGTCGATCCGGGGATATCTCGATGGCCGCGGCCAGGTCTACCCCGACATCTACCCAGACGGCGAGTTCCCGACCAACACTCTGTYGGTGGTGGCCGGGCTAGTGAACGAAGACCTGTTGGTCGAGATCAAGGCCGTGGCGGCGCTGCCGTAGGCCAGTCGAAATATTCTACGCCGGGAGGTCCCGGCGTCTGGAGGCATGATTTGGCCGATCAAGAACGGCTGGTAAAAACCCTGATGGAGCTGATCAAGATCGACAGTCCCAGCGGCGAGGAAGACGCCATGGACGCGGAGGTCAGCGCCAGGCTGGAGTCTATGGGCCTAAAGGTTTCCCACGACACCTACAACAACGTGATCGCCAAACTGCCGGGTGAGGGAYCTCCCATCATGCTCTCCGCGCATCTGGATACCGTGGAGCCGGGGCGCGGCATCAAGCCCATAGTCGACGGTGGAGTGGTGCGGTCCGACGGCAGCACCATCTTAGGCGGCGACTGCAAAGCCGGCGTGGCCATAGTKCTCGAGGGATTGGCAGCTGCAAATGAGTCCAACGGC
>NVWX01000064.1 GCA_002746355.1 Dehalococcoidia bacterium | reverse complement strand
AAGTSCMRCSSSCRYSKSCACCGCCGCGKGCWCCRCCGCCCCTTCTGCGCCGGCCGCCACGGCCGCCGCCTCGGAATTCTTCGACGATGTCTTCGGCGAACCGAATCTTGCCCGCGTCGGGAATCAGCACCGGCAGGTCAGTGAAGTCAGGCAGCTCGCCTTCCTCTTCCTCTTCYTCGTCTTCGTCGTCATCTTCGGACAGCTCAACGTCGTCAATGGTGAAGGCGCCCAAATCTTCGACGCTGAGGCCTTCAGCCGCGATAGGTTCCGCCGTCTCTTCGACAGTCGCCTGGTCTTCCTCTTCCTTGATCAGGGCCTCAAGGATACTGTCTTCATCAGCGGTTTCGACCGCTGCTTCCGCCACTTGAGCAGCTTCGGCGACGGGCTCACTGGCCACGGCGTCTTCGGCCGCGATAGCACCAGCCTCTTCGACTATGGCGATCGCTTCTTCCACGGCTTCTTCGGCGTCAGTTGCTTCGACCACCGGAGAATCCGGTCCATCGGCCGTTGATGCTTTGGCGCCGGCTTTAGACTGCGTGCGTTCCTTGATCTCTTCCCATTCGGTCAAGCCCTTGATGTCCAATCTCCAACCGGTCAACCGGGCGGCCAGACGGGTATTCTGGCCTTCCTTGCCGATGGCCAGGGAGAGTTGCCGGTCAGGCACAACCACGATGGCGGTCTGTTCCTGCTCGAGCAGTTCCACATGGACCGGTTCCGAAGGGCTGAGAGCGTTGGYGATGAAGGTCTTGGGTTCTTCGTCCCATGACACGATATCGATCTTTTCGCCCTGAAGTTCATTCACTATGCTTTGGATCCGGTTGCCCCGGATGCCGATGCAAGAGCCGACCGGGTCGATGCCGGGCTGGGTGGCGCTMACCGCGACCTTGCTCCGGAACCCGGCCTCGCGGGCGATGACCTTGATCTCAACAACGCCGTTGTAGACTTCGGGCACTTCGATCTCGAACAGCCGTTTCAGCATGTTCTTATGGCTTCGGGAGACCAGGATCTCCGGTCCCTTGGGCGTACTTCTAACGCTGATCAGATAGACCTTGGTGCGCTGTCCCTTGCGGTAGCGTTCGTTGGGCGCCTGCTCTTCAAAAGGCAGGATCGCTTGGGCGCGTCCCAGATCTAAGGTGATGGTACGGCCGGGCTCGGCCTGTTCGATCACACCGGAGACGATATCCCCTTCGTGTTGCTGGAACTCTTGATAGAGAAGGTCCCGCTCCGCTTCGCGGAGGCGTTGCAGCACCACCTGCTTGGCRGTCTGCGCCGCGATACGGCTGGCGTTATGGGGCAGTGGTTCGGCGGCCGCGACCTCGTCACCCAACTCGGCGCCCTTCTTGATGGACTGGGCGTCGGCAACGGTAACTTCTTTGTCGCTGTCCTCAACCGTTTCCACTACGGTTTTCAGAGCAAAAACACTCACTTCCCCAGTATTGGGGTTGAGGGTGACAGATATATTTTGCCCTGAAGCAGGGTTGTCTTTTTTGAAGGCTGACGCCAGGGCAACCTCAATCGCCCCGAGCACTTGTTCCCGGGGCAGATGCCGCTCTGCCGCCAACTGGGTCAACGCTATCAGAAAATCACTTTTCATTGGTTCGCACCCCTCCCRGTTCCCGGACGGAAAACGYTTGTCTCCATCAGCAAGAAAGCGGGTTGTACCCCGCTCTCTAAGGAAGGCTTATATGTGAAGCCAGTATAGCATCGCCACGGCTGATGTTTCAAGTTTTATCACCTGTAATCAGCCTCAGACCCATGCGTCGCCAAGCGTGCCTGGAACGTTGGCCCGGAATGGCTTGACAAAACCCTTTCCTGATTTCTTTACCCCTTCTGCTGGCCGAAAAGCCCTGGCTTGGCGAGAATCACGCCGGYTCCAAAMNCCCCTACGGGGTCCCAGTCACCACCAGATCTTGCCCTTGGCTTCCTTCGCAAGCTCATCGTAGTCCTTGGTCCAGAGGGCGGTGCTCAGATATTTCCAGCCTCCGTCGGCCAGTAGACAAACGATATCGCCCTTGTCCATGCGCTCCGCCTGGCGCATCGCCCCGTAGACCACGGAGCCTGACGAGACGCCGGCGAAGATGCCCTCTTCGGCCAGAAGCCGCTTGGTGGTGGCGAAAGCGTCAAAGCTGTTAACCAGCATCCGGGAATCAAGAACGTCGATGTCCAAGATCGGGGGGATGAACCCTTCTTCAAGGCTGCGCAGACCTGAGATGAAATCATCGGGCTCAGGGGCCACGGCCACRATCTTGGTATCCGTGTTGTGTTCTTTCAGACGGCGGGCTACTCCCATCAACGTACCTCCGGTGCCCAGACCGGCGACGAACATGCTGACGTCAGGCAGGGCCTCGATGATCTCCGGGCCSGTGGTYTCGTAGTGGGCGTYGGGGTTGCCRSWGTTGCCGTACTGRTACRGCATGAAATAATCGCTGCCCCGYTTCTCGATCAGGTCTTGAGCGACCTCGATGGCGCCGTTGGWGYCNCGRNTGCCGTCCGAGGGAATGATCTCGGCCCCGTAGGCTTCGAGCAGTTGTACCCGCTCCACGCTGACGTTCTCCGGCATGACCACGGCGACCTTGTAGCCCTTGAGCCGGCCGATCATGGCTAGTGAGATGCCTGTGTTGCCGCTGGTGGGCTCCAAGATCGTGCGGTTGGCGGATATCTCTCCGTCCCGTTCCGCCTGCTCGATCATCTTGAGAGCGATGCGGTCTTTGACGCTGCCGGTGGGGTTCTGCCCTTCCAACTTGGCGAAGATGCGTACGCCCTCTTTGGGAGTCATACGCTGCAATTCAACGAGGGGGGTGTTACCGATGGTGTCGATGATGCCTTTGTAGGTGAGCCTAGTAACCATAAACCTTGTTTCTACCGATGTTCTGACGCGGAACTATCTGCTATCGGCCTAATGGCCATGCTGCCAAATGGGGCGTCCGTTCTGYCAGACGCCCCANTTTTTTGCTAGTCCGAACCTACTACCGCAGGCTCGTGGRGCTCTGCTATGCCGCAGAAGATCTCGTAGTCGATCAACTCGGTGACYGTTGGGTTGTCTCCGCACAGCGGGCAGGCGGGGTTCCTCTTCAGACGCACTTCGCGGAAGGTCATGCTTAGGGCGTCGATGAGGAGCAGCCGTGAGCTGAGGGACTCGCCGATACCCAGGATGTGTTTGAGGGCTTCGGTGGCCTGGATGCTGNCCACCAAGCCGGTCAGAGCGCCCAGCACGCCGGCCTCGGCGCAGTTGGGGACCATGCCGGGAGGCGGCGGTGACGGGAACAGGCAGCGGTAGCAGCCTTCGCCCGGCAGGAACACGGTGGCCTGACCGTCAAAGATCAGTATGCTGCCGTCGATCAGAGGTTTGTTCAGGAGATAGCAGGCATCGTTCACCAGGTACCGCGTGGCGAAGTTGTCGGCGCCGTTGATCACCAAATCATATTGGCTGATGATCTCCATGGCGTTCTCAGACTCCAAACGGGTCTCGTGCACGACCACATTCACGTCCGGGTTATAAGACTTAATGTTATCGACTGCGGACTGGACCTTAGGCCGGCCCACATCGGCGGTATGGTGCAGGATCTGGCGCTGCAGGTTGGACAGTTCGACCACGTCGAAGTCGACGATGCCGACGGTGCCGACCCCGGCCAATGACAGATAGATGGCGGAGGGAGAACCCAGCCCGCCGGCGCCGATGATCAGGGCTTTGGCGCCCATCAGAGCGCGCTGTCCCTTGCTACCAACATCACTCATGATGATGTGGCGGCTGTATCGCTTTACTTGCTCCGGTGTGAGCGTTAGGGGCTGTTCGGCCATTGGTTGGACCCTCCTCGTTATTCCCGGTACTTTTGGGTGCTCTAGTTTAGATGTGACCGGACACCGATGGGTGCTCCGGCTGCACAGTAGATCGAATCGAATGTTTGGTTCGCAATAAAAAACCCGCGCTTACCCGAAGGGGTTCCTCAGATCGGGTGGGCGCAGGCTTCAGATGTACAGAAGTTGTTGCCCGCCCCTATGTGGGCGGACACGTACAGATGCAATTTGAAGGGCGGAGTTGGTTAATCATCGATATTTCGAGTCTATAGCTGGCAAAAGTGGTTGTCAAGCGAAGTTGAGCGTGGGGCGATGGCCTTCAGGTACGCCATCCAGCCTAAGATGAGACCGGCAAGGCCGCTTTCCCGGCTAGGCTCGACTGGCGYTTGGCCAGGTCAGCCACCGTGATATTGCTCAGGACGTCGCGGATCGTAGCTTCTACTGTCTGCCAAACTTCTTGCTGGGCACAAGTGTGGGAGAAAACGCAATCATGGGGGTTAATCAGGCAGTCCAACGGGGAATTGYTGCTATCGAGGCGTTCCATCACCATGTTCAGGTCGATGTCTTTGGGGTCCATGGCCAGGGYGTGACCGCCCTGCGGSCCTCTCCGGCTCTGAACGAAGCCGAATTTAYTAAGCGAGGTCATCAACTGGTCGAGATAGGSTTCGGGGATGCCCTGCTGTYTGGCGATGACCGCCGTTTGAATCGGGCCCTCACCGTGGCGTTGGGCCAATTCCACCAGCGCCCGCACCCCATAGTCCACTTTCATGGGGATTTTCATGAGGAGATACCTCCAGTCTGGAAAGCCAAGGCGAATTATACACCAGCCCACCTCCAAAACCAAGATTGTCGACTGGAACTGTAAACGATCAACACCGCGGGCACACACACAAAATACGCCTAATGGCTAAGTTCTAGGCCGCAGCACCATGTATGTGCCTAGGCCTTGGGCGATGAGCTTTCCGTCCTGGTCTTTTACTTCCATCTCGCCTACCATGAGGCGCCGTCCCGGGCTGATGATCTTGGCGGTGGCGGTCAGCTCGCCGTTCTGGGCCGCGGCCAGAAAATTGACCTTGATCTCGATCGTGGTGGTGCTCTCYCCTGGCTTAAGCAGGGCCTTGATCGCGCGGTACATGGCATAATCAGCCAAGGCCACCACGATCCCGCCTTGGACTCTGCCAGCCTGCTGTAGATGGCGGGCGTTGATGGGCATGACGACGACGCTTGAGCCGTCGTCCGGGTCTCTCACCCTCATGTCCAATAACTCGGCGAAGGGAGACTCGTGCACGTAGCCGTCGAGATTAGGGGTTTGGTCAGTGGCCAATGGAATTCCTCGTCGAAAATCCGGAAGATGAATGGCTGAATCAGTATACAACTGGTGCGTAGATCAGGGCGCGAGTCTATAATGAGTGCCGAGATTGGCGGGAGCTGAAGGCCCGCCGAATCCTCAGGTAGTGGATTAGGAGCGATACAGGTGCAGATCAATATCAATCAAGCCAGATCGGGAGCCCTGAAACATGGTTAAAGGGGTCTTGATCGGCTTCGGAATCATGATYATCTTGGCTTTGATTCCCATCGTRCATTTCGCGGGGATCCCGTTTGGCCCGTTCATCGCTGGTTACTACGGGGTATCGGCCGCCAGGGACAGCACCGCCTCTCCCGGACGCAAAGCCCTGGCCTTCGGCGGGTGGACCGGTGTGCTTATAGGAGGTGTATTGGTAATCTCCGGGGTGATCGTTACCTCTGTCACCGGAGTTTCGCCTTTCTTGGTCTGGCTGGCCGTCTGGGTGATGACCTTTTACTACGCATCGATGGCCGGACTAGGCGCCTGGTACGGGGAGTTAAAGGTCAGGGGCTGACCGGCGCGTAGTGCATCTTCTGGACCACCGCGGCTTCTGAAACCTACAGCTATGAATAAGAAATGGCTCCTCTTGGCYGTGCTGGCCGTAGGCGTGTTTGTGGCTCTGGCGGGCTACGGAGATTTCAGCGGCACCGTYGATGAGATCGGTAGCCTGCCTGTTAGCTATCTATTCGCTGCATTGGGGCTGGCGTCGGCCAATTACTTYATCCGTTTCCTTCGCTGGGCCTTCTTTCTGAAGTATCTGAAGATCGATGTGCCCGCCAATGTCAGCGCATTGGTGTTTCTCTCCGGTCTCGCGATGTCCGTAACACCGGGCAAGGCCGGCGAGTTGGTAAAATGTTACTTGCTCAACAGCCGGACTGGCGTACCTATCAGCCGGTCGGCGCCGGTGGTGGTCATGGAGCGKCTGACGGATGTCATATCCGTTATCATCCTGGGACTCACCGGGTTCGCTCTACTGCCCGCTCCCGTGGTAGCGGTGCTGGCGGTTGCGTTGGTTCTAACGGTGGCGGGTGTGATGTTCGCGGTGTCGCGGCAAGCCTCGTGGCTGACCGCGCTGCCCATATTGTCCCGCTGGAGCGGTCTTCTCCGGGACTCTCAAGAAGGGTTCAAGGAGCTGGCGGCGCCGAGAGTCATGATTGCCGGGGTGGCGTTCGGCGCGGTAGCCTGGTTCGCGGAAGGTCTTGCTCTGTGGTTGCTGCTGAAGGGCATCGGGTCAGACATCGCGCTGTTTCGGGCCCTGCCTATCTATGCTGCGGCAACCCTGGTGGGCGCGGTTACCGCCCTCCCCGGCGGGTTGGTGGGCACCGAGGGAAGCATGTTGGCATTCTTACAACAGAGCGGGGTGACCAGAACCGCCGCCTCAGCGGGCACGGTACTGGTTCGGTTGGTCACCCTGTGGTTCGCGGTGGCTGTTGGGCTGCTGGCTCTACTGGCCATACGGCGCATACCGGTTATCCAGGACCCGGCGATCCAGACCAAGGAAGTTTGATCGAATTTGGCCGCTACAAAGAAAATGAATGGACCGGGGAGCGAAGGCGCATTGGCGTTCAGTCCAATGGCGCTTCTAAAGGCGTTGCGTCCGCTGCAATGGGTCAAGAACGGACTGGTCTTCTTGCCMTTCGTCTTCGCGGTKGACATCGCYTGGAGCACCGACGACCTGRGCGAGGTGCCGGAATTGCTGGTGAAGTTGGTCCTGGTGGCCCTGTCCTTCTGTTCGCTGTCGAGCGCTGTATATCTGTTCAACGACCTCATGGACCGTTCCGGAGATCGACTGCACCCCGTGAAACAACATCGGCCCATAGCCTCCGGAAGGGTCAGCGTCCCCGTGGCTGGAACGGTCATGGTGGTCTTGGCGGCGGCGGGGCTGGCGGTKATGGTCTTGCTGGACCCGCTGTTGGGGTTGGCGGGAGGTCTATACGCGGGGATCAATGTCAGCTATTCCATAGGTCTGAAACAAGTGGTGTTATTGGAAGCATTCGCCGTGACCAGCGGTTACGTGATCCGCGCCACCGCCGGGGCTGTGGCCATCGACGTGACACCGTCTCCCTGGCTTTACGTAACCACCGGCGCCGGAGCTCTTTTCATCGTTTTGGGACGGCGATTCGCCGAGGTCAGGTTGGCCGGAGACTCAGCCGAGGAACAGAGGACGGTGCTGAAGGACTACTCAGGCCCGTTYATCAGCCAGCTCTTGACGTTATCCGCCGCGGCGGCGTGGCTAAGCTATACTCTATATACAGTGGAGGCCCAGAACCTTCCCGATAACAACACCATGTTGTTTWCCCTTCCGYTAGTCACTTTCGGGCTGTTCCGCTACCTATATCTATTGAATAACAGCGAACAGGCGGAGGCGCCGGAGCAATTGATCGTCCGCGACCTACCCCTTGTGTTATCAATCATCAGTTGGGTTGCGGTATCGACCCTGGTCCTTCTGTTGAATAATTGATCTCTCACGTCTATATAGGAGCCCAGCAATGACATCGATAAACGCTGGCGACCCAGGTACGACCCAGCCAGCACCCACAACCGGCCCCGGCGGCCAGTCACGCCCCGGCAGTCCGACCGTTGCCGTGGTGGCCACCACTCCCGAGACAGCYGTGGCGGATATGGGCCGCGCCATGGACTTGGCGGGGGTCGGCGAGTTTCTTTCTCCCGAGATCAAGACCTTTCTGAAAGTTAACATCTCCTGGCAGCACTGGTACCCCGCTTGCTCCACCACCCCATGGCAGATCGAGGGCGTGGCGAAAGCCCTTGAAGCGCGCGGACACAAGGATCTGGTGGCCGCCCACAATGGCAYGGTGGTGGTTAATTCCTACGAGGGTGAGTTCAAGAACAAACACAAAGCCGCCCAGGAGAAAGCCGGCCTGCCGGACATACACCTGGATTCGGAGCCCAACGGCTGGATCGATTACAAACCCAAGGCCCAGATGCTGGTGCTGGACGATATCTTCCCCGAGGGCATCCAGATTCCGGAGTCGTTCCCCGGAACGAACATCGTACATCTGCCGACCATGAAAACCCACGTTTTCACCACCATGACCGGGGCCATGAAGAATGCATTCGGAGGCCTCCTTCACCGCAAGCGTCACTGGACCCATTCGGTGATCCACGAGACGCTGACGGACCTCTTGGCCATCCAGCAAGAGATCCACCCCGGACTGTTCGCGGTGATGGACGGGACCTTTGCYGGAGACGGCCCCGGACCCCGKGCCATGCGCTGGCACATCAAGGACCGCATCCTGGCCAGCAACGACCAGGTGGCGATCGACGCCGTTGCCGCCAAGATGATGGGCTTCGACCCAATGAACATCAAGTTCATCCGGCTGGCCCATGAGCGGGGCCTAGGTTGCGGTGACGTGTCTCAGATCAATATCGTCGGGGAAGACATCAGCCAGGTGAATTGGCAGTTCACCGGCGTGGAGAACACCTTTGCCAGCCGGGGCCAGAAGCTGATCTACTGGGGCCCGTTGAAACCGCTGGAAAAGATGCTGCTCCGAAGCCCCTTGGTAAGTCTGGCCTTCTTGGCGTCCAACCTGTACCACAACGGGTACTGGCTCAAGACCAAGGGCCGCCGCCGTATCAAGTCCGCCCTGGAGACCGAGTGGGGCAAGCTTTTCCAAACGTATTAGGCAGATTTCCCAACTGATCAACGAGGTATAACACCCAGGTATGGATATCGCAGTTATCGGGCTGCCCCAGAGCGGCAAGTCCACGGTTTTCAATGCCCTGACGGCCGGCCATTCCACTTCGACGGGCGCCGGCGGCGCGGGGCCGCTGCAGATCGGYGTGGTCAAGGTCATCGACCCTCGGCTGACGGTGCTGGACGGCATGTACCACCCCAAGAAGGTGATTCATGCGGAGATAAAATTCTGGGACCTGCCGCCCATCGACCGAGAGTCGGCTTCCGCCAACCAGGTCCTCAGCGGACGGCAACGAAATATCCTCCAGGCTTCTGATGCCTTGTTGCTGGTGGTCCGCGTTTTTGAAGACCCCGCCTTGCTGCACCCTTTGGGCAGCGTCGATCCCGGCCGGGACGTTAAAGTCTTGCTGGAAGAACTGGCCCTGGCGGACCTGGAAGCCCTGGAACGCGCCGAAGCACGCCTGAGCGACGGTCTCAAGAAGGCCAAACCGGCGGAACGCCCGGCCATGATTCCCCAGTTGGAGACAGTCCAAAAAGTGAAGGCCAACCTGGAAGAGGGCATTCCCATGAAGTCGCAGACCCTCACTCCGTCGGAGATGACAGCCTTGGTGGATTTCCAACTGCTGACGGCCAAACCCGTGGTTATCGCCTTTAACACCGGAGAATCGGACCCGACGCCGTCGTTGAGTGGAGTCGGCGTCTTGGATGATGTTGCTGCTGGCCTGGGCGAGGTTGGCTTGTGCGCTAAACTGGAAGAAGACCTGGCTACGATGGAAACGGAAGAAGCAGATGAGTTCCGTGAGGCCATGGGYCTGGAWGAACCGGCCGTTGAGCGCGTCAAGCAGGTCTGCTACGACACRGTYGGCCTCGTTTCCTTCCTCACMGTAGGGGAAGATGAGGTCCGCGCCTGGCCSGTCCMYGCCGGRATCKTKGCCCAGATGGCCGCCGGCACCATCCACACCGACTTCACCCGCGGCTTCATCCGCGCAGAGGTGATTACCTACGACGACCTGGTCCGGTGTGGCAGCCTGGCGCAGGGACGGAAAGAAGGGGTTCTTCGGTCAGAGGGCAAGACCTACGAAGTCAAAGACGGCGATGTGATCAACTTTCTGATCAACACCTAGCCTGATCAGCATCGGGAAGAAGCGCATGGGCAGCCAGTCCATCTTAAACATCAGAGATTTTGCTCCCGGCGACCCGGCCCAGGTGCACGAATTGTTCGCCAATGGGCTCATGGAGTTCGCCGGGGAACACAAGGACAGGGTCCGCAGCTACGTAAACCATGCTCTCAGAGACGACTTGGCCGACATACCAACCCACTACATGTCCCATGATCGGGGTAATTTTTGGGTTGTGGAATCTGGTGGTTCGATCGTGGGAATCGTAGGAATTCAGCCTACGGGAAAGGAAGAAGAAGCCGAACTGAGGCGGATGAGCGTCTCATCGTTGGTGCGCCGACAGGGCATTGGCCGAATGCTGTTGGCTACCACCGACGAATTTTGCCGGGAAAAAGGTTACTCTCGGATCGGACTCTCCACAGTTGATATCCTGCGGCCCGCTCTAGCGATGTACGGTAAAAACGGCTACACAACGTTGAAAGTTGAGCCGTACGGTGAACCACCCGGCAAGCCGTTAACCGTCCATTTTTTGGTCAAGGAACTGTATCAGTCCGGCTGAAGCCGTGCTTCAGTGCTAACAGATAGGCAGAACGTGAAGTTAAACGAGAACTTATTTTCAATCGATTGACGGTTGCGGATTTAGACCCAGGAAACGGGTTWAAGGGATTCCAACAACCGTTGAGATAATGGGAGACGCAAAAAAGTGCCCCGTCCTTCCGAAGAAGGACGGGGCACTTTCAGTGATCTAGTTGGAGCTCAAGAGCCCTGGGTTAGACCTGCTGGCTACCTAACGGTGCTTGATGTACTCAAACCCGGAAGGTGTTCTGACCTCGCTGAACCCGAACGGTGTCCAATCGGGATCCAAGCGAGCTCCGATGGGCCAAACACCGTCGTGGTTGTACAGGGCGAATGCCATCACGTTGTCGTACATCCAGTCGTAGATTTCGACGGTCTGCGCCGCGAGTTTTGCCGGATCGACTTGTAGGAGAGCAGCGGAGATGTGCTCTTCCATCCATGGGTGCTCAGTCCCGTAACTGAAAGTAGACTTCTTGACGTAGTTGGAAGCACCGATTATAGGATTCAACCTTGCACCGACGGTGTGGCAAGTGACTCCCTGGTACTGCCTCGTGATCAAGGATGGTCGGATGGTAGCGTATGGGACGTTTTGAATCTTGACGTCGATTCCGATCGCTTCCCAATACTGTGCAACCGCTTCACAGGCTTCGGTCTCGCCGGGCGCACCACGTATCGCTGGGGTTAACGTTATTTCGAACCCGTCCGGATAGCCAGCTTCAGTGAGCAGTGCCTTGGCTGTGTCAGGATCGAAGTCGAACTTCCATCTAGGAAGTGCGAGACCTTCGTGGCCCAT
>NVWX01000026.1 GCA_002746355.1 Dehalococcoidia bacterium | reverse complement strand
AGGCCCGGTCCTTCGCATGAAGGACCGGGCCTTTTGGAGTTCTATGKTGCAGTTCCGCCAGAACCCGSCGGGGGCTGACCGCCCCGGGGACGGCGGCGGCGCACCAGGTTGACCCGCACTTGGGCCCGCCTCAGCGACGCCATTKCCCTTTCCAGTTCCATGTCATCGCCACGGTTGGCCAGGCGCTCTTGTGCCCGCTGAACAGCCTGTTGGGCGCGCTCTTCGTCGATCTCGTCGGAGCGCTCGCAGGCGTCGGCAAGGATGCTGACGCGGTTGCCCAGGACTTCCATGAAGCCGCCGGACACTGCCACGTACATGTCTTCCTCGCCTTCCTTACGTACAGTCAGCTCTCCAGCCTTGAGAATAGTCATCAGCGGGGCATGCCTGGGTAGGATCCCCAGTTGCCCGTCGATCCCGGGGGCGACAACCATGTCCACCTCATCGGAATAGACCTGGCGCTCGGCGGTGATTATTTCCAGCATCATTGGCATGGTGGGTTATTAGTTCCTTGGTCGATCAATCAGGGGCATGATTGGTCGATTATCCTTGTGTTGCCATCTYGGCCGCCTTMTCAACTGCCTCATCGATGGTGCCCACCATGTAGAAGGCTTGCTCGGGCARGTYGTCGTGCTGGCCGGACAGGATCTCGGCGAAGCCCCGGACGGTCTCGCGCAGCGGCACATACTTGCCGTCTTGGCCRGTGAAGGTCTCGGCTACGAAGAAGGGCTGGGTCAGGAATCGCTGAATCTTCCTGGCGCGGAACACGGTTTGCTTGTCCTCTTCTGACAGTTCTTCGATCCCCAGGATGGCGATGATGTCTTGGAGGTCCTTGTAGCGCTGCAGCACCTGCTGGACTCTCCTGGCCAGATTGTAGTGCTCTTCTCCCACGATCCCTGGCTCCAGTATCCTGGAGTAGGAGGCCAGAGGGTCCACCGCCGGGTAGAGGCCTTGCGCGGACAATGCCCGCTCCAAGGAAACCACTCCATCAAGGTGGCCAAACGTCGTAACGATGCCGGGGTCGGTGTAGTCGTCGGCAGGCACGTAGATCGCCTGGAACGAGGTGATCGATCCGGACTTGGTGGAGGTGATGCGCTCTTGCAGGGCGCCCATCTCAGTGCTGAGTGTCGGCTGGTAACCCACGGCGGAGGGCATCCGTCCCAGGAGCGCCGAGACCTCCATACCCGCTAGGATGTAACGGTAGATGTTATCGACGAAGAGCAGCACGTCTTGGTTCTGCTCGTCCCGGAAATACTCAGCCATAGTGAGGCCAGTCAGTCCGATGCGGGCCCGAACGCCTGGGGACTCGTTCATCTGGCCGAACACCAACACGGTGYTGGCAAGCACGCCGGAGTCCTGCATCTCGTGCCACAGGTCGTTGCCTTCACGAGAACGCTCGCCAACGCCGGCGAATACCGATACTCCTTGGTGAACGGCTCCGATGTTGCGAATCAGTTCCTGAATGATTACGGTCTTGCCCACCCCGGCGCCGCCGTAAGCTCCGATCTTGCCTCCCTTCATGAAGGGGGTGATCAGGTCGAAGACCTTGATTCCGGTTTCGAGGATCTCTACKGTCTGGACCTGGTCGTCGAAGGAAGGTGGGTCGCGGTGAATGGGCCACGAAACGGCCGATTCCACGGGGCCCAAATTATCTAGCGGATTGCCGATAACGTCGAACAACCGTCCCAGGGTTTCCGGTCCTACCGGAACGGTCACTTTCCGGCCGGTATCGTTCACTTCGATGCCACGGGCCAGGCCGTCAGTGGCGCCTAGAGCCAAACAGCGGACCCAGTTGTTGCCGACGTGCTGCTGCACTTCCAGCACCAACTTTTCTCCCACATTGTCCAGCTCAAGCGCGTCGAACAGATTGGGAAGTTCGTCCGCGGGGAACTCTACGTCTACTACGGTGCCGATTACTTGGACGACTTTTCCGGTGGCCATTGGCTTCTCCTGATAAAGGGTTGCTGGCTACGGCGTTCTAGCCTTCTAGGGCTATCTGGCCGCCGATCAGATCTAACAGTTCGTTTGTGATGCTTTCCTGCCGTAGTTTATTCATCGTTAGTGTCAGGTCTGCGGCAAGTTCGCTGGCGTTTTCGGTGGCGGCACGCATGGCYACCATCCGGGCTGATTGTTCGCTGGCTATGGCTTCCAAGATGGCGTGGTAGACCTGCATCTCAATGTATCGAGGCAGYAGGTTTTGCAGCACGGCTAGGTTATCTGGCTCGTAGATGTAACCCACGCTYTCGGCGGCAGTTAGCTCCGCTGGGGCGATGGGCAGCAATCTCTCAATCACCGGCTCCTGGACCATGGTTGAAACGTAATTGGTGTAGGCCAAGTAGACTTCGTCAGTCTCGCCGGCCGAGTAAGACTCGATGATAATGTGCGCGATGGCRATCGTATCGATCAGTTGAGGCGTTTCACCAAGGTCAGTGAAGGTCGCCTTCAGGTCTTGGTTGGTGCGCGTCATGAAATCGCGGCCCTTGCGGCCAACGGCGATGGCTTGGAYCGGGACCGGTTGCTCCRAAATGAAGTTCCCAACCCGACGRTTCAGGTTGGCGTGCAGGCCTCCGCACAGACCACGGTCGGGRCTGATCATCAGYACRGTGGAYYTTTCCACYGTACGGRCRGCCAGCAACGGTTGGGACCCGGCATCGTCGTCCATGGGCTGGGCGGCCAGGTGGGCRATCACGCTTTGAATCTTGACCGAGTACGGCCTTCCTTCAAGCACGGAGTTCTGGGCGCGGCGCATCTTGGACGCGGCTATGAGTGACATTGCGTTCGTCACCTTAGCCGTGTTGTCCACGCTGCGGATGCGCCGTCGTATGTCTCTAACGCTAGGCATCTATATATCTATGGTCCAAAACTATCTAGCCGGTGAAAGTCGGCTTGAAATCGTTGATCGCCTTAGTCAGGTTCGCTGACAGCTCATCGGAGATGTCTTTGGAGTCCTCGATGGTGGACACGATGTCGGGGTGCGACCCGGCGATGTACCGCAGAAGTTGGTCCTGGAACGCGCCAACCTTCTCGATCTCCACGTCTCCCATCAGGTCTTCGTTGACCGCGAACAGGACAATCACTTCATTCGCCAGCGACAGAGGCACATACTGTGCCTGTTTGAGCACCTCGGTGGCCAATTGGCCACGGGCCAACTGGGCCCTGGTGGCGGCGTCCAAGTCGGCCGTGCCGAACTGGGCGAATGTGGCCAGTTCCCGGTATTGCGCCAAGGCCAGCCGCAGCTGACCGGCAACCTTGCGGATGGCCCTGGTCTGGGCCGCGCCACCCACACGGGATACGGACAGTCCCACGTTCACCGCCGGGCGGATGCCGGAGTTGAACAACTCTGTCTCCAGGTAGATTTGGCCGTCGGTGATTGAGATAACGTTGGTTG
Organism: Dehalococcoidia bacterium; assembly: GCA_002746355.1. Lineage (GTDB taxonomy): Bacteria > Chloroflexota > Dehalococcoidia > Lucifugimonadales > UBA3495 > UBA9611. The sequence continues at coordinate 52,107 of NVWX01000026.1, read as the reverse complement.
GGATGTACGCCGAAACGTCGCCCGCTTGGGTCTCGATTATCGGCAGGGCAGTGATGGAGCCGCCGCCGTTGGCTTCATCCAGCCGGGCGGACCTCTCCAACAAKCGGCTGTGCAGGTAGAAKATGTCGCCGGGATAAGCTTCACGGCCGGCTGGRCGGCGCAGCAACAGCGACATYTGGCGGTAGGCCCAGGCGTGTTTGGTCAGGTCGTCGTAGACGATGAGGACATCTTTCCCTTGGTCCATGAACTCTTCGGCCATGGCGCAACCGGCATAGGGCGAGATGTATTGCATGGGAGCGGAGTCGGACGCTCCGGCGGTGACGACGATCGTGTGCTCCATGGCTCCTGCGGCGTCCAGCGAACCCACAACCTGAGCCACTTTACTCTGCTTCTGGCCGATGGCCACGTAGATGCAGATCAGGTCGCCGCCCTTCTGGTTGATGATGGTGTCCAGAGCGATGGCGGTCTTCCCGGTTGAACGGTCGCCAATGATCAATTCCCGCTGGCCGCGGCCGATGGGAATCATCGCGTCAACGGCTTTGATGCCTGTCTGGACCGGTTGGTCAACCGACTGKCGGGACACCACGTTGGGGGCCACTTTCTCAACTGACCGGGTGCCGGTGGTCTCCACAGCGCCCTTGCCGTCCAAGGGACGCCCCAGGGGGTCGACCACACGGCCGATGAGAGCGTCGCCCACTGGGACCTCGATGATCCTGCCGGTGGACCGTACGCGTTGGCCTTCTTTAACCGCATTGGGGTCACCCAGGATGGCCGCGCCCACGATGTCTGATTCCAAGTTTAGGGCCAGACCCAGCACGTCATCCCCGAAGTCCAACAATTCGTTGGAACGGACGCCCTGAAGGCCTTGGATGCTGGCAACACCGTCGCCCACCTGGACGACCGTGCCCACATCCACCAGTGTCAGATCCTCGCCAAATTCTTCGATCTGACGTTTGATCAGTGAGACTATGTCCTGTCCTCTGGTCGCCATCAGAGGTTCTCCTTTTCACTAACGATTAATTGAATCGGGACTGCTAAGCCGAAGCGGCAATCTGCGTGTGCAAGCGGTTTCGCAGCCCGTCCAACCGGGCCTTGGTGCTGCCGTCCAGCAGCCGGTCGCCGATCTGAATCACCAAGCCACCGATGATCGATTCATCGACCTTGGCGGTCAAGACGACTTCGCGGCGGACCAATCCGGAAACAAAGCTATTGATGCGCTCAGTTTCTGCGCTTTCCAGCGGCACGGCGGTGGTTATCTCAACCCGTTGCCGCCCTAGATGACTGTCTAGAAATTCCGTGTAACTGAAATAGACGCCGGCTATGGCGTCCACCGAGTTTTTGGCAATCAGTAAGTCAACTAGGTTCCGGACCAGAGGGTTTACTCCGGCCAGGACAGTTGCAGTAGCCGCCAGTTTGTCGGCGGCAGGCATGTTGGCGTGTTTCATGAGAGCGGCGAAATCGGCGTTCTCAAACACCTCTGCCACCACTGACAAATCCTCGCCCCACTGTTCTGCTTGGTTGTTCTCCAGCGCCAGGTCGAAGATGGCTTGCGCGTAACGCATCCCTGAAAGTTTTTTGGCCACAGTTTCCCTTAGCCCCTTCTCAAGGTTTCGCCTTCTTCCAATACCTGAGCGATAAGGCTCTCATGGGCCGTACGGTCCAGAGAACTTCGGATGACACGTTCGGCCGCGGTGATGGCTAGGTCGCCGAAACTGGCCCGGACCTCTTGGAGGGCGGTATCCCGCTCTCGTTGGATATCCGATCTGGCCCGTTCCACGAAGGCCTCGGCCTCCAGGCGCGCCTTTTCCATCTCCTCGGTACGGAAYCGTTCCGCCGCTTCCCGCGTTTGGTCCATGATCCGTTGACCTTCACGCCGGGCCTCGGTTATCTGCTCCTGAATTGCCTCCTGGGCATTGGCAGCTTCCTGCCGCGCCTGGTCGGCCGCTTCAAGGCTCTCCCGGATCCGCTCCGTCCGCTCATCCAGCATCCGCATCAGGGGTTTATAGGCGAAAAAGCCAAGGATGCCCAGCAGGAGGATGAAGTTAACTAAGTACGCGACTAAGCTAGGTAGATTGATCCCTAGYTCGGTTACTCCTAGCAGTACCATGCTAGACCACGAATAGTAGGATCACGGCCGTTATCAGCGCGTAAATGCCCAACGCCTCTGCGAACGCGATGGCCAAGATCATGTTTGTCGTGATCGCGCCGGCGGCTTCAGGGTTCCTGCCGATGGCGCCCATGGCTCCTGATCCCAGGATCCCGATGCCGATCCCTGGGCCGATCACACCGAGACCGATGGCAATGCCAGCCCCGATGAATTTGCCTAGTTCGCTAAATTTCAGTGCCTCATCAGCTACTTGCAACAGAACCAAGTCCATTACTGTTCTCCTCCTGACCTCTTTGATGTCGATTATTTGAGACCCGGCCGCTCATCGGCGGTCCGGATGATTAGGCTATTTTCAGTGTGATTTTGGCTATCTACTATCTAATGCTCTTCGTGAGTAACGGCCACCGACAGGAACACCAGGGTCAACCCGGCGAAGATCACCGCTTGAATCAGGCCCACCAGCAATTCGAGTCCGAACACGAACTGTGTGGCGACGAAGGGCACCAAGAAGGTGATCATCACCACCAGGATCTCGCCGGCCGTCATGTTGCCGAWGAGCCGGAAAGTGAAGCTGACCACGCGGACGAGTTCACTGGTCAATTCCAAGAAGCCCACGAAGGCGTCGATCAGTCCCGAAGGTTTGCCCCGGAATATCTTACCCAGCTGGAAGAATTTCTTCAGGTAACTGAAACCGCGTGCCCGGAACCCCCAGTATTCAACGAAAACGAATGATATCAATGCCAGCGCCAAAGGCATGTTTATGTCTGTGCCCGCGGAACGGAGGATATGGGCTTTGATCTCGCCGTCATGAGTGAAGCCYAAGAACTGGTAGAAGGGGAGCAACGCTATCCAGGCGTTGAACAGAACGAAGAAGAATATCGTTGCCACGATAGGGAAGGTCTTCCGGGCCATGTCGGGCCCCAGCACGCTGGTGGCGAACCCTAAGACACCCTCGATCATCGTCTCAACAAAACCCTGGAACCGTCCTGGGATGATGGAGCGCCGGCGAGCGGCTGTCACGAAGATAAGAATCAGGACTACGGTCGTAACCCAAGAGGAGAGGAGCGTGTTGGTTACGGCGATCTCGGTGGCGCCGAGGGGTGTGAAGTGCGCTTCCCCCTCTTYACCGTCTACATCCAACAGTCCAAGGTGTTCGTCGCGGACGTCAGCGGGGAAGATCGGCTGTGGGGGAAGGTGAATCTCCGGTTTGTCCAAGAATTGGTCGGTACCTAACATTGCGGAACCGACGGCCCCGAAGATGAAACCAACCAGCAGCAATACAACCAGACCTACTCCTGTCAACAAGAGCATTTTTTTGGCCAMGGCGCCAGTCGGCACTAGTGTTCTCCTCGCTCATCGCCGGTGGATTTGCCGGATTTCATTCCGTAGAGGACAGGCTGGACCATTTTGTAGAGACCCCAAAACGCGACAACGCTGCCCAGTACCGTGCCCAAGAGTGTGAATAAGGGAACGGTACCCGTTAACTTATCTAGACCTAGGCCCCCAACGACCCCAACCACGATGCAGATGGCGATGTACCATCCGAGCCCGGTTAGGCGTAGGGCCAGGAGCATCAGATTCATGTCTCCGCCAGAGCGMTTCGGATGCTATCACCGGGTATTGTAAAAGTCAATTAGGCTTGATATTACGAATATCGTTGCCCTCTTAGACGTAAAACAGCCCCGCCGAACTAGCGATAGGGCTGTTGTTTGCTCCTCATGTTCTCCCGGCCGTTAGCGGGCGCCGGACTGCTTGCCAAAGTCCTCAAGGTCAAGAGAATCGATGAAATCGGTGAATGCAGACATACTCTTCAGTTCTTCCGGCTTCACCTCTGTTGGGTTCTCCYCCGGGATACCGCCGCTGGCCGTTTCCTGTCCCATAGGCTTGCCGGTGTCCTTGTCCAAATGGATACCAGCCTTGTCCATAACTTCTTCGTTAGCGTAGATGGGTACCTTGGCCCTAACGGCGAGTGCTACGGCATCGCTGGGCCGGCAATCGATCTCTTTGGACTCGCCATTAGCCTGGATGGTGATCTTGGCGAAGAATGTGTCATTCTCAAGGCCGCTCACCAATATGTGCTCAATGGTCCCGCCCAGGCAGTCGATGATCGTTCCCAAGAGGTCGTGTGTCAGCGGCCGCGGCACGCTCAGGTCCTGGAGCTTCACCGCGATGGCGTCGGCTTCCGACGGGCCGATCCAGATAGGCAGATACCTGTCGGATGCTTTCTCTTTTAGAATCACGACGCGTTGGTAATTCGTGGGGCTGACCCGGATGCTATCTACGGTCATCTCGAGCATGCAGTTGGTGGCCTCCGAAAATCGTCCGTTGCTCTGGCAAAATTGTAGACCTAGCGCAAATTGCGTGTCAACCCGAGTTACACGTGATTCGTGCCTAGCGCGATGCGAKGTTATGTCCAAAAATCTCTCAAACCAACRAATGTTGAACCTARGTGGACATAAAAAGAATCTGATTTAACAAGGACCGGAAAACCGGACCGCCACCGGTAACTGGAGCGCGGGTCCTTCAAGATGGCGGCGGCCGGTCCAGTTCACGCCTCAGCCAACCCAAAATGTATAATGCTGTTCAGTAAAAAGWTGAACACGCGAGCCGACTCACCGGAGTCCACCGGAGGATTTGATGCSTAGGAGCAAGACCAGCGCTATCGGCGCAATCAATGAAGATYTGACGAAAAAATTTCGGGTGGACTGGGACAAGACGACTTGGAGAATGGACTTGGAATCCTTCGCCTTCAAATGCACCGACGAACTAACYCCCCTTGACCATTTCATCGGCCAAGACCGGGCCCAAGAGGCGATTCGCTTTGGCTTAGAGGTGGATAAGCCTGGGTATAACCTTTTCGTGACGGGCCTCACCGGCACCGGGAAGACCAGCGCCATCCAGGTGCACCTACAAAGTATCGTTGACGATCTGGACCGGCAGGAGAAACACCGGCCCATCAGCGACTGGACATACGTCTACAACTTCGAAGACCCTGACCGGCCCAGCGTGATCCGCCTACCCCGCGGCAGCGGCAAGGTCTATCGTCAGCAGATTTCCCTGGCGCTGCGTACGTTTCAAGTCGAGATCCCCAAGGTGCTGGGAAACGAAACGTTCGAGCACCAACTCCGCACCAATGAGGAGACCGACCGCAAGGCCACCCAGGAATTGATGAGCAGTCTTGAGCAGGCAGGCCAGGCGGTGAACTTCGCCGTTCAACTGACGCCTAATGGAATCTCGATATTCCCCATGATGGAAGACCGTCCCATGACGCCGGAGGAGTACCAAGCATTGGAGGCCGAACCGAAAGCGGCTATAGACGAGGTCCGGGCCCAGTTGATGCAGCAAACCCAAGACACGATGTCGAAGGTCCGGGAACTGGAGAAAGCRACGGCCCAACGGCTCGAGGAACTGGAGCGCAGCGCCGTCAATCAGCTCGTCGACCAGGTCTTTTTCGATATGCACGCTCTTTCGCAAGATATACCCGAGATGCAACATYTCTTGTCCCACCTGGGCGAATATGTTYTGAACAATATCAATTACTTCAAAGAGACGGACGGCGCTAAGCCGATGACGGCTGGGTTGCCTCCTGGCCCTGCGGCAGRGGGACCGTCCTTGGTGATAAACCCCTTCTTGCCCTTCGAACTGAACGTGCTGGTGGATAACAGCGCGGTTGAGAAATTGCCGATCATCATCGAGCCCAATCCCAATTGGGGCAACCTGTTCGGCCGTATCGAGCGCCGTGCYGTCATGGGGACGTACGTTAGCGATCACGGCATGCTTAAACCCGGCGCCGTCCACTTGGCCAACGGCGGTTACCTTGTGCTGAACGCCCGCGACGTTTTGCTAGCACCCGGGGCCTGGGAAGGTCTGAAAAGGGCCATCCGCAACCAGGAGGCCCGCCTGGAAGACCCAGCCGAGCAGACCGGCCTGTTCATACCTCAAGGGCTTCGGCCGGAACCGGTGCCTCTGGWCCTGAAAGTGATCRTGACCGGAGATGAGAGCACCTACCGGCTCTTAACCGCCAACGACAATGAGGATTTCTGGGAYCTGTTCAAGGTCAAAGCGGAGTTTGATTACCGGGTGGAGCTGAACGAAGAGAACATGATGGCCTACTGCGCCTTCATCTGCCGTACCTGTGAAGAAGAAAGCCTGCTRGCATTCGAGACCGGAGGCGCCGCCCGGGTCTTGGAATTCGGCGCCCGCCAGGTCTCGGACCAGACCAAGCTATCCACCAGGTTCGGGCAGATCAAGGACCTGCTGATCGAGGCCGATTACTGGGCACGCAAGGACGACGCTGAAACCGTCCAAGACCACCATGTTCAGCAGGCTATCAACCAGAAGATATACCGGTTGAACCTGGTGGAAGAGCGTATCCAAGAGATGATTTCAGACGGCACGCTGCTGCTGGATGTCACCGGAGAAAAAGTGGGGCAGATCAACGGGCTGGCCGTGTACGACCTRGGGGATTTCAGCTTCGGCCGTCCATCGCGAATCACGGCCGAGACCTATGCCGGCCGGGAAGGCTTCATCAATATAGAGCGGGAAGCATCCATGAGCGGCCGCACCCACGACAAAGGAATCTTGATCCTCAGCGGCTACCTGGGCGCGAAATTCGGGAAGGACCGGCCCCTGACTTTGTCGGCCAGTATCTGTTTTGAGCAGTCCTACGATGGAGTGGACGGAGACAGCGCCTCGTCCACGGAGGTCTACGCCATCTCCTCCAGCCTATCGGGGCTGCCGATCCGGCAAGACATCGCCGTGACGGGCTCGGTCAATCAGAAGGGCGAGATACAACCCATCGGCGGTGTCAATCAGAAAGTCGAAGGTATGTTCGACGTATGCCGGGTCGATGGGCTGACGGGCACTCAGGGAGTGATGATCCCGCACCAGAACGTCAAGAACCTGATGTTGAGAGACGATGTGGTTGAGGCCATTARAGAAGGGAAATTCCACATCTACGCCGTGAAGACCATCGACGAAGGCCTGGAGATCTTGACCGGCGTCACGGCCGGTGAAGCCGACGCCTCCGGGGCATTCCCAGAGGGATCAGTCAATCATTTGATCGCCAAGAGGCTGAGTGAGTTAAACGACTCGATGCGCGGCTATTTCCAAGGACTGGTTTCCAACGGCAGCTAACGGATAATGGCGATTCGCAGAAATAAACGAATTCACCAGACCTTGCTCAAGGGGCGTTATGGGCCGTAGAGGCGGGATTCTAACCCGCCCGATYACAGGTCGAWTCAACTAGATCATTGCAGCCGGGTCACTARCCGAAACCGCTTCGGTGTCCTCTGAGTGAATCGACCTATCCGGAGTGGGGCAGGCTCATAGGTCACGGTCGACTAAAGCAACCAAACTGGATTTTGGCCTTCGCCAGAATGACTAGTGGCGTAGGCGCGGGTTTTTAACCCGYCTGTCCTCGGGTTGGCCAATTTCGAATCCTKRGACCTGGTCCTTATCCCAGTCGTTTTCGGTTTCCATTGGTGGATTTGACCTCCCCCGAGCAGAGCCGGTTGAAAACCGGCGCCTACGCTGTGGGGCTATCGCCGTGCGGAAAACACAAAGCGCACCGCAATTAACCTCTCTTVAGCGGGAGATTAACCACAGTGCGCTTTTTTAGTTGAGGAAGGATATCTGTCGAGTCGGAAAGATCTAGCGCAGCATACCCGCGGTAGCTTCTTCCTCGGTGTACCGGCGGGAATTCATGTTGCTGGCTGTCTGTTCAGCCARRACCTCGATKCCYTTGCGSACYGAGCCYGAYAGTTTGCCCAATTCAACTTCCATGTTCCGTAAACTGCGCAGTGCATAGGCGTCTGCTTCGGTCTTCCGGGACAGAGCCTCAGCTTCCGACTGCTGCAGCATCCGGGTGATTCGCTCTTCAGCGTCTCTCACCGTTTGGGCGGCCCGTGTTTCCGCCTGGATGACTAGTTCGTTGGAGTTGAGCCGCTCGCGGAGTTCGTCCTCGGCCATGGACTTGGTCCGGCGGGCGTCGTTCGCGGCCGTGTTCAAGATCTGGTCTTTCTGGGACAGAACATCCTCGGACGACCGAATCTCTTCGGGAATGGTCAGGCGAAGTTGGTCCACCAACTCCATTATCTTTTTCCTGTCCAACAAGATGTTTCCGCTAACTGGGACTGATTTGCTCGTTTCGACCAGAGTTTCCAACCGGTCGATGATATTTATGATATCGATGATCGCACCCCTCCCCGGCCACTACACTTCTTCGACCGGTAACTCAAATTTTTTATAGACCGCCTGTGCTACGTCGGGCGGGACCATTTCCGTGATGTCCCCGCCAAGCTTGGCTACCTCCTTGAGCAAACTGGCACTAACGAACATGTAGTCCTGGGAGGTCATGAAGCAGACCAGGTCCACCTCAGGCTCCAGCCTCCGATTCATGAATGCCATGTCAAATTCGTATTCGAAGTCCGAGCCGCTTCTCAGCCCCCGCACGATCACCCCAGCTCCGATATCCTTTGCGTAACGGACCACCAGACCCGAGAACCTGGTGACTTCCACGTTCGGGATGTGTTTGCACGCATCCTTCATGAGTTGCTCTCTCTCGTCGGTGCTGAAGAGCAGGCTCTTGGATGGCGTTTCGTAGACCGCTACCACCAGCTTCTCAAACTGTTTCGCGGCCCTCGCCACTATGTCCACATGACCCACGGTCACCGGATCATAGCTGCCCGGATATAGCGCAGTTACCATGACAGGTCCCCGTCTTCGCCTGAGTTCGTTCCCTCGTCGATGTTCATCCGAGTTTCCGGCGGCTGGGTCAAATCTGAATCTTGTTCGTAAACGAAAAAGTCGATCACGTTATCTCCGTACTGGCGATGTGAAGTTAACCGCAGGGATCCGTAGGTTTCTTTTAGGTCCTCATGCTTGGAATGCCCCGCAATCACCACGCCATCGTCAACGATCAGTCCAGGCTGGGAAGCGATCTTCTCCAGCAGACTGTCCAAGCCGCCCATCTTATATGGGGGRTCCAATAGCACCAGATCGTATCGTCCCGGCAGAGTTTGGAGCGCCTGCAGCACGTCCAAGCGATGGACGTGACCCTGCGAGCTGAAGCCGGTGGATTCCAAGTTGCTGGTTATGACGGCGCTTTGCCGACGGTCCCACTCCACAAAATCCGCACGACCCGCTCCGTGGCTCAAAGCCTCAATGCCCAGGCTGCCGGACCCAGCGAATARRTCCAACACCCTTCTTCCCTGGTACTGCTCAGGGYCTAAAATGTTAAAGATGGCCGCCCGTACCCGCTCCGTGGTGGCGCGGGTGCCGGGACTGACGGCGCCTTTGAGCCGCCGGCCTTTGGCGTTTCCACCGGCTACACGCATGCGTCTATCCCTGCTGTCCGCATGTGTCTAACAAGCTCGAATTATACATAATGTCAATGGCCATTCCTAGTAAATCGCCTYTGTGTTTTGACGAATTTTATAYTATTTTAAWAATTGATTGATGAATAATACAGAGAATCGGTCCCGGTAACCGGCTTATAATTATATCTCTTAGACCGCTGGTCCGCCCATGTAATGGCGCCGGTGGAATGCCTGATTCAATTTGACGCTACTAGGGGCCTGTGCTAACATCCAGCCCACTCGGAGACCCTTGATTTACGCTCAAAAAAAGCCATTTTACACCCCYGGACACACCGCCGCYCGGKGGTCCCACCAGAGAGAAATCCGAAATYGCCAGTCTGTGATCCGGGAACGCGGAGCCAGGGAAGACGGCGCCATGGGAACTAGCCAGGAATGAACTTTCGCCAACGTTTGGCCAGCGCCGCGCCCAGCAGAGAGACCGTGGTAACCGTCGGGGTTTTCGACGGCGTGCATCAGGGGCATCGKCACCTTTTGCGCCAAGTGGTGGAGTTGGCCGGAGACCAGTACATCCCTACCGTGGTCACTTTTTCCAACCGTCCGATCACGGTGCTTCGGCCCGGCACGGAACCCAGCTACCTCACCTCGCTAGACCAACGCGTCGACCTCATTAAACAACAGGGCATCGAAATAGTCGTCTGCCTCGACTTCACCCTCAAATTGTCTAAAGTGATAGCTGCGGATTTCGCGAAGTTATTGACCGATTCACTGAAGATGAAGGGCCTGGTTTTGGGTCCGGACTCCGCCCTGGGCAAGGACCGCCAAGGCGACCTTGCTTTCATGAAACAGCAGGGAGAGCAGTCGGGCTTTTGGGCTACTTCGGTGGAACCGCTGGAGATCGAAGGCAAGCCCGTGAAAAGCCGGCGCATACGTGAGGCTGTGGCCAGCGGAAACATGGCGGTCTGTCCTGAACTGCTCGGCCGGAACCATCATCTCGACGGGGTTGTGGTGCTGGGCGACCAACGGGGCCGCACCCTGGGTTTCCCTACCGCCAATCTTGAAGTCGATCCTCAGATACTATTGCCCGGCGACGGCATCTACGCCACCTGGGCGATCATCGACGGCAAGCGCCACCAGGCCGCGACCAGCATCGGGATCCGACCCACTTTTGAACTGTCCGAAAGGCTGGTCGAGGTTTACGTCATTGACTTCAGCGGAGACCTCTACGGCAAGACGGTGGGCGTCGAATTCATCAAGAAGGTCAGAGACCAAGAGAAATTCGACGGCCTGGACGCCTTGATCAAACAGATAAATCAAGACGTCGACGACTGCCGCCAAGTCCTGGCTGAGAGCGCATAGCATGACCAGCCCCGGCAAGATCAGCYCTGAGGACTTGGAATCGGTGATCACCCGCGGCGTCAGTGAAATCATCTCCCGCGATGAGTTCATCCGCATGCTTCAGAGCGGCAAGAAACTTCGCCTCAAGATGGGCTTTGACCCCAGCCGCCCCGACATCCACTTGGGCCATGTGGTCGGCCTCCGGAAACTACGCCAACTCCAGGACCTTGGCCACCAGGTTGTACTGATCGTCGGCGATTGGACGGCCCAGATCGGCGACCCCAGCGGCCAGTCGGCCACCCGGACCATGTTGACCCATGAACAAGTGCTGGAGAACGCCGAGTCCTACCTTCGGCAATTCTTCAAGGTGGTGGACAAGGACCGGGCTGAAGTGATCTACCAGAGCGAGTGGTTCGGGAACTTCGGCCTGGCCGACATCCTTAAACTGACCGGCCGCTTCACCGTGGCCCAGTTCTTGCAGCGGGCCGACTTCGCCGCCCGGTTCGCCGACCAGAAACCCATCGCGATCACGGAACTGCTCTACCCGTTGTTGCAGGCGTATGACTCCGTGGCCATCGAGGCCGATGTCGAGTTTGGTGGCACCGACCAGATGTTCAACTTGCTGGTGGGCCGGGAGTTGCAAGGCATGATGGGGCAGACCCCCCAGCAGTGTTTCTTGATGCCCATCTTGGTGGGCACTGACGGCGTCCAGAAAATGAGCAAGAGTCTCGACAATTATGTGGCCGTGGACGAACCGCCCATCGATATGTACGGCAAGCTGATGTCGGTTTCAGACGACCAGATCATGTCCTACTTMGAGTACCTGACCGACGTTCCCATGGACGAACTCGCGGCCATCACCAACGATTTAGAAAATAACGTGCTGAACCCCATGGAGCCCAAGAAACGCCTCGCCTGGGATGTGACCAGCCAGTTCCACGACAAAGACGCGGCGGACGCGGCCCAGTCCCACTTCGAGCGGGTTGTGCAGGGCGGAGACGTTCCTACCGACATCCCTGAGATCTCGTTGGCAGACCTACGTAGCCAAGGGGTCGTTACGAACAATGAGGTTAGAGTGGACGACCTGATGCTGGCGGCCGGGCTAGCCCCCAGCAAAGCCCAGGTGAAACGACTGTTGGCTCAGGGAGCCGTGGAACGAACGTCCCGGGAAGGAGATTCCCAGCTCGTAACCGGCGCCGATGCCGGATATCTGCTACAGCCAGGCGACCTACTTAGGGTCGGCAAACGCCGCTACGTCCGTCTCACGGACTCGTGATTTCTGTCTGGAGATGAGCGTCATTCCTCCGCTCATGGTGAGGCTGTCGAACTACTCACTGTGCGCCCTTCGACAAGCTCAGGGTGAGCGGACCAGTGTAATGGATACTTACTAAAGACGGTTCTGAGTAATGGCCAGTTCGCACCAACTTGACCGCGTCATCGGCATCATGAAGGCCATAAGAGCCAAGCCCCCCGCCGACATCCACGAGGCACGGGCCGTTTTAGACCAAGCTTTCGGCGAGTATAAACCGGCGTCYGACGTAACGGTCTTTGAGATCGATGCCGCCGGAGTTCCTTGCCAGTGGATCACCGCCCCGGACGTGCCCCAAGACCGGCTGATAATTTACTTCCATGGTGGCGCCTACGCCGCCTGCTCCCCCACCACCCATCAAGACCTGATCTCCCGCCTGTCCCGGGCCTCCGGCGCAGCGGCCCTGGGAGTTGACTACCGGCTGGCCCCGGAGCACCCGTTCCCGGCAGCCGTGGACGACGCCATCGCCGCCTACAACTGGGCGCTGGGCCACGGTTTCGAGCCGTCGAACATAGTTCTTGCCGGAGACTCGGCCGGAGGCGGACTGGTTTTGTCGGTCCTACTGAATGCGAGAGATGCGGGAGTGCCTCTGCCCGCCGCAGGCGTGTGTTTCTCACCCTGGGTGGACCTGGAATGCACCGGCGAGTCCATGGCCGCCAACGACCACCTGGACGACTTCATCAAGTACGGAGGCCTTGCGGCCAGGGCCGAGTCATATCTGAGCGGCGCCGACCCGAAAAACCCCCTGGCATCGGCGCTGTATGCCGACCTACATGGCCTACCACCACTGCTAGTCCACGTCGGCTCCGCCGAGACCCTGTTGGACGACTCCACACGCCTAGCCTCGCTGGCGAAAGAAGCTGGCATAGACCTCACCCTGAAGGTCTGGGACGACATGGTCCACGTGTGGCAAGCTTTCGCATCCATCCTCCCCGAAGGCCAGCAGTCCATCGAGGAAACAGGGGTCTTCATCCGGGAGAGACTCGGCTAGTACCCAGTTCCGGAAATTAACGGTACCGTATTCTGTTCGTCCTGAGCTCCGTCGAAGGGCGCTGGCGCAACCGTGGTTCGACGGGGCTCACCACGARCGGTAGGTGGTACCGGTCTTCTTTTGGATGGGGTAGTTGCCGCCTCACGCAGCCGGACGGTTCGTTGACACCCCATCTACCCGTGCGTAGACTTGGTTTTAGGCAGATTGGCCCAAGCAATGGACCGGAGGTAACCCTTGGACTCCCCTGAAGATCTGGAYAAATTACGAGAGCAGAGCGCCCGTTGGCGTGACAAACAAGACCCGGCCGCCCAGCGCAAACCCTCGTTCAAGACGCCGTCCCAGGTTCCCGTGGACCAGGTCTATACTCCGGAGAACACCGCCAACGACGGTTATCTGGAAAAGCAGGGACTGCCCGGCGAATACCCCTACCTGCGAGGCGTTCATGCCTCCGGCTACCGTGGGCGGCTCTGGACAATGCGAATGTTCGCTGGGTTCGGCCTGCCCGAAGAGACCAACGCCAGGTTCAAGTTCCTCCTGGAACAGGGCCAGACCGGTCTGAGCGTCGCCTTCGACATGCCCACACTCTACGGCTACGACACCGACGACCCACGCGGGGCCGGTGAGTTCGGCACCTGTGGCGTGGCCGTTTCGTCTTTGGCCGACATGGAGACCCTCTTCGATGGGATCAAGCTCGACCAAATCACCACATCCATGACCATCAATAGCCCGGCGTCCATCATCTGGGCTATGTACATCGCCCTGGCCGAGAAGCAGGGCGCTTCCCTGGACCAACTGGGCGGCACCATCCAGAACGACATACTCAAGGAGTTCATCGCCCAGAACGAGTACATCTTTCCGCCAGGTCCTTCCATGCGCCTGGTGACTGACACCGTGGAATACGCCACCCGCCAAATACCGCGCTGGAACCCCATCAGCATCAGCGGCTATCACATCCGGGAGGCCGGATCCAACGCCATCCAGGAATTGGCATTTACCTTGGCCGACGGTTTCGAGTATGTCCGACACGCCTTGGACCGTGGTCTGAAGGTCGATGAGTTCGCGCCCAGGCTCAGCTTCTTCTTCAATTCCCACAAYRATTTCTTYGAAGAGATMGSSAAGTTCCGGGCCGCCCGCCGCATCTGGGCCAAAGAGATGCAGGAGACATTCGGCGCCAAGGACCCCAGGTCCCACCAGCTAAGGTTCCACGCCCAGACATCGGGGCAGACACTTACGGCCCAGCAACCCGAGAACAACGTAGTTCGAGTGTCGTTTCAGGCCATGGCCGCGGTCTTGGGCGGCTGCCAGTCGCTCCACACCAACGGCAAGGACGAAGCCTGGGCCCTGCCATCGGAAGAGGCCGCCCTACAGGCGCTTCGCACCCAGCAGATAATCGCCCACGAGACCGGCATCACCGATACGGTAGACCCGCTGGGCGGCAGCTACTTCGTAGAGACCATGACCAACGATCTGGAGGCTGCCAGCTACGAATACTTCCGGCGCATCGATGACATTGGCGGAGTGATTCCTGCGTTGGAGACGGGCTTCCTTCAGCGGGAGATCGCCGACGCCTCCTACATCTACCAGATGGAAGACGACAGTAAAGAGCGGATCACCGTTGGAGTCAACGAATACCGCACTGACGAGGGCACTGAGATTCCCCTGCTCCGGGTTGACCGGGAGGGCGAGAAAAAGCAGATCGACGGTCTGAACGACCTCCGCCGCACCCGTGACAACCGGGAGGTCGCTAAGCGGCTGAAGGCCCTCGAACAGGCAGCCCGCGGCTCGGRAAACACCATGCCCCACCTGGTGGAAGCGTCAAAAGCCTATGCCACCCTGGGCGAGATGATGGATGTCTTTCGTGACGTTTTCGGCGAATACCATCCGTCCTGGGGCTACTAGCCGGACGATGCRCTAGGCTTGAAGGRCCCGTTGGTCCCGCTAATCAGCCTCTGACAATCGTTTGGCGAACCGGGACAACGACGATTTGACGCGGCCGAGGACCGGGAGGGTGGAACCCTGAATCTCTAGGATTCCGCAGTAGGCCGACATCTCGTTCAGCCGTTCGACAAACAGCGCCCAAGCTGATACCTGGTGGGGCSSGGCCGGTCGGGTCAATCATGACGATATATTAGCTCAAGCAGGCGAGGGTGAATAGTAATTATGCCGCAACATTGGCATRRWYYAGWYKGVAAKYCAAAAGAGTCCCAGCCTCAAGCTTGAGGCTGGGWCTCTTTTGACTTGCAAACTGAATTAAGGCTAGATGCTTTCCTCTTTCGCCCGCTTGGCGTCTTCGATCACCTTGGGTTCCAGGTTGGCTGGTACCTGGTCGTAGTGGTCGAACTCCAGCGAGTAGGTGCCCCGGCCTTGACTGACGGAGCGCAGGTCTTGAGCGTAGCGTTGGACCTCCGCCAGGGGCACTTCGGCTTCGATAAGGGTTACGCCGTCATCGGGATTCATGCCCAAAATACGGCCCCGTTTGCCATTAAGGTCGCTAATCACCTCACCGGTGTAGGCGTCAGGCACCGTAACCGAGAGTTTCACCACCGGTTCCAGCAGCACCGGCCCTGCATCTCCGAYCCCTTGCTTCAGAGCTTGGATGCTGGCGATCTCAAAAGACATGCCCGACGAGTCGACATCGTGAAAACTGCCGTCGTAGAGCACTGCTTTTAGGTCAACCAATGGGAACCCGGCGAGCGAGCCTTCGTCCAATGCCTTAGTCACACCCTTTTCAACGGAAGGGATGTATTCCTTTGGAATCTTTCCCCCCGTGATCTCGGTGGTGAAGGCAAAACCGAGGTTCCGTTCTTGGGGTTCCAGCCTGAGGATCACATGTCCGAACTGGCCGTGGCCGCCAGATTGCTTCTTGTGGCGGTATTCGCTCTTGGTGATCTTGGTGATGGTCTCGCGGTAGGGCACCCGGGGCATTTTCACGCGCAAGTCGGCGCCAAACTTACGCTTGATTCGTTCTAAGGCAATATCGATCTGCGCGTCGCCCAGGCCGGTGATCAGAGATTCACTGGTGCCAGGGTCCCGGCTGAATTGGAGTGTCGGGTCCTCCTCAACGATTCTGCTCAGGGCCATGGACATTTTGTCCAGGTCGTCCTTGGATGCCGGTGTGACCGCCATCCGGAAATAACCCACGGGTTGTTTGATCTGCGGAAATTTCACCGCATTGTCACGGGTGGACATGGTGTCACCGGTCAGCGATGCGCTCAGCTTGCCGATGGCCCCGATGTCGCCAGCCGTGATCTCGCTCACGTTCTCTTGGCTCTTACCCTTTGGAAGATAGAGCTGCCCGATGCGTTCGGATTGCTCGCGGTTGCTGTTCCATATCTCAGAGTTGCTCTTGACCGTTCCTTGATAAACCCGGAATACGGACAACTTCCCTACAAATGGGTCGGCGGTGGTCTTGAAGATGAATGCCGCCAGCGGGCCGGCGGGATCGACCGCGTATTCCGCTGCGTTGCCGTCCTTCGTTACATCCACCTTCTTTCCGTCTAAAGGAGAAGGCAGGAAGGAGCGAGTGGTCTCCAAGAATTCCTCGATGCCGACGCCCTGAGGSGCSGAMGMYGTKGCYAAKATRGGCACKARTTCGCCGGCYARTACSGCGGTSCGCACWCCKGMAATKACYTCWTCRRCRGARAGYTCTTCGCCGCTCAGGTAGCGGTCCGCGAGTTCGTCGTCGCTCTCGGCTGCGGCTTCGATCAAACGTTCCCGGGCTGCCGCAACTTCCTCGGCGACCTCTGCGGGTATGACCGCCGGAGGATCAACGATGCTGACTACGCCTTTGAAGTCTTGGGCGTTGCCCAAAGGCACTTGAAAGGGGATGCATTGGCGTCCGAAGGATGCCTGTATGTCGGAGACGTTCTTCGAGAATTCCGCGTTCTCGCGGTCCATCTTGTTGACCACGAACATGCGGGGAATCTGCGAGGCCTCGCACATATTCCAGGCCTTCTCGGTGCCTACGTCCACGCCGGTGGGCGCGGCAACGACAATCACTGCTCCCTCGACCACTCTCAGTGCGCTGACAACCTCGCCTAGGAAGTCGTCGTATCCTGGTGTATCGAGGAAATTGATCTTGGCGTCRCCCTCGACGACCGAGATCAGCGTGGTCTGAATGCTGCCTCCCCGCTTTATTTCCTCGGGCTCGAAGTCTGAAACGGTGTTTCCGTCCGAGATGGTCCCCAGCCGTGTGGTGGCTTTGGTGATGAACAGGGCTGCTTCGCCCAACGAGGTCTTACCGGATCCGGAGTGGCCGAGGAGGGCCACGTTTCTCAGGTCTTTGGCATCCATGTTTGGCATCGCTCCCTTTCGTTTTAATGTTTCGGGGAATGGGCCAACTGCCCTTTGCGGCGCAGTGGACGTAGCAATCGGGGTTTGCTGTACCTGTTGTTAATGTCCGCGGTCACGCCTCTGATCCATAGGCGCATAGCGATTTGTAGCCTCATTCTATGGGTTTTGGGAGACTCGCGCAATGCTGGCGGAGCAGCCCCGGCATGAAGTGTGGGAACGCAAGCTGTTTGACACTCCGGTAACCAAAGATATAATGGGCAACTACCGAAGCTAAGTCGGCTTCGTAACCGTAACAACGGAYAATGTTAAGCCCAGAATAAGGCAGGTTTTTATGCCCAAGAAAGAGATCATATCCACCGACAAGGTCACTGCTGGCACGGCGCCCCTGTCCCAGGCCACCAGACTCGGCAATCTGGTATTCGTGGCCGGAAACACCGGCCGCCACCCCACCAACGGAGAGACCGGCAAGGGCATAAAAGAACAGACTCAGTACGCCTTAGAACGCATCTCGCTGATCTTGGATGCGGCCGGTTCGTCGATGGATAACGTGCTGACCAACACCTGCTACGTCACCAACCGCGATGACCTGCCTGGTTTCAACGAGGTCTACGCCCAATTCTTCCCCAAAGACCATCCGGCCCGGACCACGGTCGTAGTTAACTTCGGGGACCCCAACAACCTGGTTGAGGTCACCAGCACCGCATATATTTCAGACTAAAGTCCCAGTTCGTGAGGAATATGGAAAATCCGGCGCCGGCCAGCGATCGCCCCAAGGTCAGGGAAATCTGGGGCCGGCAGGAGGGCTCATATGGCTGCTAAGGCTTATATCTTGATCGAAACCCAGGTGGGCAAATCCCGGGATGTGGCTACCGCCCTCCGAGCCATGCCGGGCGTGCCGACGGTGGACATCATCACCGGCGCGTTCGACATAATCGTCCTTGTGGAAGCCGCGGACATGGTCTCGATGGCTGATTTGGTCACGGGTCAGGTCCAGTCGATCCCGGGCGTGACCCGCACCATCACTTGCGTCGCCGCCTGATCAGCCGACCTTCTTGTAGATCGTATGCGACCGGTTGGTGGCGTGGGGCCTGATCTTYGTCGGCCAGTCYCCCTTCTCCGACTCCGCCTTCCACGCCTCAGAGGTGGGAACATCGGGCGAATCGATATCGTAGAGGGCAGCGTAGCGCGCCATCCCCTCTTTGTTGGTTGATTCCACCTTATAGCGCACGCAACTGTTAACCCCCGTTGCCTTCACGATGTTGGGCACATGTTGGGTGTCATAGACGCGGTTGAACTCGTCTTCCATCTCCGCGGGTATATCCATCATCACCAGGTAGGCATAGTCACCCATGGGAACCCTCCTCTGAATGTTTCAWGTATTGATTGGTTGCCCGGTTGACGGCAGTCCACTCCGGCTCTAGAATCCGAAGCTCAGCGACCGGTAGTGCGCCGCTCCTTCAGCGGCTCCTTCGCCTCGGCGGACCGGCCGCTCTTTTTATATCCCGCCAATTATTCATGTCGGACTAGTAAGTCAGGGCCGACGTTGTGCCCTCCGGCAGGTCCACGTCCAAGGCGTTCAGGGCGTGGGCCAACGTGTGGTAGTAGCCCGTCACGACCAAGATGTCCACCACTCCGGCGTCTCCTACCATCGCCCGCACGGCCTCAAACGTCKCATCGGATATCCGGTGCTGCCGTAGCAACTCGATCATGAATTGCACGATGGCGGCGTCATTGGGCTCCAGGCCGTTGGGGGCCCGGTACTCTCGGATGGCGGCGATGACATCGTCGGACAGACCGGCGTCTTTGGCGGCGGGTTGGTTGACTGTCCAAACGTAGTGCCCGCAGGCCTCCCGCGCTGCTGTGAGGACCGCCAGCGCCTTGATCCTAGGGTCCATCGGATTTTCGTACCGGGCGTAAGTACCCAGCCCGATGAAGGCGGCTGAAGCTTGTGGATTGTTGAGCAACGCGGCGTAGTTGCGGGCGACGCCGCCCCGGCTGGTCTCGATGTCGTCCCAGATCGCTTGACCGGCGGCGTCCATCTTCTCTCTGGTCGCGTATGGCACTCTGGTCATGGGGCCCCTCCTGATCACTTTGGTTTGATGTGAAATAAAAACAGGCCAGGCTCCCGTAAGGGCCTGGCCTGTTATAGCTTTAGCTGTGYTARTCGGCTGCCTGGAGTCCCGCCGGTTCCCCGTCCTTGGACCAGAGGGCTTCCAGTACGCTGCCGGGAGACATGGGGAGGTGGCCCATGCGGACTCCCGTGGCCCTGGCGATGGCGTTGGCGATCGCGGCCATGGGAGGCACGATCGGCACYTCTCCGACGCCCCTGACCCCGTAGGGGTGACCCGGGTTGGCGACTTCAACGATGATCGTATTGATCATGGGCAGGTCCAGGCTGGTGGGCATTCGGTAGTCCAAGAATGAAGAGTTCTCCATCCGACCGTCGGTGTTGTAGAAGTATTCTTCGTTCAACGCCCAGCCGATCCCTTGGACCACGGCTCCCTGCATCTGACCCTCCACATAGCTGGGGTGGATGGCTTTGCCGGCGTCCTGGAWCACGGTGTAGTCCAGGATCGTGACCTTGCCGGTCTCCGGGTCTACTTCAAGGTCGACAACGTGGGTTGCGAAGGCGCCGCCCGCCCCCTTGGGGTCTACTGTGGTCTGGCTGGAAATGCCCCCGCCAGACCCGGCCAACTGGCCYGCTAATTCTTTGAAAGTGAACTTYAGGTCGGGGTCCGACTTGTGCCGGAACGTTCCGTCAACATATTCCACATCGTCCGACGACTGGTCCCAGATGGACGCGGCGCGCTCAATCATCTGTTTTACGATGTCTCCAGCAGTCTCGTAAGCCGCCCAACCGGTGGCGAACGTGGTGCGGCTGCCGCCGGTCATGGCTGTGTACCCCACGGAATCGGTGTCGCCWACGCTGGGATGAACGTCTTCATAAGGGATGCCCAGGACCTCGGCAGCCTGCATGGCGATGGATGCCCGGGTGCCGCCGATGTCGGTGGAACCTTCCACCAGGCTGACGGTCCCGTCGGGATTCACGGCTATAGCGCAGCTAGATTGGAACCCGATGTTGAACCAGAATCCCGAAGCCACGCCTCGGCCACGCCATGGGCCCTCCAGTTTGGACTTGTACTGCACCGAGTTCTTGGCCGCTTCCAGGCATTCCACGTTTCCGATGATGGGGTATATGGGCCCGTCCACGCGGCGGGTACCCTCTTTGGAGGCGTTCATCAGCCGGAATTCCAATGGGTCTATGTTAAGTTTTTGGGCCAATGCGTCCACCACCTGCTCGCCGGCGAAGGCGGCGTTGGGGGCGGCCGGCGCCCGGTAGGGAGCGACCTTGGGTTTGTTGACCAGAACGTCAYATCCGTCAACGGTCATGTTTTCGATGTCGTATGGGGCGAAGATGCATTGCGTTCCGGCGCCTACCAATGAACCGGGGAACCCGCCGGCCTCGTAGGCGAGGTAGGCCTGGGCGGCGACGATGTCACCTGACTGGGTGGCGCCCATCTTCACCTTGATGTAGGTGCCCGAAGTGGGTCCGGTACTCTCGAACGTTTCGGCCCGGGTCATGGTCATCTTGACCGTCCGTCCAGACTTTTTGGAAAGGAGGGCGGCCAGAGGCTCTAGGTAGACGGGGATCTTGCCGCCGAACCCGCCGCCGATCTCCATGGGCACGACTTTTATCTTCGAGACCGSCACGTCCAATATCGGGGCGAGGGCGTCCCGGGCRGTAAACGCYCCTTGGGTGCTGGTCCAGATGGTGATCTCGCCGTTCTCGTTCCAGATGGCTGAGGCCGTCTGGGGCTCAATATACCCCTGGTGCACCATCTCGTTGGTGAATTCTTGCTCGACGATCACATCGGCTTTCTCGAAACCTTTCTCGATGTCGCCCTGGGTGAACTGGACATGGGTGGCAACATTGCTCTTCTTGTCGGTACGCTCGCCAAGGTCGGTGGTGGTCAGGTCTTCATGCAGAAGAGGGGAGTCATCGACCATGGCCTTGCGAACGTCCATCACCGGCGGCAAGACTTCGTATTCCACTTTGATCAGGTCAAGAGCAGTTTCGGCAATGTGCTGGTTCACCGCCGCCACGGCTGCGATGGCGTGGCCCTTGTAGAGAGCCTTGCTGCGGGCCAACAGGTTGTCGCTGGCCATCTGGGTGCCGCGGGAGGCGTCCGCCTTGTTTGCGCCGGGCATGTCCTTGCCGGTTATCACGGCTTCGACGCCAGGCATGGCCAGCGCCTTGCTCACGTCAACCGACTTGATGCGGGCGTGGGCATGGGGGCTGCGCAGCACCTTGCCGTACAGCATTCCGGCGGTCTGATAGTCACCACCGTATTTGGCCCGCCCGGTCACCTTGTCGGTGCCGTCGGGGCGGATGGGACGGGAACCCACCACGTTATATTCAGTGTTGGAAAGGACGATGTTCTCTGCCATCGAGTCTACCTCACACGTAAATTTGCGCCTGGCTGGAATTGGAAAAATTGTACCACAGCAGACCGATTCTATGAGAGAATGGCCGACGAATAGTCTCCTGCCTGACCAAGGCGGCGGCCGATAGCAACGAGGGAGTTATGGAACCACTTAAAGACATCAGGGTATTGGCGGTCACCGTGTACCTCGCCGGTCCCTTCTGCTCCATGAACCTGGCCCGCATGGGCGCCGAGGTGATAAAGGTAGAGATACCGGGCAAGGGAGACCCCGTCCGGGGCAACGGCCCCTTTGCCGGACCCAAGGGGACCCACACCCAGCGCCAGACCGACGATGACATCTCAACCCGGTTCCTCAAGCGCACCCAGGGTGTGAAGAGCGTCACTCTGGACCTCAAGACCCCCAAGGGGAAGCAGATGTTCTTGGACATGGCCAAAGAGTGCGATGTTGTCCTGGAGAACCTGGCGCCAGGCTCGTTGCGCCGCATCGGACTGGGCTACGACGAGGTTGCCAAGGTCAATCCTGGCATCGTCTATTGCTCAATATCGGGCTACGGTCAGACCGGGCCCTACGCCGACAAACCCGCCCACGACCCGCAGATCCAGGGCATGAGCGGACTCATGGACATCAACGGAGAGGAAGACCGCCCGCCCGTGAAAGTCGGGCTTTACATCGGAGACCTGGTCACGCCGATGTTCGCCTGCTACTCCATATTGGCCGCGCTGCGGGAGAAAGACCGCACYGGCCAGGGCCAGTACCTTGACGTATCCATGATGGACACCCTGGTTTCGATGATGTTCATGGAGAACCTGGAAGAGACCATCGCCGACGGCCAACCCTTGCGCACGGGCAACATCAGCCGCAGCGGGCCGACCGGTTTATACGAAGCCATAGGCGGCGACCTGTCGCTTACCGTGACCAGCGACGACCAATGGGGACGTCTCTCCCGCGCCCTGGACGCCCCGAACCTGCTGGAAGACCCGCGTTACTGCGACTACGCGGCCCGGACTGTCAACGTGGAAGCCGCCCGCCAAGAGATTCAGRGGCTGATCGGTGAGTTCAAGTTGGATGACGCCTTGAAGCGTTTGGAAGAGTTCGATGTGCCCTGCGCCCCGGTGCGCACCGCGGAACAGGTCATGAATGACCAGCACTTCTGGGACCGCGGCAGTCTGCTGCCCATGCTCCACGCCGCCATGGACGAGCCAGTGGACGGAGTGGCCTCGGGCTTCCCCGTGATATTCTCCGGTGGCGAACTCTCCCAATCGACCGGCGCGCCTACCCTAGGCATGCACAACAAAGAGATTTTTGAAAAACTCCTTAGCCTAACCGACCAAGACATCAAGAAGCTAGCCGAAGAGAAAGTAATCTAGAAAGCTGAACGCTGACRGCTGTTAGCTGACAGCTCGGAGGATCCATGGCAACGGCCAGACCGCTGCGGACGTCRATGTACGTCCCCGGAAACAAAGAAGACTGGATGCGTAAGGCGCCCCAATACGGGGCCGATGCGCTGATCTTGGACCTGGAAGACTCGGTGCCCGTGCCAAACAAGGCGGAGGCCCGCGTCCTCGTCCGGAAGATGCTGGAGGAGTTGGGAGGCCAAAAGCTCACCCTGACCGTCAGGGTCAATCGCCTGGAGACGGGCCTCACCGGCRGGGATCTAGAAGCGGTTACCTGCCCCCAACTCTACTGCGTCTTAGTCCCCAAGGTCGAAAGTGCCGCCGACGTTGTAGAGGTCGATAACCTGCTSTCCCATTTCGAGCGCCAGGCGGGCATGGAGGTGGGTACGATATTCATTGACCCCGGTATGGAGACCGCCAAGAGTATCCACTTCAGCTACGAGATCGCTACTGCCTCGCCTCGGGTCGCCCACATGGGCGGTAGCGGAGGCAAGGGCGGCGACACGGCCCGGTCTATCGGCTTCGAGTGGACACCCGAGGGTCTGGAAACCCTCTACCTGAAGTCCAAAGTGCTGATCGACGTCCGYGCCGCCRRTGTGCCCTATCCGATGAGCGGCGGCTGGATGGACATCCWTAATCTCGAAGGCCTGAGGGCGTTGGCCATTCAGCTCAAGCAGTTGGGCTACACCGGCATGCACCTGATCCACCCGTCCCACGTTCCMGTGGTGAATGAGGTGTTCTCGCCTTCTCCGGAAGATGTGAAACATTGGCAGGGATTAGTCGCCGCGATGGAAGAGATGCGGGCCACCGGCGGGGCCGCCGTTACCTTTGACGGAGATATGGTGGACATCGCCCACGAAGCCACCGCCCGCACCATGCTGGCCATCGCCAAGGAGATGGGGGTGGAAGGGGCGTAGACCGCCCTAGCTCATGACTCAAAAGATGGAACGGCGAATCGATCTGGAAGGCTGCGTTAATTTTCGGGACTTAGGCGGATATCCCACAACCGATGGGCGGACTGTGAAATGGCRGCGTTTGTTCCGCAGCGATTCKCCGAGTTCGCTGACCGAGGCGGATGTGGAAACCGTCACCGGGAGCCTGGGGGTGCTATCCGTCGTGGACCTGCGCAGCAACGGGGGCGAAACCTCGAATGACGGCCGGGGGCTTCTGGCCCAGTCCGGTATCGCGTACCACCAGTTTCCGTTTCTGGAGCGCCGGGGGGTCCTGCCGCCAACATCCGGTGAAGAGGTGGAAAAACGGCTTACCGACATGTACCAGTGGGTCYTGATGAACGCCGGCAGTCTRGTGGCCCAAGCCTTCGCCGCGCTGGCTCAGCCGATGAACCAACCAGCCCTGTTCCACTGCAGCGCCGGGAAAGACCGGACCGGCGTGCTGGCGGCGACCATTCTAGATGTGCTGGGAGTCGGCCGGGAAGACATCGTGAATGACTATCTGGCGACCAACGAAGTGATCGACGCTATCCTGGYGCGTCTCCAAGGAATGCCCGGTTTCTTGGRCTCCACCAGAGAGGGAATCATGGCC
Organism: Dehalococcoidia bacterium; assembly: GCA_002746355.1. GTDB lineage: Bacteria > Chloroflexota > Dehalococcoidia > Lucifugimonadales > UBA3495 > UBA9611. The sequence continues at coordinate 27,371 of NVWX01000026.1, read as the reverse complement.
CCCAGGTCCGCGATCGAGAAATATCTAGACGTAACCCAAAGCGAATTCGGCGGATCCGAGGCCTACCTGCTCCACCACGGAGTACATCAGAGCACCATCGACCACTTCAGGGAGTCCATGCTGGAATAGGAGCTGTCACCTAACAGCCTTCAGCGGTTAGCCACGGAGGAAATGTCATGACAACATTCGTTCTAGTCCACGGCGCATCCCACGGCTCTTGGTGCTGGGATAAGGTCGTTCCGTTGCTGGAGGCCCAGGGGCATCAGGTCGTTGCCGTTGACCTGCCCGGCAACACCTACGGWGAATTCGATATCCCTCCAGCCCAGGTCACCCTGGAAACCTATGCCCAACACGTCTGCAAAGTGCTGGACCAGTTGGACGAGCCGGTGGTCTTGGTGGGCCACAGCTTGGGCGGTCTGACCATCACCCAGACCGCGGAATACCGGCCCGATAAGATAAGGTCGCTGGTCTATCTGACGGCTGTGCTCATCAGACCGGGAGAAGCGTTCATTCCCGTGGAGTCAAGGGACGCCGAGACAGTCCGAAAAGCCCTCTACCGTGAAGGAAGAAATAAATTATCGGATGACCTAAGCAGCGTGACTTACCGTGAAGATATCATCCGCAACCTGTTCTACAACGACTGCTCCGACGACGATTTTACCTGGGCGAAGTCGATGCTCGTCCCTCAGCCGTCCTCGCCGTACATGGACCCGATGCGGACTACCGAGGCAAATTTCGGCCTGGTGCCCAGATTCTACATCGAATGTTTGAAAGACCAGGCKCTGCCAGCGGACACCCAGAAGCAGATTTACACCAATATGCCCTGCCAGCGGGTAATGACGCTGGACACCGGCCACTCCCCATTCATATCCGCACCCCAAGATTTGGTGGCGYACTTGGTATCGGTCTGAAGTCTCACCGTAGCCAAACTTGAGACCCTTGGGTATGATTGCACCGCTTATACAGCATGAGATTTAACCGCAGATTCGGAGGCAGCAATGGCTAACAAGAAAGGCACCGGCCTGATGATGATCGGGGCCGACATCCCCGCCGAGTTGGAAGAAGAATTCAACCGGTGGTACCAAGAGGAACACCTTCAGGAATTGCTGGGCGTGCCCGGCATCTTGAGCGCCGCCCGCTACGAGGCGACCAAGAGCGGCCCCAAACACCTGGCCGTCTATGAATTGGAGAGCGTCGACGTTATCAATACCGACGCCTTCAAGAACCGCCCGCGCACGCCCTGGGGAGAGAAGGTCTCCCCCAGCCTCATCGGCACCAACAACATCAACCTGGTGCTGGACATGATTCACCCTTCGGCACTCACGGATGAGATCGCCAGCAGCGACATGGCCAACGCTCTTCAGATCGGTCGAATGGACGYCCCCGCGGCCGACGACGAGGAGTGGAACAAATGGTACAGTGGTGTCTACGTCCCCAACTATGAAAAGGCGCCTGGTGTCATCCGCGGACGCCGTTGGAAGGCCGTGCGGGGAACGCCCCAATACGCCACGGTCTACGAGTTCGAGGACGAGAACGTTTCGGAGACTCCGGAATGGCTGAAACAGCGGGAGATTCATCCCGACAACGGGCGGATGCGGGACATCATGACCCACGCAGACGGCTCGCCCGGCATCTGGAAGAAGACCTTCCAACTYTAGACCGCACCCCCTCTCAAGCATCAAGCTTGGAGAAAAGCGCCGCGCCTGATGACTCCGTAAGATATTCGGGCGCGGACTGACTTCCTCATGGACTCATCGCAACAGCCCATCCTCTCACCACCGGGTCACAGCCACGACCACCGCTCCGCCAGCCGGCGCAGCCTCAGAATCTCTCTGGCGTTGATCATGGCCTACATGGTCGTCGAGGTCGTAGGCGGCCTGGTCTCAGGCAGCCTGGCGCTCYTGGCCGACGCCGGCCATATGCTCACCGACGGGKCCGCCATCAGTCTGGCCCTGCTGGCCATCTGGGTCTCYGGACGCCCAGCATCCATMGAGCAGACCTTCGGCTTTCACCGAACCGAGATCCTGGCGGCTTTGCTAAACGCCCTGAGCCTGTGGTTCATCTCGGCGTTGATCTTCTTCGAAGCCTCCCGGCGGTTTGACGACACCTTGGATGTTGACGGCGGAATAATGTTGGYTGTGGGCGCGGTGGGCCTCTTGGTGAACTTGGCGGCCGCCTGGGTGCTGCACCGCTCGTCAGGAGAAAGCCTGAACGTGGAGGGCGCGTTCCTGCACGTGATCGCCGACCTCCTGGGCTCGGTTGCGGTGGTGGCTGGGGGAATATTGGTGCTTGTTTTCGAGTGGGATATCGCTGACCCGATCTTCGGTATAGTCATCGGAGTGTTGATYYTGGCCAGTTCTCTGCGGTTGCTCTGGAAGGTCGTTCATGTTCTCATGGAAGGGACACCGTCTCACTTGGACCTGCATCGCCTGTGCCAGCGCCTGGAGGAATTGGAGGGCGTGACCGGCGTACACGATATCCACGCCTGGTCTATCACCACCGGTTACGACGCGTTGAGCGCTCATGTCACCGCCGATCCCACGGTGATGCAGGACCCGAATCCGGTGTTGCAGGCGCTGCGGGACATCGCATCCAGCGAGTTTGGCATCGGGCACGTGACGATYCAGTTGGAAGATTCCATGGAAGGTTGCGTTGAAGACCACCATATCGAGCACCCAGCCGTGCAAGCCCCAAGCCACGGGAATGACGAATCCTGAATCGGCCTGATTCCGTATAGGGTTGGGTTCTAACAGAGATACATGGGGATGACCAGCATCAAATTTAGAAATATAGCCCTTGCGGTCACCGTTTTAGCGTTGCTCTTGATCGGACCGCTGTCTTCGGTGGCTGCGCAACAAGAAGAGCCCATCGGTGGAGACCGGGGAGTGAACGTGATCGCCGGTCCACATGCCGTTAGGGTCGTAGTGATCAACTCCAATCTGGCTGCCGGATTCCTCCAGTTGGCCCTATTCATCACCGACGCCAATACCGGAGAGACCGTATCGGACGCCAGGGTGGTCCTMAAGGCCAACAACGACGACCAGGACTACGAAGGCTGGGGAACGGCCCACAATTCGCCGGCGGAYCCCCAGAGGTACAACGCCAGGATGAACCTGGGGTCTACCGGCGAGTGGACGATAGACGTCGACGTAAGGAGCTCGCTGGGCCAAGGCGGGGCAAATGTATTGACCCTGGAAGTCCCGTCCCTCAAACGTTACACCGACGGCAGTCTGGTATTCTTCGGCGTATTTGCCGTGATGGCGCTGGGTCTGGGTTATATCATCTGGAGCGCGAAGAGGGACGACCGGCGCCGCCGCCTGGCCAAACAAAGCGGGACACAGTCCAAGTCATGACGCGGACCGGCCGAACGTTGCTGCTGGCGTTGCCGGCGTTGGCCCTGTTGCAATTGCTCTGGGCAGTGCCTGCCGTCCATGCCCACCAGGGCATAGAATCCGGACAGAACCCCTTCATGGCCTGGAACTGGAACCCGCTGGCGACTGTGCTTTTACTGATGGCCGCCTATGTGTACCTGAACGGCCTCAACAACTGGCGCYGGCCCAGCCATCCGATCAGCCGCTGGCAGCGGGCGTCATTCTTCACCGGCCTGTTCGTGATCTTCATCGCGCTGCAGTCACCCTTAGACAACCTGTCCGAGCACATGTTGTCGTTCCACCAACTGCAGCACTTCCTTCTGCGCATGCTGGCGCCGCTGCTGGTGCTGTTGGGCGCGCCGTTGACGCCGATGCTGCGGGGATTGCCGCTCTGGTTCTTGCAAGGATGGGTACGGCCCACGGTGCGCAACCCACTAGCCCGTGCTATCTATGAAAAGCTGACGAATCCCGTGATCAGCGTTGGGATATTCATGGGTGTGCTCTATCTGTGGCAGTTCCCCGGTGGGTTCAACCTGGCGCTGCGTAACGAGTTCGTCCACGCCATCATGCACATGACCATGATGTCCTCCGGGTTCATCTTCTACTGGGCGGTCATCGACCCCGCGCCGCGCCGCTCCCGGGTCCATTACGGCGTACGTGTGCTCTATCTGGGGCTGATCGTGATTCCAAACACCATCCTGGGCGCGGTGATCACATTCTCAAAAGGCATCATCTACACCGGATATGAGGACKTGTACCAGCCGTTCAACATGTCCCTGCTGACCGACCAGCAGATCGGCGGACTGATGCTCTGGGTGCCTGGCGACATGATGAGCATCTTGGTGGCCGGCATCGTCATGATCATGTGGTACGAAAGGGAAGAAGGCGGGAGTCGTGTCGATCCAACGATCCCACTCCCACCGCCAAACGAAACTAGCCCGCCACCGAACCCGTAAAATGCCCTTTCCCACTTACCTACTTGTCACCCTGGTCCTTCCGCGGAAGGAAGAAGGGTCCKCCAAAGTCGTGATTGGCAGATTCTTCGTCGGCTTACGGCACTCCTCGGAATTACAGGCGTGAGGCAGTTACTCGCTACGCAACCAAAGGGTCCCTTCTCCCTCGCAAGAGGGAAGGTTAGGATGGGGGTACTCCCTTCTTCGCTCGGAGAATAGTGCCCTTTAAGCCCCTTGACCCCCCAACCCCCCAACCCTAGGATGTACCTGACCCCAGCCTGTGGTGGAGGCACGACGTGACCAACGGCAATCAAGACACCCGGTTTAGTTGGTTCATACCTATCGACGGCGACGGCGCGAGGGCCGGTACAAACCGTGCCGAGCGCCCGCCGGACTTCGACTATCTGCGCAAGGTCGTCCAGACCGCCGAGGACGAGGGTTTCTATTCCCTGCTGATACCCACCCGGTTCGCTAACGGACTCTTCGCCGAGGACGCGCCGCTGGCCGAGACCTGGACCACGGCCACCGCCCTGGCAGCCGTGACCAAGCGCATCCGCTTCTTGATCGCCGTGAGACCCGGATTCGTCGCYCTGGGATTATTCGCTCAGATGGCGGCCGCCCTGCACCAGATATCCAAAGGCCGTATCGACATTAACATCGTGCCCGGCGGCATCCAGAACGACTTTGAACGGGTGGGCGAATACACCGACCAGAGCACACGCTACGAGCGCGCCGAGGAGTTTATCGCCGCCTGCCGCAAGCTGTGGACACAGCCCGGTCCGGTGGAGTTCAAGGGCGATTTCTACAACCTGAAGGACGCCTACTGCTCGCCCATCCCCGAAGGAACTCCCCCCAGGTTCTACCTGGGCGGGGCCTCACCCAGGGCCAACGCCCTCTCTGGCCGGCAAGCCGACGTACACCTGAACTGGATTGAGGCTCTGGACGACTCAGCCGCCCGTTTTGACGCGGTACGTGAAGAGTTCAAGAACGCCGGGCGGACGCCCAGCCTAGGCATCCGCACGCACTTGGTGGTGCGGGACAAAGAAGAAGACGCTTGGAAGGCCGCCAACGAGCTCATCGACCATGCCGACCCGGCGGTCAAGGCCCAGCGCAAAGCCGCCGTCGCCGGCACGCCCATGGTCGGCGCCGCCGCACAGGCCCAGGAAACCCCCAACCACATGGTCGCTCCCCACCTCTGGAACGGCCTCTCCGAGGTCCGCGTCAACTGCGGCACTGCCATAGTAGGCACGCCCGAACAGGTAACCGACGTGCTGATGGGCTACTGGAAGTTAGGCGTGGACGAGTTCATCCTCTCCGGTTTCCCACATGTGGAGGAATGTCAGCGAGTTGCTGCGGATGTGCTGCCGCTGCTGCGGGAGARGATGGCGGGGGCTTAAATCCCCCAACCCCCCTTTACGAAAGGGGGGCTTTTATCACTTCAGCCAAATAGTTCCACATTTCGTAAAGGGAGCTAAGGGGATTTTCACRCTCCGNCACAGCCAACTCTGCCCCCTAAGAAACCCCCGGTCTCCGCCCCTCCCACGGCTGTGCCTGCTCAAAGGCAGCACTCGCCTGCAACACCTTAGCCTCAGAACCACGCGGCCCGATGATATGCAGTCCGATTGGCATCCCATCCGAAGAAAAGCCGCAGGGGATGCTGGCGGCGGTCTGGCCGGTCATGTTGATGAGGTAGGTGAAGGGCAGGAAGCCCCAGAAGGGCTCCACGGTCTTGCCTCCGATCACGCTGGGGCGTTGGTCGATAGGGAAGGCTGGGACCGCCATGGTCGGCGTGAGCAGCAGGTCGAAGTCATCGAAGAATTCCTCCATCCTGCGGCCGACCCGGTYCACCTCGTAGATGGCCCGGGACATGTCGGCCCCGGTCCTGGTCTGGCCGTGCTCGATGGATTTCAGGCCGTAATCGGAGAAATCGTTCCTGTGCTCGTCCAGCATGTGCCCGTAAGAGGTGTAGGCGGCCGTGGCGAATACGTCCCAGAAGGCATCGAAGGGGTCATCCATCTTGAGGCCCGAGTCCGCGACAGTGGCGCCCATCTCTCCGAACAGCAAAGCCGCTTTCTTCGTGATCTCCACCACTTCGGGATCAACCGCCGCGTAGCCGTAGTCGCTGCTCCAAGCCAGCCGCATCCCCTTCACCCCCGCGCCCAGGTCGGCGCTGAAGTCGGGGGCGGGTTGCCGCAGTGAGGTCACGTCCCGGGTGTCCGGCCCAGCCACAACCTGCAACAGCAGCGCCGAGTCGGCCACCGTGCGGGTGAGCGGCCCTGACTGGGAGAAATGATTGGCCGAGGGGCGTCCGTATCCGCCGTAGCGGGGCACCCGCCCTTGCGTGGGTTTGATACCGTACACACCGCTGAAGCTGGCCGGTATGCGGATGGAGCCGCCACCGTCGGTTCCCATGGACACAGTACAGAGTCCCGCCGCCAACGCCGCCGCCGCGCCGCCGCTGGAGCCGCCGGGGGTGCGCTCGGTGTTCCAGGGGTTGCGGCAAGGATCGCCAAGCTTGTTCTCGGTGGTGCCCGATTGGCCGAACTCAGGCGTGTTGGTTTTGCCCAGGATAACGGCGCCGGAGGCTTTCACCCGCTCCACCACGATGGAGTCCATGTCCGGCACCCGGTCGCGGAACACGGCCGACCCCATGGTGGTAGTCACGCCCTTGGTGAGCTCCAGGTCCTTGATGGAGATAGGCACTCCGTGCAACGGTCCCAAGTCTCCGCCCCGCTGGACTGCATCGTCGGCGGCGCGGGCGTCGGCCAGTGCCTGGTCCTGGCAAAGAGTCAGATAGGAATGCAACTGGGGGTCCAGCCGGTCGATGCGCTGGAAGAAGTTCTCGGTGGCTTCCAACGACGATACCTTCTTCTGGCGGATGTTATCGGCCAGTTCCACGGCGGACATGAAAGCCAAATCAGCGCTCATAAGACTCCTCCCGGTGCTATAATCGGGCCTGTTTGCCGACCGGGCGCGGGCCGGGCAGACGAATGGCGTAATTATAGCGGCGCGATGGCGTCGGCGCACCACCCCTTGTCGCCWCGCGTGTCTGACGCCTCGATCGCTTAGAAATTAGGAGACACAATTTGGGCCTGGTAGGGATAATCGCAAATCCGGCCGCCAGCAAGGATATCCGCCGGTTGGTCGCCCAAGGCCGGGTGGTGCCCGACTGGGAGAAGGTGAACATCGTCCGCCGTGTGATGCTCGGCCTCCAGGCTGTGGGCGCGAACCAGATCTTGGCTATGGCCGATAGCTCCAACCTGGTGCGCCGGGCCGCGGATGACCCCACGCTTGCCATCGAGCTTGAGTTCGTGGACCAGCCGCCCTTCTACTCTGAGGGAGACACCGTGCGGGCGGCGGCGGTGATGGCGGAAAGTGGTGTCGATTGCCTGATAACCCTGGGCGGAGACGGCACCAACCGGGCGGCGGTCGCCGGCACCCGTAATCTYCCGATGGTTGCCATCTCCACCGGCACCAATAACGTGTTCCCTACAATGGTCGAGGGCACCCTTGCCGGCCTGGCCGCAGGCCTGGTGGCCGGCGGCAGGCTTGACCTTGCCGAAGTCTCAGTCTCAAGCAAGATCCTGAACGTCTACGTAGACGGCGAGCTGCGGGACATCGCTCTGATCGACGTGGCCCTTTCCAAGGAACGGTTCGTCGCCTCCAAGGCCATCTGGGATATGGACACCCTTTTTGAGGTCTTTCTCACCAGGGCGGAACCGGCGTCGATCGGCCTTTCTTCCATCGGTGCACGCCTGGAGGCGGTGTCTTTGGCCGATGAGGGCGGGCTGCGGTACAGCATAGCTGATTCAGAAGAACCAGAAGATGGACCTAGCCGGACTGTGTTGGCCCCCATCGCTCCAGGCGTGGTCCCACCGGTGGTCATCTCTTCGTGGCAGCGAATGGCCGATGGAGAGCGATATTCTATCGTGAAGCGGGATTGCACCGTGGCGCTGGACGGCGAACGGGCGTTCTCGGTGAACCGCACCCAGCAACTGGAGATCGAGGTCCGGCGCGACGGCCCTCCCATAATTGACGTTGAGCTGGCCCTGAAAGTTGCCGCCGCCCAAGGTTTGTTCGACCTGGCCCAGGGAAACTAAGCCCCGCTTTGCTCACCGGCTACGAGCTTTTCTTCGCGATACTGGCCGTTGCCGCCTCCTCAGTTGTCATCGGCACCGTTGGGTTCGGCTTCGCCCTCATCGCCGCGCCGGTACTCCTGCTGTACCTGGAGCCACAGCAGGTCGTAGTCGTGATCAACAGCCTCATCGGTCTGATGTTGGTCATGGTCTTGGTGCGGAATTGGCGTTATTTRGAGCTCCGGCCCAGTTTGGGCTTGGTCCTAGGCGGGTTGGCGGCCACTCCCATCGGAGTCCTGGCGTTGAACTCGGCCAGCCCTGGCGTGCTGCGGATCACCATCGCCATCGTGATCCTCGTTCTGGCGTTGGTCAGCCTGAAAAATATCCAACTGCCCTTCACCCGCAGCAGGATGGCGGGCCCATCCTTCGGATTCCTCACTGTCTTGGCGACGACCACCATCGCTATTGGCGGCCCCATAGCCGCGATCTACGCGATCTCACAGGAGTGGAAACCGGACCGGATCAGGGCCACGTTGGCACTGCTCTTCATAACGACGGATATCGTGGCCTTCGCCCTCTACGCCGCCACCGGGCTGGTGACCAGGGACACATTGGCCAATATCGGTGTCATGATTCCGGGGCTAATCCTTGGTTCTGCCCTGGCCGTGGTGCTGGTCAACCGGATCAACGACCGCATCTTCCGCCGCGCGATGATCGCTGTGATCGTGGTTGCCGGTAGCGCGACGCTGATCCGGGAGCTCAGCGGGGCGTGAGGAAACAAGATCGATTCSACCAGCGTCGAATGGCGGTGATTCGTAGGCGCGGGTTTTCAACCCGCAGCTTCTTTAGAAAAACATGCCTTTGGCGACGATCGTTCTTGTGGTCCAGCGCCCCTTAGGGCGTCTTTCGCCTCGACGAAGACAGCGCCTGTGCGAAACAGCAGGTTAAAAACCTGCGCCTACGGATACGAATTGGAGATCCCAGAACCCTGGTTCTCCTCGATGTAGGCATTCACCGGAATGACGAAAGGGGCTTCGCCAACTAACATCGGCAGAGCCCCTTTACAGGTAATCGATGAGTCGAGCCTAGTTACTTAGATCGTGGAATGCAGCCAAGGCGGCGGTGATTCCGTCTCCCACGGCTGCGCCAAGTTGGCGGGTGGACCCGGCCCGGGCGTCGCCGCAGGCGTAGACCATTGGAATGGCCGTCCTCATTTGAATATCGGTGCAGACGTGGCCTCCGGAGTCCAGTTCCAACACGTCTGACAGGTATTCGGTGTTGGGATGAAAGCCCACATAGATGAAGGCGGCGGCCATGGGATATTCGTAGGTCTTGTCAGTCTTTAGGTCTTTGACCAGGGCGCGGTCCAGGGCCTGGTCACCCCGGAATTCCTCGACCACGGTGCTCCAAAGGAATTTGACCTTCTCATTGGCGAAGGCGCGTTCCTGAAGGACCTTGGCGCCGCGGAACTCGTCCCGCCGGTGGATGAAGGTGACCGAGTTTACGATTCCGCTCAGGTAGTGGCCTTCGTCCAAGGCTGAGTCGCCGCCACCCACCACCACCACGTCTTGGCCACGGAAGAAATTTCCGTCGCAGACCGCGCAGTAGGACACGCCGCGGCCTGCCAGCGCGTCTTCGCCGGCCACGCCAAGTTTGTTGTGTGACCCGCCGGTGGCGATGATGATGGACTTGGCGGTGAAATCTCGGTCATCGGTATGGATGGTCTTGACTGGCTGATCGATGTTTTCGATCCCCATCACTTCGGTGTATTCGGTTTCGGCGCCGAAGCGTGCGGTCTGGCGTTCCATCATGGATGCCAGTTCCTGGCCCTTGACGCCTTCGGGAAAGCCGGGGTAGTTCTCAATCTCGTCTGTGATAAGTAGTTGTCCGCCGGGTCCTAGCTGCTCTAGGAGTACCGTTTTCAACATCGCCCTGGTGGTGTAGAGGCCGGCCGACAGTCCCGCGGCGCCGGCCCCCAGAATAACTACGTCGTAATCAGTTTCCATGTGTGCCGTATGTTCTCCTAGATGCTTGCCGGGAACGCTTGATGAATCATCGCTGGGAAATCACCCAGCTGATGGCACGCCACTGGCAGAATTTATTGACCCCTTGAAATAGTCCACCGTCAATCTCAGCCCTTCTTCCAGACTGACCTTGGGAGCCCAGCCGATCTCTTTGGCGGCGCGAGACCAGTCCAACGATATCCGGTAGACCTCGCCTGACCTCTGAGGGGCGTGTAACGGGTCCCACTTATAACCTGTGATGCCTTGGAGTAACTCGAAGATTCGGTTGACACTCGTCGCTTCTCCAGTGGCGATATTCATGACTTTCCCGTCGCCCCGGTCGATGGCGGCGAGATTGGCGCCGATAACATCGAACACCGAGATGAAGTCCCGCTCTTGGGCTCCGTCGCCGAAGATCTGGGGCTGTTTACCTTGCAGCATGGCTTGGCTGAATATGGCCACGACTCCGGCCTCACCATGGGGGTCCTGCCTGGGGCCGTAGACGTTGCCGTAGCGCAGCGAGGTGAAATTCAACCGGTATTGCCGGTAATAGAATTCCAGGTATTTCTCGGCCATCCATTTGGACATCCCGTAAGGCGACACCGGCGCCAATGGCGCGTCGTCCAAACAGGGGATGGTCTCGGGGTCTCCGTACAGCGCGCCGCCTGTGCAGGAGTAGATGATCTTCTCCACGCCGGCCCGGCGAGAGGCTTCAAGTACCCGTAGTGTGCCCAGCACATTGGTATTGGCGTCCGCTATCGGGTCCTTTGTGGATTGGGTCACGCTGGTCTGTGCCGCCATGTGAAACACCAAGTCGGGCTGTTCCCGCTGGATTATCTCTACCATGGCCGGCTGGGTGATGTCCGTGTGATGGAAGACCGCCGTTGAGTCCAGGTTCTTGATCTTCCCCGAACTTAGGTTGTCCATCACGACGACTTTATAGTCCAATTCCAAGAGGCGGTCCACCATGTGAGAGCCGATGAATCCCGCGCCGCCGGTTACCAGGGCCTTTTTCCCGTCTGCCATCGGCACCTCTTGAGGGTACAAAAAGGGGTTCGCGGYCCRATCATTACGTGATCTGAATACGAATCCCGCCGCCTCCGTATCATAAACCCATGGGGTTGGCAGTTCAATGCCGCACCCACCCTGCGTGCCCAGCGTTTTCCCCCAACTGGATGGAGGCCCGCTCCAATGTGTGTTACAGTTTTTGCGCCTGTGAACAGGCACGGAAGAACAGACCCAACAANAKTACAACTTGAGGAGGCCGGCAGATGGCCGAACAGATAGGATTCGTTGGACTGGGAATCATGGGGAAGCCTATGGCCCGCAACCTGCTCAAGGCGGGGTATTCCCTGACCGTTTACGACATCGTGGGAAGCAACCAGGAAGAGGTCGTCACCGACGGGGCCACAGGCGTGTCTTCAAGTAAAGAGGTGGCCGCCGCCAGCGAAACCATCATCACCATGCTCCCAGACTCGGCCGACTCCGAGAAAGTCATCTTGGGCCCTGATGGCGTCTTGGAGGGGGCCAGATCAGGTTCGGTGATCATCGACATGAGCTCCATCGCCCCATTGGTCTCCCAGCGCATCGCCGCCGTCTGCGCCGAGAAAGGCGTGGAGATGCTGGATGCCCCAGTGAGCGGAGGCGAACCCGGCGCGGTGGCGGGGACCCTGGCCGTCATGGTCGGTGGTAAACAAGACATCTTCGACAAAAGCCTGACCCTCATGCAGGTCATGGGCGGCAATATCGTCCTCACCGGAGACATCGGTGCGGGCGGAGTCACCAAGCTGGCTAATCAGATCATCGTAGCCGCCAACATAGAAGCCCTCAGCGAAGCGTTGGTGCTGTCCCAGAAGGCGGGAGTTGATCCTGAGAAAGTCTTCAACGCCATCAGGGGCGGACTGGCCGGCAGCGCGGTCATGGAAGCCAAAGCCCCCATGATGCTCAGCAGGAACTTCCAGGCGGGATTCCGCATCCGGCTCCACCAGAAGGACCTCAGGAACGTTATGCAAACGGCTCAGGAACTGAACATACCACTGCCAGTGACGTCGCTGTTGCAGCAGATGCTTGGGGCTCTGGTGAACGATGGGGAGTCCGAGTCCGACCACTCGGCCATCCTGAAGTTCGTTGAGGACCTGTCCAACGTGGAAGTTAAGTCGGGTGGGTAATTGGCTGCCGAGGAATACGGTAGCCGAATTCGAACGAATCTTCTGATGTAGTGAACGCCCTCACCCTGACCTTCTCTCGTCGTCCTTCTGGGGAAGGAGGGGAAGACTAGGATGGGGGCGAATTCCTTATCGTAAGTCTCTTTTCAAAGCCGGATCCCAGAACCTAGACCGGCTCTTTGATCCGGGGAGCGATCAGGGATTCTTCGAGATGTCGATCCCTAGAATCACTATAGGTGTCAGCGGGGTATCACCGGGCCCGGACTGGGCCAGCGAGATGGCGTCCGCCACTTCTTGCCCTTGGGTGATTTGGCCAAAGATGGTGTGGAGGCCGTTCAGGTGGGGCGTGGGCGCCACGGTCACAAAGAACTGGCTGCCGTTGGTGGCGGGACCCGAGTTGGCCATGGCCAGTTTGCCTGGCTGGTCGAAAGTCAGGCTGGCAACGAACTCGTCTTGGAACCTGTAGCCTGGTCCACCTGTGCCTCTACCGAGGGGGTCGCCACCTTGAATCATGAAAGACGGGATGACCCGGTGGAAGACGACGTTGTTGTAGAACCCTTCGATCGCCAGGAAGATAAAGTTATTAACGGTGACCGGGGCTTCGCTGGCGAACAGTTCAATCTCCATGTTACCCAGGCTGGTCCGCATAACGGCCGTATAGTTTGCCGACGTGTCTATCGTCACCGGAGGCACGCTGGAATATTGGGCGATCCTGACGCCGCCCACGTCGATGAATCGCTTGGCCGGTCCGCTGGCCGCTGCGGCCCCGTCTTGGACCGGCTGGGTTGCGGGCGGGACAGGAGTTTCCAAGGGTTCGGGGCTGGGCGTTTCCAACACACAGGCGGCTAAAGAGATCGCCAAAACGAATAGCGCAAGAAGAAATTTTAGTTTCATGATCGAAAGGATAACATAGGGCCAACAGCTAGTTCACGTGTGGCGACCCACCTAGTCTTCGTTGATCAACCGCCGGGATTCCGTGATTTGAACGGCGTGCTCTTCCACGTGGGTGGCCAAGTAGCGAATCACACCTTCCACGGTGATGGGATTGTTCTCGCCTCTGTGACCAAGGATGCCGAGATCCCCCGGCGCGATCCGGCCAGTGGCGCCGATGGCCGATTCGTTGGCTGCGGCCAAACCCCGAATCAGTTCATCGAGCGAATCTCCGCCATGGTCTTCTACAGCGGCCGCACGCCGGTCGTTCTCAACGTCGCTTCGGGTGATGTTGGGGTCGTCTTCTTGGGTGATCAAGACAGCCTTTTCCATCCAGAAATACTGGATCTCCGCGATGTGGGCCATCAACTGGGCAACGGTCCATTCGTCTGGAGCGGGGACTTGGCGTATTTCCGGTTCCGCGATGCCGTCAACGGTTTCCATCACGTTTCGATGGGCCGACCGAAGAAGCTGCTGCAACGCCGGTATCTGTTCCTGGGTTGTGCTCATAACGAGTTCCAGCCAGCCAATTTTAATAACCCGCGGCGAGCGCCGATGCGCTGCCCATCAATACGGCCCATCTCTATCTGAGTCATCGTCGTCCCACAGGTCGGGGTCTTCCCATGGCTGTAGGCCTTCCTCCGGATAGGGGGCCGGCCGGAGCTTGGACGCCACGTACTGAATGAACACCGCCGCGAGCACCAGCAGCATCAGGCCGCCCAGGAGCCAGCTATTGAAGAACAATATCGGGGACGGGGTGTCGGGTGCCGGCCTGAATGTTCCTGGGGACGGCGGCGCCGGTTCCCTGCCGCCGGATGGCAGACCCGCCCAACGGGCGTCGAGTCCATCCACGTCCAATCCGTAAACGCTGGTCAACGCGGCATCCACGGGGGCGTCATTCCCCAGTTGGGCTATGAATTGCTGGAAACTGGCTTCGCCGAATTCATCGACCATGAACGCCACCACGCTCAGCGACTTTTGATAGAACGTGCCGATGCTGTGGGGCGTGCCGGTCACGGTATTCATGGCCCGGAGCGGATTTGTGCGGTCGTTGAGGCTTCCGCCGCTAAATATCTTTACCGAGGGGTCCATATAGCTGGCAAACCCCTCGTCGAACCATGCGGGTGTCGTCAGTCTTCTATCGCTTAACGCCTGGCCCAACAGCAAGTGGGCCGATTCGTGAACGATCAAGCCGCGGTCCATGCCAAGCCCGAGAAATAGATTCTGTTCGGGGAATGCGAATCCCTGAAAGGTCTGCTGTTCGGTGGTGGTGCGGCTCTGCTGAGGGAAGGCGTCCAGGGTGTGCGAGCGCCTGCTGTAGATCACGCCCTTGATCTCGTCGGCTTGTTCTAGCTGTAATACCCTTTGTAAGCGCGCTAGGTCCGCCTCCAAACTTCTTACCACGCCTCTGACTCTAAGGTCGGACTGATCGTAGTAACGGAGGGTGAGCGGGCCGACCTTGACCTCTTCCCAGTCGAACCTGGTGTCCTCGTATTCCACCACGGTGGGCTCGGTCCGCAGCACGTTGCCTTGGGCATCTGTGATCTCGTAGTAATACTCGACCTCGGTGCCGGGCGGCAGGTAGGTGGAGACCTCTCCCGTGAGGTTCAAGCTGGCGGTAATCCGGTTGGCGGGCATAAAATCCGGGTAAGCATAGGCCCATATTTGGCTGCCAACGGTGCGGTAGAAGAGCCTTACTTCCACGATACCGGCGTCCCCCTCGGCGGTGACCGACAGGTCCACGTTGCCGGGGAATTTCACATCTTCGCCGGTAGCAACAACCTCGATATCTCCACCGGCCGCGTAAAGGCTGGAAGCCGATAGCATCAAAACAAGAAAGACCCCGGTTAGGGCTAGAAAAATAGCCCGGCGGAGGGTGATCAGTGAGAAGGCCGAATGGGAGAAGGGGCTTGGCAAATCTACCGGGTCCCAAGGAGTCCTATTTAGCCGGCTTGAAACCGGCTCTTAAATTATACGTTGAATCCCTTCTAATGGCTCTTGTGGCGGCCGTCCGGCTTGGTTAGCTGTGTTAGTTAATCGACCGCCCGCTCCATCTCCAATAACGACTGCTTCCGCTCCAACCCCCAGCGGTACCCGCCCAGGCCGCCGTCTTTGCGGAGCACCCGGTGGCAGGGTACGACCAAGGCCACCGGATTGGCCCCGCAGGCCGTGCCCACCGCCCGGGAAGRATCGTCTTTGCCCAAAGATTGGGCCACCTGTTGATAGGTGCGGGTCTCGCCGTAGGGAATCGTCCGGAGCATCTGCCAGACCTGTTGCTGAAAGGCCGTTGCTTGGATGTCCAGAGGCAGGTCCAGCCCGTTGTTTTCGCCGTCCAGGTAAGACAGTATCTCCGCGGTCCAGATCGCCAGATGCCCGCCGTCGGATCGGTGGTTGGCCGAAGGGAATTCGGCTCGGAGAATCTCTTCCAACTCTGGGTCGGAGTTGCCCAGTTTCACCGAGCAGACGCCCTTGTCGGTGGCCGCCACCAGCAGCCGCCCCATGGAGCATGCCGCCACCGTGTGATAGATATTCATGCCTTTTCCTCCCTTCCGGTATGCGCCGGGGCTCATGCCCATCTGTTCATCTGAGGTCTCGTACAGTCTGCTGGACGAACCGAACCCCGCTTCATAGAGCGCCGTTGAAACGTCCTGCCCGCTTTTGATCATCGCCTTGAACCGGTCCAGACGCCAGGCCGCGGCATACTGGCGGGGAGTAACCCCGGTGGTCTCTTTGAACACCCGCTGCAGGTGCGAGGGACTGGTCCCGACCACCCGGCCCAGTTCGGCAAGTGTTGGCGCCGGGCCTAACTCGTCTGATCGCTCCTGGATATACTTGCAGACTTTGCGGACCAACCCCGTGCTGGGGGTTTCTTGGTCCGGCAGGCAACGTTTGCAAGCCCTGAACCCGGCGGTCTCGGCGTCGACTGCTCGAGTGAAGAACGAGACACGGCGGGGCGCGGGTCTGCGGCTGGGGCAGGTGGGCCGGCAATAGATGCCTGTGGAAGTGACCGCGTACACGAAGCGGCCATCAGCCCGGGAGTCGCGGGTCAGGACCGCCTCCCACATCTTTGGGTCCAGGCCGGTGGTCTTGTTTGTTGTAACAACCATATTCATTCCTAATTCCCGCTGGGCGGGCGGATGAAGTGACTTGAGTTGACCAGCGCCAACAGTTTGCCGCCGTTGGCGGTGATCCGAGTGGTCACCGCCACCAGTGTGCGGCCCGGATGGGCCACCGCGCTTTCGGACCGAATCGYGCCCTCTTGGACGTTGCCCACGATCTGGGACGATATGCTCACTGCCACCGGCATCTCTTCCAACGGCACTTCTCGCTCCGAGACTGCCATCGCTGCGAAGGTGGCCGAGGTGTCGGCCAGCGAGACCATGGCCCCCGCGTGAACGTGGCCAGAAGGTGTCGTGATGCCCGCATGGAACGGCAGTTCAACCACCGCCCGCTCTTTGCTGACCTCGATCACCTGCATCCCCAGAAGGCCCATCAACGTGCCGTCGAAATGTCGGCTCACCCATCGGGCCAGAGCTTCCGGGTCTAGGTCTGCGGGCCATTCGTCCATGTTGTTTCCTGACCGGATGATTCAGATTCCCTAACGACACCAGAATACCCCAATCTTGTGGGGTGTTCTATCCGGTTCTTGCTTTCAAAGTCGGAGTTTTTAGAGACCCCAGAGCCACGTTTTTAGACTTTGTTTAAGCGGTGTTCAAAGATAGTGACTTGCGGTTGTTGTTATGTCGCACAAACGTTCTATATAATCCGTGYCCGACCCGGGAATAGCTTCAAATAAAGGCCAAAACCGGCCTCAAGATCAGAACATTAAAGACCTATGACCGACCGTTCCATAGCCTGCATGTTAGTCACTCACCTTCCGGTTAAAGCCGARGTGCGCCGCTATCCCCAKCTRCGGGGRAAGCCYGTGRTMATCACCGAGAGYTACGGCTCYAARGAYMTGGTGCTGGACAGCTCGGCGGAAGCCCATGGCGTCAATGCCGGCATGCCCCTGGCCGGGGCTATGGCCCGGTGCAAAGACGCCGTCCTGGTCCAGGCAGATGCACCTTACTACAACAGTACCTTCGACAAGTTGGTCCAGGCCCTGGAACTGAGGAGCCCGGTGGTGGAAAGGGACGGGCTCGGTTGTGCCTACGTGGGCCTTGATGGCCTGGAACTGATGTACGGAGGAGAGGCGCGGATCGTTGCGGCGCTGCTTCAGGCGGCGCCCCCGGAGTTCAACCCCCGGGTCGGCGTGGCGGGCGGGAAGTTCCCGGCCTACGTCGCCGCGGTGACCGCCAAGGGAGGCCGCGCCACCAGGGTGCCCAGCGACGCAGCGGGTATGGCGGCTTTCCTGGGCGGACTGTCGATCGGGTTACTGCCTCTTTCATGGGCCAACAAGACCCGGTTGCACCGCTTTGGCATCCACACCTTGGGCCAACTGTCGGCCCTGCCGGAGGGCGCGGTCCAGGCACAGTTGGGGGCCGAGGGACGGCGGGCCTGGCTCCTAGCCAGCGGGGTGGACAATAGCCAACTGACGCCCCACCGGACGCAACAGGCCGTGGAAGAGTGGCTGACGTTCCCATCGCCCACCATCACCTGGGGCCCGATACTGACGGGCCTGAGCACGCTGTTGGGCCGCGCCTTTGCCCGGCCGGAGATCAACGGCCGCTACGTCCGTACCGCCACCATCGAAAGCCGTGTGTACCGTCTGCCGCCCTGGGTGAAACGCTTCGGGTTCAAAGAGGCGCTGGGCAGCAAAGACCGGGCCCTGTTCGCCCTGAAAAGCCGGTTGGACAGTGTGACCCTGCCTGGACCGCTGGAGGATATGAAGCTCACCCTGGCCGGGTTCACCGGCGAGTCGGGCATCCAGACCAACCTCTTCTCCGACGTCCGCAAGCAGGAGCAACTGAAGGAGATGATGCGTCAGTTGGAAGCCTTGTTGGGTGGCAAACCGCCCATCTACCAGATGAAGGAGATAGAGCCGTGGTCGCGCATACCAGAAAGACGCCAGGCGCTGGTCCCCTTCGATCCATAAAGCCCGGGGACGTAAAACCCGGGGCCATAAAGCCTATAGCGCCTGGGGCTGTGAACCAGGGGACCCAGTTCCGCCCTCTGAACCTGCCGGTCCCCATTGAGGTGGTTGAGGGCGGGATGGAGCGACCGGTCTACGTTACCCTGCCGCCCGCCAGTTCCAGCCGTCCAGCCCGTTCCCGCCGTCCGGCGCARGCAACCGGGAGCCCAGCGGCCGCCTCCCTGGCAGTCACCGCCATCAACGACCTATGGCAGGTGGACGACGAATGGTGGCGCGAACGCCCCATCTCCCGCCGCTACTACCAGATAACCATCCAAGACGACCGCCGCCTAACCATCTTTAGGGACCAACTAAATGGAGATTGGTACTGGCAGAGAGGAGGGTGAGGTGCTCGGCTATAAAAGCGGCTTAAAGCTAATCAGCCTACGGTTGCGCTCAGAAATGACAGAAAGTGAGCGGCTGCTTTGGTCGCGGTTACGCAGGAAGCAACTTCACGGCACGCAGTTCTACCGCCAGAAGCCCATAGGGAGTTATATCGTGGATTTTTATGCCCCTGCCGCCAGACTGGTGGTGGAAGTGGACGGATCGCAGCATCAAGACAATATCCATGCCCAGAACGATGCTCACCGCGATGAATCATTGAAAGGCCAAGGGCTGAGAGTACTCCGGTTTACCAACCTGCAGGTGCTACAAGACTTGGATTCCGTGGTCGGTGTAGTGGCGGAGGCGCTTAAATCCCCCCTGCCCCCTTTACGAAAGGGGNGGWGACTTGTTCGCGAGTAACTTTTCCTGGTGGGCTTCTTAAAATCAGGGTTTTTAGCATCACTGCCAAGCTTCTGATAAATCACACCAGNCCCCCCTTTYGTAAAGGRGGTTAGGGGGATTTTGCCCCTTCTCAACCAACACCACAGAGACATAAACCATGCTCAACCACCCAAAAAGCTAACACCTCATGTACGCCGAACTCCACTGCCATAGCAACTATTCCTTCCAGGAGGGGGCCTCCTCCGTGGAAGACTTGCTGGTGCGCGCCCGTGATCTGGGGTACCGCGCGCTGGCTCTGACCGACCATGACAATCTGTGCGGGGCCATGCACTTCGCCCAGGTGGCCAAGACCCTGGAGATGCAAGCCATCACCGGGGTGGAGATGACTATTAAAAACGAGGAGCCTGGCAAGGACGGTCAAAACGGTAAAGAAAACTCCCACCTGACCTTCCTGGCTGAGAATAAAGGGGGCTACAGCCAGCTTTCCAACCTCATCTCGTATTCCTACGTCGCCTCAGACCGAAAAAATCCCGCCCTGGACCTGAAATACCTGCCCGACGATCTCGACGGCCTGATCCTGCTGACCGGCTGCCGCACGGGGCGGGTGCCCAGTCTTTTGACGGAGGGCCGGTTCGCCGAGGCCGAGACCCAACTAAGGCGGTACCTGGACTGGTTCGGCACGGACAACGTGTTCGTGGAACTGCAGCAGAACCTGGTGCAGGGAGACACCAGCCGGAACCGGCGGCTCATCGACCTGGCCCGCAAGCTGGGGGTCCCCACGGTGGCCACCAACAACGTCCACTACCACGTGTCTGAGCGCCACCGGCTGCAGGACGCCCTGGTATCCATCAAGAACAACCTCAGCCTGGAGCAGACCCACAAAGAGCGCCGGGCTAATAATCAGTTCTATCTTAAATCTTCGGAGGAGATGGCCGCCCTGTTCTCGCGATGCCCCGAGGCCATCAAGAACACCCTACGCATCGCCGAGCGTTGTTCCTTCGACTTGACCAAAGACTTGGCCTACAGCTTCCCGGACTACCCGGTCCCCGAGGGCGCCACTCCCCAGAGTCATCTGGAAGACCTGTGCCGTCAGGCCGCCGAGCGCCGCTACGGCGGCATAAACCAGAAGGTCGAAGACCGGTTGCAGGAGGAGCTCCGGCTGATCGGGAAACACAACCTGGCGGGGTTCTTCCTGATCTATTACGAGATCATCCAGATGGCCCGGCAGATCATGATYGAGATGGGCCTGAGCGACGCCGAGATACCGCTGGAAGAACGCCCGCCGGGGAGGGGACGCGGCTCGTCGGTGGCCATGCTGGTGGGCTACTTGATCGGCCTCTCCCACATYGACCCCCTGGAATACAACTTGTCCTTGGACCGGTTCCTGTCCGACGACCTGGGCTCGGTGCCCGACATAGACCTGGACTTTCCCCGCAACATCCGGGAGGAATTGATCGTCCGGGTGCACCGGAAGTGGGGCTGGGACCGGGCCGCCTTGACCGGCATGATCAGCACCTACCAGATGAAGGGCATCATCCGGGACCTGGGCAAAGCCCTGGGCCTGCCCGCCCAGGACATGGACAAACTGGCCAAGCGGGTCGACTCCCACGACGCCAAGGAGATGGAGYTGGAGATGCTCCAACTGCCCGAGTTCCGGGACAAGGTGGACGCGCCGGGCTGGCRKGACCTCATCGAGATGGCGGCCCAGTTGGACGGCTTCCCCAAGTACCTGGCCCAACACCCCGGCGGCATGATCATCAGCTCGTCTCCCCTCATCGACACCGTGCCGGTGCAGCAGGCGGCCATCGCCGACCGATACATCTGCCACTGGGACAAGGACAGCATCGACCAGGCCGGGTTCGTGAAGATCGACTTCCTGGCCCTGGGGGCGCTGTCCCAGATGCAAGAATGCCTGATTCTAATCGAAGAACGGGAGGGCAATTACATCGACCTGAGCCGCATCGATTTCGACGACCGGGCCGTCTACGAGACCATGCACCGGGCCGACACCATCGGCATCTTTCAGGTGGAATCGGCCGCTCAGATGCAGACTGTGCCCCGCATCAAGCCCTGGAACCTGACCGACATGGCCTATGAGGTGGGCGCAGTGCGTCCGGGCGTGGGCGTGAACGACGGCGTGACCAAGTTCATCCAACGCCGTTCCGAGGGCATCCCCTGGGACTACGACCACCCCCTGGAACAGCGGGCGCTGGAACGGACCCTGGGAATCATCCTGTTTCAGGACCAGGTGAACCAGGTGGCCATGGACGTGGCYGGCTTCACGCCATTGGAGGCCGACCAACTGCGACGGGCCTTCGGAAAGCGTAACAACGATCTYCTGATYCAACACTACTGGGAGAARTTCMGGGAAGGGGCCGCCGGGCTGGGTGTCTCTGAAGACGCCGCCCAGCGGATCTTCAAGAAGTTCAACGGCCACTACATGTTTCCCGAATCCCACGCCTTTGCCTTTGGCGCGACCGCCTACCACATGGCCTGGCTCAAGTATTACTACCCCCTGGAATTTTACGTCGCCATCTTCAACCAGCAGCCCATGGGTTTCTACAACACCGAGACCCTGAAGGAGGACGCCAAACGCCACGGCATCACCGTCTTGAACCCAGACATCAACCACAGCCAGGAGAAATGCATCATCAGGAACGAGTCCCTGTTGCTGGGACTGCGTTACGTTCGAGGGATGGGAGACGCCGCGGCAACCCAAGCGGTGGCGGCCAGAGACCAAGGCGGGCCGTTCAAGAGCCTGGCCGACGCCATGGAGCGCACCGGACTACAGCGGGAGATCATCGAGAACTTGGTCACCGCCGGAGCCTTTGATGCATTGAACGCCGCCGGTACAACCGGACCAATGGAAAAAACAGAAACGGCCAAGACAGCGGGAGCGGCTGGGGTAGCAAGAAATAAAGGAGCGGCAGGCCGCCGGCAGGCGCTGTGGGAGGTGGGTCTGCGCTACCGGCCGATCAACACGCAGCAGCCCCTGCCGCTGCCCGTGGAACAGGACATGGCGGAACTGCCCGATATGAGCGAGTGGGAGACCATGGGCGAGGAATACCGCATCCTGGGTCTTTACCCGGAGGGCCACCTGATGGCACTGGCCCGGCCTCATCTGAGGCCGGGGATACTATCCAGCCGCGACATCGAGKCCAAGGCCGACGGCGACATCGTCACCGTGGCCGGACTGGTCATACGCCGCCAGCGTCCCCTGGCCAAAGCGGTCTTTCTCACSCTGGAGGACGAGTTCGGCCACATCCCGCTGGTGGTATGGCCCGGTGAGTTCGCCAAGTACCGTCAGGTCATCAGGGAGCCGCTGCTGRTCATCCGCGGCGAGGTCTCGCGSCGGGAGGGCACCATGAACATAGTGACCCACCATGTGGAACCCATGCCCACCATGAAGAATCTGCCCAAGGCCAAAAGCTGGCAATAGAACGTCTAACCGGCCGGCGTTAAGACTCCAGGTCAGCCTTCATCTTTTTCGCCAATTTCTTCTCGTCCATAGGGGCGGCCAAGGCGTACAAGAACTTCATGGGCGTCATG
The DNA here is from genome assembly GCA_002746355.1 of Dehalococcoidia bacterium. Lineage (GTDB taxonomy): Bacteria > Chloroflexota > Dehalococcoidia > Lucifugimonadales > UBA3495 > UBA9611. Next base: position 4,527 of record NVWX01000026.1, on the reverse strand, counting down.
AGCGCGGGGATCGAGGTGATCCGGCCCTTGCGTTCAACACTGGTCCCGTCACCGGCCGCCGAGACGGATATCTGCCAGTCTAGCTCCCATTTGTTTGGCATCACCACATGGAAGCCCAATCGTTCGTTGGGCACGAAATCGGTGATGGTTATCTGGTCCCATTTGCCACCGCTTTTACCCGACGAATACTTATGACCGACCGCAACCGGCTCTTCCGTCTCGGCGGAGATATTTATATCGTGGGCTGCCCAGCCGGCGTGCCGGGTCAGGTCGCTAACAGCTTCAAATACCTTGTCCACAGGCGCGTTCACGGTGATCTTACTCATTGCTGTCCTCCTTCACGTCGTTTCATCGATTGAAGTGGCCCAGAATTTTACACTTTCCACCAAGGTTTTCATAAATCATGCCAAACACGTAGCAGTTCGGTCATAGTATGTGTGTAATACCTTCCCACACTTAGTCATAGGTCTGGTGCTAGAATGTCCGCCAAACATACACCTACTCATCAAGGAGCGTTYCTGTGATTGATACAGTRATCAAAGGYGGGACAGTGGTCACGCCGGCCGGAGTCGGCGATTGGGACATCGGTCTGGAAGGCGAAAAGATCGCTGCCGTGGCCATGCCCGGAGTTCTGCCCGCTGACGGCGTGCGTGTGATTGACGCCACCGGCAAGATAGTGGTCCCAGGCGGAGTCGAGGCCCACGCCCACGCGGCTGCCAACGTTCAAGAGGGCCTGCGGGAGTTGGTGCCCGGCACGCCAAACGCGGGCCCAGCCGTCCATTCCCTGGGCGCCATCTGGGGCGGCACCACCACGGTGGTCGATTTCACGCCCGTGAACAACGAAGGCGACCTGGCCCAGGGCGTCCACGATTTCATGTCGGTCTGGCAGGGGCAGGCATACACCGACTACGCCACCCACGTCATCTACCGCAACTCCAACACCCCCGACTCCATCGCCAGGTTCGGCGAGTTGGTTTCGGCGGGTTTCCCCAGCGTCAAGATATTCACCACCGATATCCGCCCTCCTGGCAATGAAGGCCGGACTCTGACCCCCGGCGGCCGCCTGGAGACTGGCCGTCTTTACGACTTGATGGAGCAGGTATCCCGCCACAGCGGCATACTCGCCGTCCACGGCGAAGACGATGAGCTTGTGATGTACAACTACCTCATGGCCAAACAGCGGGACCAATGGGACTGGTACAACGCCAACCTGATCCACTCCAAAGCCGTGGAAGACCTGGCMTTCAGGCACGTCACGCGAATGGCCGAACGCACCGGCGCCGGCATGTACTTCGTCCACGTGACCGCAAAAGACGGGGTGGATGTCATTGCCGAGGCCCGCAGCAACGGCCAGCCGGTCTACGGAGAAGTTCTCACCCTGGCCTTGTCTTTCGATGCCAGACGCTACCGGGAGGACGATGGGATGAAGTACCACACCTATCCYTCCTTGAAGGGTGAAGAAGATACCGTCAGTCTGTGGGACGCCATCATGAAGAGCGACCTGTCCTTCACCGCCACCGACAGCAGCTTTACGACTTATCTGGACAAGATAGCCGGAAGGAATATCGAGGATATGCGTGGTGGCAACATCGGCATCGAGATACGCATGGGCGTCAACTACACCGAGGCCGTGGTCAAGAAAGGCATGTCCCTGGAGCGCTTTGCTGATATCACATCCAGTAACGCCGCCAAGATACTGGGCATGTACCCGCAGAAAGGCGCCATCGCCGTGGGCAGCGATGCCGATTTCGCCATCATCGACCCAGCGGTCAAAAAAGCCCTGGCCATGTCCGACCTCCATGTTCGCGACTTCAGTCCCTGGGAGGGCTGGGAAGTAGAAGGCTGGCCCACCACCGTCATTCTTCGAGGCAAGATCATGGTGGATAACGGAGAGCTCCTGGGCGACGGCAACGACGGCCAAATGATTCTCCGCAAGATGGACCAGAGTGTGCTGCAACGGCCTGGGGTGTAGGTCCGCCGAGCGCTTAGTCACATTGCGGCTTAATGACAATCACACTCAGAGAGGGTTATCACGGTATTAAACACTAGACGACACTTTCGATCAGGAATCGATAAAGCGACTAAAGAAACGTGGTGGGCAGGCATGAAACATGAGGGAAGGAAGCGAACCGGAAAAAATAGGCATTGGAGAATTGTCCTCGGAAGACTTTCAGACTTTCAGAGAGATAACAAACATATTTCGTAACGAGTTTCAAAACAGCGTAATCAGACCAGCGCATAGATTACTGGGGACGGCTCCGTCGTCGTTCGGTAATGCCTACAATTCGTTACATAAATTAGAGGGTGAAATTCAACCAGGCACGGGTGAGCATAAAATCAGTAGTGATCTAGTACCGTGGCTTCGTTCCGTTGTGATCCATGAGCGCAGGCGAAAGGCGTTAGAGATTGAACAAAAAGTCTCAAATACATCCAATCGAGAAGTTATTGAAGCCCTAGAATCCGAACTTTCTAAGATTGCCAAATTCACCAAGTCGGATTGGTTTTTAACTGGTCCCATTGCATCCGTTCCGAGGCTGACAGACTGTTTAACAATTTCGGCTGCAGAATCGGAATTAGTGCGAACTGGCCAGTTAGAGATTCCAGAGCGAGAGTACGACGAAAAATTCGGAATATTGATGGCRTCGACCTTATTTTTGCCGGATTTAGCTGCTCATCGAGCATTCTGTGAGATACGGCGCAGGCCAGTAACTGTGGCCTTTTTGGACATAGRCCTATTTAAAGACTTCAATACAGCGTTTGGGGAACCTCGCGTAGATAGGGATGTTTTACCCATATTCATGTCCGAGTTGGAAGCACATATCTATTGGCACGGGTATGCCTACAAATTCGGCGGCGACGAGTAMYTGGCCTTGATGCCCAACCAGAGTRCAGACCAGGCYGTGGTGTTCTTAAGCGAATTTCAAGAGAGGCTGAAGGGAGTTAGCTTTTTCGAAATYGACAAGCGGATAACATTGTCAATCGGCGTAGTCGAGGCGGGCCAAGACTGCCCGCTTACCGGCCACGAAATATTGGAGCATGCTGCGTTTGCCAAGAATTTTGCCAAGGAAAATGGCCGGAACCGAATCGCAGGGTTCTCGGGAACTGGRCACACCGCRGATGAACCGACGGTGCTGTTTGTTCCTTGACCGAGCATACAACTACGACGGCCAAATGAATATCCACAAGGTAGACGAGAGCGTATTGCAACGGCCCATGGCGTAGGTTCGCCGGGGCCAAGATCCACAATCGAGATTGAGGGGGCTGCCATGGACAGGCCGAAGATCGCCGTATTCTCCGGACCCACATCGACCATCGCCAACTCGCCATCGCTGGTCACCAGCAACAAAGGACGCGCCGCCGGTGAGAGAATCCTTCCGGGACGCTTTGACCATCTGGTGGCCCAGTCTCTGTACGAGCCGGTCACTGTCCGGATCAAGAAATTCAGCGCCCATCCCATGGAAGAAGACGCCAAGGATGTCTACTTCGACGACGGCAAAGATTATTACGAAGTTGAGCTCCGCCCGGAAGACGGCCCGTATCTGATGCCCTACTTGGCTCGGCGCAAGGACGGGTCCGSGCCGGGGGTACCATTCGAAGCCGGAGACATGACCAACGCCGCCATCGAATACGGTGGGAGGCAGACTTTCTACCCCGACGCATCACGGGTCTTCGCGGACATCGACCGGGGCATCGCGGGCCGGGATGAGCACGGCGAGGTGAACCTCCTGGACCGTAAAGCGGAATTCGAGTTCATCAGAGTTCTACCGCCGGCAGGCTACACACAGCAAGGCGAAAAGGCCGGAGTGGACTACTTCCCCTATCAACCTTGGCCCATCAGCCGCCGTGCCCGTTACTCCGACCTGGCCAGAGCGACCAACATAGTCCAGAGGACGCTCGCCCAGATCGGTCTCGCCGGGGCGATCTGGCTGGAAGGCAGCCCGACCGTCGAGGAGACCAGTTACTGGCTCAACCTGTTGATCGACACCCAACTCCCCATCACCTGCTGCGCCTCTCAGCGCACCCACGGCCAACTAGCCAATGACGGCGACCGTAACATCGTCGATGCCGTGGAGGTAATCCTCTCCGGGGAGACCGGCGGCATGGGCGTCGTCGGCGTCCAGGACGAAAGGATCTTCGCCGCCCGGGAGTTCAAGAAGGCCGACGACCGGCCCGGCAATTACAAAGCCACCGGCGGTCACGGCGGTATCCTGGGAACGGTTGGGCCTCCGGTAACCGTCTGGTACCGCCCCAACTACAAGTACACCGCCACGTCGGACGTGAACCTGACCCGACTTCCGGCTGATGTGATCTTCACCGACATGATCGGCGACACGAGCGCCGTCAGCGTCAGTTTCCTCAATGTGTCCATCATTTCCTCCTGCTCATTCGCCTGCGTCCCACCTGTCGACGGCTCCGCGCCCGCGGGGCCGTCATCGCTGGACGTATTGCCGTTTGTAATAGGCCTGGAAGTCGTCGCCGGCCTTGATCCTTCGCCACCAGATCTCGTGCGCGACGTACCAGTCGATG
>NVWX01000063.1 GCA_002746355.1 Dehalococcoidia bacterium | reverse complement strand
GTCCGGTGGAGAACCATCCGATATTCAACATCGTCAGGTCGACACCTTCCCCAACACAGTTATCGGTCCGTACTCGTTTGTCCTACACTGCCGATTATTCGCGCGGATTATTCGTCTGGGTCCTCTTCCAGGTCGTCAAAACCGGCTAGAACGTCGGCAGGCCGGTAGGACTCTTTCAGTTCAGTTATCTTTAGCTCGGCGTTATTCAGTAACTCGTTGCAGATCTGAACAAGCTTCATTCCCTCTTCAAATCGGGAGGTAGCTTCGGCCAGGGTCAGCCCACCGGCCTCCAGTTGCTCGGCCATCTCATTCAGCCGGCGAAATGAGTCCTCGAAGTTGACAGATTCAGCGTCTTCTTTCGGCGAGGAATTCTTAGGTTTGGCCATCGTCCAGACTCCTGGGAGACGTTTGGTCAGAGGCATTCTCCCCGCGGCACAAGCATGCCAGCAGTGAGGGAAATCTGCAAGGGGCGGCACTACAAAAGCGGGGCCATTCCGCTGGGCTGGTTCGGTCTGGCTTTCGGCCTTGGTCTGGTTTCTTTGGACCTCGCGGTCGTGTACTTCGGTTTTTGGTCCGGAATACCGTCCCCGGCCACCGCGGGTAGCGACCCATCGGCAACCGAGATCTCCAAAGCGTCGCCTATCTCGACCTGCTTGGTACTGGAAACCACCACCCCGGTATGCGGCAGATGGACGATGGAGAAACCGCGGCCCAATGTTGCGATCGGGTCGAGGGCGCGTAGACGCAGGCTAAGACCTTCCACCTGTATCCTGCTCTCCTGTAACAGCCTTGACGATGCTGATTGCACCATTCTTCCGACGTCATCGACTCTGCGGCGCATGGTCTGCGTGTCCGGTAAGCTGACCTCCATGCGCCGAGCCGCCGCCAGCACCTCGGAGCGCCGACGCGAGTTCTGGTCGGTGAGTATGCGGAACATCATGCTGGCGGTCATTTCCAAGTTCCGCCGCAGCACCTGGGCGTCGGGCACAACAAGTTCGGCCGCGGCCGAGGGAGTGGGCGCCCTGACATCGGCTACATAGTCGGAGATGGTCTCGTCGGTCTCGTGGCCAACGGCGCTGACCACGGGCGTCTTACAGGCGTAGATGGCCCGGGCGACCACTTCTTCGTTGAAGGGCCACAGGTCTTCGAGAGAACCGCCGCCGCGCCCGATGATGATCACATCACAGCCCCCTTCCCGGTCCAACAACTCCAATGCCGCGGCGATCTTGGGGCCGGCGTCTTGCCCCTGGACGATCGTCGGCGACAGGACCAGTTCCGTCAGCGGATAGCGCCGCTGCAGAACGTTTTGAATATCGTGGAATACCGCTCCGGTGGGCGAGGTGACCACGCCAACTTTCTTGGGAAACCGGGGCAGTTGGCGTTTGCGGCTGGTCTCGAACAATCCTTCCGCAGCCAGCTTCTGCTTCAGCCGTTCCAGCTCCAAGGCCAGCTCGCCCACGCCTTCGGGCATGGCCAGGTCCACCATGAAATCAGTGGTGCCGCCTCTGGTGTAGAAGGTGATCTTGCCATGGGCCGAGACAGAATCGCCTTCTGATAAAAGCTCTGCCCCCTTCATGCCCCGGAACATGACGCAGCGCAGCAGGCTGTCCCGGTCTTTGAGGCTGAAATAGGTGTGCCCGGCGGACGATGCCCGGAGGCCGGAGACTTCGCCCACGACCCAAAGGTCCATCAGCAACGTGTCGGACTCCAGCGACTCCTTGATGTGGGAGGAAACTTGGCTAACGGTGTAGACAGCCACGTTCTAGCTCACGCGCTCGGTGTACTCTCCGGTGCGGGTATCCACCCGGATCACCGTACCGGGAGTTATGAACATCGGGACGTTGACCCTTAGGCCGGTCTCCAAGGTGGCGGGTTTGTTGCCTCCCTGGGCAGTATCCCCACGGAAAGCCGGAGGCGTGTCGGTAACTTCGAGTTCTACGTGGGTCGGCATCTTCACGCTGATGGGCGCTCCGTTGTATAGAAGGATATCGACCATCGCCTGCTCTTTCAGGTACTCCAACGAGTCCCCGAGTATCTCTTTAGTCAGGTCATACTGGTCGAATGTTTCCTGGTCCATGAAGTAATAGAAGTCGCCATCGGTGTAAAGGTATTGGGTGGGCCTGGTATCCACATCGGCCAGTGTGAATCCCGTGCTGTACTGCTGGAAGGTCTTCTCCACCACGGCGCCGCTCAACAGGTTCCTCATCTTGATGCGGGTAACCGGCGCCCTCTGCTGCATCTTGTGCCGCTGGTAGTCCATGACCTCCCAAGGCTGTCCGTCCAACTCGATGACGAGTCCCCGGCTGAGGTCGCTGAAATTTATGCTCATTTAGGAGTCCTCCGGTTACTGGTGAAAGGAGCCGCCGGACCAACTGTAAATAGTGCCCGGCAGCGTCGATCAAAAGTGTATCACTAAGCGTGGCGCGAACGCGGAAATAGCCGAAGGTTCGGACAATTATTACTTTTTGGCTTTGCTCAGTGGAACCGCACCGTCTTCCCGAAGTATCACGATATCTTCGATGCGGATACCGCCCCAGCCGCTCAGGTAGATGCCGGGTTCCACGGTGAACACCGTATTTAGCCCCAGGACGTCGGGAGACCGGGGTCCGACTCTGGGGTTCTCATGGATCTCCAGACCGACACCGTGGCCTAGACTGTGGCCAAAGTTGTCCCCGTAGCCGGCTTTGACGATCACTTCCCGGGACAGGCTGTCCGTTTCTTCGCCGGTCATACCGACCTTCACCGTATTGATGGCGGTGAGCTGGGCGCCTAGGACTGTATCGTAGATCTTGTTGAATGTCTCGTCGGGCTCGCCGACCGCGATGGACCTGGATAGATCGGAGCAGTAACCGCCCACTTTGGCGCCCATGTCGATCACGATGGGGTCGCTTTTTTTGATCACGTAATCGGTCGGTTGATGGTGGGCCATCGCTCCATTGGGCCCGGCGGCGACGATGGTGTCGAAGCTGATCGTGTCTGCGCCGAAATCACGCATGGCGGTTTCCAACTTCCAGGCGACTTCCTTCTCGGTCATGCCGGGAGTGATGGCGGGGCAGACTCGGTCCATGGCTTTGTCTGCGGCATCGATGGCCAACTGCAACATCTTCAGCTCTTCTTGGTCTTTGATGATGCGCTGGTTCTCCGCCAAGCCAGGCGCCGGAACGAACGAGACATCTCCTAAGGCGGAATCACCTTTGATGGCGTCGATCAGGCTGTTATACGAAGCGACCGTCATATCTTGGCTTTCGAAACCGACCTTCTTTATTCCGGAATCTTTCAATTCATCGATCAGCCAACCCCAGCCGCCTCGTACCTGCCGGACATCAAAGTAGGGCGATTCGTTGTTCGCCTGTTCGGTGTACCGGGAATCTGTGACCAGGATGGCCTTGGCCTTGGTGATCAGCAGGTAGCCAGCGGAGCCACTGAAGCCCGATAGGTAGCGCCGGTTCTCGGGAGCTGAGATCAGCACGCCGTCTAGTTCTTGGTCCTCGAACTGGCCGACCAGGCCCTCCACTCTTTCCTTCATCTAGAATCCTCTTTCATCTTGATTCTTCTTCGACCACTTCGGCCAATACCTTGAGGGCCGAGGTGTAGCTTCGCCAACCAAATCCGGCGATCTGCCCTCTGGCTATGTCCGAGATGACCGAGACTCTGCGCCAGTCTTCCCTGGCCGAAGGGTTGCTGAGATGGACTTCGACCACCGGCAATCGGCTGTCGATCAATGCGTCTTTCAAGCTGAGCCCGTAGTGGGTCAGTGCTCCGGCGTTAAGGACGATGCCCTGTATCTTTCCCCAATGCTCCTGGATGCAGGTGACCAGTTCTCCTTCCAGGTTGGACTGGTAGAAAATCACCTCCACCCCAAGTTCATTGGCAACCCATTTGATCTCCTGGTTCACTTCCTCCAGGGTCTTGGAGCCGTATATAGATGCATCACGGCGTCCCAGCATGTTGATGTTGGGGCCATTTAAGATCAAGAAACTGGCCATGTTTCTAGTCGTCCTTCTCGGTGGGTACTTGTTCCTCAGGTCCGACCGTTTGCCGGGGCGTCCTGCTGGCGGGTTCGTTGGCCCTGGGATGATGCGACAAGTAGGCCGACAGGGCTTCCTGATTGGTTACATGAGTATATATCTGGGTCGTCGTGGGGCTGGAATGGCCCAGCAGTTCTTGGATCACCCGAAGATCGGCCCCGCCTTCCAGCATATGGGTGGCGAAGGTATGGCGCAGGGTATGGGGATGAACGTTCGTCCTGGTCCCGGCCTCGGTTGAATAGCGGCGCACCAACTTTTCGAAGCTGCGGCGCGAGAGCCTTTCTCCATACCGGTTCAAGAAAAGCGCCTGGGTGGGTTTGGACACCAACTCACGCCGGGACTCGTTGAGGTATCGACGCAACGCCTCCTCGGTATGCTTTCCGAACAGGACCATTCGCTCTTTCGAACCTTTGCCCCGGACCAAGATCTCGTTGCTGGAGAAATTGATGTCCGGCAGGTTAAGTCCATGAATCTCCGCCAGCCGCACTCCGCAGGCGTACAACGTTTCCAAGATCGCTTTGTCTCTGATGCCRTGGACCGTCGWTTCATCGGGCGCATCCATCAGYCGGGCAACTTCGCGCTGACCCAAAAAATCAGGGAGTGTTTTTGAGATCTTTACCTTGAAACTTTGCCCCGAAGGCACAGGAGTGGAACGAAACAGACCTTCTTGGACCAAGAACCGGTAGAAAGCGCGGACCACCGTTAGTTTACGGGCGACGCTGACCCTGGCGTATCCCTCCCGTCCGCCCTTACCCTCGGTGGCCAACCAGGCCAGGTAGCCACGAAGCGTCTGCCGGTCCATGTCCGTCAGACTGAGCTTCTCTACGGCCAGGTATTGGCGGAACGATCGCAAGTCGTCTAGGTAGACTCGTTCCGTGTTCTCGGATAATCCACGCTGACCGCGGATGTAGCGGGGAAACGACTCCAGATAGCGGTCAAATTGGGTCAAGCCTTCATGACCGGCATTYTCTAGKCTAGTCGCCAACCGGCGCCAGCTCTTCCGCGGTGTCTTCGCTTTCCGAATTCTCCAGTATGGCTTCCTGCCAACTACAGTTGGTGCACGCCGAATTGTTCCGGCCCTTCATCACCATCAGGCCYGCRCACTCRGGACASGGAGTGGGGAGSGGYTGTTGGTTCAAGATCAGGTCGCACTCCGGGTAATTCGAGCAGCCGTAGAACGACCGGCCCCGGCCTTTGGCGCGGCGTTCGACGATGTCGCCACCGCAATCAGGTTTGGGGCAGGAGACACCGGTCTTCTTCAAGATAGGTTTGGTTTTCCGGCATTCAGGGAAGCCGGTGCAGGCYATGAAGCGGCCAAACCGCCCCGTTTTGATCACCATGGGTTTTCCGCAAGTGTCAGTATGCTCGCATTTGTCGCTGCCTCCGCAGTCGCAGACCTCATCGGTCTCCTCGTCCATGCGGACCTTGGGCATCGATTCATCTGCGTTGCTCAGAGCCTTCTCGAATGGCCCGTAGAACTCACCCAGCATGGGCACCCAGTCGCGTTCACCCCTGGAAACGTCGTCCAGTTCCTCTTCCATCTTGGCCGTGAAGTCAAGGTCCATGATGTCGGTGAAATACTCGGTGAGCAGATCGGTGACTGTGATTCCCAGCTTGGTGGGAGTTAGCCTATTYCGTTCTCTTTCCACGTAGCYCCGGTCAATCAGGGTGCCGATGGTTGGAGCGTAGGTGCTTGGGCGTCCGATGCCCTTCTCTTCCATCATTTTGATGAGCGTGGCCTCAGTGAACCGGGGAGGCGGCTCGGTGAAGTGCTGGTTGGCATCGAGTTTGGAGCACGACAAAGCGTCGCCGACCGCTAGCGCCGGCAAGGTTTTCTTGTCRTCGGTCTCCGCGCTATCGTCGCGTCCTTCCATATATACGCTACGGAACCCGGCGAATCTCAGGACCRAGCCGGAAGCCCGGAAGTTGTAGACAACGCCGGACCCTTTGCACACGGCGTCGATATTCAACGTGGTCGCCTCGGATCTGGCGTCTTCCATCTGACTGGCCAGCATTCGCGACCAGATCAGTGTGTAGAGGTTCAATTGTTCCCCCGACAGATAGCCTTTCAATGACGCGGGGTCTCTCTTGATGGACGTGGGTCTGACGGCCTCGTGGGCTTCCTGGGCGCCTTTCGCAGCCCTGGTGTACACCCTGGGCTTGGCCGGCAGATGGTCTTTACCGTAACGGCCTTGGATGTAATCCCGGACCTCTTCAATCGCAGAACTGGCCACCTGAGTGGAGTCAGTCCTCATGTAGGTGATTAGGCCGATCTGACCTTCACTCCCAACGGTCAGGCCCTCGTACAATTGCTGGGCCACGGCCATGGTGCGCTGTGCCGTGAACCGCAATTTGCGGCCGGCTTCCTGCTGCATCGTACTGGTGGTGAACGGCGCGGACGGCCGTTGCCGGACADCCCGCTTTCTGACTTCAGCGACTTTAYMRKSGKSRYSRRYMMYYWSMGAYTCGTAMCGCCGGGCRTCTTCTTCKTTRGGGATGCTGATTCKGGCACGATCRCCCTTCACCGARTGCAGTGARGCAGAGAACTGGTTCTTCTCAGTGGCCTCTGTTCCCGCCTTGCGGAGCAAGTTATCGATGGTCCACGACTCCACGGGGATGAAAGCTTCGATYTCCCGTTCGCGGTCCACGACCATGCGCAGGGACACGGATTGCACCCGGCCCGCAGAGGTGCCGCGCTGGACCCGGCGCCAGAGCAGAGGGCTGATCTGGTATCCGACTAAACGGTCTAGGATGCGCCGCGCCTGCTGGGCATTGACGAGCTGCATGTCGATCTCACGGGGGTTCCGAAAGGCCTCTTCGACAGCTTCTTTAGTTATCTCGTGAAAAACCACCCGTTTGGGAGGCGTGGCCAAGTCCTCCCAGTCCGCGGCGGCCTGGAGGTGCCAGGATATGGCTTCACCTTCCCGGTCCGGGTCAGTGGCCAGGTATACCTGTYTGGCTTCCTTGCCGGCTTTTTTGATCTGGGTSAGCAGGGCCTGCTTTTCCTTCATGATCACGTAAGAAGGCTCAAAGTCCTGCGCAACGTCGACGCCGATCTTGCTCTTGGGCAGGTCGCGTACGTGTCCTTGGGACGCGGTTACAACGTACTTGTTGCCCAGTATCTGTCCGACGGTCCTGGCCTTGGCCGGAGATTCTACGATCACCAGGCTCTTGCCTGCGGAACTGGGCAGCTTGACGGCCGCCGACCTRCYTTTGGARCCCTYKGCTTTGGTGGACTTGCGCTTSGCCGTCGTTTTTCTAGTTGTGGTTTTGCTCGTCGCTTTGCCCGACGAGCCTTTATTGGTTGTCATATACCGCCGTGGTTTCCCTTRTTTTGATGTAGTGYATACAGCCGACCTGYTTTATCTTTCCTTTCAACTCTAACATGGTCAGTGTACTGCTAACTGAGGATATCGGTAGGCCCRATGACCTCTGGATAATATCGATATGTAGCGGAGAGTCAGTCAACTTGCTTAGCAGCGCCTGCTCTTCCGGTTCGTCGTCATCTGCAGCCGCGAACGACAATTGCTCCGGAACGTCTTCTAAGGCATTAARTCCTTTTTTAGACTTCTGGGTTTTGGGGACAACGTCCGCGATGKTCAACTCTTCCAATATATCGRTGATTCCCATCACCAATTTTGCGCCTTCCTTTATCATTCGATTGGTGAAATCGCTGGCAGGAGAGAAGATACTCCCCGGTACGCAGAACACCTCCCGGTTTTGTTCCAGGGCGTGGTAGACGGTGTGKCGGGCCCNGCTGCCCTCCGCTGCTTCGACGACCACTGAGCCCAGCGACATGCCGCTGATCAAACGGTTTCGGCGCGGGAAGCTCCGTGAGTCCGGCCGCACGCCGAGCGGCTGCTCGCTGACTACAGCTCCTTGTTCYTGTATCTGTTCAAACAGACGCGTATGGTCTTTCGGGTAGACCCGGTCCAGACCGCCGGCTAAGACCGCTATGGTCCGGCCTCCGGCTTCCAGAGCAGACCGGTGGGCCACACCGTCGATACCCAATGCCAGCCCGCTAACCACCGTAAGACCRGCYTGGGCCAGACCACRGCNNAATACCGCAGTGGCTTCCCGGCCGTACACGGTTGGGCTTCTGGTACCGACGATGGCCACTGACCGATCGTCGCTRGGCAACAGCGTTCCTTTATAGAATAGAACGGCGGGYGGATCGGCGATCTCTTTGAGGCGCGCCGGGTAGGTTGAGTGATTCCAGGTTACAGCCGTAACCTCCGCACGTTCAAGGGCAGCCATCTCGTCGTCTGGAGAAGAATTGTTTCTGGCAGCTACGATCTCTTGTGCTGGACGGTCTTCCAGTCCAGTGGCCCTAAGTTCGTTGTAACTGGCGTTCCAGACCGATTCCATATCGCCGAAATTGGATTCCAAACGGCGAAAACGCACAGTTCCCAACTGCGGGRCTCTGCTCAATGCTACCCAAAACTTGGTGTCRGCAGCCATGTTCTCTTCCATRTTCGGGATTCTAGCACAGGCTAAATTCAGCAAACAACRGCTTGCGGTCGCTGTCACGGGCAAGAAATGCCAAGGCACTGCCGCGAAGATTCCTGCGGTTCCCTAAGTACACCAAGCGGGAGGGWATATGGAATCTCTGGCACGTAATCAGGRTGGATATTAAGCTCGATTTGATTGACAATGGAATCCGGCAGATGATATATTCAAAACGCTGTTTTACACGTGGAACCACGACCAAAATAGGTTGTCAYCATACCGGCGTTCTCAGAATATCATCCCGGATTATGAGCCCCTCGGGCCGCCYCAGAGGACACTTCCGACAATCGTCATGAAATCTACGGCTACATCGTCACGTCCGCGGCGCTCCCAGTTCTTCTATTCCCCATTTATATCCGCTGCATTCACCTTGCGTTTTGCCATTCCAGACCAGGCCATGAATCTATCTTGGCCTGCGCACAGAGCCACGAGGACTATTTAATATGCAGATGCGCGACTTCGTAGTGCGGTTCGCCGGCGAAGGGGGTCAAGGCGTCGTCACCTCGGCGGAAGGCCTAGCCCAATCGTCGACCAGAGTCGGCTACCATGCCCTGACTTTCGCAACTTTTCCCTCCCAGATATTGGGAGGTCCAACTTGGACCCAGGCCCGAATCTCAGTAGACCCAGTACTGGCCCCCGGCGACGACGTAAACGTTTTGGTTGCGTTCAACCGAGACGCCTACGACGAACATCACAAAGACGTGCTGCCGGACGGCGTCATCATCTTCAACTCGGATGAGTTTCAACTGGATGACGATGACCGGAGTTTCGGCCTGCCTTTTGAAGAACTGGCCAAATCCACCGGGAACAACCGCGCCGCCAACATGGTGATYATGGGMGGCCTGGCCCACCTGATCAATATGCCTCAAGGGCACCTGATCAGCTTCGTGGAAGAACGGTTCAACCGCGGGCGCGATGGAGACGCTGAGATCATCAGGTCCAACATCGAGGCCCTCAACCTGGGCCGCAGCCACCTCGAGGAAAGYGGGTTTTCCCTGGGCGAATTGGYGCCCCCGGAAATGCCGGAAYATGACCAGTTGATGATTAAAGGCAAYGACGCGATCTCGATTGGCGCAATCGCCGGCGGTCTCGATTTCTACGTCGGTTACCCTATCTCGCCCGCAACCACGATTCTTTTATATATGGAGCGAAATCTGGTCGGCAATGACCGGTTCTCCTATCAAGTTAGCTCCGAGATCGAATCGATCACCRCTATCCTTGGCGCGGGTTACGCCGGCAAACGGGCGATGACCGCCACCGCCGGYCCTGGYKTCWCRYTSATGRGCGAGGGWCTWGGYCTGGCCTGGATGGCCGAGATTCCACTAGTGGTGGTGGACGTTCAGCGCGGCGGACCGGCAACCGGCCTGCCCACCAAGACAGAGCAATCCGACCTAATGAGCTGCATGTATCCGGCCCACGGCGACGTCAGACTGCCCATSMYSGCGGNTANRGCRMCRTGGARGNNYSYWWCKMYGGSGCGMYCMRAKSGCYGNNRAAKSGGCRGAGAAATACCAAGGCCCGGTCATATTGATGACTGAGATGGCYTTRGCCGAACGTTCCCAAAACATCCCCAAGCCCGATCTTTCCAAGGTCAAACAGGCCAAACGGGAGATWTACACCGGCGCCAACGGCTACCTCCGCTATGCTGGCCACGGGCTTTCGCCCATGCCCATCCCMGGAAACCCAGGCGCCTACGTGGCCAATGGCAGCGAACACGACGACATGGGCGAYACCACCCACCTGGGGGAACGCCATGTGCAGATGACTGAGCGGCGGTTCAGCAAGATCAAGCTGCTGGAAGAAGACGACTACGAAAGCGACCAGACGGAGCACTCGATCGCGGTATTGCCCTGGGGCGGCAGCAAAGGCCCGGCCCAGGAAGCTTATAAAACCCTGAAAGAGAATGGCATACCAGTAGGATGGTACTACACGATTTTCCTCAACCCTCTGCCGCCGAAGATGCTGGAAGAGCTGAAAAAGAAGGATCTAGTAATTGTTCCGGAGTTGAATTACCAGGGACAATTCTCCAACATACTGCGCTCGATGGGCGTGAAAGCCGAGTCCATCACCCAATACACCGGCCTTCCATTCAAGGGCCGCACACTGGTCGAAAAGATAACGGAGATGACCAACGCTCATCTGAAGGAGACTGTTCGGGTATGAGCAAGAAAAACCCTGAATACGATTTCAAGTGGTGCCCAGGCTGCGGAGATTTCGGTGTGCGGCGCGCTCTTGAGCTCGCCATGATCAACCGGAAGGAAGAGACCGGCAAGCCGATGGAGAACAACGTGGTCGTGGCCGGCATCGGTTGTTCCGGGAACATGGTCCACCTGTTGGAAGGAGACCAGCCCTACGGGATCCACGGGATCCACGGCCGGGCGCTCCCCATCGCCTTGGGCGTAAAGATGGCCCAACCGGACYTGAACGTGGTGGTAGTGGCCGGCGACGGCGACTTCCTCAGCATCGGTGCGGAACACATCGGACCGCAGGCGGCCCGGAACCTGAACATCTGCGCCGTGATCATGGACAACGGAGTATATGGCCTGACCAAAGGACAGAGCTCTCCGACTACCTTGGAAGGCACCATCACCAGCAGCACACCCTTCGGCAAGCTGGAATCGAAGACCCATCCGCTGGAGCTGTACCTGACGATGGGCGTTTCTTTCATCGCTTCCGGTTTCTCCGGCCAGCCGCGCCCCCTCTCACAACTGATYCAGCAAGGGATGGATCACTCCGGGTTCTCCATCGTCCACATCCAATCGCCTTGCACAGCTTACAACGACACTTTCCTGGAATTGAAAGGCGACCTCAAGAATGGGATCCAACCCACGCTCTGGGACATCCCCGAAGACCACGACACTTCAGACCGGGCGGCTGCCCACGAGTTGCTGCAACAGGGTGGAGTGCCGGTGGGCGTCCTCTACAACGACACCGAAAGGGTCTCGTTGGAYCAGAACGTGATGAACACCTGGGAAAAGGCCAAGCCCMAAACCGTTGAGCAGTTGTTGGGGGCGTTCGAGTTCTAAACTAGGCTTGATCAATGAATCTAAAACGTCCCGATTCACGTCGGGGCGTTTTTGCATTTATGTTCCGTGCAACCTTATCYGCCGGATGGTSCATCTAAGTATTTGAGAAGAGSACCATTCGAGTAAATCAAGAACATCTCCGGGCAGTGGGTGTTGCCCAACACCGGGCTGCCAACTTAGAATGGAACGGGGACGGATAAATTGTTTAATGCGMTAAAAAGATACTTCAGGAAGGGAGAATTCGACTGCGATGACGTGGCTGATCACTCTTCCGCCTACATCGAKAACGACCTCAAACCAGACAARCGGTCTGCGTTYCAGGCCCACYTGAGCAAATGCGGYCCCTGCCAAGCATTCGTGGGGACGTTSTCGTCCACCATCGGCGCCTTGGGCAGGCTGCCCRGCATCAGTGCGCCGTCGGCGCTGAAACGATCGCTGTTGGAGCGGATGCACCGGGAAAATTAATACTGACTCTGCTGGCCGCCACACCCAAGTCATGGATTAGAAAATCCCCTGGATGATCCAGGGGATTTTTTCTGCGCAAGATGAGACCTGTCGGCGCCTCAACTTTGTACCGGATTTTGCGCGGAGTTTAGTTCGTCTTCCAAATCGACATACTTGGACGGGCATTTCACCAGAATGTTATCGGCATGGAACACGTCATTAGCACCGTAGCTACCTTCCAAGATGAGCTCGGAGTGGGGATTGAAGAACAGGTCAGGCAAAACTCCGGTGTAGCTGGCCATCAAGGTCACGCTGGAGGAATCTCCATCGTTGTCGGTGATCTGAAATAGAGAGTCGATGGAATTGCCTTCACGCCCGAAGGTCCCTTCCACCAATYTGCCKGAMAYYCGCAGCAATCKKCCGTCYTGGACKTCGGAYTKWYYRTTGAACTCGCTGACWGTSAGGAAATARAGGGCGTTTCCGGGAAATGCCGCGTAAATCATGTAGCCCAGCGCTAGGATGATAACAGCGCTTAGGACCAAGAATCTGGTCTTGTTGGAGCGAGTCTGGACCTCGTCTCCAAATTCGTCTAAGGGTCCCATTCCTCTGTCGTTCAAGACAGGACTTCCTTTCCCCCAGGTGCGGTTTCCAAAAATAATGGCCAACGGAGTCTGTTCCGTCTGGCGTGCCAATCATATCATGGCCCTAGGCTCCCTGCCAGTGTGAACGGCCCCGAGATCGGAGGCCCCGCACAACCGTTCTGCCTTGCTATTCAAGGGCCTCTTAAGTAGAATTTCGGTAGTCAAATACTCTCCATAACAGCTCCATGAGACCCCATTGGAAACCACCCCAAACCCATCGGTATCGGGCGCTGACCGATGTCCGGTCCACCTGATCCAACCGGGCGCTTTCGGCTTAGATTTGAATCCAATCATCTCTCCCAAACGAACCATAGTGCGCAGTCTCATGTTCTGCGTGCCATCTCAGGCTGGCCGT
>NVWX01000025.1 GCA_002746355.1 Dehalococcoidia bacterium | reverse complement strand
TCCGGAGGCGTCACCCCGCTCGAAATAAACGTGGGCGATGGAATGGGCGGCAACGGCGTTGGTTGGCCGTTGCGCCAAGGACCGCTCCGCCAGTTTCAGGGCTTCGTCCAGCAGCCCGTTTTCGTGGTGGGCGAAAGCGTACTGGCCCTGGAAGGCCCAGTCGTCCCCGTATTCGGGCGCCACACCCTTCATCAAGGCGAAAAGCGCTTCGGGATAATTGTCGACGCCTGCGCCCACACTGCTGCACCCCATGATATACAACCGCTGGGCAACTCTAACCATCAGCATGTCTCTGGGAAACTCAGCAATGTGTTGTTGGATGACTGCCAAGGATTCCGGCCCTTTGCCATTGGCCCACAGCGCCAAAGCCTCGATCTGCTGTTGCYCACGGCGGGTTGTGCCCGCCGCCAAGGACTGGGCCTGCTGAGCAGCTTTGCGGGCCTCTGCCACTTTGCCACCGGCCATGTAGACGTAGACCAGCCCGGCGAAGGCCAGAGCAAACCCTTCGTCGGCTTCAACTGCCTGCTGAAAGCTCTGCTCCGGTCCGAAGTTTTGCTCCAGTAGCAGGTCCACTCCCTCCACCAGGTTATCGGCGGCGGCGGTGGAACTGGTGCTGATGGGAAGCCCATAGCGGTCCTTGCTACCATTGGATTCTGGCATCGCGCGACTCCTTGCAAGACTGATGTTGATCTTCCGATTTATCTGCCGATGCGGCCCCTCGGCAGGTCCGTACTGCCTACCCTATCAGCAGCGGCACYACTTCCCGTATGGCTTGGATGGTCTTTTCCACGTCTTCGCCGGTGTGGACGATTGAAGGGTAATACTTCTGGGAGCCCTTCAAGATGCCGCGTTCCAGCAGCCCAGTGTTGAACCGGGTCATCATGGCGCTGTCGGCGGCCAGGGTGTCCCGGTAGTTGGACACCGGGACCTCTGAGAAATAGACATCGAAGATGGCGTCTTCGCCGCAGCTCTGCACCGGCACGCCGTTCTCGTTGCAGATGTCCACCAGGGCGCTTCGGATGGCCGCGCCGACCCCGTTTATCTTCTCGTAGGCGCCCTCTTCCCGCAGCACGGCCAGCGTGGCCAGACCGGCGGCGCAGGCCACCGGGTTGCCGTTGAGTGTGCCGATCTGGTTCACATAAGTCTCGTCGTCCGATGCCCCACGGTCGTAGACCGATAGGATGTCGGCTCGGCCCAAGAGGCCGGCAAGCGGGTATCCGCCGCCCATGATCTTGCCCAYRSWGCAYAKGTCCGGCGTRACKCCGWAGWRYTCYTGMGCGCCRCCGTARGCSASCCGGAASCCGGTSACRACYTCGTCGAAKATCAGMGGWATSTKGTRCYKSKYSGTSAGGTCKCGGAGACCTTGCAGGAAGCCCGGTTTGGGGGATATCACGCGCTGTACCGGTTCCACGATGACCGCCGCGATGTCGTCCAGGTGGGCGTTGATGATGGTCTCGGTGGTGGCCAGGTCGTTGTATGGAGCGATGAGCATCAGCTCCTGGATAGCTTTGGGGATGCCGCCGCTGCTGGCCTGGGCCTGTGGGTACTCAACGGAAGGCGAGGGGGTTAGGCTCATCAGAGCGTAGTCGCTGGTGCCGTGGAACCCGCCCTCGAATTTGAGTATCTTTTCTTTGCCGGTGAAGGCACGTGCGGCCCGCATGGCCTGGAAGCAGGCATCGGTGCCGCTGGTGGTGAACCGCACCTGCTCGGCGCAGGGGACGGCGTTGACCAGCGCCTCGGCCAGTTCAACCGCTTTGTCGTTGGTGGCGAAGAAGGTGCTGCCGCCTTCGACGGCTTTGATCACGGCCTCGGTGACGGCAGGGTGGGCGTGGCCCAAGACCATCGGGCCGGACCCCATGAGCCAATCGACGTACTCGTTGCCGCTCACATCGAAGATCTTGGAGCCCTTGCCATGCGAGACCAGAAAATCCAGTTCCTTAGGGAGGGAGAGGTTGCCGCCAGTGCCGCCGGGCAAGTAGCGGCTTGCCTTCTCAAGTAGGCGTTCCTCAACGTTGCTTCGACGGGCCATCAGCTACCCTCCWGCCGGGATATGTTYCCTCTATTCTAGCCCTGCCAGATTAACCCTCAGCCTTGGCTTTATTCATGACATCCACCAGTTCTTGGACGCTGGCGGCGGAAGCCTGCAGAGCGGTCTGCTCTTCGGGGGTCAGCTTGATCTCCATGACCTGTTCCATGCCGCCGGCGCCAAGCTTCACCGGCACGCCGACGCAGAGGCCGTTGATGCCGAACTCGCCCTCCAAGTAGGTGCAGGCGGGGAGCACGCGTTTCTTGTCCAGCAGGACCGCTTCAACCATCTGGGTGATGGCAGCGGATGGGGCGTAGTAGGCGCTTCCTTCTTTAAGCAGCTCGACGATCTCGCCGCCGCCGCCGCGGGTGCGCCGCACCAATTGGTCGATCTTCTCCTCGGCCATCAGCTCGCTGATGGGGATGCCGCCGACGTTGGTGAAACGAACCAAGGGCACCATGTCATCGCCGTGGCCGCCCAGCACGAAGGCCTGGACGTCTTCCACCGAGACATCGAGCTCTTCCGCGATGAAGGTCCGGAAGCGGGCGGTGTCCARAACACCGGCCATGCCGAACACCCGGTTCCTGGGGAATCCGCTGACCTCATAGACGTTCTGCACCATGGCGTCCAGCGGGTTGGTCACCGGCATGATGATGCAGTCGGGGGAAAACTTGACCAACTGTTCCGTCACCGAAGAAGTGATTCGCATGTTGGTCAGCAGCAGGTCGTCCCGGCTCATTCCGGGGCGGCGGGCGATTCCGGCGGTGATGACCACCACTTCAGACCCGGCTGTTTCTTCATAACTGTTGCTGCCGATGATCTTGGCGTCGGTGCCCATGATYGGGGCCGACTCCAGCATGTCCAGAGACTTGCCCTGGGGCAGGTCTTCAACCACGTCCACCAATACCACGTCGGTGTAACCCAGAGCRTGGATCCTCTGTGCGGTGGTGGCGCCCACGTTGCCGGCTCCAACAACCGTTACTTTGCTTCGCATCTTGTGACTGCTCCTCTGTACAAAAAAAYAAAAACTTGCCTGGCGGGAGAAATCCCCCCAATCCTTCCTCGGTTAGGAAGGGCTACGGGGGGATCTACGCGCTATCCGTTAACTAATCTGATGCTTCTAATGCGGTGTCTTGTAGGGATCAGCCGCCAGGCGTGCTGGAGAGAGCTGCGAGCCCGACGGACGCCAATCCGAGCGTATTATATATGAGAACATGGCACGACGGTAGGCCCTTCTGGGAGGCTGGATGGGGCTGGAATGGGTATTTGCGTATGGGATGCTATAGTCAACTAATCGGGTACGAAAGATGTTCCGTTCGGCAACATTCAGCGTTGGTGATAAGGAACTCGGATGAAACGCTCCGGAATATTCGTGTCAACTGTGTTTGGTNGTTTGTGCTTCGTCGCGTTTGGATTGTGGGGGGCCTTTCAATGTGCTGTTTCTTGGATCGGCCACGCCTCATGGATATGTGGTGGGTTCTTCATCTTATTCGCGCCGATGGGGTTCGTCGCCGGACTTGCCGGTTTTTGGTTGGTCAGGATGTTTATGCGGCTGTTGTTTCGAAAACCGGCCAACTCAKGGAATCAGCCGTTTGRTTAATTTYGGCAGGGCAAGTTCGCGTTAAGCCGGTCTGCAGAAGGGATTCAGATGTTAGATATGTTGGGGACACGAAGATTCAAGCTCGCYATTCTGGTCGTGTGGGTCTTGGCCTTGGTCGTCTACGGCCTCGTCTCGTTTCTGATCGCCCAAGGTGTCACGAAGGCCGACCGGAACCCGCAGGAAGACGATCCATCCAATTACGATCTAGAATTTGAGGACGTGGAGTTTCCCTCCCGCCGTGGCGATGTCGTGCTCAGCGGCTGGTATCTGCCGGGGGAGAGTTCCAGTCCGCACCTGATYTTCGTTCACGGAATCGGAAGCGTGCGCTCCGGAGATAATGCGGTGGAGCTGGCGGCCAGAATGGTCGAGTTGGGCTATAACGTTCTGATGTTCGACCTGCGGGGCCACGGCTCGTCGGGGGGAGACAAAGTCTCGGGCGGATATTTCGAGCGGTGGGACGTGTTGGGCGCTTTCGACTATCTGGTTGACCGGGGAATAGATCCCGGCCGCACTGGTCTGATGGGGTTCTCCATGGGCGCCGCTACGTCGATCTTGGCAGCGGCGGAAGAACCACGGATAACCGCGGTGGCCGCGGATAGTCCCTACGCCAACGCATCAGACCTGATCGCCCGGGAAGCGGCCCGGAAGACGCCCATACCTGGCTGGTTGACGCCTATATTCATGCCTGCGGCCAGGCTGTTGACCAAATGGATCTATGGCATAGACATCGGAGCATTAGTCCCGGAGCGGGCCGTCGCCGGACTTGGCTATCCGGTTTTGGTGATACATGGGATCGCCGACGAGCGCATCCCMTGGCGGCAAGGACAGCGGGTCGCCAGCGCGGCTGAGACGGGGAGTTCTATCTGGCTGGTGCCGGGTGTGGACCACGTTGACGCGTTCTTGACCCATCCCGATGAGTACGTGAAGCGGGTCTCCGAGTACTTTGACTCCAGGTTCAAGTAGGCCCATACCYTCGGCCATTTTTAAAACGGCTGGCTGAAGACCTCGATTCAGCCAGCCAATGTGCTGCTAGATACCGTCTATGATCGCATTCAGAGTGGCGCTGGGGCGCATGGCGGCGGCGGACATCGCTTGGCTGGGATGGAAATAGCCTCCGATATCAACCGGATGTCCCTGGGCATCGATYATTTCCTGAAGAATATCKTCTTCATTGGCGGCCATCTGCTTGGCCACTTCCGCAAAGCGAGATTGCAGCTCCGTGTCTTGGGTCTGCTTGGCCAGCGCTTCCGCCCAGTACAGAGCGAGGTAAAAATGACTGCCTCGGGTGTCCAKTTCGTTGACCCGGCGCGACGGCGAGCGGTTATTGTCCAGATGCTTCGCGATCGCTTGGTCTAGGGTCTCAGATAAGAGCTTCGCCTTTTCGTTTTTGAACTTCTCGCCGAGATGCTCGAAGGAAGCGACGAGGGCGCAGAACTCTCCCAAAGAGTCCCACCGCAGATGGCCCTCCTCAAGGAACTGCTGCACATGCCTGGGGGCCGAGCCGCCGGCGCCTGTCTCAAACATMCCACCACCCTGAAGGAGAGGGACGACAGACAGCATCTTGGCGCTGGTGCCCAATTCCAGGATCGGGAAGAGGTCGGTCAGATAATCACGCAGGATGTTGCCGGTCACGGAGATCGTGTCCTGGCCGGCCCGGCTGCGGGCCATCGTGAACTCCATCGCTTCGATGGTGGTCATGGTGCGGATATCCAGCCCAGCCGTGTCGTGGGTGGGCAGGTATTGGTCAACCTTCTTGATCAGTTCAGCATCGTGGGCCCGTTTCGGGTCCAGCCAGATGATCGCCGGCGAGCCGGTGGCCCTAGCCCGGGTGACCCCAAGCTTGACCCAGTCCCGGATCGCGGCGTCTTTGGTCTGGCACATCCGGAAGATATCGCCTTCCTCRACCCGCTGCTCCATCAGAGTCGTGCCAGATGCGTCCACAACCCGGATCGTCCCATTACCTTGWGCCGTGAAAGTCTTGTCGTGGGACCCATACTCTTCGGCTTTTTGGGCCATCAGCCCCACATTGGCGACACTGCCGATGGTAGCCGGGTCGTACGCTCCGTTCTTCTGGCAGTCTTCGATGATCGCCTGATATAGGGTCGAGTAAGAGCGGTCGGGAATCATGGCGATGGTGTCGTGCAACTCGTTGTCGGGGCCCCATGTGCGGCCGCCATCGCGGACGATCACCGGCATGGTGGCATCGATGATCACATCACTCGGCACATGCAGATTGGTGATGCCCCGGTTGGAGTTCACCATCATCAGCTCCGGGCGGACGCTATAGACCGCCTGGATATCTGCCTCGATCTCCTCTCGTTTCTCATCGGTCAGAGATTGGATCTTGGTATAGAGTTCAGCCATCCCGTTGTCGGGGTTCACGGCGAGTTCGTCCATTTCAGGAGCGTGTTTGTTGAACACGTCCTCGTAGTAAACCGAGACACAATGGCCGAAGATGATCGGATCGGATATGCGCATCATGGTCGACTTCARGTGCAGAGAAAGCAACACGCCATCGGCTTTGGCATTCGCCATTTCTTCCGCGTAAAACTCGCGCAACTCTCTGATATTCATCGTGGAACAATCGGTGATCTCGCCGGCTGTCAAAGGGATATCGGATTTGAGCACGGTCGCCCGGCCGTCGCGGGACACAAATTCGATCGTAGCCGATCCATCTTCCTTGATCGTTACCGCTTGTTCACTACCGTAAAAATCGCCGCCGGTCATGTGGGCGACGCGGGTTTTAGACACTTCCGGCCAGTCCCGCATCATGCGATGGGGGTTGCGTTTGCCGTGTTCCTTGACCGAGATGGCCGACCGGCGGTCGGAGTTCCCTTCCCGCAGAACTGGGTTGACCGCGCTGCCCAATACCTTGGAAAAGCGGTCGAATAGTGCACGCTGTTGGTCGGTTACCGGATCATCGGGGTAGTCGGGAATATCGTATCCCTTTTCCTGTAATTCCTTGATCGCGCCTTTCAACTGGGGGATAGAGGCGCTGATATTGGGCAGCTTGATGATGTTCGCCTTTGGGTCATCGCATAGCACACTGGACATGGTCAGATAATCGGGGATCTTTTGATCATCTGTCAGCTTGTCTGGAAAATTCGCAATGATGCGGCCGGTCAATGAGATATCCCAAGCCTCTAGTTCAATGCCGGTCCCYTTGGTAAAGGCGCGGAGGATCGGCAACAGCGAGTGCGARGCCAGGGCCGGAGCCTCGTCAATCKTGGTATAAATGATCTGGGACGCTTCTGGCATTTTCTTCCTCTTATTGAACWGGTTTCGCGGGCTGATAGGAGTGGCCAAGAGATGTGTAACCACCGTCTCGGCAATATTGATCGACACCGATTATAGGGTAGTTAATTTGACATGCCTAGCCCTCAATCGTAGCGCCAAAGCCTAGGCACAATATGAGGCCCTATAGAACGGGAAAACCGGATTTCGGACTCAGAACTGGCGGTGATCAGGCAGAAATGCCCAGATCAGGGCTAGCTGAGAGCTTCTGGTAGATCTGGACCCGGTGGCGGTAGCAGTCGGCAACGTAGACCTTTCCATCTTCGTCCACATGGACCGAGACCGGACGGTAGAAACGCTGTTTCAGTTCTRTGTTCTGGGCTGCCAATTCCAGCTTGCTTTCGATGTCGGGATTAGCGTCTAGGAAGGTGCGGCCCCATTTGGACATGCCGCTGTGACCGATGAGGACGTCTTTGTAGGAGCCGGACTGGTCGAAAACCTGGACTCGGTCGTTCATCCAGTCGCACACGTAGATGTCACCGTCGGAATCAACGGCGATGCCGTTGGGCCGGTTGAACYGGCCGTCACCGTTGCCGGAGCTACCGAAGGCCATCAGGAACCGGCCCTCCGCGTCGAACTTCTGCACCCGGTCATTGCGCCAGTCGGTGACGTAGACATCACCGGCGCCGTCGATAGCGATGCCCCAGGGCATGCTGAACTGGCCTTCTCCGCCGCCTAAACTGSYCCACWYGGWGATGAACTCGCCTTCCGGCGTTAGGACTTGCACCCGGTGGTTCAAGGTATCGACGACGTAGAGTTTGCCATTGGGACCAAATGCCAAGCCGGATGGGCGGTCGAACTGTGACGGGCCGCTCCCGTGCTCTCCGAAGCTGCGGACGAATCGGTTCTCCGAATCAAAAACGCTGATTCTGTTGGTGTCTTCGTCGGCCAGGAAAAGCTCCCACCCAGGGCTGAATGCGATGGCGGTTACCCAGATGAACTCCCCGGAGCCCTCGCCCCATTCGCCAAAATGCTCCAGGAAATCGCCTTCCTTGGTGCACCGTGTGATTCGCACCGCCTCGGTCTGTTTGGCGTTGGCGCGGTTCGCAACGTAGAGCTCATTTTGAGGGCCTGTGACAACGGATACCGGCCCGCTGAACCCAGGTCCGGCCGCGGACAGTAGCCCGATAACATCGTGGTACCGGTACAGGCCTTTGGCGGAGAGGGCGTTCTGAGTTTCAGTGGTCATAGCTAAGAGAACTGGTACTCACGGCTGGAYCCAATCATCTTCATGGTATGGAGCACGGTTTTCTCCGCAGATAGGCGCTCCTCAGGACTGCCGGCCACGAGCCCGCTGCGCTGGTCAAGCATCGACCTGATCTCTCCGGCGAGGTGCTCTTTGTTCTTCTCGTGTAACCGCACGTGTCCCAACAATTCCAGACAGCCGTCGATGACTGACAGCGGGTCTAGTTCTGCGGTCCGGTCCAGCAGGGCGTCGACCATGGCCCTGACACCGGGCTGTTCGATGTCGCTGACTTGGTCGGCCACGAAATTCACGCGTTCCACCAGGCTGCCGCTGTCGATCCACTCTTCGCCGGTGTGCCAGCCTTCCACCGAAGGGGGGTTGAGCAGGTCCTGGCCCATGTAACGGCAACCCAGGGCAACTTCGAATATGCCACGCTTGGGGAACTTGAAATCGCCCAACAGATGGAGAGTCCCCACGACCACTTCAGCGGGGCTTTTCACCTTGGCGAAGCGGGCTTGGTCCGACTTGAAGAAGTCCGAATTGAATAGTAGCCGGAGCATGGACCGGATGTTGTAGTTGGAGTGGAAATACTCCTCTTCCAGCATCTTTATGGCTTCGGGGTCGCCGGGCGGGGTTYGCTGCCAGGCAGGGACTTGGACATCGTCGGCCACGAAGAAGTTGTACAAGTGGCGGGAGATGAACCGGGCGGTGGCCGGCTGTTTCACGATGATGTCGATGATGTCTTCGCCGTTGAAGTTGCCCGTGTGGCCCAAGAAAGTCTTCTCGCCGTCATCGTGGTCTTCGGGCAGGTACCGGAAAAGCCAGGGCGTTTTGCCGAAGGGGATGGAGGCCACGTTGTCGTCGTCGATGGTCCAGCCGGTGAAGGCCCGGGCGGCGCTTTTCACATCCTCTTCGGTGTAATTCTCCTGACCGTCCATGCCCACACCAAGGGAGAACAACTCCAGGAGCTCCCGGCCCCAGTTCTCATTGGGGGCGTCTTTGTGGTTGAAGTTGTTGTCCAGCCAGAAGATCATCGCCGGGTCTTTCGCCAGGTGCAGCAGAAGGTCTCGAAAATTGCCCAGACCGTGGTCCCGGAACAGGTCGATCTGGTTGAGCATGGTCTTTTCGTGAAGCACCTTGGCCAGGCCGGTGGCGAACACACCGTGCCAGAACAGAGCGATCTTCTCTTGAAGCGGCCGTCCTCCGGCGTAGGCGTTCATCCGGTAGACGGACTCGGTGAGCGCGCCCTCGATGTTGCGGCTTTCCTTCCAGTCGATGAAATACCGCTCCAGAACATCCTCTTCGATGGCCGGTTGCCGTTCGGGGTGGAGCAGTTCGTCCACGGACGCTGCATAGCCAAGCTGCGAGTAACGATCCAGCTCTTGGAACGTGGCCCCGAATCCGGCGCGGCGCAGCAGGTGCGCCAGCAGGGGTTTGTCAGTTTTTGTCGTGGTGGTGGAAGCCATAYTATTTAGACGAAGTCCAGTTGTTCGAATTTACCGCCCACGATCGACGTGGCGTCCAGACCCAGCCATTTCTCGGYCACYGTGCCGTAGACGCCGCGAAAATCGATGTTGTACTTCAGGTCGCCTTCTTCCAGGTCCTCTTCGTGCATGGAGGGGAACTCGCTGTAGATGCCGCCCTTCACGGGGTCGCCGATGGCCAAAGCCAGGCCGCCGGCGCCGTGGTCGGTGCCCGAGCCGTTGTCCTTCACGCGCCGCCCGAACTCGGTGAACAGGTAGATCAGGACGTTCTCAGACGCGTTGTGCTGCCTTAAGTCGTCATAGAAATCKCGGATGGCCTGAGACAGGTGGGCCAGCAACACGCCGTGGACCGGGCCCTGGTTGGCGTGAGTGTCGTAGCCCGGCTGCTCGGTGTAGAAGATGCGGGTGCCCAAATTGGCCGTCAGCACCTTGGAGATGCCCTGGAGATTTCGACCGATCAAAGAATCGGCGTATTCCACCGACGACTGGTACTGGCCAGGGACCGTTTTCAGGATATCGGCGCCCTTCAGGGCGTCCAAGCCGGTGGCGCCAAGGTATTCCATCACCGGGCCGGTGCCCACGATGGGTGAATACATCCGGGCGAACAGGTCCAGGGCCTGGGCCCGCTCTTGCTCACCGGAGATCCCCGTCAGGACTCCATAGGATTCCAACACCGCCACCGACGCCACCGGAACGCCGGTCAAAGCCATTGCCCGGGGCAGGCCGCGACCGAAATTCACACCTGTAAGCACGTTCTCGGCCTGGGGGTCTAGGTCGCGGATGGCCCGGCCCAGCCAGCCTTCGTTGCCAACCTTCTCGGGCTCGCAGGTGTGCCAGATGTCCAGCGAGCGGAAATGCGACCGGTTGGGGCCAGGGTAGCCGATGCCGTTGATCACGGCGACCTTGCCCTCGTCGTACATGCCCTTGATCGCGGTCAGGGCCGGGTTGAAGGCCAGCTCATCGCTGATGGGCAAGACATCTTCCTGGGCGACGCCGACCGTCTTCCGGTTGTCGTAATAGACCGGGTCTTGGTAGGGGATGACCGTGTTCATGTAGTCGTTGCCRCCGGTYAAYTGGACCACGACCAAGATKGGGTCTTTGTTAGTAGAGGTCAACTTGAGGTCTCCTACCGGGCTATTGGCCTTGAACGGCTGCCTCGATTCTACCAGGCTGTGTGAGCCCGCGTCAGTGGTAGTGCCRRTTCAACTCTGTTTATCCTTGTGACTTAAGTTATCCATACGCAAAGAAAAAGCCCGTCATTTGGGTGACGGGCCTTTGTGCTAGAGGTTAGCGCGGAAAGCGGCCGAACTCGGTTACACTCCCACGTTATCGAATTGACGGATGGTCGGCGGACCGGCCATCCAGCCCCCTAATTTTTCCATGTCGCCCCGCTCGGTGCGCCATCCAATGTATTTCTCGTATTGTTCCTTCGAGTCCCAGTTTTCAATGAACACCAAGTTGTTGGGGTCGTCCTGGTTCCGGTGGATGGTGATGGAGTTGCAGCCGTCGAAACCACGGGTGTGAAACAGTTCATCTCTCAGAAAATCCGTCAGGTCCTTGGTGTGGGCGGGATCGGTGGTGCATTCTAAAATCACGAGTATCGACATCCTAGGGATACCTTCAACGGTTGGTTTTACTTCATTTCCACCAGAGATCTTGTGGAATCGCGTGAACTATATGACAACCATCTGACCGCGTCAAATGTCATCCCGTTCAGTCCTATACTTCTAGCTGCGCCGTGAGTTCCTCTGGCGTGGTCACGGGCTGAAGCACAGGCCCGATTTACCTGGCCACGGGGCCGGTCAGCGGTAGTGCCGGCGCATCTCTGAAGCGTACCTGCGCCCCAGCGTGTCCCCGTTCTCCTCCAGCCAACCGCTAAAACTCGTCTGGCCGTTGGGCGGGCCGTCTGAAACCAGCAGGCCGGCCATCAACCCATCGATCTCAGCCCGAGTCAGGACCACGTCCCGCACCAATAAACCCGCGATCTTGGAGAAGAGAAGGGCCAAGTTCGGTGGCAGATGCACGATCCTCGCTTTGCTGCCCACGCTCCGGGCGATCAATCGAATCATTTCCTCGTAGGTATATATCTCGGGGCCAACGCAGTCCAGAACACCGGWTTCACCTTGCTCTGCGGCAGCGACAGCCGCCTCGGCCACATCTTCGACGTGCACCGGCTGGACGGAGTAATTACCGTCGCCTGGGACCGGAAAGATTGAGACCTTCCTGAGGAACCAAGCGATGTTGTTGATCAGGACGTCTTCGGCCCCGAATATCAGCGTGGGCCGGATGATGCTATAGGCCAAGCCCGAGTCGATGATGGCCTCTTCAACCAAAGCCTTGCCTCTGAAATAGCCAAGCGGCGAGTCGGGAGTTGGGTTCGTGATGCTGATGTGAACAATCCGCTGTACGCCGGCCTGTTTCGCCGCGTTCACCAAGGTCTTGGTGTTCTCCACCGCCGTGTCGAAGGTTGTGTTGCCACGGGGGAACCGGATCCAGTACGTGTTGTACAGAGTGGTGGCCCCGCTGAGGTTCCGGGCCAGCGCATCGGCGTCCCCAAAGTCCAACGGGTACGCCTTGACCCGGTCTCCGAAGGGGTTGACCCGTTCAGGATGGCCGGTAAGCGTCCGGACCTCTTGTCCGGCGGAAAGCAGTCTCCGGGCGATGTATCTTCCGGTGTAGCCAAAGGCGCCGGTGACTACGTTCAGTTCGGGGGTTTTCACGTTAAATTCTCGTCCCTATTTGTAACCACGACTCGTATCGACTCCCCCGGTGACATCGCCAGGTGCCACTGTGATGGCCGACGAGGCTCAGCCAAGAGGAGGGTGAATGGGTCAAGCAGTGCGCCTTCCCGCAGAGGGCTTCTGTGCCAAGACGAGCGGATGATTCTCAGTCGGTACGTGATGCGGCTCCGTGTAACCATGGCCAATCATAGTGGTCTCCAAGATGTTGAACCCAACCCGAGTTAGAATCTCCTTGTAGTCCTCTAGACCGTAGTTGCTCCAATACATGGTTACACCAAAAAAATCGYCCTCAGTGTATGCCTCCTCACCGAAACCAGTTAGCGTGCAAAGAAGGTATCCGCCGGRCTGCAGCCAATCATAGACGCGACGAAACAGCTCTGGGTGCTCCTCCCTGGGGATGTGGAATACAGAGTAGAAGGCAACGGCGCCGTTGAAGCTCAATTAAGGGAATTCAACCGACATGACATCCCCGTGGATGAAGCTCCCCTTTGGGACATTCGCCCGCGCCTGTTTGATCATCTCATTTGAGGAATCTACGCCAGTGACATTGAACTGCTGTGCCAGAGCACGAGTGTATGGGATYCCGGTACCGCAACCGATGTCGAGTATGGAAGCACCATCCTCAAGTTGCCTGGTAAGAATCTCCAGCTCGGGTCCAGGCTCGTGAGAACGAGCTTCCCGGTAGGCGGCAACACAACGGTCGTAACCTTGCTGAACAAGGGCCTTGTAGTCGATGGTCGGATCGTCCGCGGGTTTCAAATGCGAAAGACTCCAAGATCAGCGTATGTTGATGACATAGCGTCCAGATCCAGCGGCACGCCGCCGAAACCCCAATCTAGCTAGGCCGCGACCGTCTTAATCTCAGACAAATAGTCGAAGCCAATTCATCCACCGCGAGGCGCCCGTCCAGAACAATGTCGCAGTTACCTTTGATCTGCCTTTCGATCTCAAGAAAGAGCGATCGGTCTCCGTTCAGATAGGAAGAGAGGTGAGCATCGAGCGATTTTAAAGACGTTTCATTCCCCCCTTCAGTGGTGGTGGTGATGTCACGCAAGACTCGCTCCGCCAAGGAATACGTCCGATGGAAACAGGCGGCAGGCTTGAGCCCGCCCCTGCTGTCCGCTTCAGCGAGTTGTTAGCTGGCAGTGTCGATTCCATGAAGAACAACCTATAGCTGGCTMCCAATCTGCTCTGCAGCATCATCTAGTTCTTCTCGCGTTGGATTCTTTCCGTATTCTTGTCCGAATCGCAGGCCAAAGCCGTCACCTGCAAATCGAGGGAACACATGAAGGTGAACGTGGAATACATCCTGGCCTGCCGCCTCGCCGTCTGCCAGAAATATGTTAACCCCCTCGCATTTGACACCGCTTCTCCGAAGCGCAACTGCAATCCTCTGGGCTATTCGAAACATATGCCCGCCTGTTTCTTCACGTAAATCGGCAAGAAACATGACGTGCTGCTTGGGAATGATCAGCACGTGCCCAGAGTTCACCGGTTGGATATCCATGAAGGCACATACCAACTCATCTTCAAATACTACACTTGAGGGGAGGTCTCCAGATAGAATGTCGCAAAAGACACAGCTGCTCATGGCATACCCTTGAGACTGCTAAGGTCAGGTGTGAAGGTCTTCCGGATGGACCGTGGTTTCAGCGTGATCATCGAAACACAACATCACCGCATCTTGAAGCAATTGGGTAAGGTTCCTGGCAACTTCTGTCTTTCCTCCCCCTGARACGGAGCTAATGCCAATTACAAAGCCCGATTTATYCTTAATTCCCATGATTCTACGAGATTAACGGAAGAGTTCAAAGGCCAGCCCTATCCCTGAAGCTGCGCCGCCAACTCTTCGGGGGTGGTCACGGGGAGTTGGCAGGCGTAGTTCTGGCAGACGTAGGCCGTGGGTCTGCCGTCGATCATGCCGCGGGCTTCCAGCAGGGGAAGGCTGTAGCTTGCTGCTGCGTCGGCATCGTCGGCGCCCACCAAAACCTTGTTGGGGCGGAACGCGCTGGTAACTGTCCGCAGCAGGGCCGCGGTGGCTGAATYGTTCCGAGGGCCGATGATCACTACCTCTTTTGGCGAAGACACGTAGAAGTCTAGTGCGGCCAGCCAATGCCCGGTGCCGGCCGGCGCGCGGCCCATCAACTCGCGAAGGGTCCGGAGAGGCGTGGCCGCCTTTACGCGGTAGTCTTCGCTCCCGGTGATCACCGCTAGCTTGAGCAGCACGTCGGTGGCCACCGAACCGCCGCAGGGTTGSGCGTTGTCSAGGACGTCCCGDGGSCGBACCACCAGTTGGTCGTGTTCGGCGCTGGTGTCRTAGAAHCCGCCCACGCCVTCGTCCCAGAACAGCTCGATCATGCGGTCCGCCAAGCTRATCGACTCCGTTAGCCATCGTTGGTCAAAAGTAGCCTCGTAGAGGGCCAGCAGACCGTCGGCCACGAACGAATAGTCTTCCAGATACCCDGGCAGCTTTGCCTGGCCCACCCGGTAGGTGCGGAGCAGCTTGCCGTCAGGGCGCATGGTCTCCAGTAGAAAGTTGGCGTTCTTGACGGCCGCGTCCAGGTAGTCTTGTCGCTCCAGAGCCGCGCCGGCTTCGGCGAAACTGCGGAGCATCATCCCGTTCCAAGATGCCAGCACCTTGTCGTCCAGCAGCGGGTGTATCCGCTTCTCCCGCTCCGCCCATAGCGACTTCTTACCCCGTTGGACAACGTCCACCAGCCGGTCGAGGGCGATGCCGTGCTGCTGAGCGTATTCGGAGGCTTTCTGGGTGATGTTCAGGATGGTCTTGCCTTCGAAGTTGCCGCCGTCGCGTACACCGAAGAAACCGTTGAAGATGCCGGCTTCCTCTTTCCCCAGCACGGCTTCGATCTCATCCGGAGACCAGACGAAGAACTTCCCCTCTTCGCCYTCGCTGTCTGCGTCCGTCGCMGAGAAGAAGCCGCCCTCCGGGCCAGTCATCTCCCGCAAGATGTAATCGAGGGTCTCCTCGGYGATGCGGCGGTACATGCCCCGGCCGGTGGCCTGATGGGCGTGGAGGTAGAGCCGGGCGAGCAGGGCGTTGTCGTAGAGCATCTTCTCGAAGTGGGGCACCAGCCAGTAGGTGTCGGTGGAATAGCGGGCGAACCCGCCGGCGATCWGGTCGTAGATGCCGCCCATCGCCATCTTTTCCAGAGTCAGGTCCACCATCTCCAGCGCCCGTTCGTTGTAGCCGTGGTTGTAATAGCGGAGCAACACCTCCAGGTTCATCGCTTGAGGGAACTTGGGAGCGGTGCCGGTGCCGCCGTTCTGGTAGTCGAAGTTGGTCGCCAGGGTCGTGTAGGCCTGATGCAGGGTCTCCACTGTCAGGGGCGAGTCGCCCTTGGGCATCTGCCCGGTCCGGCCCATCTGCTCGGTGAGCTGCGAGGTGACCCTTTCAATCTCACTTTTGTTGTCGCGGTATTGGTGGGCCACCGATTCCAACAACCTGGGAAATCCGGGCATGTTGAAGCGGTCCACCGGCGGGAAATAGGTGCCGCCGTAGAAGGGGCGTCCGTCCGGGGTGAGGAACACGGTCATGGGCCAGCCGCCGCTGCCGGTCAACATCTGGACCGCCTCCATGTAGACGGCATCCAAATCGGGGCGYTCTTCACGGTCAACTTTGATGCTGACGAAATGCTCGTTCATCAACGCGGCGATGGCCTCGTTCTCGAAGGACTCCCGCTCCATGACGTGGCACCAATGGCAGGCCGAATAGCCGATGCTGAGCAAGATGGGTTTATCTTCGTCTTTGGCCCGCTGCAGGGCTTCCTCTCCCCACGGATACCAGTCCACGGGGTTGTTGGCGTGCTGCAAGAGATAGGGGCTGGTCTCGCCGCTTAACCTGTTGGGCATGRTCCACCTATACGAAAACCGCCGGTGGCGGAGAATTTTCTCACGCYTATTGTCAGCGAATTTGCCGAAGAAAGCCAGGGCGACGTRTAGCCGCTCCTTTCGCGGTGTGAGACGATGGGTCACAAWACCGAAACGGTAAAACGGCACAGCCGATCKCTTCAAGGAGACTCGGATTTGGGCTTGAGTAAGGGACCGATACTCGGATTTCTGGCGTTCTGCTTGTCTCTCGTGGCATGCGTAGGCGCCTATGATGCAACCAGGGTGTTCCCAACTGCGGTTTCCAACTCTGTGCCAGAGCGGAGCTTCATGGGTGGAGGTGCCCTAGGCGGCAATGCCGAGGCCACGTATCTTACCCGTTTGAGCCTGGAAGAAATTCCCGAAGGTCCGTGRGCCTGGGTGACTCACCGCATGGAATTGGAAGCGGGCGAGAAGATAACGCACCGCCACAAACCCGCTTTCGTATATTCCATAGARGGCATGCACGATCTGATGGCCGCCGGCACGWATCGCGTACGGGAAGGGCAGGCATTATCGGTCCGATCTGAGATTGAGCACTCCCATCGCGCTTCTTTTGGGCCAACTGTGTTTTGGGAAACAAGGCTGGACCGCCCAGGTTCGACCCCGGCCGGATTCGAGGCGGAAACCGTCTTCGAGAGCCCGGTTTTGGAGGACATCCCCGAGAACCYATTGGTGGTATTCATTCCGGTTGAAATTCCACCAGGCGGGGAGACCAGCGTTCATAGCCACCCGGGACCGGAATTCATATACCAGATGTCTGGGGGCATCGACTACCAGAACGACATCATCGGCGTCCGGAAAATGGTGGCTGGCGACGTTGAGGGTTTACCTCCGTTAACGGCGGTCCAAAAGAGGAACCCTTCGGATGAACAAGCCGTATTCCTCTCCTGGTTTCTGGTTGATACAGAAAAAGATTTCGCCTCTCCGGCAGCGTTCAGAGACGCTGGGCTTGGCCAGAACCTGGCCCYGCTSGASRWCSKSGCGYCSGWSRCCNGNSKCAGNYMWRRYKYCGRTAKTGKCGSCNNCGMCTCGGCATTCGKSSMGGMYMACGCCCTGGACGGAGACCCGGCCACGGAATGGTCCTCGGCCAGCGACGGCGACGCCGCCTGGATCGACGTGGAACTSGCGGCGATGACCAACGTCACTTCGGTGRGGTTCTGGACCCGGACCATGGGCGACACCGCCCAGGTGAATTCGTTCCAAGTGACTACCGGCCAGGGCGAGACCTACGGGCCATTCACCGTGGACGACGGYACAACCATCTATCGGTTCGAAACCCAGTTCACGGCCAGGCGGCTGCAGTTCGAACTGCTGGATACCTCGGGAGGAAATACCGGGGCGTTGGAGATTGAGGTTTATGGGGAGGTGGCGCGTTAATCCACGAGCCTGACCYATCTACCCGGCCCCTTGGGAATCTCCGATTCCTCGCCCAACCGCACCATAAACTCGTCCAGGGGCATGGCGCCAAGGTCTTCGCCGTCACGATTGCGGACGGCCACTGCCCCGGCTTCTGCTTCCCGGTCTCCGGCAACCAACATATAGGGAACCTTTTGCATCTGGGCTTGGCGAATTTTTTGACCCATCCGCTCGCCGCGAGTGTCCACTTCCACGCGGAACCCAGCTTCGGTAAGAGTCTTTGCCACCGATTCGCAGTATTCGATGTGCCGGTCGGCGATGGGGATCAACACGGCCTGCACCGGGGCCATCCAGAGTGGGAACGCGCCGCCGTAATGCTCGATCAATACTCCCAGGAACCGCTCCATGGAGCCGAGGATGGCCCGGTGGACCATGTAGGGCTGGCTGCGGCCGCCTTCGGCATCCTGGTAGGTTAGATCAAACCGCTGGGGYAGGTTGAAGTCGAACTGAACGGTRGTGCACTGCCAGGCCCGGCCCAGAGCGTCGGTGATGTTGATGTCTATCTTGGGCCCGTAGAACGCTCCGSCGCCCTCATCGACGGTGAACGGCAAACCCCGCTTCTCCAATGCGCCCTTCAGCGATTGGGTGGCGTGTTCCCACATCTCTGGGTCGCCCACATACTTCTCGGGACGGGTGGATAGGGAGATGGAGTAATCCTTAAACCCAAATGCGTCCAGCAACTCGAAGGTCAATTCCAAGACCCCGCCGATCTCGTCCTCCACCTGGTCAGGAGTGCAGAAGATATGTGCGTCGTCCTGGGTGAAACCGCGCACGCGCATCAGTCCGTGCAGGACCCCGCTCCGCTCGTAGCGGTAGACGGTGCCCAGTTCGGCATACCGCAGGGGAAGTTCCCGGTAGCTGTGCAGCGCCGTCTTGTAGATCTGGATGTGGAAGGGACAGTTCATGGGCTTCAGGTAATATTGCTGCTCGTCCAATTCCAGAGGGGGGAACATGCCATCTTGGTAGAAATCCAAGTGGCCGCTGGTCTCCCAGAGCTGGGCCCGGCCGATGTGGGGCGAATAGACGATGTCGTACCCCAGCCGGTAGTGGAGGGCTTTCCAATAGTCCTCGATCAGGGAACGGACCCGGCCGCCCTTGGGATGCCAGACGATCAGGCCCGGTCCGATTTCATCGTGGACGCTGAACAGGTTCAGTTGGCGGCCTAATGTCCGGTGRTCCCGGCGTTCGGCTTCTTCCAGCCGCTCCAGGTGGTCAGCCAACTCTTGTTCAGACTCAAAGGCCGTGCCATAGATGCGTTGCAGCATTGGGCGCTTCTCGTCGCCCCGCCAATAGGCCCCGGCCACGCTGAGCAGCTTCATGGCTGGAATGTCTGAGGTGCCATGCACATGGGGACCCTGGCACAGGTCCACGAACTCGTCGTGCCGATAGATCGATATGGCCTCTTCGTCGGGCAGGCCTTCGATCAGTTCCATCTTGTATGGCTGGTCCGAGAACATGGTCTCGACGTCGGCGCGGCTAAGTTCCTCCCGCTGGAAGGGGAAACCTTCTTTGATGGTCTTCTTCATCAGTTTCTCGATCTCTTCCAGGTCCTCCGGAGTGAAGGGACGGGAAACTTCAAAGTCGTAATAGAACCCGTTCTCGATGGGCGGGCCGATGCCCATCTTGGCTTCGGGGAACAGTTTTAGGACTGCATCGGCCATCACGTGGGCGGCCGAATGGCGCATGGCTTGGCGGTGTGCCTGGGCCTCGTCTACGCCCTCGGTTTCAAGGGAGCCGTGATCTAACATTTCACCTACTCTGGAGTTGTGGAATGGGTATGTGGGCGGCGCAAGAAACAGCCGCGCAGGCAATTATATCTTACGCCGGGTGAAATCCCTCAGGGAAAGAACCTCCAGTGTCCGCCGRAGGTAATTGCCCGGCMGAAGGGGCCCYTAGCCCGCCAGTTCCAAGAACAACTCGCGCCAACGCCTGGCCTTGATGGAACTAACGATGTGCTCGCGCACGYTCAGCACGTAGGTCCCGGTGACCAGGACTGTGAGCAGCAGGCAGAGACCCACCTGCTGGGCGCCCTGCCCGGTGACCCAGAGCAGGATGTTCAACAAGATGAATCCCAAAGCGGCGCCCAGGACTACATTTCGTAGCAGCAGCATCACCAGRATGCTGGGTCCGGCGGTTATTACGGTGAGCCACGGGACGATCACCAAGGAGATGCCGAAGATGGCCGCCGCGCCCTTTCCGCCCCGGAAGTTCAAGAAGACCGGCCAGTTGTGACCGACGACCACGAGGGGTGTGGTGATGAACAACACCCAATYGTCGAGCCCCAACAGCCGGGGCGCCGCCACCGCCAACAYSCCCTTTGCCGTGTCCACCAGCAGCACTGTGATTCCCGCCCAGGCGCCTACCTGGTTGTAGGCGTTCAACGCTCCCACGTTGCGGCTGCCCACGTCCCGGATGTCTTTGCCTTTGACTGACCGGACGACCAAGTAGGCCGTGGGTACAGACCCCATGACGTAAGCCGCCACAGCCAAGGAGATCACCGCAAAAAATTCAAGAGTCAAATCTTCAATTCCGCCCAAAGATGTCTAACACCAGAATAACCCGCACGCTATTCGGAACGCCAATTCAGTCCGCGCCTTTCGCCTCCGCAGTTTCTTTCAATGACTGCATWTGCCTGAGCACCAGGCGTTCGTAGCGGCGCTTCACGTAGAGGCGGGCCACCATCCAACCGGCGCCCGGGAGCAGATGCATCCGGCACTCGATCTCTCCGTTGTGGGTCATGATGGTCCCGGAATCCACCTCGGTGAACACGAACTCCTCCTGGGAGTGGTACAGCGGGTCCTCCAGATGCCGGAAGGTGATCCGCTCTTCGGGGTATAGGACCACCTCCTCCAAAGTGCGGTACATCTTCCGGCCGTCCTG
Source organism: Dehalococcoidia bacterium (assembly GCA_002746355.1). Taxonomy (GTDB): domain Bacteria; phylum Chloroflexota; class Dehalococcoidia; order Lucifugimonadales; family UBA3495; genus UBA9611. Next base: position 37,551 of record NVWX01000025.1, on the reverse strand, counting down.
GGACCGGAACTCCATCAACAGCCGGTTGCCGTCCCGCTCGATCAACCTTTTACTTTCTTCGTTTTCCTCCGGCTTTCCTGAGGGACCGCTGCCATCGACGGCATCACCGAACGAACTGATCAGCTCGGATACCGCCGATCGCGGGGCACGGATAGATACGCTCTGCGTTCGAAGATTCACTTTCATGGAAGCCAACTCCGGTAGCGGTGTGAGTCCGGTGAATTGGATGTGGTCAGATCAAAAGAGATGTGGTTTGGCCGGGGAGTACACTCATCGCTCAGCCATAGATATAATTACCGGGACCGGTTAACGACGCACTTACTGGAGAACGCATGGCGACGGAACAAGACCTGCAAGATTTTACGACCCAGGTGACCTGCCCGGACGACTTCGACGACTTCTGGGCCGTCACGCTGGAGATGCTTTCCGCGATCTCCCTCAAACCGGTGGTCAGCGCCGAACCACTGCGCAGCAATGACGATGTGCATGTTTTCAATGTCACATATCTGAGCCTGGGCGGCCTGGAGATCTCGGCGTGGTACAGCCTACCGGCCCAGGGAAACGGCCCATTCCCGGCCGTGATCAACTTCCCTGGTTACAAGTCGGAACCGCCGGTGCGCCGCGACTGGGCCAAGAAAGGCGTGGCCGTGTTGTCGGTGGCGGTGCGGGGCAAGTTGAAAAGCAATTCCGAGTTCAACCCCGGGTATCCCGGTCTGCTCACGTCCGGACTGGAGAGCAAGGAGACCTACGGCTATAGAGGGGTCATCTCCGACTGCGTGCGCGGCGTCGAYTTTCTCCGCTCCCGGCCGGAGATCGACCCCGGCCGCATCTTTGCCTGCGGCACCAGCCAAGGCGGTGGACTAACGCTAATTACATCGGCACTACGTCCAGAGATCAAAGCCGGTGTTTCCGGATATCCCTTCTTATGCTGCTACCCCGAGTCCATGGCCATGTTCCGGTCCTATCCCTACGATGAGCTGGCCTGCTACGCCAGGGCCTACCCGGACCAAGAAGAGCAGATGCTGGAGACGCTACGCTACTTCGATGCGGTAAATTTCGCTCCCCGGATCAAGTGCCCTATGGTGGTTGGCATCGCCCTGGAGGATGAAGTCTGCCCTCCCGAGACCAGCTACGCCGCCTACCAAGCATTGACCGGCAATAAAGAACTTTGGCTCTTCCCGAATTCGGGACACGGCAACGCCCACGAATATCCGGGCCAGGAAAGGGCTTGGCTGGAGAGTCAGATAGAGCTATCGGCGGGTGGGTCATGACCACCGCGGCCAACCGGTTCTGGCGAGAGACCGAGGCGGTCTTGGCGGAACTTCCGGCCGGTGTGCGCCTTCACCGGGACGATTTCTACTCCCAGCCCGACTGGGATGTYTTCCAGATGAGGTATACCTCGGCCGACGGCTTCAGGTTGTTCGCTTGGCTGTCGGTCCCCCACGGAGACGGGCCGTTTCCGGCTGTCGTACGGATGCCCGATTACGCCAGCGTCCATGACATCGTCTACACCCCGATGCGGGAACGGGCGGTGGTCATGAATCCCMMKKKBMRKSSCYAACGCCAGAGCGACCAGGTCTTACAGGCAGAGTTTCCGGGACTGCTGACCGAGGGTATCGAAAACCCAGAAACCTATGTGATGCGCCGGGTCTTCGCCGACGCCCTCAGGGGGTTCGACGTCTTGTTGGCTGAGGAACAGGCCCAAGTGGGAGAGGTAGCGATCATCGGGACCGGCCTTGGCGGRGCGCTGGCTCTGGCCGTTGCCGCACGCCGTGAGTCAGTCAAAGCTGTAGCGGCCAACACCCCCATGGCCCTGGGCAATCCGGCGTCGCTGGCGCCGGGGTTGGCCTACCCGTTGGCGGAGCTGGACGACTACATGCGGCTGTATCCAGACCGTAAAGATGCGGTGAAGAAAAACACCGCTGACCTGGACCCCCTCAAGACAGCCGCCAAGATCACCGCGCCGGTACTGCTTAGTGTGGGCATCTATGACACTGGGTCGTGCCCCTTGGCCTTCGGCGAAAAATTGGCGGAACGGATACCGGACTGCGACCTCCGGGTCTATCACGGGGCCGGCGAGGGCGGCGGGCATGAGCACGCCCAGATACAACTTTCTTGGCTGTCGGACAAGCTGGGCCTMGGCTGATTTTCTCCTCGGAAACTGCCGGGTCGGCTGGGGTTCGGTGACGGCTTGCTGATATAATCGATTCAGGAAATGGCCGGGACATCCGCCCTTTCTTGAGAGTAAATCGCTACGAACCGAACTGGAGATATCACGGACCATGGACCAACTAAGACAACACCTATCGACCCTCGACCAAAAGATCGCGTCGGTGGTGGAGCGTCTTTGACCTCTCCAGTAAAGAAGACGCCATAAGCGTCATGGAGCGCGAGGCGGGCGAACCGGGCTACTGGGACGACCACCAGACCGCGCAACAGAAGATGCAGCAACTTGGCCGCTTGAAGGACACCGTGTCCTTGTGGCGCGGCCTGGTGTCCAGCTCCCRAAACCTGCTGGAACTGACCGAGATGGCCCTGGCCGAGGACGATTCTTCGCTCCAAGAACAGTTGGAAGCCGAGTCTGAAGAATTAACCAAGGTGTTAGCCAGAGAAGAGATCAACCTCACGCTCTCTGGACCCTACGACGACCGGCCCGCCATCGTGACGATCCACGCCGGCGCCGGCGGCACCGACGCCCAGGACTGGGCCGAGATGCTGGTGCAGATGTACAGCCAGTGGGCAGAGGCTGGGAAGCGGCCCCTGGAAATGATGGACCTCTCCTACGGTGAGGAAGCTGGCCTGCGCGGAGCCACCCTGGAGATYGGCGGGCCCCATGCGTTTGGTTACCTGATCGCCGAGCAGGGCGTCCACCGGCTGGTGCGCCTTTCGCCGTTCGACCCCAACAACCTGCGCCAGACCTCGTTCGCCCAGGTGGAGGTCCTGCCGACCGCCGAGGACGAACCTGAGGTGGAGATTCGTTCGGAAGACATCAAGATGGATACCTTCCGTTCCAGCGGCCCCGGAGGCCAGAACGTKCAGAAAGTCGCGTCGGCGGTGCGGCTGACCCACATCCCAACCGGCATCGTGGTCTCGTGCCAGAACGAGCGCTCCCAGCACCAGAACCGGGAGTACGCCATCAGGATAYTRAARGCCAGGCTGCTGGCTCGGCAGGCTGAGGAGAAGGCCAAAGAAGTGGCCGGTCTTCGATCGGAAAGAAAGGCTGCCGAGTGGGGCAGCCAGATCCGCAGCTACGTGCTCCACCCCTACAAATCGGTGAAAGACCACCGCACCAACCTGCAGAGCACCAACCCTGAAGCCGTGCTGAACGGCGCCATAGACCAGTTCATTGAGGCCTACCTGATGTCYAAGGTTGGGRGGTAGGCCGCCCTCGGTCTTTCCAGCTTTCGCCGGAAGGACGAGATTCGCCGCAGGATGACCAAACGGACCTAGCCTCATTTGCGACAATATGCGGGTTAAAAACCCGCGCCTACACACCGTCATTCTGGCGAAAGCCAGAATCCAGATTGGCCGCCGTAGCCAACTGTCATCTATGAAACCGTTCCTGGATTCCAGCCGTCGCTGGAAAGACAGGATGCTTAGCTTTCCGGCCAYCCGTTCGTGGTGAGTCCGTCGAACCACTTGCTATGGTTAAGCCATCTGTTGCGAACAGTTCCTTCGACGAGCTCAGGATGAGCGGGTTGGTGGTGGCATGCCGCTTCCGCCCCATYTTTCCCGCGAAAGCTGAAATCCAGGATCCTCTGGTAGATGACGGTTGAACCACCTCCGCCCGCGTGCGATTCGGCCTTCGCTGGACTGACAGGCGTTCGTAGGCGCGGGTTTATTAACCCGCTGTGCCTGTCGTATAAAACGCTCAYCTAAATCATTGCCCTTGGGATCCAACATTTTCTTGGGGGCCTGGGAGGCCGTTCGTTTCAATTAGGTTGTTGGCTGTAGAGAACGGCGGGTTGAAAACCCGCACCTACGGAGTGTGGCGTAGAGATAGGCATCCAGGGAAAATAAGAAAAAGCCCGCCGTTCAGGCGGGCTTTTTGTTGGCTGGTAAACCGGTTCCTAGCAGTTGCCGAGTATGTGTCCCATGCGGGCTTTCTTGGTCTTCAGGTAGGTGCGGTTCTCGTCGGTTACTTCCGCTTCCACGGGGATGCGGTCGACGATCTCTAGGTCGAACCCTGACAGTCCAGCCACCTTCTTGGGATTGTTGGTCAATAGGTTAAGCTTGCGGACGCCCAGATCGCGGAGGATCTGCGCTCCGACGCCGTAATGCCGCAGGTCTGGTTCGAAGCCCAGTGTTTCGTTGGCTTCCACCGTGTCCAGGCCTTGGTCTTGCAGGGAGTAGGCTTTGATCTTATTGTGGAGCCCGATGCCGCGGCCCTCTTGGCGCATGTAGAGGAAGATGCCGTTGCCTGCTTCGGCCAGCTGCTTCAGCGCCAGGTCGATCTGTTCACCGCAGTCGCAGCGCATGCTGCCGAAGACGTCGCCGGTGAGGCATTCGCTGTGGATGCGGACCAAGACCGGTTCGTCCTCSGTCCACTCRCCGATSGTCARTGCGATGTGCTCGCCCRMATCSAYGTGGCTCTTGTAGGCGATGGCCTGGAATGGGCCGTAGCGGGTCGGAAGCCGGGCCTCGGCGACGCGCTCGATGAGTCGCTCGGTCCGGCGGCGCTGGGCGATGATCTGGGCGATGCTSAGAATCTTGAGTCCGTGTTCTTCGGCGAACTCCTCCAGTTGGGGGAGCCGGGACATGGAGCCGTCTTCAGCCATGATCTCGCAGACGATGCCGGCGGGGTACATGCCCAACATCTCGCAGAGRTCCACGGCGGCTTCGGTGTGGCCAGCCCGGGCCAGCACTCCGCCGGGATGATACCGCAGCGGGAAGAGATGGCCGGGACGGGTTAATTCTTCTGGTTTGGTCTTCGGGTCCAGCATGGCCAGGATGGTCGCGGCGCGGTCCCCGGCTGAGATACCGGTGGTGGTGTTAACGTTGTAGTCCACCGACACGGTGAAGGCTGTCTGGTTCTTTTCCGAGCCGTTCTGGCTGACCATGAGCGGTATCTGGAGTTCGTCCAAGCGCTCGCCGATGATGGGCATACAGAGCAGGCCGCGGGCGTGGGTAACAACGAAGTTCACTGCCTCGGCGGTCACCATCTCGGCGGGCATCACCAAGTCCCCTTCATTTTCGCGGTTCTCATCGTCAACAACGATCAGGAACCGGCCCGCTTTTAGCTCTTCGAGCCCTTCTTCAAGACTGCACAAAGGCATAATTTAGTCCTTAAGGCGCTTCGTCTCCGGTCCGGTATCACCGGTCCAAAAGACTCTCTACATACTTCGCTAGGATGTCGGCCTCCAGGTTCACACGGTCCCCGACCGATAATGAAGCCAAATTAGTATTCTTCAGCGTGTATGGTATCACAGCCAGAGTGAACGATGAGGCACCTCTTTTTACCACGGTCAAACTGATACCGTCAACCGCGACGAAGCCTTTCTCAACGATATAACGCTGCAGGCGTTTCGGGACTCGGATACGGAATACCGTGGAGTCGCCGTCCCGTTTGGTAGACATAACACGGCCGGTACCGTCCACGTGCCCCTGCATGATGTGCCCGCCCATCCGGTCGCTGGCCAAGAGAGCGCGTTCCAAGTTCACTGGCCCGCCTACTGAAAGCTGATCCAGGGAGGTCCGGCGCATGGTCTCYGGGGAGAGGTCCACCGAGAACTCAGTCCGGTCAAAACTGACGGCGGTGAGGCACGCGCCGTTGACCGCGATGCTGTCGCCCAGTTTCAAGTCCTCTGTGACTTTGGTGGCCCGGACAGTCATGCCGATGTCACTGATCTTGGCGACGACGCCCACTTCTTCTACGATTCCGGTAAACACTTTATACCTTTAACACGCTCGCCTATTCAATATCCGATTCGTCTTCGAGCCCATCTATCTCAAAAGAGTCCGGCACTCCGGATTCTCTGCTCGGATACCCTATTATGAGCCAATCCGGCCCAATTTGCTGGGTGCGGACGTCCTCCAAAGTCCATGCGTCGTCCATCATGATYACCCCTGAGCCCTCTACGGGCGACAGCGACGTCTCACCGCCGACGATYACCGGGGCGACGAAAGCRTATACCTTGTCCACAAGTCCCGCATCGAAGAATGCTCCGTGGACCGAGCCGCCGCCCTCCACCAACAGGTTCACGATGCCTTTGGAACCCAGGTGATCCAGCAGTGCCGGCAGTGATACCCGCCGGTCTTCCCCCGAGGGTAGCACCACAACTTCTGCCCCCGCTTGTTCTAGGGCTAGGACCCGCGCATCCGGCGCTGATTCCGTGGTGGCGATGAGAGTGGAGCCGGGTTGGCTGAACATGACCGCCTTGACCKGGGWSTGSNCSGWYSYTKTCYAMGACNNCASYNGCRRWRSMWSACRTKNCYRRCGSRTTCSCNNCGKYKTSYYKCGATGTCAGGTACGGGTCGTCTCTCAGCGCTGTGTTGACGCCCACCAAGATGGCGTCGCAGACCCGGCGCATCCGTTGCACGAACCCGCGCGCTTCCGGCCCCGTCACCCATTTCGAGTCGCCGGTGTGGGTGGCGATCTTGCCGTCCAGGGTCATGGCGTACTTAACCGTGACGAAGGGCCTGCGAGTGGAGATGTGCTTGGCGAAAGCTTCGTAGAGCTCTCGGGCGCCTTCCGCTTCTTCCTCAACGACCCGGATGCCCGCGTCGGCCAGTTCGTCCCTTCCCTTGCCTGAGAYATCTGGATTGGGGTCGATGACGGCGAAATGGACTTCAACGATGCCGGCCGCGATGATGGCTTTGGTGCATGGYGGGGTGCGGCCCCACGTGCAGCAGGGCTCCAATGTGGTGTAGAGAGTAGCGCCCCGGGCCTGGTCAGATGCCTGCTTCAGGGCGACGATCTCGGCGTGGTCTTGGCCCGAGGGCTGAGTGGCGCCGGTACCGATCACTGCGCCGTCTTTGACCAACACCGCTCCCACGGCGGGRTTGGGGCTGGTGTCCCCTACAACTTCATTGGCTAACTCAACGGCCCGTAGCATGTGGTCCATCGGCTGGATCACGCCGTCTGATGGGACAGKCCGCAGATGGGGRTGGCTGGGTGGCGTAAGACCATGTTGYTCCCATGAAAACCACGATTTGGACTCGGTCTACCGGCCCCGGCGATGGGAGCCTCAGACACCAGAAGTTTAACAACCCTGGAATTGCCCCGCAACAGTAAANCCGGTTCCGCTGGAGGCTGCCGTAGCGTCAAAGAGGGCGGAGTCAATAACGACCCCGCCCTCTTTGCACTTGATGGCTTCACCTCGTCGCATTAAGGGGCGATGGCGAAGACTCCCTGCACGCTCACGTTCACATCCAACTCCCCGGCCAAGATGCTGGTGGACTGGTCGCCTGCGAACCCGAAGGCCGCCGCGGATTCGACCCTGGCGAAGGACTGTGGCACTCCGCCGCCGGACTCGGTCAGGAAGACCAGCTTGCCCAGTTCCACTCCTGCTAGTTCGGCCATGGCGTTGGCCTTGGTCAGCAGGTCGGCGATGGCCTCTTCCCTTGCCTCGATCTGGAGAGGCTTGGTGTCCTCAATGGTGAAGCTGACGCGGTTGATGCGGACCAGGTTCCCGGCAGCCTCGGTGGCGCCGTCGATGATGTTGCCCATGTCGTCCAGGTCACGGACCTTGATGTTCAGCGTATTGGTCACCTGGTACCCGATGAGCACCCGCTCGAATTCCACACGGCATTCGCTGCCCTTTTCTTCAGGAATCACGCTTGGAATCACGATCATCTCAACGACTTCAGGGGATCCCGGAGCCGGCATACCGATCGTCGCCCCACTGGTGGCCGGCTCCAAATCTTCCAAATCTCTGGAGGCTTCGGTGCACCGGGTGATCTCCTGGGTCGTGTAACGGGGAAAGATGCTAAATTGGCTGGTCTGCATGTCCCGGTCTTCGATGTTGTTGGCTCTGAGGACCGAGATGGTGGCGTCGATGGCGCCRGCCGCCATGCCGCGGGCTTCGGATGCGGTGTCGGCCAAGGCTTCCACGCCCAGGCTGATTATGCCCAGATCGGGGTCGCCGGTGGCCTTGCCGATCCCGTTGACCCAGATGCCGGTGTTAGCGCCGGAGCCGGACCGGAGCAATTGGRCTGCCTCAGGACCGCCGACGGCCGATAGCAGATCGGCGATGTTGCCCGGCGTCTCGCCGTTGTCATCGGAACTACAGGCCACCGCCAATAACAGGACCAGGATGGCGCCCAACAGGACCAACTTCTTTTTGCCTTTTATTACTGTTCGGAACATGGTGTTTATCTCTCCTAGATTTTCGCCCTGCGGCGTTGATTACATGGGTTAAGACGGAGGGGCGATGGAAAAAGTTCCCGGGGTAGCGAACCGGTCATCTGGGAGGGCTGCCTCACACCAGTAATTAAGGAAAATCCCGTCGGCCGGAACGCCAACGATAGACCAGCACGGCCACGGACAGGACAGCCGATGCTCCGGCAGCAACTTCCAGTAACCGCCACCAAGCAGATGTGCCGCTGCCCTTAGTATCGGTGACCAGGTCTGGAACTGCCCTTTCGAACGGCTCAGGGGATGTCCGTGCCGGTCCGACGGCGTTCGTCGGTCCAGTGCCGCTTGCAGGTGCTCTGGAAACCCCGTCCTCGCCAGCAGAATCGGCCTCGGGCGCGGGAGCTGCCACCGGGGCTGCGGTGGATTCGGCGGCGCTTGCCTCTTCATCCTGGGAAGCCGTAGTCATCTTTACGACTGGCGCCGAAGTTGACAACGGCACGGCGGTCGCATCCGCCCCGAATGACGACACGGCCGCSTCACCGCCAGCTTGTTCTTCTTGGACCAGTTGCGCGGTGGTGGCCGCCTCGGGAGCGGCGGCGGCCAGCGGCGGCGGCACCCCTTCTCCTGCGGCGGCGCTGGATGCATCGCCCGTGCCGCCACCGGTTGTGTCAGCGGAGAGAGCGGTCGATTCGATCGCCGACTGGCCCGCCGGACCGGGACCGGATATGGGGCCTGTCGCGCCGGTGACCTCCTCTRATTCGGCAACCGGAGCCGCCGCYGYGGTCACGCTATCCTGCYGCAGCGGGTCGGAGGTCAGGCCGCCGGTGGCATCCACCGAGATGGTTACCGCCAGGGCCAGCGCGGCCACCGACGCGGCGCCCGCGTAGACCCAGTTGGGCGCACGCAGTGCCAGAGCTGGGCGCGACCGCACCGGTTCCAGCGGTGGGGCGGACATGACGAAGCTGCGACGGGGTTCTGCCATGGGCAGTTGCTGCATCATGGCCACTAGGGCCCGCAGCTCCGCCAGGTCCTGGCGGCAGGAGTCACAGTCCGCCAACTGCTGTTCGACCCTTTCCAAGGGCCGGCCCAACAGCCGTCCGTCCAGGTACTCGCTGAGCGTGTCCTGGCCGATATGCTTATGTGATGATCTAAATATCCACATAGTTCATCTACACTTCTTGACGGAAACGGGACGGTAAAAGTTCCCCTGTATTCTGAAGGCAGTCGCGCATTCCGCCCCGGCCCCGGCTGACCCGCGACTTAACGGTGCCCAAGGAACAGCCCATGCTCTCGGACGCTTCTTCGTAGCTGAGGCCGNNCACGTCCACCAGCAAAACGGCCAGACGCCGGTCTTCTTGAAGGCCGTCTAGGCAGCCCTGGATCGCCGCCCTTAGCTCAGACTGTTCGGCGCGGTCCTCCGGCGACGCTTCATCGGAAGGGAGGTCCACGGCGCTGGGGCCCTGGGGCTCGTCGCTGTCGGTGCTGGGGAGAGGGTCCAAAGAGACAGCAGGCCGGGACTTGCGGGCGCGCAGCATGTCGCGGCAGGTGTTGGAGACGATGCGGAGCACCCAGGCGGTGAGGTTCTCGCCACGGAAACGGTTGAAAGCCCGGTACGCGGAGACGAAACTCTCTTGGACCGCGTCTTTCGCTAATGCCCAATCGCTGAGCATCCGCCGCGCCAGGTTATACGCCTGGGTCTGATARRTCTCGATCACGCAGTTGAAACAGGAAGRCTGTCCCGACTGGTCTGTGACCTGCAGGTTGGCGTGGGGCGAGGTGTGGGTGATCTGGGCCATTGCTAGAAACGTACGGTCCGGCGGTCTGCCGATGGTAAAAATATGGGCCGAGGCGATCGGCCGACCCGCTTCAAAATTTTACCGTGCTAGGGATAATGAACGTCTGTATTTGCCGGGCTGATTTATCCGTGAATGGCCTACCCATGGAAGTTGGCCCTGCCGGCCAGATGTTCCCGAGCCATGAAGAACTTGTGTGTCTCCGAGGTTCTGCCGCCGTTGCGGGGATGTGGCGCCAGAGGGCGATCGGGCACCCAGACCGTAAGAATCAAAACGGCCCAAGGTCAACTGAAGGGTCAAAGACGAGGTCTAAGGTAAGGGGAAAGCGGAAGGGTCAGTGGAAGGGGCAGACTTTGAAGAAAGCGCCGGATAGGCCGCCGCGGCTGTCGTCGGTGTCGCCGATCTCGTTGGTGTAACTCGCCAAGGCGACGCTCGAGGCGCCYGGTTCRYCRGACACCGCCTGGCTGACCGCAGCCACGCCCGTGGCGACGATGGACAGGGTGAGTAACCCGATGACGAATATTGCAGCCAGTTTTGGTTTCATTGCTATGACGCTGATGCGGGGTTCACCCAAACGGTGACTGAGTCAGATTCATTCTATAACAGTGATTCTGGGAATGCCAGGTTAGGGCCTTGGTTTTTGGCCGCCCAACCGTTCGATAGCGAGTGAAAGGCCACGGATTTTTCGAGTCCCCATGCTAGAATAAAGCCCGTCTACGCACATATACGTTAGCCACTGGATCYCGGACCGCCAGATGCAATTTCGCAACCTGCCCAGCGTCGATAGTGTTCTCGCCAATCATGATGTGGCCGCCGCCGCCCAGTCCTTCGACCGCGAATGGGTCGTGGACCTGGTGCGGGAGGCGTTGGAATCGGCTCGGGAACAGATCAGACAGGGCGGAGACTCCCCCAACGCCGGCGATGTCGCCGGTTCGGTCTGCCAGATGATYGACGACACCATGCGGGCCGAGCCGCGCCACGTGATCAACGCTACTGGAGTGGTGATCCACACAAACCTGGGACGCGCTCCACTCAGCCGTGCCGCGATCGAGGCCTCCAATCAGGCCGCCCAGGGTTATTCCAACCTGGAGCTGGACCTGTCGACCGGACGCCGCGGCTCCCGGCAGGCGCAGGTGCAGTCCCTGTTGCGCCAGATCACCGGGGCGGAGGCAGCCCTGGCGGTGAACAACAATGCGTCAGCCATGTTGCTGGGGCTTTCGGCCTTGGCCGGCGGCAAAGAGGTGGTGGTCTCTCGGTCCGAGGCTGTCGAGATCGGCGGCGGATTCCGGGTGCCGGACGTGCTGCGCCAAAGCGGAGCGACCTTGGTCGATATCGGCACCACCAACCGCACCTACGTTCGCGACTATGACGATGCCGTGACCGAGAACACGGCCGCATTCTTAAAAGTTCACGCCAGCAACTTCCGGGTGGAGGGTTTCACCGCGTCCGTTGCGACGGCCGACCTGGTGGAGGTGGGCGCCAAGAGAGGCATCCCGGTGCTCCATGACGTTGGCAGCGGCAGCCTGATGCTGACCGAGAAGTACGGCATGGCGCACGAACCGACGCCCCAAGAGAGCATCAAGGACGGAGCCGGACTGGTATTCTTCTCCGGCGACAAGCTTCTGGGCGGGCCGCAAGCTGGCATCGTGGTCGGCAAGAAAGACYTGGTGGACGTTTTGGCACGGCACCCCTTGGCCAGGGCGGTGCGTATCGACAAGCTTAGTCTGGCCAGTCTCACGGCGACTCTGGTCCATTACTTGAGGGGTGAAGCCGAGAAAGAGATACCGGTCTGGCGCATGATCTCCACGCCCGAAGTCGCCTTGAAGAAGCGGGCAAAGTCGTGGCAGAAAGGGCTGGAATGCCCTTCATCGGTGGAGCAGAGCCGCTCCGCGGTTGGCGGCGGCAGTCTGCCTGGCGAGACATTGCCGACATGGGTTCTCTCTTTGGACTGCCAGGCGTTGGGGCCGGAAGAGGTCATGCGGCGGTTGCGGGGGAGCAACACCCCGGTGATCGCCCGCATCGAAGAGGACCGGGTCTTGTTGGAYCCAAGGACAGTGTTGCCCGAAGAAGACGGGCCACTGCTGGATGCGCTTCGGGCCGCAGTCGCTGATTGATCCGCGATTCAGCTTGACGCTGATTTATTCATAAATGTGGACAGGAAAACTGGATGACCGATTATCTACTGGTGCACGGCGCGGGACAAGGGGCTTGGAGTTGGGGACCGGTTTGGGGGCATATGACCGCCCCTGAGGAACACCCACCCACGCTGCACAAACGCCGCAAGGCCAACCGGGTCCACCCTCTGGACCTGCCCGGTCACGGCGCGGACGCCGGCGGAGACACCTCCGCTGTACGTCTGGAGGAATGCGTCCAGGCCATCACCCGGACCGTGGAACGGGAGGGATTGAAGGACCTGGTGCTGGTGGGACATGGTTTCTCCGGCAGCTTGGTTGTCCAGGCGGCCAGCGAGATGGAAGCCCCGCCCAAGCGGGTGGTGCTGGTGGCCGGCATAGTCCCCGCCCCGCAGCGTCCGCTGCTAAGCGCCTGCCCAGCGAAAACAAGGACCGCCTTCAGGGTGATGTCCCTGCTCAGTTCGCTGGCCCGCCAGGAGCTGAAGCTGCCCAGCCCGGCCATCAACGGTTTCTTGTGCAACGGGATGGATTCCATGGAGATCGTGCAGCTTGTAGGGTTCTTCGGCCCGCTGCCGACCAGGGTGCTCAAGTCCAAGTTACCCATGGAKACCATGGAGCTGCCCTGCCCGGTGACCTACGTCATACTTACCCAAGACAAGATGATCCCGCCCGACGCCCAGGCCCGCATCGCCGAGCGGTTTGAGGGCGTGGAAACAGTGGAGATCGAGTCCTGCCACCAGGTAATGGCCCAACACCCCAAGGAATTGGCCGAGGTGTTGTTGCGGTACGCGTAGSGGGAATAATACCCTCTCCCACGCATGGGAGAGGGTTAGRRWGAGGGCGATCGTTGCGGGAACATCATTTGCAGGTCCGATTCGTCGGGCGTAGGCGCCGGTTTTTAACCGGCCGTGCTCCTGGTAGAACCAATCTGGCGAATCGCACCGGAAACACATCCCGTAATGATCCGGTCTCAGGAATCTAGATAATTCAACCAGTGCCCCAGCGGGTTAAAAACCCGCGCCTACGGTATTTGGCGCACCATCTCGCGCCCGTAGGGGCAGGTTTCTAACCTGCCCTTTTTTCGTGCCGGGTAATCTGCCGAAGCGAACGRTACACACGGGAGGTGTAAACGGCAGGTAGCCGCGRGGAGCGTCATCTACTACAGGCAGGGCGGGTTGGAAACCCGCCCCTACGACCGTCGACGTGATTAGCGCCGGAATCAACGGGGAAGACCTGGAATTTAAAAAGGCCCCGTCCTTCTCAGAAGGACGGGGCCTTTCACGTTGCTASAGGTAAATAAGYGGCCTAATGGACGTGGCCGTGGTCTTCGGGTTTGTCGTCGTGTTCATCGGTGATCAGCGCCTGGGAGGTGAGGATCATCGAGGCCACGCTGGCGGCGTTCTCCAGGGCGGCGCGGGTAACTTTGGTTGGGTCGATTATKCCCTTGGCCACCATATCCCCGTAGTCGTTTTTCCTGGCGTCGTAGCCGTAGTTGGCGCCGCTATTGTTGCGGACCTCTTCCAGCACCACCGCGGCTTCTTGCCCCGAGTTACTGGCGATGATCCGGATGGGTATCTCCAACGCCTTTTTCAGGATGGTCTTGCCCACATTTTCGTTGTCAGGCAGAGTCAGTCCGTCCAGGGCTGACATGGCCTGGATATAGGCCACTCCACCGCCGGGGACGACGCCCTCTTCGATGGCGGCCCGGGTGGCGGACAGGGCGTCTTCAACCCTCGCCTTGCGCTCCTTGAGCTCGGGCTCGGTGGGCGCGCCGACCTTCACCACGGCGACTCCGCCGGAGAGCTTGGCCAGCCGTTCTTGCAGCTTTTCTTTGTCGTATTCCGAAGTGGTCTCTTCGATCTGGACCCTGATCTGCTCAACGCGGCCCTTGATGTCGTCGGAAGTTCCGTGGCCGTCGATGATGGTAGTGCGGTCCTTGGTGGACTCGACGCGACGGGCCTGGCCCAGGTCGGCGATAGTTGCCTGGTCCAGACGGCGTCCGGTCTCTTCGGAGATCACCTGGCCTCCGGTGAGCACGGCGATGTCTTCCAACATGGCCTTGCGGCGGTCGCCGAAGCCGGGGGCTTTCAGCGCCAGACAGTTCAACGTGCCGCGCAGCCGATTGACCACGAGCACGGCCAAGGCTTCACTGTCGATGTCCTCGGCGATGATCACCAAGCTCTTGCTGACCTGGAGGACCTGCTCCAAGAGCGGGACCAGTTCAGAAGCGGAGGAGATCTTCTTATCGGTTATCAGGATATAGGGGTTCTCGATCACCGCTTCCATGCGTTCCGGATTGGTGACGAAGTAAGGGCTGATATAGCCACGGTCGAAGTTCATGCCATCGACGTACTCAGTCTCCGACTCCATGCCTTTGCTCTCTTCAACGGTGACGACACCCTGAACGCCGACCTTKTCCAGCACGTCGGCAAGCATGTTTCCGATCTCTTCGTTGTTGGCGGAAACAGAGGCCACCTGGGCCATCTGGTCCCGGCCTTCGATGGTGTTGGAATTCTTGCTAAGCTCGGCCACCACAGCGGCGACGCTCTTGTCGATGCCCCGTTTGATAGCCATGGGGTCAGCGCCGGCCACCACGTTTTTGATGCCCTCTTGGACGATCACCTGGGCGAGAATGGTGGCGGTGGTGGTCCCGTCGCCGGCAACCTCATTGGTCTTGGCGGCGGCTTCTTTAATCATTTGCGCGCCCATATTCTCGAACGACTGCGGCAACGAGATCTCTTTGGCGATCGTCACGCCGTCGTTGGTGATGACAGGAGCGCCCCATTTCTTCTCAAGGATGACGTTTCGGCCCTTGGGACCCAGGGTCAGCTTAACGGCATTGGCGACGGTATCGATCCCATTGAGSAGTGCTTGTTGGGCCGCCTCGTCGCGAATGATCTCTTTGGCAGGCATCGTTTTCTCCTTAAATATACAGACGGGGAATCCTCTCCCCGGTCGAGCTTCTGATCGGTATCCAATTGCGCTACGTTAATATGGCCAAGATGTCGTTCATCCCCAAGACCAGGAGCTCTTCGTCTTCAACATTGACTTCGGTCCCGGCGAATTTGGAGTAGATCACCTTGTCGCCAGGCTTAACTTCCATCTCAACCCGCTTGCCGTTGTTGAGCACGCGGCCTGGTCCCGTCGCCACTACCTCACCCTCTTGCGGGCGTTCTTGGGCGGTGTCGGGCAGGTAGATCCCACCTTTGGTGAGGCTTTCTTGTTCGCTGGGCCGGACGACAACCCGGTCTCCCATGGGCTTAAGGTCGGTCGCCGATTTGGCGCTTGTGGTCATTACGGGTCCCTCTATTCAGTTAATCATCTGGTCATCGCCAGCCATTTTTGTTCGACTGGCCCAATCAAGGATATGACCGCACCTGCCAATGGTCAAGTTATGAGTGTCCTCTGAGAATTATCCCATGCTAGACTGCGCCCATGTCATTCACGGCTGACCTACACCTGCATTCCCGCTACGCCTACGCCTGCAGCAAAAACCTGACCCTGGCCAATCTAGCCGCCTGGGCCAAGGTTAAAGGCATCGACCTACTGTCCAGCGCCGACTTCACCCATCCTGCGTGGCTGGCCGAACTGACCGAGGGCTTGCAGCCGGCCGGGGAGGGGTTTTTTCATTCGATGGCGTAAAGTTTGTTCTGGGGACGGAACTTAGCTGCGTCTACAAGCAGGGAGGGCGCTCACGCCGCGTGCATCTGTTGGTCTTCGCCCCCGGATTCGAGGCGGTCAACGGGATTCGCGAGATGCTGGAGGGGCTCGGTTCCAAGCTGAACGGCGACGGCCGGCCCACGGTCGGAGCTTCGGCCAGAGACCTGACCGCCCGGCTGCTGGACATCGACGAAGCCTGCATGGTGGTCCCGGCCCACATCTGGACACTCTGGTACGGGATGCTGGGATCAAAGTCTGGTTTCGATGCCTTGGATGAATGCTTCGGGGACATGACTGTTCATATCCCAGCCGTGGAGACGGGTTTGTCCAGCGACCCTGAGATGAATTGGGGGGTGCCAGCCCTAGCCGGAAAGACGATCGTGTCTTTTTCCGACGCTCACTCCCTGCCCAACATAGGCCGCGAGTTGACGGTATTTCAAGGAGACGCGGACTACCGTGGCCTGGCGGCCGGACTCAAGGAAAACCGGGTGGAGCAGACCATCGAGTTCTTCCCCGAAGAAGGAAAATACCACCTGACGGGACACCGCAAATGTGGAATCAGCCAATCTCCCGGCGAGACCAGATTTTCCGGGACAAGATGCCCAGAATGCAGCCGGCCCTTGACTTTGGGCGTGCTCCACCGGGTAGAGGAATTGTCCCACGGTGAAAGCCCTTCAGATCAACGGGCCAGACGCCCCTATGCCAAGTTGGCGCCGCTGATCGAGCTATTGGCCTACACCATGCGCAAAGGCCGCGCGGCCAAGTCTGTGGGCCTGGCCTACCACCGCATCTGCGATGAACTGGGCGGAGAAATCAGGGTATTGACTCAGGCCGGGTATGACGACCTGGAACGGGTTGGTGGAGAGGAGTTGGCGACCGCCGTGACCAAGGTTAGAGCCGGGAACGTCGATATAGTTCCCGGATTCGACGGGCAGTACGGGAGGGTGCATCCGGCCGGTTAGCCGCCTATCTGCTGGCCCTGGCGAGATCTTTGGGACGGGCCAAGGCCAGAACACCGGTCTTCAGGGTCACTGGGTCGAATGACGCCAGGGCGATCTCCTGTCCTACAGCTAGGTCTTGTGCCCCCAGAATACGGCCTTCCTGGGTGATCGCGGTCTCGGAGTTGACCCTCAAACTGATGAAGTCCAGCCAGATGTTGGAAACGGTGACCCGTACCTCGCCGCCAAAACCGGCGGTCACTCCCCTGATGGTGCCCGCCACGAGTCCAGGCTCCGGCGCCTTCAGACTGAGGACTTCGATCTCTCCCGTTATCCTGACCCTCGTGTTGGGTCTTACCAGGTCCCCCACTCGAACATCTTGGATAGAAACGAGCCGGCCGTCGCGGCGAATCGCGGTGCCGGCGTTGTGAGTGAACGACCGGAACCGGCCTTCCGTAGTCCTGATGGTCAGATTGCCTTGGGCCGTCTTGGGGATGAAGCTGTGAACTACGCCGGCCACTGTTTCCTCATTTGGAGAGAGTGCCAGGGACTCAAGTTCCAACAACCGCTGGGAGGCGGGGTCGAAACGGGCGAATACGCTTAACCCCTCCAGGGACGGGTCCAACTCGACGGGCGCTCCATTTAGGTATACCGGGGCTCTGGGGGTCTGTCCGCTGGTCTGCAGCGATACCGGTTGCCCGGTTGCTTGGTCCAGGATGGTGATGAACTCTCCGGTGTCTTTCACGTCCATCAGGATACCTTGGACCTCTCCCCGGCCCGCGACGGCGGCCAGTTGGGTCGAGGATTCGGCGGACAGGGTGTTTCCGGCCATCACCGTGACACGGTTGGCGTCATTCCCCGAGAGGGTGTACCGCACGGTGATCCGGCTGGCCAGGTCCAGTTGTCCTGACTTGATCCGCTCGCCGAAAAGCGCCACAGGGGTCGTATCGGAAAGCCTGACCATCACCGCCTGTCCTGACTCGGGCTGAACGGTTATCAGCCTCATTGAGCCGGTCCCTCCGGTAGTTCCCCTTTCGTTTGTCATGGATGTGGCGATGGACTTTACCAGGCCGGTCACGTCTGCGGACGGAGCTCCGATATTGTGTTCGGAGAAGTATCTGGTGTAAACGTCGTTGGCTTTGGTCATAGCATAATGCGAACCCTCGGATTGCTGGCTGTTGACCAGCATCGATAGGTTGCGCACCCCGTGCTCGGCCAGCCGCCACCGTAAGGCGGTCATGTTGGCTGACGCGTCGGCGGAGTCGATCTCTTGGTTCAATGCCAGAGCGTCGTAGAGACGCTGGGCGCCGGTGAGCGCCCGGTCGATTGCGGTAACCGTTAGGCTACCTGACGACAGGTCCTGCTCCAGAACGGCGGTCACCACTTCACCGATCGTGGGGTTCTCTAGGCCGACGGTGGCGACGGCAGTAATCTGAAGCCCAGAGTCATCCCGCAGTGAGACACTTCCGGGAACGATCGAGCCGCCTGGTTCGAAGCGGGATACTATCCCGGTGAAATGCCTGGTCCGCACCGGCCGGCCCACTATGGCGAGCACCGACTCGGTGTGCGGCCCATCGGCGATAACGGCCACCGGGGCGCCCAAGGCAATGTCGGAGACCGACGGCGAGTCCCAGCCATGGATCGCGACGGCCGTGTCGGATCCTATGGAGAAAGTGACTGGGCCGGAGCCCGTTTGTAGGCTGAATTTTGAAGAAAGGGCCGAAGTTACCGTACCAAAGAACCCGGAAACGTCAGGCTTATTCAGAAAGATGACTGGGCGCACCAGGGTTTCGGTTTCGCCGGCGATGGACGTTGCGACCACTTCGATCACCATTGGCCCCATGACACCTGAGAGGTCAACGTCGACTGAGAACCTCCCCTCTGTGTCTGGGAAGACCAAGCGGCCGTTCACGCTGAGAGTAGCGTCCGGGGCAGTTATGCCGGTCACCGAGGTCCGGTCCAGGTCAGTAACCAGATTCGTTTCTGGGGAACTGAGACGCAGCATCAAGGATTGGCTCTGAGGGCCGATGTGCCGGACGGACTTGGTCTCGGCTTTAGGCGTGGCAGTGGCAGTGGGCACGGGTTGCTCCTCTACGCCGCAGGCGGCCACCAATCCCAGTAACACCGCTATCAATGCTATTGCCAGACGCTGCCGATTCATGTCGCTTCCTCTATACCCCTCACCATTGGTCTCTACCAAGTTTAAAGCCAATCAATGGCCGGGCCACGACTACGCGGCCAACCGATTATGTTAAAATCAGCACTGTCAGGCGGGGACCTGATTCAGTTACTAATCAGCCAGATCCGCAGCGCGGTCCAATTGCAAGAAGCGTTACCCGTAAGTATTCGAAGGCTTCGCGTAGATGATATCGACCAAGTCGTCACCATCGAAAAGGAAGCCTTTTCACCCCTCTGGGTTAGTTCCTCTTTCAAGCGCGAATTAAACAACAAACGCGCCAATTATCTGGTGGCGTGTTTCGACGAAGATGTTTCGCCCGAAGAGATCTTGGCCGAGATCGATTCCGACAGGCCGGCCCAAGACGAGGAACCACGTCCCACCAAACTCTGGTCTCGGTTGCTGGGACGATTGGGCTTTTTTTCCAACGACGAGGCGGTAGACGTGGATACGGTCTTCAACATCGCCGGGTACGTCAGCGTTTGGTACCAGGGAGAAGAGGCCCACATCACCGAGATCGCCGTGAAAGAGACCCTGCGCGGACGGGGCGTGGGAGAATTACTGCTTATAGGCTCCCTGAAAGCCGCCATCGACTACGGCTCCAAGGTGATGACCTTGGAGGCCCGCGTCTCCAACTTCATCGCCCATCGCCTCTACCAGAAATACAACTTCAAGTCGGTGGGCATCCGTAAGGCTTATTACTCCGACAACCGGGAAGACGCGGTCATAATGACCACCAGCCCCATCGACACGCCAGAGTACGGAACGTTGTTCGCCGGCCTGCAATCAACCTATGAGTCCCGTTGGGGAAGGATGGACATAGAAGAATACTGATCGTTGGAAATGAAAGCCGGCGCTCGAAGCCGGCGCGTCCGGGACACGTCTACATAAAGATAATCAACTGCGGGCCGTGGTCTCCATCGGCCGGACGATCGAAGCCGGAGTATTTCGATGTGCAACGCCTACGATTTATGTTGACCAGCCGGAGCCGCGTTGTTAGAATGGCCCGATGTGCCCCACGCTAATGGGAGCTTGCCCCAACGGTATCCCAAACGGGTATCTCAATACGGTTTGCCCGGTACGGATAGCGCCAATGGGCGGGTATAAAGAGTGATGTTGGTAATAGGGTTAACGGGTAGCATCGGCACCGGTAAGAGTGAAGCTGCTCGTCATTTGGTAGCCTTGGGAGCCTCGCTTATCAGCGCGGACCAGGTGGGCCATGAAGCCTATACCCCCAACACGGAAGCATGGGAACAGGTGGTCGCCACATTCGGCGACGCTATCTTGCAAGAAGACGGGGAGATCGACCGGGGAAAATTGGGGGCCATAGTGTTCTCAGACCCCGATCAATTGGAAAAACTGAACCGGATCATGCATCCACGAATGGCGCGGATGGTCGCGGACAAGATCGAGGTCCTGCGGAGCCAAGGAATGGATGTTGTGGTGGTGGAGGCGGCCCTGCTATTTGAGGCCGGATGGGACTCCCTGGTGGAAGAGGTGTGGGTCACCGATTCATCGGAACAGATAGTCATCGAGCGGCTCAAGCAACGCAACGGCCTATCCGAGGAAGAAGCCCGGAAACGGATTTACTCCCAGATGGACCGCGCCGAACGGCTGGAAAGAGCTGACTATGTCATTGACAACTCGGGCGATATGGCGGGACTAGAAAGCGCCATCAAAGAGTTGTGGGACCGCAGGGTCGCGGTATAACAAATACGGCGGGACCGCCGAGATATAAAGGAGGACCGGGTAAAAAATGGTTGAAACGGCTGAGCCAACTTTCAAGGAATATGCGATTGAGGAGTTCCTGGTCAGGGACGAACCTTACTACCGCCCAATCGGCGATGAGATTGAGTTATTCACCGCCGCTTACCAGCAGCACATCCCGGTCTTGTTGAAAGGCCCGACTGGCTGCGGAAAAACCAGGTTTGTGGAATTCATGGCCTGGCAATTGGGCCGGCCCATGGCCACGGTCAAAGACAAGAGCAGAAACGAACAACCGCTGAAAGAAGGCGAGATTCGCGTGCCTCTGATTACCATCGCCTGTCATGAAGACCTTACCGCCAGCGACCTGGTAGGCCGGTACCTGCTGGATGCCAACGGCACCCGCTGGATCGACGGTCCCATGACCAGGGCAGTCAAGAACGGGGCGATCCTTTACCTAGACGAGGTTGTGGAGGCTCGGAAAGACACCACGGTGTTGATCCACCCACTCACCGACCACCGGCGCATCCTGCCGATCGAGAAGACCGGCACCGTCGTCGAGGCCGACGACCGGTTCCTCCTCTGCGTATCCTACAACCCTGGATATCAGAGCGCGCTTAAAGACCTGAAACACAGCACCCGCCAGCGGTTCATATCCATCGAGTTCTACTACCCCCCAGCCGATGTCGAGACTGAAATCATTCAGCGGGAGAGCGGCTGCTCCAAGGAACATGCCGACGCGCTGGCCAAGCTGGGTGAGAAGATCCGGAACCTGGAGGAGCACGGCCTTCAAGAGGGCGCCAGCACCCGGCTGTTGATCTACGCCGGTCGGTTGATGTCAGAAGGCATCACGCCGCGCCGCGCTTGCCAGGTGGCCATCGTATGGACGTTGACCGACGACGCGGAACTGCAGCGAAGTCTCGAAGAAGTTACGTCTTCGATCTTCGAGTAACGGCTTCGAGTAGGAGACTAAATGGGTGAGACGCCGCCGGAGCTTTTGAAACGCGCGCTGACGACGCGCGTCGTGGAAAGAATCGATGGCGACGATCTGATGCCTTCAGCCGTTATGGTCCTCCTTTACCCCAAGGATGGCGAATACTGTATCCTTTTAAACAAGCGGTCTGAGCAGGTGGAGCACCACAAAGGGGAGATTTCCTTCCCCGGCGGCGCTCGAGACCCGGAAGACCGCGACTCTTTGGAGACAGCCCTCCGTGAGACGGAAGAAGAGATGGGAATCAACCGGGACGACATCACCGTTATCGGAGAGATGGATGAGGTCGCCACACGGAGTAATTTCCTGATCAACGTTTTCGCGGGCACCATCGAATACCCCTACGAATTTACACCCAGCGCCATTGAGATTGCCGAGGTACTGGAATTCCCCGTCTCCGCGTTGATCGACCCAGCTAACCGCCGGACCGAAACGCGTTGGGAGGATGGAAATCCCGTTACTTCGTACTCCTATGTTCACCAAGAGCATGTCGTCTTT
Organism: Dehalococcoidia bacterium; assembly: GCA_002746355.1. Taxonomy (GTDB): domain Bacteria; phylum Chloroflexota; class Dehalococcoidia; order Lucifugimonadales; family UBA3495; genus UBA9611. Next base: position 15,363 of record NVWX01000025.1, on the reverse strand, counting down.
GGGGCGACTGCAAGAATCCTCCAGAGTTGCATCGATATCCTAGATGACAGACTGGAAAGCGAGGGACGCCAAGTTGACTAGTGGTTCTATTCCCGAGATTGAAGCTGAACTGGCCAAACTGCCGCCGGCAGTTCTCGAGGCCTATCACGAGGCCAACGACACAGTAAAAGAATCATTTGGCGAAGAAGAGATCGGCCTGTGGGCCAAAGAGGGCCTGACCATCGGCACCCAGACGGTGCGTTCCTGGGAGTCTGCCATCGAGTACTACCGGGTCAGCCCTGAGGTCAGCAAGTTCCTGTCTTTCCCTTCGTTCATGCAGTGGGCCCGTTGCGGTACCTACCTGGCCCAGGACTCGCCAACCCTGGCGGTTTCCTTCTTCAAATCAAGCGTATCCATAGTCCCCAACCTACGTCCCCAGTACATCCCCCGGTGGGCCGGCCTGGGACGCAGTCTCTACAAGGGCACGTGGAAGTCCAGCACTCTGGCCGCCAAATTCTTCGAGGTCAGCCCGGACCTGGTCCGGAACCTGCCCTTCTGGGACGTGGAAGTCTTCGCTTCGTTGATCGAAGCTCTATCTTACAAGTCCTATGACGTTGCCGGAGAGTGCTTGGTCCTAGGACGGGACGTTCTGCCGGCCATGGGCCGGGAGCGGGAGCCATTCTTGGCCATGTCCCGGGCCCTGATCGACACCAGTTGGCGCGAGGTTAAGACTTGCCTGGAGTTGGTGCCCAGAGCGCTGCAACTGGTGGACGAGAGCCAGACCGGACGTTTCTTGAAGTTGGGCGAGCGCCTGGCCAAGGTCGGACTGAGGAACACCTCCAGGTTCCTTTCCGACGGCACCCAAGCACTGAGCAAGGTGCCCCAGGGCTCTCAGGGCTACATCTTGGACCTATGCGACGCCTTGGTTGTTATCACACCTGACGCCGTTCCACCCTTCCTGAAGAGCCTGGATGCCGTCCTGAACCGCATCACGGTGAGCCAACTGGACACCTGGTTCCAACACGGGGCGCACCTTCTCCAAGAGAACGTTGAAAGCGGTATCGCGTTCTTCAAGATAGAGTCCAACACGTCTGAGTCCATGCTTGAGACCCTGTCTTCGAGCTTAGAGCTGGACCGGGTCAAGAGCATCCTGCGCCTGTACTGCCGTGCGCTGGCGGGCACCGGCCTGGAGATCTACGACACCCAAGAGCTGGTGTCGCGGAACATCGGCTGGGTTGCCGAGGACACAGCGTCAACTGACGGGACCAAGATATTCCTGCCTCCGGTGGTGGACCTCTACCCCAACAAGCAGGACAACTTCTCCTGGTTCAAGGTTGTTTCGACCCATCAGGTGGCCCACCTTGAGTTCGGCAGTTTCGGGTACGAATTCGAGAGACCTGCAACTCAGTTTGAAGACCGCCGGCATGAGATGGAACAGAAGGCGGTCCAACGCAAAGAGGAACAGCGTGCCTTGGCCAAAGAAGACTACGAGATGGCCGCCCGGCTGCTGACCTCCGGCGCTGAAGGCGACGTCGAGATGACGCCGATGTTCGACGACCCCAATGACATGGGGAGCATGCGCACCTTCACAGACATCGGGCGATTCTTAGACCTATTTGAGAACAGCAGACTGGGATTCGACATATTCACGGTCTTGGAAGACTGCCGTTTGGACTACCGCATCAAGGTGGAATATCCAGGCATCCGGGCCGCATCCTCGCGCGTCCAAAACGAGACTCTGGCCAACCGGTCCAGGATTGAGGATATGCCGCTGCAGCAGGGCATGGTGGAACTCCTGATCCACATGAGCTTGGACCAGTTCCAAGACCTGCCCGTGGCCATCGAGTACAAAGAAGCCGCAGAGATGCTCTCCAGCATCCTACACCAACTGCGCACCGCTGAAGCCAACGTGGAAGACACGGCGGAGGCCACTCTCAGGGCCTACGAAATCATCTCCCGCGTCCCCAACGAACAGGAAGAGGAAGACCAGTTCGAGGAGCAAGACCTGGAGGAACCGGGCGACTTCTCCGAAGAGGACTACCAGTCCTTGGTCGACCAACTGCAAGCCGGGATGGACGCCTCATCCGACGGAGGCGACGGGGAGTCTTACGAGTCTCCCGACCCGATCGACTACCGCGGCGACTTCAAGCCTGAGATGGTCCAACTTTTGACCAAGCTCCAGGCCGACAGCGGCGACCAGGGCGAGGCCCAGCCAATGACCCAGGAGATGCTGGAGCAATTGCTTCAGGAGAGCCCGGAGTTGGAGCTGGATGCCGAGCAGGGCGAAGTGGACAGCAACATGAGCATGTTCGCCCAGAACATAATGAAAGAAGCCGGCGCTCCGCCGCCCAATTCCCAACCCGGTGAGGGCTACGGACCGCTGCTCCACGACGACGACAGCGGCGGCGAACTCGAAGCCCGGGAGCCTGCGACCTACGTGTATGACGAGTGGGATTTTAGGGCCAACGACTACAAACCCCGTTGGTGCATCGTGAAAGAGAAAATGGTTGAAGAGGGCGATATCACCTTCTACCAGGAATCACTTAAGACCTATTCCGCGTTGTCGAACCACATCCGCCGACAGTTCGAGCTGATCATGCCGGAGAGCATGCGCAAGACCTACCGGCTGATCGATGGTGAAGACATCGACCTGAACGCGGCCCTGGAAGCTTGGGCCGACCTGAAAATGGGCATTCCCCCGGATGAAAAGATCTACTGGCACCGGCAACGGAATCGCCGGGAAGTCGCCGTGGTCTTCCTTCTGGACATGAGCGCCTCAACGGCCGAGGCCATTGACGAAGGCCGCCAGACGGTGGATGACCGCGACGCCCCCGACGACCCGGTGGAATACATGGTCTGGCTGCGCCGCCGCCGGGAAGGCCTGGTGCGCCGCAATTACAAGCGGATCATCGACCTGGAGAAAGAGGGCACCACCCTCCTGATCAACGCCCTGGAGTCCATCGGAGATACCTACGGGATCTACGGCTTCTCCGGCTACGGACGGGAGAACGTGGAGTTCTACGTYATCAAAGACATCGAYGAGGAGTTCRGCGACAAGRTCAAGCGGCGGATCGATAAGRTCACMCCKYTGCACGCCACYCGCATGGGCGCCGCCATCCGGCACGCCACAACTAAGCTGGAGAACCAAGACGCCAAGACCAAGATCATGTTCCTGATCAGCGACGGCCGGCCCCAGGACCGGGGCTACAGCCGTGAAGGAGTTGAGAAGGAATACGCGGTCCACGACACCCACATGGCGCTGGTGGAAGCCAAACGCAAGGACATCATCCCGTTCTGTCTCACCGTGGACAAGGCGGGCCACGATTACCTGAAGAGCATGTGCGGCGACATGGGCTACGAGGTCTTAACCGACATCTGGTCCCTGCCGGAGCGGCTGCCGATGCTTTACCGGCAACTCACCTCAGTCAGGTAGCCGGCAAAGCTGCGATCTAACTGAAATGAAGGGCCTTCCCGTTCCACCGGGAAGGCCYTTTTTCACCACGGCTTCCCCTCGCATCGAACATGACTCAGGCGCATCCCCCGATAGACCCAGGATGAGCGGTCTAACGCGAGTCCGTTCCTGGATTCTGGCCTACGCCAAGATGACGGTCCAGTTGGGGAAAAGAACGCGGGCTGATCAGATCTCTTCCACCAGCCGGCGGAGTTCGATCAGGGCTTGGTTGGGGACGCGGCGTTTGATGGTCACCCGCCGCGGTGGCAGGCGCATCTCCATCTCTCGGGTAATCTCGCCGTTGGTGACGGATATGTAGGCGAGTCCCAAGGGTTTTCCCTCGAACTCACCGGGTCCGGGTACTCCGGTGACGGCTACACCCAGGTCGGCGCTTAGGTTGCGGCGCACTGTGTCGGCCATGGCATCGGCTGTTTGCTGGCTCACCACCCCGTGGGTCTCCATGACGTCAGCGGGCACTCCAAAGGCTCTGAGGGCGGCGCCGTCGTAGGCAACGTTGCCGCCTTTGAAATAGCTCGAGCTGTCGGGGCCGTCGGTGATGCTGTTGGTCAACGCCCCCCCGGTGCACATCTCCATCACAGCCACGCTCAGACCTTTCTCCAGAAGCGACTTGCCGGCCGCCTGCTGCGGGGTCTCATCGTCGTAACCCCAGATGTATTCCCCCAACCGATCGTGGATGGCCTGCTCCACGGGTACGATCATCTTCTGGGCGGACTGGCTGTCTTTCGCCCTAGCGATGATTCGGAGATGGATTCCGTCGGCTTTGGAGTAGATGCCCAAGTAGGGGTTTTCCACTCCAAAGAATTCAGACACTATCTCGTCCACCGCGCCTTCGGACATTCCCATCGTCTTGATGTTGCGGGTGATGGTCACCTCGTCTTGGATCAATTCGGCTAATCGGGGTTCCACCTGCTCTTCCCACATCGTACGGTTCTCACCCGGCGGGCCCGGCAGGCAGATGACGATCTTGCCGTCTCGTTCCGCCCACCAACCGGGGGCGGTGCCGTTGGGGTTGGGCAAGAACCGGGCGGAGGGAATCAGGTTGGCTTGTTTGATGTTGTGTTGGGGCATGGGCGTGCCGCGGGCGGCGAAATAGCGCTCCAGGTTTTCCACCACTTCTTGCCGCACGGTAGGCGTCTCGCCGAAGGCCGCGGCGATGGCTTCCCTGGTCAGGTCGTCCTGGGTTGGCCCCAGCCCGCCGGTGGTGAATATGATGTCGGACCGTTCCATCCCGCGCTTGATGGCCTCAGTCAGCCTGGGGAGGTCGTCGCCGATGATGGAGACCCACTGTAGCTCAATGCCCAGTGAGGGCAACCGGCTGGCGATCCACGAGGAATTGGTGTCGGTCAACTCACCCATCAGCAGTTCGGTGCCGATGCCCATGATCTCTGCCTTCAAATCTTCTCCAAAGCGCTTCGGGTGATCGTCTTGACTCCCACCTTTGGGTCGGCTGCCTGGCTATTCCGCCAGCACGGGGTCGGTGGCCAGGGCGATGATCGGGTCCGTGCGGGACGCGAGCACCCCGTAGAGGTTGGTGTCCTCGCTAACCAAGCTTCCCGTGATCACATCGACGTAGCGGAATTTGCCGTCCGGAGTAAGCCCGCCGATGTGAAATTCGATGGCCGAGAGGCCGCCCAACCGGGGAATCACGACGACAGTATCCGGTGGTTCCAAGCCGTACTTGGCCGGGTCGTCGATACTAGGGGCAAGTATCTGGTCCAGCCGGGGACTGAGCAGGTCCAGCAAKGCTTCGGCCCACGCCTCCTGGTCCACGAGTTGCGGGGTCTCGCCGTCCAAGAACCACCTTCCGGTGCCGTCTTCGATCACGTATCTGGTGGACTCCTCTCCCCGGAAGAACTGGACCAGCAGAACATCCCTGGCATCAATCCGGTAGAGGCGACCCACCGGAGGGTCGAATGCCAGGCGGTTCACTACCTGGGCCCATTCGATCGGCACTGTGAATACGTTGTCATCGCCCACYAGGCGTGCGTATTGGTTCTYATTGTCGGGCGTGGGTATGCCGAGATGAAACTCAATCGTGTTCCCGTAACGGTCGAAGACCGTAACCGCGGTCTCGGGCGGGTCCAGTCCGAAACTGGCCGCGTTTTCGATGGAATCCGCAAGAGGCCGGGTCACCCTGGGGCCGCTGAGCAGCAACGGGGTGCCTCCCCACCGCTGCTGGAACACGGGAATGTCAGGGCTCACTCCAGGTTCGCCTGCGATGTACCAGGTTAGGCTCGCCGGGCTCCGGAAGAAAGCAATCACCTCGCCTTGGTAAACCAATTCCAGTGCGACGATGTCACCTTCGTCGATCCGGTAAAGCCAGGGGCGGCCCTCTTTGAACTCGTTGGAATCGGTGAACCTGAGGACCAAGAAGGTACCTCCGAAGATCAACAGGACCACCACCAGTAGGATTGAGAGTCGTAGATTCATAGATAGGACCTGTGGAAAGTCTGGGCCTGCTTAGGCCCGATGCTCAAGATTCCGGATTCAGATAGAGTTTCGATTCAAAAAGGATTACCGGCGCACCCACCAAACGAAGGCGGCCATCAGCCCCATGATCCCYGGCAGGAACAACCATGACGAGAACCTTACGAAGTCATATTCATTCGCGTCCAGATTGAATTCCCGGAAGGCGAACACCTTGGGGCGGATGGAAACCAAAGAAAAGTCGCCGACCAAGAAGTTGGCCGAATTCAAGAACAGGTCGGACCCGCCACCCTGATTATAGGAGTTGTTCGATAGGAAGTCGGAATCGCCGAAGACGATGATGTCCGAGATCTCCGATGGCTCCCGCTGGGAGGTCGGCGTTTCGGAACCCACTTGGCCGATAGACYGTACCMGGACAACGGGAAYGAAAGGGCCCGGCTGGTCTGCATCGGCGCCGCTGGTTATCGGTTCGGTCCGGTCTGGGTCGTTTATCAGATAGCTGTTGGCGGTGGTGGCTGCCAGAGGCATCCCGGTCCGCAAGGAGTCTTGCAGCAACCCGATGGCCGTAGCGCCTGGCATGAACACGCTCTGCAGCCGCTCTCCTTTGGGCAAGGTGATGTCTAATGGGGCCTCAGGGTTGAAATTTTGCAGACTCAGGGTCTGGGGTAATCCCGGCACAGAGCTACCCACATCCCGAATGTACCCGGTGKATATCWGCAGGCCCCAATCGGCGAAAAAATYTCTGAAAGAGATCGGCGAATCGGGTTCGGCCAGGAAGATCATCCGGCCGTRCTCTCTTCTGRGCGTGCCGTCTGACTGGACGCCCTCCAGATACCGGTCTAGGGCCAGTTCGTGGGCTTCGGGCAGGCTTGAAGTGGGGTCGGCGATCACCAGCAAGGCGGCGTCCAGTGGCACTTCCAGGTCGATGTCGGTTGWTCCCCAGTTCAGGGTTTGCACCCGATAGTTGTCGCTCTCCAAACCGGAGCGCACGGCCGCGTAGCCGTCGGAGGTGCCCGAGTTGACATCGCGCTCACCATGTCCGGCGAGGAAATAGATCAGCTTCTTCTCGCTGCCAGTGGCGACCAGGGTGCTGGTGACCAGGTCCTGCTCCAGTCGTGTGTAGCTGGCGTCGGTGGGCCGCAAAACGTCGAAACGCTCGCTGTCCATGCCCTCCACCACCACGATYTCGGTTACGAATCCGGTGGGRCGAGCGCCGAAATACTTGCTCACGATCTCCGGTTTCAGATCGGGGTCAACGACGCGGTAGGTGAACTTGCTGGTCCGGGAATCGAATTCCTCAAGGGTATTCAGCACCCTGTTGCGCCTTTGRGCCAGATCGGGCGAATCGGTGTCTTCAGCGTCCTTGTAGAAGGCGGTGGCCCGGACGTCTTCGCTCAGGTTGCTGAGCACGTCTTTGGTGCGGTTACCCAAACTGAATTGGTTGGTGGCGGTGACATCCATCCGGCTGTGGTTCTCAAACGACACGACGTTGGCCACCACCACGATCCCGGTAAARGCCCCGATCAATAGCAGGGTATTTGCCCCATATCTGCCGGTGCGGCTGACAAAGGCGGTCAGTACGTTGCTGAACAGCACCGCGCCGACCCCACCAAGCAGCGCCAGTCCGATCCCCATGTCAATGAATCCATAGAGGCGCATGGAGCTGATGAACGCCGCCACGACGATGCCGGTGACTAGGGCGATGATTCCGGCAAAGATCAGTGGGCCGCTGTAGATGACTACCTGGTCGAAGGCCGGGTCGAAAAAGTTGATCAGCGGCTGGGAGAGGACTTCATCCCCGTCTCCGGACCTGACCTGTGTCGAGGCTGTCTGGCCCTCCGCCGAGGGGGCCGGGCGGTCCGACCGCCGGCGCCGGCGCCAGTCCCTTGGCCGTTGGTTCCCCGCGCTTTGGCTTGCTTCTYCTCCGGCGTCCTGTTTACCYGCGTCCTGGCCCGCGTCCTGGTTTGATGAACTGGTCATGCTAACGCCACCTGCGGGATTCCAAGGTGCGTATGGACAGGAATAGGAAGAACGCTATGACGCTGAGGAAGTAGACGATGTTCGTGGTGTCGATCACCCCTCGGGAGAAGTCATCGAAGTGGCCGCGAATGCCCATCTCACCGATGATCTCGCCGGCGAGGCCGCTGACGGAACCGAAAGCCCGGTCGGCGAAGAACAGGGCCAGCAGGATTCCCATGGCGACAACCGCGGACACTATCTGGTTATTGGTCATGGTSGAGGTGAGCAGTCCCACCGCCAATGCCGCAGCGCCGTACAGGATGAACCCGAGGTACCCGGCGTAGATCGGTCCAGGGTCTGGGTCGGCATAGACGAAGAGCAAAATGGCATAGAAGAACGACAAGCCAACCAAAACCAGGAAAAACACCAAGCTGGCCACGTACTTGCCGATGATGACCTCCCAATCGCGGACCGGCGAGGTGAGCAACAACTCAATGGTGCCCAGCTTGCTCTCCTCGGCCAACAGCCGCATGGTAAGGGCCGGGGCCAGCAGGATGAACATCACGATGGCGCCGTCGAAGAAGGGGACCAGTGTGGCTTCGGGGAAGGGGTCGCCCAGGTCCTGCGTGAAGAAGAATCCCGTTAATGCTAGGAAGATCAGGCCGACGATATAGGCGGTAGGACTGCTGAAGTAGATCTGAATCTCTTTCCAGGCCACAGCCTGGGCCGTCCGCATCCCTACAACTCCTCATGGGTAGTGAGGCGCAGGAAGATCTCYTCCAAGCTCATCCCGACCATCTGCAKTCCCCGCAGACTCCAGCCGTTGCTGATAACCACTTTCGAGATCTCGTCCCGCAGGTCCTGCCCGGCTTGGGCCWGGATGGTATAGGTGTGGCGGCCGTCGTTGTTGAGGTGGCTCACGTCGTTCACGCCCCGGATCGCCTTGAGCACCGGGAGCACCTCCGCGGCAGGTCCGCCGATCTCCACCTCAAGACGGTCAACCCCTTGCAGGCCTTGCGCCAGGTTTTTGGGAGTGTCTTCAGCGACGATGCGGCCTTCATGGATGATCAATACCCGGTCGCAGAGCATGCTGACCTCGGGGAGGATGTGGCTACTCAAGACCACGGTCTGGTCCCTGCCCAGGTCCTTGATCAACCGCCGGGTCTCAACCACCTGGATGGGGTCGATGCCGATGGTCGGTTCGTCCAACACCAATASCTGGGGCTCGTGCAGGATCGCCTGAGCGATGCCTACCCGCTGCCGAAATCCCTTGGACAGCTTTCCTATCTGGGTCTTCCGGTAATCGCCCAGACGGCACAGACCGATAACGTCGTCCAAGCGCGACTTGATCCTCTTGGGTGGCATGCCTCTGAGGGTGCCCATGTATTTCAGGTAGCCGTTCACCGACATATCGGTGTAGAGCGGTACCGTCTCCGGCAGATAGCCYACCCGGCGGCGGGCTTCCAGRGACTGTTCCACCACGTCGTAGCCGTCCAAGGTCACCTTGCCCCGGGTCGGGGGCATGAAGCCGGTGAGGATGCGCATGGTGGTGGTTTTTCCCGCGCCGTTGGGGCCTAGGAACCCCAATATCTCYCCTCTGCGAACGCCAAAATTAACGTCCTGAATCGCAGGATAGGGACCGTAGTAGTGTGTCAGGCCTTYGGCCTGAATCATATCGGGCTGCAAACTATTTCACGTCGTCGGGCCCGCCAGGGCGAGCCGAATCGGGCCTGATTGTGCCAGGCCACAAGTGATGATATTCTAAACAATTGAATTTGCCAAGGAGCGCGGATTCGTTATTTAACGTATTCATTGTTTAATTACCCGGAGGTTGGATGCACCTGGTTATCGACGGTTACGGYGGGRMKATCGACAARATGTGGGACKWGGACYTRGTYMGGGATTTCCTGTACGACTACCCCGAATCTTTGGATATGACCCGAATCACCGAGCCTAATGTCCTCAGATACGATGCTCCCAAAAGCGAGGACTCCGGGGTATCCGGGTTCGTGATAATCGCCGAGAGCCATATAAGTATCCATACCTTTCCCCGCAAGGATTACATCAACATCGACATCTTCTCGTGCCAGCCTTTCAATCACGAACAAGCATTGGAAGACGTTAAAAAAACGTTCGGCCTGACCGAGGTTAAAACCTGGCTTCTGGAGCGTGGCTTAGAATGGCTGGATGAGCGCCAGGGGCTGGCCGAGGCGCAGCAACAGCGCGCCGCCCTCGAAGCCGGCGGACAGGCCCAAAACCGTGCCTGAAATCGGGCCGGGCTCCTTGTATCCCCTGGTTCCCCATAACTTCCTCGCCTTGCCTCCGGAACAATCTTCCCTTGAAGCCGCCAGGGTTGCCCTGATACCCGTCCCCTACGACAGCACAACCTCTTTAAGGAGYGGCTCCCGGGACGGACCCGAAGCTATRATCACGGCGTCCGCTGGTCTTGAAGATTACGAYTTCCAGCTTGAACTGGATGTCTCCGGGATAGGGATCCACACCACCGGCGCAGTTGAACCCCACATGGCCGGCCCCGGCCCCATGACCGGGCGGATAAAGGATGTGGTTGGGACCTATATCGGGATGGGCAAGACCGTTGGGTTGCTAGGCGGAGAACACTCGATCACCATCGGATCGGTCCAGGCCCATGTTGAAGCCTACCCCTCTCTTTCAGTGTTGTATCTGGACGCCCACGCCGACCTCCGGGATGAGTACATGGGTACCCCCTTCGGTCACGCCTCCGCGGCCCGGCGGGCCTATGAGATCTGCCCCATCGCGCTTGCCGGTGTCCGAAGCCTTTGTCCGGAAGAACACGACTTCATCCGGGATAACGGCGTCCCGGTCTGGTATTGGGACCCCGATCCCAGCYCAGGCAACTTAGATGACGTTATAGAYAGCTTGACCGACACCGTATACGTTAGCGTGGACTTGGACGTGCTCGATCCTGCTTTGATGTCCGCAGTGGGCACCCCTGAGCCGGGGGGGATGGCCTGGCATGGATTGATGTCGGTCCTGGCCAAGGTGGCCGAGTCCCGCCGCATCGTGGGCTTCGATGTCTGCGAGCTGGCCCCGGCAGATGGACCGCCCGCCTGTTCTTACACCGCCGCCAAACTGGTCTACAAGCTGGTGGCCTACGCCTGCGGGAGCAGATAGAAAATCTTTCTTGGTCTAGGACCGGCCCCGTGGCTGAGTCATCGCTGGTGTAGCGGCCTAACCGGCCGATGTGAGATGCTGAAACCACATCGGATTTAAGAAATCGTATCCCTGGGACACTCTCAGGCTCTCAGAACTAGTGAGTCAATGACAGCATCGCTACGTTTAGGCCGGGTTTTTGGCATCCCCATCGAGGTTCACGTTAGTTGGATTCTTGTATTCCTGCTGCTGACCTACCTGCTTGCCGGGCAGTTTGACGACGTCCGGCCGCACTGGACGGCGGCCCAAACTTGGTCGGTAGCCGTGATTGCGGTGGTCCTGTTTTTCCTCTCGGTCTTGGCCCACGAACTCAGCCATAGCGTCATGGCCTTGAGCAAAGGGATACCGGTCCGCGGGATCACCCTCTTCATATTCGGCGGCGTCTCACGCCTGGAACATGAGCCGCAAMSRCCGMWCRSSKRRTYYKTSKKRGYMYTSGYRRKASYMWTGAKCAKYMKRCWKYYGRYSRGRRKRTTYSGCSRGRKCYRGYRTSKRKKGKKSCGYKSSGWKWYCGSTSCGKWSMTGGTCTTGCTGCTTCTGGCTTGGACCAATCTGAGTCTGGGCGTGTTCAATCTGGTGCCCGGCTATCCCCTGGACGGCGGCCGCCTGCTTCGGGCCGGGATCTGGGGTTTAACCGGGGACCACCGCCGGGCGACTCGGATAGCGGCGGGAATGGGCCAGGCCGTCGGCGGGGCGATGGTGCTGGGAGGCGTTATCGTCGCGGTGCGCTGGGAACCGGTGGACGGCATGTGGCTTGGGRTCGTGGGAATGTTCCTTTTTTCGATGGCGAGGAGCAGTTTTCCCAAGTAGAGCCGTGGGGCAAAGGGGGCCGGTYYMAAGYTGASCCAACCWAGCTATGCTAAAATGRSTTCACGAACGAAATCCGGCCACGAAGGCCGATGTASATACGGATAARAATGACGGTTGAAGGCACAGTTTACCTGGACCATGCYGGCACGACGCCCCTAGACCCCAAGGTACTCGAGGCAATGGTCCCCTACTTCACTCAGCACTTCGGCAACCCCTCCAGTCTCCACTCGGTTGGCCAGGAGGCCCGYTATGCCTTGGACGAGGCCCGGGAACGGGTGGCGGGCGTGCTGAATTGCCGGCCCCGAGRGATCGTATTCACGGCGGGTGGGACAGAGTCGGACAACGCCGCCATCCACGGTGTGGCGACAGCCCTCCACGAAACGGGGAACCACATAGTTACTTCCAGCGTTGAGCACCACGCGGTGYTGCACTCCTGCCAATATCTGGAGTCCCAGGGTTTTGAAGTCACCTACCTGTCGGTGGACGCCGATGGCATGGTGCAACCGGAGGCGGTCTATAACGCCATAAACGAGCGCACGACCCTGGTCACCATCATGTATGGCAACAACGARATCGGGACCATCAATCCCATCTCCGAGATAGCGAAGTCCGTCAAGAAGCGGGCCGAAGAGCTGTCCCGGACCATCGTTTTCCACACTGATGCTGTGCAGGCCGCCGGGTACCTTTCGTTGGACGTAGTCGAGTTGGGAGTGGACCTCTTGAGCCTGTCTGGCCACAAGTTCCACGGCCCCAAGGGCACGGGCGTACTCTACATAAAACGGGGCTCTCCATACCTTCCGCTGATCCACGGCGGAGGCCAGGAGCGGGAACGCCGGTCAGGCACTGAAAACATACCAGGCATCATCGGCTTGTCCCTCGCCCTCGAAGCGGCCGACGCCACGAGAGAAGAGACCAGCCAACACTGCGCCGCGCTTCGGGACCAGATCATCGAATCGGTTTTGCAGCGCATACCCGGCAGCCGGCTGAACGGCCTCGCAACCCAGAGACTGCCCAACAACGCCAATTTCTCGTTCACGGGAGTGGAAGGGGAACCCATCCTGCTRGGTCTGGACATGGCTGGGATCGCTGCATCCAGCGGTAGCGCCTGCAGTTCAGGGTCGCTTGAGCCATCCCACGTGTTGTTGGCCCTAGGACAGTCGGCCGAGATCGCGCGTGGCAGTCTTCGGCTTACGCTGGGCCGCGACAACACTGAAGAAGAAGTGGAATACCTGTTGGGAGTTTTGGTTGACCTGGTGCAGCGGCTGCGCCAATTGCCCAGTCTGACCACTGCCGGCTCATGATTCTATTGCCCTCAGCAATGGCGGTCCTTTAATTAAAGTCCTCTTGAACGATATTATCTGATGCTCGGAGTACCGGCTTGATTTCTAAGCGCTCGATTTTCTTTCTCGTCCTTATCTTGATGCCATTCGTGATGGCGGCGTGCAGCTCCGCGTCTTCTTCATTGGGTCAATACCATGAGGGCCGGATACTACTGTTGAACGTCTTGGAGATGGAGCGTACAGACGAGCTTCTCTACTCGACCATCGATCCGGAAGATGTGATTCGCAAATGGCGGATCAAGCCCTCAAAGGCAGGCCAGGAACTGTTGCTGATGCGCTTCAAGGTGGAGAACCATGTTGCCGTGAACACTGTGCTTGTGGCCGACGAGCAGTCGGTGGTGATCSAGGGCTTCTTTCAGAATGACTACCGGCCCATCAGCGTKAACMGCACGGTAKTTCTGGACCAGCGTGGCCAGGGAGAAGGGACCGTGACTGTGGCGGAYGGGGAGTGTATTGACCACGCCCGGTTGGTTGTGAACGCCGGGACCAACGTCCGGTGGGCCAACGACGGGGAGACCAACACTGCGATCCAGTTCGGCGCCGGCGCCGTGCCCGATCTGGGCGACGGTCTGCTCCAGATCGCGCCGGGAGCGTCGATCTCCCACCGGTTTGACCAACCAGGGACGTTCAACTACCAATGCAGCGATGGCGAAGACGGCTCCGTCCAAGAGGCCCAGATATTGGTTGAGCCGTCCGACTCGGTCCGGGGAAAAAAGGAGAACAACATCCTCTTCTTGGAGGGTTCGTTCAACCTGCCCAGGGGTACCTCTTTAGACGGCTGGATGGTCTTTGWTATTCCCGAAGGCACCGAGATCAAGAACCTGCGTTGGCGGGCCGGAGACAGCATAACCGTCCGCTTCTAGCCGCCGTTCGCCGGTCTGATTGGGCGTTTGGCTGACATRAATCCTTCTACGACCGGGCGCCGGCGCGCTCGTCCTTTTTATTGCCGCCAGGTTAGAATCTAGGCCATATCTTCAGGGGGCCATTTCCCATGCGCCGGTATCTTGGCATGCTGGTCTACGGCGGCGATAGAAGGGTAACGCCGGGCGCTCCTCCGCCCATCTGGCGTCGGCTGTTCCACGTAGTCGCCGGGTCTTCAATCCCGTTGGCCGCCATCTTCATTCCTGAAACGGCCCTGATCTGGGCGCTGGCGGTGCTTGCCGCTCAGGGCTTGGTCTTAGACCTGGTGCGGTTCCGGGTTGGTTGGCTGAATTCGCTGTTCATGCGCTGGTTGGCGCCGCTTTTGAAAGAGGATGAAGAGGCCCATATCACCGGTGCCACCTATATGCTCATCGCCGCCCTGATCGTTTTTGTGCTGTACGGGAAAGAGGTGGGCATACCGGTCATGTTCTTCCTGTCTCTGGGTGACCCGGCGGCGGCGATAGTGGGCAGGCGCATGCCCGGTCCCAGGATACTGGGCAAGTCTCCCGGYGGCACGGYGGCWTTCRTYGNGGTTGGGSYYGGCKMSNGTNGGCGKWSTKAMWSSMRSCRGASSGSWTSRMYNACCATTGGGSGYTKYKGGTWGGSGCYKKARTSGCCGGWRTGGTRGAACTKRYSYCKSKTYMKCYCGACGAYAACYTRWCYATYCCKCTSMTKGCKGGSRCGKCCWTGYWYTTKMTGGGRGTTTAGGACGGAGTCTCAGACCGTAGATTGGGACCGGATTAGTCCGAAAAACGGCAATCAGACATTGCCGTCGAAACTGATTACTTGGGCCTGCTCCCTCTGGAACCTCAAGTATGCCTGCTTGTTCATTGCTGGGCGATGGCTGGCGGATACCTCCTTCCCCTTCCCGTCTCCGTCGGCCAACAGGTCGATCACAACCATGGCCATAATCTTGGCCGGGTTGATCACTGCGGTTTCGTAGTCGTCAATAATATATTCTTTGCTGTGCCCTGACCCCACTGCGCCGCTGGCATAGGGATGGCAGACGGGTATCAAGTGGCTAAGGTCACCCATATCGGTGGAGCCTCCCCGGTTGCGGCGGGGCGGCATTACCAGGGTGGAGGATTCTCCCAGAAGAGACACCGAATTGCTGTTGAAGATATCCTGCAGCTTGGCGTGGTGCCTCATCGGCAGATAGCCAGGGATGTTGGTAATCTCCACGGATGCGCCCACCGCCAGAGCGCCAGCCTTGAAGCACCGGTCCACCACAGCGCCGTTGCGAACCACGGCTTGGGGTGAGCC
>NVWX01000062.1 GCA_002746355.1 Dehalococcoidia bacterium | reverse complement strand
GGACGCTTGCGGTTTCATCGTCCTCATTCAAGTATCATCAGTTAATTCTATAAGCTGATCAGCCTGGTGTGACCGATGACATTAAGGGACCTGGCCGAGAGATACTCCGCTCTAGAGGCTGTCGATAAGAGCGATTTCCAACGCTCCGCACGCATCCTGCAATCTATGTGGCGGGCCGAACAAGGCTATGAGATCGGTGAGCTCAAGACCAGGAGCGGCTCAAGACTTTTAGGGTCCAGGTTGGTCATGCCCTGGGCGCAAGAGACGCGCGCCAATTACCTCAGCGACACCATCAAATGTGTAGTAGGTGATGAGGTGATGGATCCCGTAATGAGCAAAGGCAAGTTGTACGGCAAACCACGGATATTCAACGACTTGCTCTCTAGCCAACCACTTTGTTTCAATCTGTTCGCCGAATTGCAAAGAGACCTACCGTTGCTACGGATGTCGTGAAGAACCTTACCAACGGCCTTGTGGGTTCGGTCACCGACATAGATTTCGAGTGGTCACCCGGGAGAGGAGACCCCCGTCTGACCGGAGATAGATCGGCGTTTGATGTCTACGTCTCTTTCTCATCTGCTGGCAATAAGAAAGGTTTCATCGGGATCGAGGTCAAATATCATGAGAACCTGATAGGTGCTGCGTCACCTCACAAGGATAGGTACGACCAGATAGCCGATCAGATGGGCTGTTTCAAAGAGTCCAACCGGGAAGACCTCAAGGTTCAACCTCTTCAACAGGTATGGCGCGACCACCTCCTTGCCGGAATACACCGGATAGCCGATGGGTTTGAAGAAGGGTTTTTCGTATTCCTTTATCCTGAGAAGAACACTTACTGCTCGTCCGCTGTCGCCGACTACAAGAGGTGCCTCACAAACACCGATACTTTCGCGTCCTGGACGATCGAGTCGGTAGTTAGTGCGATCAAACGGTGTACTGATGATCCCTGGATAGACCGCTTCATAGACCGTTACCTGGCATTCGAGAAAGTTGCCACCTGAGGGCGAGCAAGGAGTGACCTGTGGCCAGAAAGATGATTGTCCAAACCGGTGACAAATCTCAGCACATCCTGGAAGAGACCGAAGCAACCAACGAAGAGGAACTGCGCTCTCTAGTCAAAGATAACCCTGACCTATTACCGATTGAGGAATTCGGTTTGAATGGTCCGGTAATGGTCGTTGGCAGAGAGACCACTCTGCCATCGGGCGCGGTCGACCTGATATGTGTGACTGCAAATGGGGACCTGCTTGTCGTTGAGTTCAAAACCGGTCCCCAAAATTCAGATTTTCGGCATTCACTGGCACAACTCCTCCACTATGGATCKGACCTRTGGCACATGACCTATGAGGTMTTCGAAAGTACCGTAGCGGTACGTTACTTCGGCCACTCTAATTGCAAYGAYCCACGGGTSAARGGGAAGACMTCTCTGGRAGAAGCGGTCAAGTCCACATGGCCCGAATTCTCCGAAGAAGAAATGAGCCATTTCAAGGACCATCTAACCAGACAATTGGAACAGGGTGCGTTCAATTACGTGCTGGTTGCCTCCAGTTTCAAAGAAACAGTGACCAGAACCATCGAATACATGAACGCGCTAAGGTCGACGTCTGATTTCTTCTGTGTAGAACTTGTACCGTTCTCCGGTCCTCACCTGAGTGCTTTCGAGTCAAGAACCATCGTGAAGCCGTATCAGCAGAGCGGGAGGAGCAGGTCCGGTACGATTGACGAATCCAGGTTCCTGGAACAGGTAATCGACGAAAGATATCGAGAATCTTTAAAGCAGCTGTTGGAACTATGTCATGGTCTGGGGTTGAAGACCCCCTGGGGGAGCGTTGGTACTTCTATACGGATACCAATTCCAGACACGGCCGATTTACTYTCTATTGCATGGCTATTCCCACCAGGAGAAGTCGGGTGGTTAGGACTGAGAGATGTAACGTTAGGCATCGACATCAAAAGTGCCTCAAAGGGTCCTTCCGTGAAMGCCTMCNNAGACAGCTATATGTCGGCCCTTGAGAATTTGAGCGGAGTCGAATCGGTAACCGCCCAGGGCCTCCGTGCGTTCCATATAGGTCAAGACGAGATGGTAGAACTATCGACGGAAGTCTCGGATATAATTGCCGAGCTCGTCCGTAACGTGAACACAGCCAACGATTAAGCAACGAAGTTGGAACCAAAATATCGAATAGAAGATTATGTGCGATGATGTTCGGTGTTTAAGAAGCTGAGCAACTATGCCTAGAGATAGCTTTACCCCATACAACGGTCAATCGCTGGTTCTCCCATCTGAAGGAAACGTGATCTGCTGCGGGTTCCTRACCCACTGCATGCTGGTTTTAATCGAAGATTTCCCCGCTCAGAACGGCGGCGCACCCRTCAACCAAATTGTCGATACCCTCGGTGATGACGCAGCGATAATAGCCATTACCCTCGCAAGATGGGATGTTCCCGTTACTCTTCTGTCGAACCCACTTGGCGATGACTATTACGGAAGCAGGGTATCAAAGCAACTGAAGACCTCTGGCCTGGAAGCGAGTCTAAGTGTCGTCCAAGGGATYTCTACTCCAATCGAAGTGGGAGTAGTGGATAGCACTGGTTCAAGGACTTACTTTCAGCAACGCGATTCCGAGGCTGTGGAATCGATACCGGCGCCCGGCGATTCTCAATTGTCGGATGCTCGGATGCTGTACGTGGATTGGTACGATGGAGCTAAGATTCTGGAGACGATGGAGCGGGCTCAGGCCTATGAGGTACCGGTGTTTCTAAATCTAGAATCTAGGTATTCCGACGCTCCAAACCTCGCAGACCTGCTCCGATTTACGACCGTGTGCCAGGTTTCCATTGATGAGCCTGATGCGTCAGGAGACCCATTTACCATCGGCCAAGATTTGCTCGATGTAGGTATCGGCACAGCGTTGGTTACTATGGGCGCCCGAGGGTGCGCGGTGGTCCAGGGTAGTCAGAGGTTTCAGATCCGGCCGCCAGACGTGAGGGTAATTGATGGTTACGGAGCCGGGGCTTCATTCTCCGCGGGGATGATATACGGGTTTCAGGCCGGTTGGCCACTGGAACACTGCGCTAGGTTTGCCACTGCTCTCGCCGGAATCAGTTGCGGGATAGCCGGGCAGGCGCTCGTTACCTTTGATGCGGTAGAAAAAATCGCCGAAGGGTTGACCACGGAGCGGGCGGCAAAGCGGCCGTCTTGGGGTATGCCTRGGACTGATACTTCCTGACCCAAAACACACAATATCGCATAGGCTTTGGGTCATCGAAATACATCAATCCGCCTAACTCGTTGTTATCACCGGCCTCAATCARAGTGCATCCGAGCTCATCCAGGACCTCTAACAAGCGGTACTCGCTATAAAGCTGAAACGTTCTTGTCACGCTCTCTGCACCATAGGCATTGTCCTCCACTGTGGCTACGCCTGATCCCACCTTGAACATCAATTGAAGAACACCGTTTGGGGCTAGGACCCTCGTCAATTCGGGTAATGTTTTYCGTTCCGTTATCTCGGCCGGCAGGTGCTGGATGACCGCGTTGCAGGTTACCAAATCGAAGTAGCTATCCCCGAAAGGTAAAGGCCTTGCCAAGTCCGCGACTTGAAGCCGCGCCGCAATCTCGGGGTGGAGCTCCTTACCCAAGCTGATGTTCTCCKCAACCGCATCGACGCCGAAAGATTCCCGGCCCCACGTGTGAAGTAAGTGGACGTCCCTAGCACCTGCTCCGCAACCGGCATCGAGGCTTCTCCCGCCTGCAGACAGCGAAACGATTCGATGCAAAAGGTCCATGTCTCCCCGCAACTGCGGATGGGAGCTGTAGGGATATACGGAGTGAGTRAATTCGTGGGACAGTTCAGAGTAGCGGCGGGTGTGCTCTCGGTAAAAGTCCAGGGAATCGATCTTCATAGTCCTCTACCAGGGTARGTAGTCTTAGATGTGACGACGTTTGGCCGAAAGTTTACTGGTCTAAAGGCCCTTTGTATACTGATGCGCACACGCCCRCCGATTCAAACGAGCGCTCAGARTCCGCGGCGGGGTTTGGACCGAGGGCAGACAATCAATGAACTAGGCGCTTCAGTAATTCCTGATTTGGAACGGTAAATGTATGGCCTTAGAAAAAACCTGTTTGCAACGTCTCTTCAAAGAACAGGCACACAGAACTCCAGCCGAACTGGCGGTAGTGGGTCTAGAGGGTGAAAAGACCTATTTCGACCTGGATCGGGAATCAGATGCATTGGGCGCTTACCTTCGCCAGCATGGAGTCTTGCCCAACGACCGCGTAGGCATCTTCATGGAAACCTGTCCGGATTATGTAACGTCCTGCATCGGCGCACTCAAGGCGGGCGGAGCGTTCATGCCGCTGGCAATGGAATCACCGGATAACCTGCTGAAAAGCATCTTGGAGGAAGCTAAGCCAAAGCTGGTGATTACCAAACAACGCCACTTGTCGCGTCTTGGTTCCTCCCTCAATATCCAAGTATTGTTGATCGATACCGACGACACCTGGCGAGACGCCTCCGAACACCAGCCCGCCATTAACTCCATTCACGACCTCGCTTTTGTTCCATACACTTCCGGCACAACCGGCAATCCAAAGGGAGTGATGCAAACCCACGGGGCSTTGATATCGTCCTATTTCGGTAGGTACAAATTCAGTTCTTACAGGACCGGCGACCGGGTCGCCTGCAACATTTTCTTTACGTGGGAGTTTCTACGCCCGTTGTTGAAAGGCGGTACGGTTTACATTATCCCGGATGACGTTGTGTTCCTGCCAAGGACTCTAACGAAATTTATCTCTGACAATCGAATAACCGAGATCTTGTTTACTCCGTCCCTCCTGCGAGCTGTCTTGAACGATTCGAAGAGCCTGCCCGCGAAACTCGAGACATTGCGGGTAGTTTGGCTAAATGGAGAAGTGGTGTCCRGCATTTTGAAGGAGCAGGCATTATCGATTTTGCCCACCACTGCACGTTTATTCAATACATACAGCATCAGCGAGGCCCACGACGTATGTACCCTCGAGTTGGCATCTGATCCACTGAATCAAGCTGATTTCTGTCCTGTCGGACTCCCGATGGATGGAGTTGAGGTTAAGGTGCTCGCGGAGAACGGATCTGATCTCAACGATTTTGGGACCGGAAAGTTGTACATCGGAGGGRAGGGACTGGCTCGTGGCTATCTGGAAAGAACTGATCTGGACCAGCAAAGATTTTCCCGAGTGAACGGTGAGCGATATTACGCCACAGGTGATGTGGCAGAAATCGATCCACAGGGGWTTGTCACGGTTATTGGCCGCAATGATTCCATGGTCAAGATCAGAGGGTATAGCGTTTATTTAGGCGGGATCGAGGAAACCCTAAAGAAACACTGCGAAGTTCTGGACGCTGCCGTCACGGTTGAAGGTCAAGATGAGTCCGATAGATGGCTAGTATCTTACGTAGTTCGCAAGCCCGATTCATCATGGTTGGTTGACTCCAACAGTGCTACCAGTAGGGACCTGCGGAACCTATTAGAGCGATTCCTCCCCCATTACATGGTTCCGAGCCGTTACGTAGAACTGGAAGCGCTTCCGATAAACCAGCAGACGGGTAAGTTAGACAGCAAAGCCTTGCCAAGCCCCAAGAATGTGAAGGCGCGCCGCCATGACACCGTGATGCCAATCGAGCARGCGTCGAGTTCGGAAGGCAGAGCATTGATGCGAGAACTATGGGGTGAGGCGTTAGGCATGGACGCGAGTGCATTAGAGAGTGATTGGGATTTTTTTGACCTTGGAGGCAATTCTCTCTCCGGTCTTGGCCTGACTTTAGGAATCGAGCAGGCATTTGATGTCAAGCTTCAAGGAAGCGAGGTATACGAATACCGTACCATCGACAAGTTGGTAAGCTTTTTGGCTAATGGAGACGCGATTATGAACAATAATATGTCATTGTCCGACGACGCTGAGMTCGGTGCGGACATCGTCCCTCCACATAAGGGCGAATGGGTCCGTCTTTCCGAAGCTTCAAATATATTCGTGACCGGTGCTACCGGATTCCTGGGGGCATTTTTGTTGGATGAGCTGTTCCGTTTCACACGCTCAGATACGAAGATTTATTGCTTGGCCAGAGAGAACGCCCAGGCAGATTCCGCAGGCGATCGGGTCCTAGATACATTGAAGTTCTACGGATTATCATCACAAGATCGAAAAGACCGGATTGTCACAGTGGCCGGCGATTTAACGAAATCCAAATTTGGTTTGGACGAAGAAGAGTACTGCCGGCTCGCACAGRAAGTTGATTTGGTGTTTCATTGCGCCGCATCAGTCAACTATGTGTACTCTTATGACACAATTAAACCTCATACCGTCGGCGGGACCACCGAGGTGATTAAATTCGCCTGCTACAGYAAAACCAAGTCCCTGSTGTATCTCTCCTCAAACGGGATCTTTCCCGGAGGAGATTCCGTGCCCTATCTAGAGAACAACGAGATCGATGGCTTTGCAGAAAGAATGGACGGAGGGTACAACCAGGCTAAGTGGGTCGCTGAGCGCATGGTTTGGTCTGCAGTATCGCGGGGTCTCCCGGTATGTTTGATTCGGCCCGGGAATATCGGACACCATAGCGTCACCGGMGTGCTAAATCCCAACGATTTTCAGACACTGATCATCAAATCWTGTTTACAAGTAGGTTGCGCCCCGATCGCTCCAGATTGGTTTTTCGAGATGACTCCAGTGGATTTTCTTGCGGCCGCGATCGCTAGGTTTTCCGACGACAGTTCGCATCTCGGCCAGGTCTACAACGTGGTCCAGCAGGACCCCGTGCGGGCCGAAGATGTCTTCACTCGCATGCAGGATGTCGGGCTCGTAGCCGASCTGGTGCCMATGAGCGAATGGAGATCTAGGTTGCAGACGGTGGCGGACAGTGCTAACGACGTTGAGTTAAAATTGCTCTCCCAGTCGCTGGACTCCGTTGAGGGCTATCTCACCGATACCAGCATTTATGACATTAGYCGTTTCAATGAGGCTTCGGCAAAAATGGGCCTAAATTCACCTAACGTGGATGTCGATTACGTTACGATGTTTCTCCGAAGGCAATGAGATTATGCGAGAACTAAAATCCCGGCGTTGCAGGACTTTCGGCCGATGGCAGATGGTCACAAACAAATGGAATGATTCAATAAGACAATCAGATCAACCGTAGATTGGGCCAACGGGGAATTTCCATCACGCCGCGCCCGGCAAACGGACCGGCACCGTTTGCAAATAGTGAACACCCGACCCTAGTCCATCTCCTGATACCCTACTTTTGTTACCTTCTGGCATCAGTGTTTCCGGAATCGAAACATGGGTACGTAAGTTGGCCTAGTGGAYGGGGAGATTGTCATCAAATATCCTAACTACGCTCATTGCTAGCCCTGAGCGCTAGAAAATTCGGGATTATGGAATTTCCAAATTTCACTTAGGAGGCGATCCATGCCTACTGACATTGAAATCATACGATTTTTGGAAGAGCGCCGAGCGTTGCGATTAGGAGCCTCACCTTGGCCGACTGTTTCTGAACAAGACGAGRTATTTCCAATAATCGAACGGAACCTATTCCCTCCAGGACTAGATCTTCGGACGGAGCAGAACAACTTAGCATTTGACTTCGACCCATTGTCACAGCGCCTCCCGGATGACCTCATATCCTTCTGACCAGGATAATTTGCGTAACCGTTACCCTGAGCCCGTCGAAGGACCGCGCATCAGYCAGGCTCGAGAGCCAACCCTAACCCTTCTCCCAAAGCGCCTCAAGCACCGCGCCCGGCGACATGGGCGTCTGGGACATTCGGATGCCCACCGCCTGGTTGATAGCGTTGGCGATGGCCGGGACCGGTGGGATTATGGACACCTCTCCCACGCCCCTGACCCCGGTTGGGTGGTCGGGGTTGGGGACCTCCACGATCTGGGTGTCGATCATGGGCAGGTCCTTGGCGATGGGCATGCGGTAGTCCAGCAGACTRGAGTTCAGCATTCCGCCCTTCTCGTCGGTGAAGTATTCTTCATTCAACGCCCAGCCGATGCCTTGGACGGCCCCGCCCTGGATCTGGCCTTCTACGTACTGCGGATGAACGGCCGTTCCGGGGTCCTGAAGGGCCGTGTACCGGATGATGTGGGTCTTGCCCGTTTCCGGGTCTACTTCCACGTCCACGATATGCACGGCGAAACCTGGACTCTCCCCTCCCCAGGCGCCACCGGCCCGCCCCAACAACGGCCCTCCGGTGGTGTTCTGCCGGGCGGCCAGTTCCTTCAACGTGAGCCGCAACTCTGGGTCGGACCGGTGGGAAAATACGCCGTCGGCGATGTCCACTTCTTCCACCGGCACGTCCCAGATGAGCGCCGCCCTGGCCGCCAACTGCCGCTGCAGGTCGCGGGCGGCTTCGAAGGACGCCCAGCCGGTCTTGTAGACGGCGCTGCTGCCGGCGCTGATGGCCGTGTAGCCGATCGAGTCGGTGTCGCCCACCGAAGGGTGTACTTCCTCGGCGGTGATACCCAACACCTCGGCCACGTGCATGGCCGCGGCGGTGCGGCTGCCCGCCAGGTCGGCGGACCCTTCGACCAGGCCGACACTCCCGTCTTGTTGCAGGCTGACGACGGCGCAGGCCGGGCCGGTGATGTTGTTGCACACGGCGGTGGCCACCCCGCGGCCTCTATTCGGCCCGCCGAGGGGCGCGTTGTAGTGGGGATGGGCCTTGGCCGCCTCCAACGTCTCAACATAGCCAACTTTCTTGTAGGGGATGCCGGTCACACGGCGAGTGCCCTCTTTGGCGGCGTTCAACAGCCTGAAATCGATGGGGTCCATGGACAGTTTGGCGGCCAGTTCGTCGATCAGTGTCTCCCCGGCGAACCCGGCGGGCGGACCAAGCGGCGCGCGGTAGGGAGCGACCTTGGATTTGTTCACCACCACGTCGTAGCCTTCCGAGCGCACGTTGGGTATGTCGTAGGGCGCGAAGATGGTCATGGACGCCAGGTTGACCAGGGCCCCGGGGAAGGCGCCGGACTCGTAGACGAAATGTGCGTCGGCAGCCGTGATCCGGCCGTCCTTGGTTGCGCCGATCTTAGCCCGGATGTGGCCTCCGGCAGTGGCGCCGGTTCCCTCCAGCACCTCGGCCCGGGTCATGGTTATCTTCACCGGATGGCCGGTCTTCTTGGATAGAAGCGCCGCCACCGGCTCGACGTAGACCACCAGTTTGCCGCCGAACCCGCCGCCAATCTCCATGGGAATCACCTTAACCTGGGAGATCGGGATGCCCAGCACTAGGGCGGTGAAATCCCGAATGGCGAAATGCCCCTGAGAACTGCCCCAGACGGTCACCCGCCCGTCCCGGTCCCAGCGGACGGTGGCGCTGTGGGGTTCGATATAACCCTGGTGGACCGGCTTGGTGCGGAATTCCCTTTCCACGACAACGTCGGCCTCTTTGAACCCCTGGTCCGGGTCGCCCAGCTCATATACGAAGTGGCTGGCGATGTTGGTCGGTACGCTATCATCGTCATCGTCGCGGAGTCCGCCTGGCCGGAAGAACTCACCCTCAGAGCGGAACAGCCGGTCGTGGAGGATGGGAGAGTCCGGCTCCATGGCTTCTTTGCCGTCCAGAACGGGAGTCAAGACCTCGTAATCGACTTCGATGAGGGACAGCGCGGCCTCGGCGGTATGCACGCTGTCGGCCGCCACCGCGGCCACGGCATGGCCTTTGTACAACGCTTTGTCGGCGGCCAGCACGTTGTTGCTTAAAAACCTGGGGTTCAGGGGCGAGCCCTCGGCAACGTCCACCGGTCTGCCGGACAGTACCGGCAGATCGGCCGAGGTCACGACGGCCTTGACGCCGGACAACGCCAGGGCCTTGGCGGCGTCGATGGATTTGATTACAGCGTGGGCATGGGGGCTCCTCAGTATCTTGCCGTGGAGGAGACCAGGCATGCTGATGTCGGCGCCGTAACGGGCTTGGCCAGTGACCTTGTCCGTGGCGTCGTGGCGGATAGGCGTGGTGCCGATGACCTTGAATCCGCTGTTATTAGCCGTTGGAGTGGCAGTCATGGCGGGGCTCCTTGTTCAAAAGAATCGGGCGTTTATTCGTAGCGCAGCGCCTCGGCTGGGTAGATGCGGGAGGCCTGACGCGCTGGCATGAAGGTCGTGGCCAGGGAGAATACGTAGGCGATGGCCACGATGATTATTATCTGGAGCCAGGGGATAGCGAACCGGACGGTCTCCACCTCTTCTTGGATGTCTTTCACGATGTTCCAGGAGATTATGGTGCCCAGGCAAATCCCGATGGCGGTGCCCATGAGGACGACGAATGACGACTCGGTGAGGAAGCTCAAYTGCACCATCCGCCTGCGGTAGCCGATAGCCCGCAGCACGCCGATCTGTTGGCGGCGTTCCACCACCGCCCGCAGGCTGACTACGCCCAAGGAGGCGACGCCCACCAGCAGYCCCAGACCCATGAAGCTGGTGAACAGATTGTTGAAAGCCCGGTTGGCCGCCGCGATGTCGTCCACCAATTCCGACAGCACGTCGGTCTCCATGCCGTTCTCGCGAAAGGCCGATTCCAGGTTCYTTGAGAGCGCGGCGATATCCACGCCATCAGCGGCTTTGAAGCGGAACGTCGTGGTCGGTATCCGGAAGGGTATGGCTTCGTCCAGTTCTTGGCGCGAGGCGATCATGCCGAGACCCAGCTCGCCAAATGCGTCGGTGAGCCGGTCCATGACACCGATGACCTTCAGCGGTATCACCTGGCCGGTCCGGGGCTCGCGGACCTCGATGTCGATGGCCTCCATCTCGGTGTCCTCGTAGAAGATACCTTCAAGCTCGAACGGTATCTCGTCGTTGCCAAACCCGCCGCGAGACGGCACCACCAGAGAATCGACCACCACCAAGTTCGAGTCCTCCATAACCGCGGCCCAGATGTCCTCTTGGGTTTCACCGTACTCGGCGTCGAACAATTTCAGGTTGGCCCCGGTCTCCCGAAGGTACTGGTCATCGGCGGCCCTGATGGCGTAGAACCGCCACCGCTGCTCGTCGGCGCCCACCTGCCGGGTTTCCACGGGGATGGTCGTGTACCCGCCGATGGACGTGATGTCCTCGTTGTTGAGGCCGGGYTTTTCGTCGATGGCCGCGCGGATATCATCGATGGGCGTGTTGAAATTGACCGTGGCCTGGATGTCCCAGCCGCCAGCCACTCTGTCGGAGTCGCCCACGGCGGCGCTGAAGGCCTCGGTTAGGATCGACATCACGATCAGGGTGAAGATGACCAACGCGAACATCGCCAGGGTGAGACCGGTCCGAAACTTGGCGGCCATCGGATAAGCCRCGGCAGTCACCAATATAGGCCGGAGCTGGCCGAATGGGCTGGTGACGAATGTCAGTAACTTCAAGAGCAGATCGGCGTTGTACATCACCGTCCAGACCGCCGCCGCCACCATGGCGATGCCGGAGATGAAGAACATCTCGATTCCGCCTTCGATGTCACCAAAGATCGAACGCAGGGCGCTGAAAGGCAGCACCCAGAATGCCAAGTTTCCCACACCCATGAACGTATARGMGWTGCGGTCTCCCACGTCGGCCCGGAGCCCGATGCGGTGGGAGAATGTCCTGATGGACAGTCCCACGCCGACGATCACCAGTGTGATGCCGATGCGCAGTGGGGCGGCCTCGTCGGATGACGTGCCAAGCCAGGTGAACAAGACTCCGACTACAGCCGTGAGCCACCCGTGGCTCATGGGCACCCATAGGGCCTGAATCACCGCGCCGAAAAATGCCAACGGCGATGTCAAACCGGCCCAGACCGCCTCGAGCAACAGGCCGATTCCGCGGCTGCCGTCCAGCCTGACCAAAGCCCAGGCTCCCGTCCCGGCCAGAATGACCGGACGGCCGAACGCCCGTAGCGGTGCAAGCAGTCTGGTCCGAAATGGGGTATCCGACCGCTGGACCGGAGGAGGCAGTCCCCGGACCGCCGCCACGATGTTCAGACGGCTGACGCGGTAGGCGGATATCCCAACGGTGGCCAGCGTGATCACCATTCCCAGGCAGTAGGCGACGACGGCGCTTCGGATCTCGAAGTGGGCGAACATCGTGAAGTTCTCCGGCGCTCCGGTGCCGCCCGATTGGAAGATCCGGTTGACCGCGAAGACGATCACGGTGCTGGCGCCCAAGCCAAGCAACACTCCCACCGCGCCCGAAACCAGCGAATAGGCGGTGCCCTCAAAGATGAACATCTGGACCAGGTGCCGCCGTTTGGCGCCTACGGCCCGGGCCATCCCCATCTCGGCGCGTCGGGCCGCCGCCAGCATGACGAAGATCAAGAAGATCAGCAGCACCCCGACCATGATGGAAAATAGTCCCATGATGATGAAGATGCTGGTCACGCCGGAACCGGCTTGGTCGGCCTGGTCCAGTATCTGTTTCTTGATGTCCAACACCCGGAACTCAGCTAGACCGGCGAAGAGGGTGCTGGCCTGGCGCTCCACTTCGGGCAATTCGGCGTCTCCTACGGCGTTCAGCACCTCTTCTTGGACATCCTCATCGGCCAGCGCGCCGATGAACGCATCTGACAGCCCTGATTCCCCRAGCCCCTTGACCAGTTCGCCCAGATCGTCGGCCAATTCCCCGCCGGAAGRGAGCCTCAAGAGGTCRATCTGCTCGATGACTTCGATGCGGTTTAGCAGAGTCTGAAGCTGCGCGGCAATGGCCCGGTCGGCGAACAAGASCCTGAGTGCGTCGGTAACCTCATCGCTCACCTCAGCGCCTGCGAAGACGCCGCCCCTGTTGGAAACGGCCACGGAGTTGATCAGGCCTTCCCTCCCGAAAATCTCCTGGGCCCGGTCCAACCGCACCAGCAGTGTAGACCCCTGCCCCGCCAGTCCGCCGCTATCCACTATGCCTTGGACCCGGAACTTTACGCTGGAGCCGGCTATGAAAGTCACCAACTCATCCCCGACCACGGCGTCCAGCTCGTCGGCCGCCTCCTCGTTGATCAGTGCGTCATTCGGGCCCAGGGTCTCCAGCCGGACCTCTTGGCCGTCCGTTAGATGGAAGCGGCCGAAGCCGTCTAAGGCATCGGGGTCCACCCCGGTAACCTGCATCTGGCCTTCGCTCAACTGCGTCCTGGTGTTGATGGTGGGTGCAAACTCGCCGATGCCGGGGGCCAGTCCATCGACGGTTTCCATGTCCGCCAGCTCAACCTTCAGCTGTTCGTAGCGTTGCTCGGGGAAGTAATTGAAGCTGCCGATGGTATCCGATTCATCAGCCCGGGCCGAGACGATGATCTCGTCGATGGTCCCCAGGGCGTCGATGGCATTCTTGCGGATGGAGTAAGTGATGGAGTCGCCAGTGCCGAAGGCGGCCGCCATGATCAGGGTGCTCATCATGATTCCCACGATGATCAGGGCGGTCTGAGATTTGCGGCGGGGCACGTTGCGCAGTCCCA
>NVWX01000061.1 GCA_002746355.1 Dehalococcoidia bacterium | reverse complement strand
TAGGATAAAAATCCTAAACCGCCTCTATTATTCTTGGCCTTCAGCGACCCKGRAMRRACGGNGNGCCKMWKSARTKNNTWTTAKSKNCRGTYYCRCSCCGARNTYACATCATCGTATAYCCRCCGCTSACRCTCAGYGTCTGSCCGGTGATGAARCTKGCSGCGTCAGAKGMWARGAARACYACYGCRTTRGCKANTYYCTGNCGCYKTRSCCATGCGRCGGARKRGRTARYTTCKCTCCACCYKCTCKCGMACWTCSTCKGTGAAGATGYCKCGCATCTSGKTCCACATGCTCTCTTCGCTGATGGATTCCTCGGCCGGCGGCACCACCAGGCCCGGACACACCACGTTCAGCCGTAGCCCGTAGCGTCCCGTTTCCCTGGCGACAGACTTGCTCAGGGCGATGATTCCAGCCTTGCAGGCGGAATAGACCGCCTCCCGGTACTCGCCCATCCGGCCTGCGTCAGAGCTGATGCAGACGATGGCCCCGGCCTCTTTCTCAATCATGCCCGGCAGCACGGCGTGGATACAGTTGATGGCGCCCCAGAGGTTGACCTGCACCTCCCGCTCCCACTCGCTCCTGGGCTTCTCCATGAACAGCCGGTCCACGGTCCAACCCACGTTGTTGACCAAGACGTCCACCGGTCCATATTCGGCGATGGCCGCCTCGATCATGGTGGCCACTTTCTCCGGGTCGGTGACGTCGGTGGCGATGACGTTCACTTCCGCGCCCGTGTCCATTGCCGCCACCTCTGCGGCGACGATCTCGCCCTGGCTGGGCACTAACTCGGCGATSGATATCCGCGAACCTTCAGCCGCGAAGGCATGGACGATGGCCCGGCCGATGTTGGTACCGCCGCCGGTGACGATGACGTGTTTACCCTTTAGGCCCAATTTCATGGGAGTCTCCTTTTGGTTATTCGGTCCCGCCGAACGGGACCGACGCTTAAATATCCAGAGAGAGGGGCRCCGGACGCTCGACCCGGGGAACGCCTCCGAAGCGGAGCCGCAACAGGCCTTTGACGTCTTCCTTGGCGGTGCCGACCACGTTGACCGTGCTGGTTGGGTCGTCGGTCCACTTAACGGGCACCGACGCGATCTTGAACCCGCGCTTGGCGGCAATGACTAGCAGTTCAGTGTCGAAGAACCAGTTGTTGTTYTTGATGTTAGGCACGATTGCCTCGGCGGTGGCTCTGGTAAGAGCCTTGAAGCCGCACTGGGCGTCGGGCAGGCCGATGAAGAACATCGAGTTGATCAGCAGGTTGTATCCCCGGGAGATGAACTCTCGTTTGAAACCCCGGACCACCTGCGATTCCTTGCTCAGCCTGCTGCCCACGGCGATATGGCTCCCCGCCTCAAGGGCCGCGATCAACTGGGGAAAGTGGGAAAGATCGGTGGAGAGGTCGGCGTCCATGTAGCTTACGATGTCGGCATGACTGTCCAGCCAGGCTGTCCGCAGGGCTCGGCCCCGGCCTTTCTGGGGGATGCGGAGGTAGTTCACGCCAGGATGCCGCCGGGCGAGCATCTCCGAGACCGCTTGGGTGCTGTCGGTGGATGCGTTGTCGGCGATGGTCACCTGCCACGGGTTGGGCAGGTTGTTCTCCAAGAACTCGGTCAAGCTGGCAATGGTGCTCGGAAGGACCTCTTCCTCGTTATAAACGGGGATGGTTATGTCAACCGTTGCGCTCATTGCATTCTCATCGAGACAGCCCTGTGGGCCTAATGCCTGAAGTGGCGCACGCCGGTGAACACCATGGCCAGCCCGGCCTTGTCGGCGGCTGCGATCACTTCGTCGTCGCGTATCGACCCGCCCGGYTGCACGATGGCGGTGATACCGGCTTCGGCGGCCAGCTCGATATTGTCGGCGAAGGGGAAGAAAGCATCCGACGCCAGCACCGAGCCCTTGGCTTTGTCCCCGGAGGACCTCTGGGAGAGGTGTACGCTGACCACCCGGTTGGGCTGCCCAGCCCCCATGCCCACCAACGCCAGGTCCTTGGCGAAGACGATGGCATTGGACTTTATGTGTTTGGCGGCCTTCCAGGCGAAGGCCAGGTCTTTCATCTCGGCGTCGGTCGGTGGCCGTTTCGTGGCGATGGTCCACGAGGCGGGGTCTTCCCCGATGTTGTCCGCCGTCTGCACCAAGATCCCGCCGGTGATGGGCCGAAGGTCGTAGGCGGCAGTCGCAGGTTGCTTGTCGATGACCAAGATACGCAGGTTTCGCTTCTTCTGTAGAATCTCCAGCGCCGCCGGTTCGTAGTCCGGCGCGATGACGACCTCGTAGAAGACCGGCTCCATGGCCTCGGCGGCAGCGGCGGTCACGGTGCGGTTGAAGGCCACTATGCCGCCGAAGGCGCTCACGGTGTCGCCTTCGTACGCCTGAAGATAAGCTTCGGCGATGTCATCCCGGCTGGCCAGCCCGCAGGAGTTGGCGTGCTTCACCACCGACACCGTGGCGTCGGCGAAGTCGGACGCGGTACGCCAGGCGGCGTCGGCGTCCATCAAGTTGTTGTAAGAGAGCTCTCTGCCGTGCAATTGGCGCGCGCCGGCCATTCCCACCGGGTCGCTTGCCTGGGAGTAAAGGGCCCCGCTCTGGTGGGGGTTCTCGCCGTATCTCAGACCGGCCACCTTAGTCAGCGAGATGGTCAGYGAATCGGGTAATTCTTCACCCTGGGCTTCGGTGCCCAACAGATATCCGGTAACTGCGGCGTCGTAGGTGGAAACGTGGTGGAACGCCTTGGCCGCCAGCCCCCGGCGGTCTTCGACGGTCAGTCCGCCGTTGGCCAGTTTCTCGCCCACCCAGGTATAGTCGGCAGGGTCTACCACCACGGCCACTGACGGAAAGTTCTTGGAGGCGGCCCGCAGCATGGTCGGTCCGCCGATGTCGATGTTTTCCAGGGCGTCGGCCAGGGTCACGTCTGGCTTGGTGATGGTCTCGACGAAGGGATAAAGGTTGACCACTACCAGGTCGATGGAATCGATATTCTGGCTCTTCAGTTCGGCCATGTGGTCGGATGAGTCCCGCCGTGCCAGCAGACCGGCATAGATCGTAGGGTGGAGGGTCTTTACCCGGCCTTCCAAGATCTCCGGAGAGCCGGTGTAGTCCGCAACCTGCTGCACCGCAAGGCCTCCTTCCTCGGATAGGGTGCGGTGGGTGCCGCCGGTGCTGATCAGTTCGTAACCGGCCGCCACGGCCTGCTTGGAGAACTCCACGATTCCGGTCTTGTCATAGACGCTGAGCAGTGCTTTCAACTTCCTCTCCGTCTTATATTGTTGATTTAGCCGTGGTGATTTAGCCGCTAAAGACTACCTGTTCGCCATCGCCCCGTGGAACCATCTTGCCGATGACGACGGCGTCTGGCAGGAATTCCAGGACTTTGGCGGCATTGGCTTCGGGGCAGACAGCCACCATSCCAAGACCCATATTGAATACCCGGTACATCTCGTCGTCGCTTATTCCGCCCTCTGCTTGGATGATCTTGAAGATGGGCAGGACCGGCCAAGAACCAGAGTTGATCTCAGCCGCCAGGTCGTCGGGCAATATGGCCGGAAGCTTTCCGGGAAGCCCTCCTCCGGTGATATGGGCTAGGCCGTTGACCAGTCCCAGGACCGGCTCCAGCAGCGGATAGTAACTGCGGTGGGGCACCAGCAACTCTTCGCCGAGTTGGTGGTTCAGTTCGTCGAACCGGCGGTATAGGACGTTTGGATCGCCGTCGGTGTTGAACACGTGACGCACCAGCGAGAAGCCGTTGGTRTGGAGGCCGCTGGACGGCACGCCGACCAGGATATCCCCGGCCTCGACGTTTTTCGATTCAAGGAGCTGGTCCCGCTCCACCGCGCCGACCACGAACCCGGCCAGGTCCATCTCGTCTCCGGAATAGACCTGGGGCATCATAGCGGTCTCGCCGCCGATCAGAGCGCATCCAACCTCGCGGCAACCCCAGGTGATGCCACGCATGAGGTTATCCAAGCGTTGGGGGTCCAGCTTGCTGAAGGCCACATAGTCCAGGAAAAACAGGGGTTTGGCGCCCCTGGTGAGGATGTCATTGACGTTCAGGGTGACCAGGTCTTGACCCACGGACTCGAAGTGCCCCAACTGGGCCGCGATCTTCATCTTGGTGCCCACGCCGTCGGTGCTGGCGACCAAGACAGGCTCCCGGTAGCCTGAAAGTTGGTAGAGACCGGCGAAGCTTCCGGAATTGTCCAGTACCTCGGGGCCATGGGTGCTGGCGGCGAACCCTTTGATCCGCTCTTTTAGGCCGTCCATCCGGTCCAGGTCAACGCCCGATTCCCGGTATGCTTCACTTGCCAATTTGAGGCTCCTCCCGTTCCCATCCACCCGGCGGCAGGCCGGGTCAAATGCCGCTGTAAAAGGTTAATTCAAGGGGGGCATATTGGCAAGGGAAACGCCAACCAAAAAGGGTCTCGAATGGGGAATGGCAACGGGTCCGGCGAAGAATCCAGTTAGTCGGCCGCAGGTCCGGGCTGCTCCAAAGCCAACTTGGAGAGCTCCAGTTGGACTGGCACCGGGTAGTTGCCGGTGAAACAGGCGTCGCAGAACCCACCGTCGGTGCCGCCGAC
Source organism: Dehalococcoidia bacterium (assembly GCA_002746355.1). GTDB lineage: Bacteria > Chloroflexota > Dehalococcoidia > Lucifugimonadales > UBA3495 > UBA9611. The sequence goes on along the minus strand of NVWX01000061.1, from coordinate 9,234 downwards.
AACCTTCAGGAGGCCTTTAACAGTGAGATAGCCCAAGCTGTCCGCCCCAACCAATTCGCGTATCTCTTCCAGGCTGTTATTGGCGGCCAACAACTCTTCACTCGTCGCCATATCCACTCCCATGAAACAGGGGTGTTTGATGGGTGGAGCGCATACCCGCATGTGTACTTCTTTGGCGCCGGCTTTCCTAAGCAGGTTCACCACGTGAGGAGTAGTCGTGCCGCGGACGATGCTGTCGTCCACCACCACCAGACGTTTGCCCTGAATCACTTCCACCAGGGGGTTGAACTTCTGGCGCACTCCCAAGTCGCGCAGGCGCTGCTCGGGTTCGATGAACGTCCGGCCTACGTAGCGGTTCTTGATCAGCCCTTCGCTGTAAGGGATGCCCGATTCCTGAGCATATCCAACGGCCGCGGCGGTGGACGAGTCGGGTATACCGATCACAAGATCGGCTTCCACCGGATGCTCGCGGGCCAATTGGGCGCCCAACTGCTGTCGGGCGGAGTGAACCAGTTTGCCGTCCATGATGCTGTCGGGCCGGGCGAAGTAGATCAGTTCGAATACGCAGAGGGCGCGGCGTCCGGTTCCGCCTGACCAGATGGCGGTATGCAGGCCGTTGCTGTCGACGATTATCACCTCGCCTGGTTCTACGTCACGGAGATACTCAGCGCCCAAGTGGTCCAGGGCGCAGGACTCGGACGCGACGATCCAGCCGCCGTTCAGCTGGCCCAAACAAAGGGGCCGGATGCCCAATGGGTCGCGGGCGGCGATCATGGTGTCCTTGGTCTGAATGACKAGGGAATAGGCTCCTTCCAGTTGGCGCATGCATTGGAAGACCCGTTCCTCCCAGGTGGCGCCGACAGCGTGGGCCAGCATCTGGGCGATGACCTCTGTATCGGTGGTGGAGTTGAAGGTGCAGTTCCATCTGTCCTGGAGCTGTTCCTTCAGTTGGAGGGCGTTGATGATGTTGCCGTTGTTCGCCACGGCTATTTGGCCGTGTTCGCCTTGGACCAATAGGGGCTGGGCGTTGCAGAGTTCGCTGCTGCCGCTGGTGGAGTAACGGGTATGCCCGATGGCCATGTCACCGACCAAGGGGTAGAAATCGGRCTCTCTGAATATCTGGGTGACCAGGCCCATATCGGCGTGGACCACTACATTTTCGCCGTTGGCGGCGGCGATACCGGCACTTTCCTGTCCTCGATGCTGTAGGGCGAAAAGACCGAAGAAGGCCAAACGGCTGGCATCCCCTTCTGGGGTAAATACCCCTATCACCCCGCATTCTTCTTTGGGGTGATCAAATGGGACGCGGCCGAAGGGATGATCCAGCTCGCTGCTCACGGTGTTATTTTATGTAATCCTCTTTGCCGAGGTCAACAACAAGAATCGCAATTTAAATGACTTTCCGCTTTATGGCTTGCTAGTGGTTTGGTCCATGTTCTGATTTTAGTCCTGATGGTGGAAGGTTTCCAGTGCCCGGTCATAGCCTTCCAACACCGCGCCACTGGAATGGTCTGCTAATCAATGATGCCGCGCTTCATTCCCGCTCATCAGGTATAAGGGTACCGGAAATGTGGACYTTTAGTTCCGATCTGGTTTKATTGTAACCTTACGGCCTTCCCCTTCGCCCGTGCTTTCGGTGGACACACCCGGGTGGTCTGTGAGGCTGGTGTGGATGATGCGACGGTCGGCCGGAGGCATGGGCTCCAGGGTGATGCTCCGGCTGGTCTCGGCAACCCGCTTGGCTATCGTAGTGGCCATCTCACGTAGTTGGAGCTCCCGCCGCTGCCGGTAGTTCTCAACATCAAGCACCACGCGGACACCGTCAAACTGTTTCCGGACGATGAGATTGACCATGAATTGCAGGGCTTGCAGGGTCTGGCCCCGGCGTCCGATCAGCAACCCGGAGTCCTCGCCGGCTAGATCGATGATGGGTCCGCCGGATTCCGGGTCGTTGGCGGCCCGCAAAGTACGGGTGACGTTGACGCCCGCGGCCTCCAGGATGCGGCCGACGGCGTCGCTGGCCACGCCCGCGGCGGTGGCGTCTCCTTCCGCGGYGGTCGGCACTCCGGCGTCGTTGCGGCCGGCTGAGATACGGGTTACCCGGACCCGGGCGGCCTCCGAGCCAATGCCCAAGAAGCCGGTCTTGCCCCTACTTAGTATTTCTACCTCTGCCTCGTCGCGGTCGGCGTCGAGCTCTTTCAGCGCCAGCTCGATTGCTTCGTCGACGGTTGGTGCGGTCATTACTATTTCYGTTATCTCTTCCATCTTCTTCCATCTCCTCTTCTGAGTCATCTCGGGATGGCCGAGTTGYCGCTACCGGAGTTGCTGCCGTCGCRGCTTTGGGGAATAGCGGGAACAAAGGTCCCCAACCACCGGTCACGAAATATTGGATYGCGATACCGATCAGGTTGGAAGTTATCCAATAAAGGGCCAGACCGCTGGGCAGCGTGAACGAGAAGAACGCAATCATCAAGGGCATCAGCCAAAGCATCATGGCTTGGTTGCCCGACTGCCTCGGGTCGGTGGACGGCTGCATCGTCATCTTCTGCTGGACCCAGGTACTGGCGAAGACGAYCACTGGCATGAYTAYGTTGGTGGGGTCGGACTGCGCTAGGTCCAGCCAAAGGAACGTGGAATCCAAAGGAGCCGCCTCGTAGATCGGCGCGATGGGTATCCAGGTGTACAACTTCTCCGACAGGCCGACCWKSYCWYCGGSGYSGGMGRAWMCGSTYTGAANCARSRCYCGGAACARNCCSRWBVRKNAYCGGCATCTGGATGATCATGGGGCCGAGGCAGCCGAATGGGCTAACCCCGGCTTCCTTGTATAGCCGCATGGTCTCCTGAGAGACCCTGGTCTTGTCTCTTGAGTACCGGTCTTGAATCTCCTTGATCTTCGGCTGCAGAGAACTCATGGCCCGCATCTGMKTCAAYTGCTTCAGGGTCATGGGCAACGTGAGCAGCCGGATCAAGGCCGTGAGTGAGATGATCGCCAGACCCATCTGGCTGAACAGCATGGTGTAGAGAACCACCAAGCCGTTGAGCATGGGCCGGATTATCAGTTCAGTCCAGAGGAATGAAATGGCCTCCAAGGWGTGCTACCTCGCTGCCGGGTTCGTTCGGTTGATTTCGCCTGTTAATTGGTGCATACGCCGTCCTCGGTGTGGAGGCACCATAGGTTCYGTTGGCCGCTTTTGAATTCGATACGCCTGACAGTCTTGTCCTGCGAACCGACATACACCGAGTCGCCCACCGCGAACAACGGAGCTTTGATCTGGKCGTCTCCGATCTTCTGGTTGAACAACACCCTCTGCAAGCCAAGGTTRTCGGCCCGGGTGTCGAGCAATATGAGGTTGCCGTCTTTAGACGCCACAACCAGGCCGGCGGGGACCAAAACAGGAGAAGAGACGATGGGCGAACCCACGTTATACTTCCATAGCAGCCTACCGTTGCGGTCGATGGCGTAGATGTTGYCGTCCATGTTGGGGGCGAAGATGGTGTTGCCGTCGGTTACGGCCCCAGCCCAGAACCAGTTCTCCCCTTCTACGGTCCAGGCCAAGGAYCCATCATCAGCGGATAATGCGTAAAAGGATTTATCGAAGGACCCGGCGAATACCTTGCCGTCGAACACCAGGGGTTTTCCGGCCACCACGCCCGCAGTCTCGAAACTCCACAGYTCATCGCCGTTGTTAAGGTCTACCGCGTAAACCTTGTGGTCGTGGGACCCGAAGTAGGCAACGCCTTTATCGACCGCCGGAGTGGACCAGATTGCGCCGCCGGTGCGAAATGGGCTCCAGAACTCGTTCCCGTTCTTGGCGGTATAGGCGTAGAGGAAACCGTCTTCTGACGGCGACAATATGATGTCATGGACCGGGTCGTAGGCCGGGCCGGCGACTAATCGATCGGGTTCTTCAAATGGATTCTGCGGCCTCTTCCACCCACCGCCTTGCAACTGGCCTGATTCTTTATCTAGGGCGTAGAGGAATCCGTCGATGCCGGTGACGTAGACCAAGCCGCCTTCCACGACGGGTGTGTTGTAGACCCCGAATAGGTCGTTTTGTTCTAGGGATGAGGGAAAGGTCCAGGACACTTGCAGGTTTCCGGAGCCGTCGTCGATGAAGGCCTTTACTTCTCCGTCCTTGGTGGCGACGTAGACCACTCCGTCTTTGCTTACCGGMGGGTTCCAGCCGTCGCTCTCGCGTCCTATGTCCCGGGTGCAGCCGGCCAGGATGGGCAGCAAGATAAGGGCGAATAGGACCAGTTGCCGCTTGTTGGTAAGCAGCCCTCGACGATGAAGAGTCTGGGGTGTCGATCGCTGAGTCGAATAAATGGCCCGTCGGTTGCKGCTGATTGTTCTGATTATGGCATCCAAAAAGCGGTTAAACGTTCTCACGGTACGGGGTCAAATCCTTGACCGCCCAGGGGACGGCAGCGACCCAGTCGTTTGACACCTAGCCAGACTCCTTTGAAGATCCCGTATTTCTCCACTGCTTCCTGAGAGTAGTGCGAGCAACTGGGGTAGAACCGGCAGGATGTGGGCAGCAACGGTGAAAGGGTCTTTTGATAGACCCAGATCACGGCTAGCACGGCATACTTCATCTAAGCAAACTCGTTGGTCAGTTAGTCCGACGACGATTCGGGTGTTTGGTCCACGGTTGGCCCTGGACCGCTGGGCGATGGAACTTTGTCCACCAGATCGGCACGCTGCAAAAGGTTGTCCGCCGCATCCTTCAATTCCTGATATTTGGCGGTCCCAGCCCCGCGCCGGACGATAAATAAGGCGTCCCAGCCTGCTTTTACCGGGTTCAGGCGGACCGCTTCCCGCAGCCGCCGTTTCACTTTGTTTCTAACGGCCGCGTTGCCGATGCGCTTGCTCACCAGAAACCCAAATCKGCTACAGTCCGAACCGTTGGCCAGGTATCTGATGACCAACAACCGGTTGGCCGCGCTGCTGCCCTCGACATGGATCTGGGAGAACCGCTTGCTGCCAGTTAGCCTTTGCCTGCGCTGCATTACCGGCCTGAGCTCCGGCCTGAGCTCCGGATTGAACCACGGACCGAATCACTGAGTAGGTTAATGGGTGAGCCACCGAAATAGCGCCTGGGTCAAAAACCAGGCGCAGATCTCAAACAGTTAAATTATGGCGGCCCTTGAATCGCCGCCGCTTGAGAATCGCCCTTCCGTCGGAAGTGCTGGAGCGGTGACGGAAGCCATGAACACGGGCCCTGCGTCGTTTTTTGGGTTGATAGGTACGTTTAGGCACARMAACACATCCTTACATCAAGGAATTATAGGCGTGCCCAAATATGGCGTCAAGGAGTGGTCTYGTCGGGACTACAGTATTTATTACTTACGCGGACGACACTCCCTCCGAACGAGCGAAGGCCAGACGGTAGTTTGGCTGCCAGAGATCGTCAAAACCCTCCAGACCCAACTCACGGCGTCCTTSATTGTTCCAGAGGCAGATNGCGTCGCGGCGTCCGTGGTTGCCCAGCCATGGGTCATGGAGGAAGGCCACCGGCCCCTCCAACTGCACCTCCGGGTACTTGATCCCGAAATAGAGGGYGTCTTCGTAGTAGGGACGCTCCAAGCCCTGTTTGGCCGCCTCGGCGGTGGCCTCTTCAGACGACACCGGGTGGTCGAAGGTGAGCAGCACTATCTCCCGTGGCGTTCCGCCGTTGAAGGGCCTGGCCGGAAAATTATCGGAGAACACCTGGGAATGGCAGTAACCGTACTTGGCCGCGGCCACCAGCTCCTCCGTGGTCCTTTCGTCAYCCAGGGTGATGTGATAGACCGTCATTGGCTGTCCTACTCCGCCGCCACGCGTTGAAAAGACGTCTTGGGGAACGACGCCAACAATACCGCCTTGGCTCCCGAGCGGTTGACGAAGCCGTGCTTCACGCCCGCCGGCGCCAGCACCGTATCGCCGGGACCCAATGTGACCACCTCATCACCCAGCACCGCCTCCAGCTCTCCTTCCATGATGACCATGGCCTCTTCGGTATCGGGATGGATGTGGGTCGTAACCCGAGCGCCGGGCTCGATCTCCAGATGCCCCACCCACAGCGATCGGGCCCCGTGGCTGGCGTCCACCAAGATGGTCCGGGCGATCCCCGGATACCCTTCTTCAGTCTTGGCGTCAGACCGGTACAAGATAGGCATCAGACCCCCCTTATATAGGAGCCCTCAGATCGCTAACGGATATAACGAACTGGGACTGCCGAATCCCGGCAGACATATCGTATAATACCAAGCAGCGTGCCGAAGTGGCGAAATGGTAGACGCGCCGGTCTCAAAAACCGGTGGGGGCAACTCCGTGTCAGTTCGACTCTGACCTTCGGCACCACTTTTTGATAACAAATTGATAACACGAGCCCCCTCAAACGAGGGGGCTTTGATGCTTATGGGGCCCTTTCGAGGTAACACAATCTCATTCTTGGAACCTTTCCTCCCGGTGCATTGTCACTGCATGAGTGGAAGGCTTTTGTGCGGCTGTGCTCGGAAGATTGATTTGGACCCCTCGATACGCTACGTAACTACTTGAGTCCAACTTAGAACTTACCAGCAGCTTCAAATCATTATCTAATGCTAGCAATCCTTCATCCATCAAACGATGGATGTCTACCCTCAAAAGCATCCCATTCTGTATATGATTGCTCGATATATTTATGTACGGTTCAATATGAGTAGCTTCTAGCACCCTCTCGTGTGACTCACCAGTGACTGCGCACTTCCCGCCATATGCCTCCATCAGCCTGCTGCGGAAAAATTGTTGGCCTCTTCTCTTTTTCCTCCGTTGTTTAGAATATTCGGTTGCGTCAGAGGCAATAGGCCTAAACTCGTCTGCGCTTGTCGGAGGAAGGGTTTCCAACCCTAGTGATCCCACAAGTGAGCCGTCGAAATATTTGAATTTCACTATTTGGCGCTTAAAATCCAGCCCGATTCGGTCGGGGTCTAGGTACTMATCGTCATCATAAAATTCGACGTTAGAAAGGATCACTCCTCCGATGACAGAATGGACGTCCGTTACCGGATGGAGTGAATTTTTTTNCTGAGTACTGCCTCGTGAGAGATACCAATTCTGATTCTGTCGAAACCCCATTTCCKRTCCCGTAGAGTCGCCAGGCYTCCYGAATAGAAAACTCCYGATACTCCTGGAAGACSCCGTACCCTGATAGCTTCCTAATCGGGGATTTCAACAAGAAATGCCATTCGTCTCCAGCGTTTAGTCGTCTCACCGACCATGGTGTTGGAGTCCAAAAGTTGACCTGCCCTGAATACTCTCGATCTCTCAGGAACTCAAACCAATCTTGATCTGTCACTGATACTGCGAACATTGTCCTTGCCTCATTAGTAGGTTCARCAGTTTCACGGAATGGGTATATGGGCTGTTAACAGTCTAGATGGACCAGCGTATCCGTTTATCTGGAGGGTATTTTTTGGCGTTGGAACTGATCTTGTCCTTAATAGCTTCCTCTGGGTCGATRGATGCAACGTCTGCTAATCGGAGGGCGTATATCAAGACATCAGCAAGTTCAGCTTTCAACTCAGCGTGCTTGGTTGGATTGTCGGCGATCGMCATAGACTCKTCTGCAGAAACCCACTGGAATATTTCCATTARCTCTGCTGCTTCCACTGCCAATGCGATCGAGAGGTTCTTAGGAGAATGGTACTGCTCCCAATCTCGTTCGATAGTGAACTGACGTAGTTGGTTTTGAATCTCGGAAACATCCATCATTCACCCTTTCCGACCGCAAATAATACGATTGCCCGGATTATACAGACTGGGCCTCACTAAAACCGGATATCGACTTCTCGAAATGCAACACAGCCGACTCTTGCATGCCCGGGATCACGTGAGAGTACACATCCAATGTCATCGATCTWTTGCAGTGTCCCAGCCGTTCCTGGAGCACTTTGGGATTGGTCCCTTGTTTCATCAACATGGTTGCATGGGTATGTCGTCGGGCGTGAAACCTTATCCCGGCTACAACTGACTTCCTGCAGATGTCACCGAAAGCATGCGACACTGTGCTAGGTTTAAGTCCTTCTGGCCCCAAAAGGCCCCAATTTATTTTTGTAATAAAAAAGGCCTCCGAAAACCGGAGGCCTTTTTTNCTGACTAGCAGGTGCGCYTACAACATAAGGTCGTATTAGGCGGCCACCCACAGCACCGAAGAGATTTCGCTGAATTCACGCTTGAGCTTGGACCAGGAATCGCCGCCGTCGTCGCTTCGGTACAAGTAGCCGTAGCGGCTACCGGCGAAAACTATTTGAGGGTCTGCCGGCTGGGCATTGACCACCCACATTGCCGTATTGGGTTCAACGGGCAACGGCAATCTTTGCCAGCTCTGTCCCGTATCGATGGAGCGCATGATGCAACCGGTGCTGCCCGGTGTCGTGTCTCCTAGTGTCAGGAAAATCACGTTAGGGCTGCCCGGCAGCACGTTTATTCCCCGGGGATAGCCTAAATCAAAGTTTTCTCTAACACCGATGGACTTCCACGTGGCCCCATTGTCAGTGCTGGTGTACACGTCGTTGTTTACCACCACAACCACGGTCTTTGGAGGCCCCGAGGATACCGCTACGTTATGGATATCCAAGTTCGGGATGGCGCCATGGTTAATCGTGGTCCAAGTATCTCCGCCGTCTGCGCTATGCCGCAGTCCGTCTACCTCAATGCCAACCCAAATGCTTTGGCGGTCGGTGGGGTCGATGGCAATTCCGGTCACTCGGGGGGTGCCAACCGCCGGGCATTCCGCCGCCGCTTCCATGGAGGTCTTCTGCCAACTGCTTCCGCCGTCTTGAGAGCGGAAAAACACGGTGGGGGTGGGCGTACCGGTCCCAGCATAAATCAAGTTGGGATTTTCATCATCGATTACCAGCGCCCAAACTGTGTAATTGTTTAGTGGATTGTCCAACAGCGCCCAATTTTCTCCGGCGTCCGTACTAGTATAGATGCCTTTGTCGCTACCTGCGTAAATCAGGTTGGGCTTATTGGGGTGGACCGCCAAGCAGCGCACCACAGCGTCGGAATGGAGGCCTTGATCAATGGCGATACGCCGCCAAGTGTCGCCGCCGTCTGCGCTACGCAACACTCCTTGGCCGGATGTGCCAACTAGGATGGTCATATTATCAGCCATGGCTCAGCCCTCCCGTATGCTCAAGCGTTAGGTCATTGCCTTTACGTCTGGGTATCCCAACAGAGACCGGACACAGTGTATCTTGGCGGCAAGA
>NVWX01000024.1 GCA_002746355.1 Dehalococcoidia bacterium | reverse complement strand
AGGCTTAATACCGGGGAATTCATCGTCCAAGAGCCGAAGACCGCCAGCGGGCGACGGACAATTGCTTTGTCACCTGCCTCGTGCCTTGTTTTGCGGGAGCACAGAGAGAAGCAGGAAGCGGACGCTACACTGCTAGGGAGACAACTGGCAGAGGATGACCTAGTATTTAGCCACCCTGACGGCTCTCCAAGGGACCCATCAACCCTGACCTTGGCATTTCGGAGGTTGACGAGGCGGATAGGGCTGGACGGTGTCAGGTTGCACGACTTGAGGCACACAATGGCCTCTCTGTACCTAGAGCAGGGCGTAAATCCTAAGACAGTTGCAGAACGCCTTGGGCATGCTAGTGTCACGATCACGCTGGATTTGTATTCCCATTGCCTTCCAGGCGTTCAGGAAGCAGCCGCCGTACAGTTCGATACGGCGATGGAACAGGCCAAATCTACTTCTGCTAAGGTGACTCCAGAACTAGTTGGTTAGCAAACCGGCAAAAGAAAAGACCCTTGGTTGATTCCAGGGGTCTTTTTCGTGCCTAAATACTGGTACCCCGGATGGGCTTCGATCCCATGATCTCCACCTTGAAAGGGTGGCGTCCTGGACCAGGCTAGACGACCGGGGCACGTGCCTATTCTACTATAGCGAAGGCGCTATTGGTAGAAGTTTGAGTCGCCGAAATGATTTGCGCTTGGTTGATAGCTGACGGCTACGGATACACCGCCAACGCCTCCAGAGACGTTTCCTCTGGGAACCCGCACATCACGTTCATGTTCTGCACGGCTTGGCCGGCGGCGCCCTTCACCAGGTTGTCCAAGCAACTGATGATGATCAGCCGCCCCGTGCGTTGGTCGATGGACGGGTGGACCAGGCACAGATTGTTGCCCAGAGTCTGCTTGGTCTGGGGAGGCGTGGCCACCACCCGCACGAACGGGTCGTCGGCGTAATAGTCGCGGTACAGCTTCAAGATCTTTTCCTTGCCGTCGTCTCCCGACCAGTTGCCAGGCTCGGTCAGAGTGGCGTAGCAGGAGCTCAGTATTCCCCGGGTCATGGGGATCAGGTGGGTCAGGAAAGTCAGGTTCAGGGGTTTATCGCCCAGTGGCGCCAGCTCCTGGGTGATCTCCGGAAGGTGCCGGTGCCCGTCCAGTGCATAGGCGAAGACGTTCTCGTTCACCTCGGAGAAGTGGTTGGTCATGTTTAGGCTGCGGCCGCCGCCCGAGACTCCGGACTTACTGTCGACGATGATGTCTTGCGTGATGATTCCCGCGGCCACCGCCGGGGCAAGGCCCAAGATGGCGCTGGTGGGGTAGCAGCCGGGGTTGGCGACCAGGCGGGAAGTTCTAACATCGTCCCGGTGAAGCTCTGTAAGCCCGTATACGGCCTCTTCGAGGTACGTTGGGTCTGGATGGTCAACTCCATACCATTCTCGGTACTCGTCGGCCTTCTTCAAGCGAAAATCGGCGCTGATGTCGACGACCTTCACTCCCTGCTCCAACACCGGGATGCAGGCCTCGGCGCTGGCCTTGTGCGGCAGGGCCGAGAAAACTAAGTCCAGGCTCCCGCTCAATTCCGGGTCGATGGTCAGGTCCATGGCGCTCAGGTGGGGAAACACCTCATTCAACTGCTGGCCGGCGGCGCTTCTRCCAGTGACCGACGTTACTTCCACTTCAGGATGGCGGTACAGGATTCGCGCCAATTCACTGCCYGCGTAACCGGTGATGTTGATGATCCCTACTTTCATGTCGCTTACTCTTCGTTTATGAAGTTTCGGATTGGGGAAAGTGCGGCAWCGGAGCCCCGCTGCTCCCAGCCAGCGTATTTTCTTCTTGGGCGGCCAATTCGGCTAGGTCTGCCTTGCTCATGAACTTCTTTCGAGACGGACAGAGTGCGCCGACCACGCACTCCGGGCAGAGCGGCCGTTGGGCCCGGCACACCTGACGGCCGTGATTGATGTACGAAACGTGGAAGTTGAAAACTTCCTCGGGATCGACCTTGTCCTCCAGGATATCGTGGGCCTTATCGACGCTCACTTTGGGGCCGATCACTCCCAAGCGTTGGGACACCCGGAAGATGTGGGTATCAATGGCCATGGCCGGCATGCCCAAGGAAAAGCTTAGCACGATTCCGGCCGACTTTGGGCCGATGCCCGGCAACTGCCGGAGCCACGCCTTTGCATCGTTTAGCGGCATCTCCCGCAAGAACGACAGGTCCAGCGAACCGTTCAGTTCCAGGACCTTGTTCAGCACCGCTTTGATGCGCGGAGCCTTGATCTTGGCCAAACCTCCGGGCGCGATGGCCGTCTCGATCTCCGATATCTCAGCTGAGGCCACCGCGTCCAGCGTGACGAAGCGTTCCATCAAGCGGCGGTAGGCGCGGCTGGAGTTGATGTCAGACGTGTGCTGGGAAAGGATGGTGAAGACCATCTCATCGATGGGAGGCAGGCGTGGCTCCTGGGAGAATGGGCCGTATTGCTCGGTCATCATCTCGATGGTCCGGGCGATATCGGCCTTATTCTTGGTCTTGGGGGTCCTCTTTTTTACGCTGGTCTTAGGCATTATTTTCGTCTGGCTAGCCGGGTGTCGATCTTGGGTCTGGCATAGGTGGAGATTTTACCACCTGGAAGGCTGATAACAAAAAACCGGGAGGCTCAGCCTCCCGGTTTTTGATGTCCTATCTTGATTGGAAACGTTAGAACAGGTGGCAACTCAGTGAGTGCCCGGGTGAGATCTCTTTGGTCTCGGGCTTGTCCACGGAGCAACGGTCCATCACTGCCGGGCAGCGGGGGTGGAAGTAGCAACCCGACGGTGGGTTGAGCGGCGATGGGACCTCGCCTGTGAGGATTATCTCCTCTTGTTCCATGTCGGGATGGGAAGGCAACGCCGCCGACATCAGTGCCTTGGTGTAAGGATGCGACGGGTTGGCATACAGGTCCTTCACCGGAGAGAGCTCAACCACCTCGCCCAGGTACATGACGGCGACCCAGGTGCACATATAGCGCACAGTGGCCAGGTCATGGGCGATGAGCATGTAGGCTACGTTGTACTCCGCCTGCAGGTCTTTCAGCAGGTTCATGATTTGAGCCCGGATGGAAACGTCCAAGGCCGATACTGGCTCGTCCAGCACGATCACCCTGGGGTTCAGGGCGAGGGCGCGGGCGATGGCTAGCCTCTGGCGCTGTCCACCGGAGAACTCATGGGGGAACAGGTTTGAGTGATACTCGTTCAACCCAACGTCGTTCAGCAGTTTCATCACCCGTTCTTGCTGTTCTGCCCGGGAAATGTTCCAGTTGATGACCATTGGCTCGGCAATGATGTCCTTGACCCTCATGCGTGGGTTCAAAGAACTCCACGGGTCTTGGAACACCGCTTGCACCGAACTTCGGTAGGACTTTCTGACTTCGGCCGAGGAATTGTGAACGTCCTGTCCCTCGAAGAGGATGTGGCCTTCCGTGGGTTCCTCAAGCATCAGCATCATCTTTGCGGTGGTSSWTTTGCCACAGCCTGACTCACCCACGATACCCAGGGTTTCGCCGGCCCGGAGTTGGAAGGAGATCCCGTCCACCGCCTTGATGTAGCCGGTGATTTTTGAGATCAACAATCCCTTGGTTACCGGGAAGTATTTCTTGAGGTTTACCGCCTCAAGCATCACCTGTCCGGTTTGCGAGATAGGAACTGACGACTCTGCTGTTGTCATTCAACCCGCCAACACGATGCCACGTGGCCATCGGATACTTGCATAGAATCTGGATATTGTTCCCGGCACTTGTCCATCACCACCGGGCAGCGGTCCGCGAAGGAGCAACCTAVTGGTAGATCATGCAGCBGCGGAGGTTGGCCTTCGATCGAGAACAACCGGTCAACGTCGCGGTCCATCTTGGGCACTGAGGCTAAGAGGGCCTCGGTGTAGGGATGGGATGGGTTGTTGAAGATGTCCCKRACGCTGCCGTGCTCCACGATACGCCCGGCGTACATCACCGCGACKCGGTCGCACATCTTGGCGACGATKCCGAAGTCGTGAGTGATRAAGATGATYGMAAGGTCCGAYTCCTTCTGAATGTCTTTCAGAAGCTTTAGGTACTGGGCCTGAATCGTCACGTCMAGAGACGTGGTCGGCTCGTCGGCGATGAGCACCTGKGGCTGRCATGARATRCYSATSGCYCCCACAACCCTCTGGCGCATGCCCCCGCTCATCTGATGGGGATAGTCCTTGGCCCTGATCTCCGCGGCGGGGATATTTACCTTCCGCAGAACGTCCAGAGCCCGCTCCTTCACGGTGCGTTTCGGGATGTCCTGGTGAAKCYTRATGGCCTCTTCAACCTGGTTCCCGATGGAGAAAACCGGGTTTAGGGAGGTCATGGGGTCCTGGATGATGAGAGCGATCTTGCTTCCCCGAATCTGGGCCATTTCCTGCTCAGAGATAGGGATGATGTCCTCGCCGTCCAGGACGATGGACCCTGAGACGATGCGTCCAGGGGGAATCGGAATCAACCGCATGAGGGATAGCATGGTTACGGACTTGCCGCAACCTGATTCGCCGACGATGCCCAGGGTCTCGCCCCGGCGCAGGTCGAATGATATYCCGTCAACGGCTTTAACCGTTCCCCAGCGGGTCGTGAAATACGTCCGCAAATCCTCGACCGTTAGCACGGTCTCGGTGTTTATCCTGGTGTCCGTGGTGACCATTTTGTCCTCGGGTTTATTAGATTGCTGCGCTATTTGATGACAGGCTGGCAGGTCACTCCAATTGGCGCAAGCGCGGGTCCAGAGTGTCGCGGAGCCAGTCTCCGAACCAGTTCAATGACATAACTGTCAGCATGATCGCGACGCCGGGGAAGGTGGATATCCACCAAACGCCACCGGCTAGCTTGTCGCGGCCGTCTGCGACCATGGAACCCCAAGCGGGCGTGGGCGGCGGTACTCCGGCGCCCAAGAAGCTGAGGGTCGACTCCAGCAGAATCACGATACCTACCTGGAGGGTCGCCACTACGATCAAGGTGTTAATGGTGCCGGGGAATATGTGTATGAACAGTATCCGGGCAGTTGAGGCGCCTGAGACCTTGGCCAGAGACACATAGTCCATGTTCTTCAGTTGCAAGACTTCGCCCCGCACTTGGCGGGCGAATCTTGGCCATATAAACAAGCAAAGCACGGTAACGATGATCCAAAGTGATTGGCCTAATGTGATTACCAACACGAGGGCTATCAAGATCAACGGAATGGCTAATTTGATGTCGACAAGACGCATCAAGAACTCATCGACAATGCCACCGTACCAGCCCGCCATCAGGCCCATGGTCACGCCTATAGAGCCGCCCACCACCAACGTGACGACGGACACTAGTATCGAGATTCTAGCCCCGTAGATCACACGGGAAAGAACGTCCCGSCCCAAGTGGTCTGTACCCAACAGGAACTTCGTGCTCCCGGCCGGCCTGACGAAGACCTCAATATTATTGCCCAACTGAATGTTGGGGTCAACCTCTCKCGCGTCGCTCAAAGTGACGSTCGTCGTTCTTTCAGAGATCGWCATTCTCTCGACGACGACTTTCACKKYCGTCTCACCGTTGGACCAGGCRGGAGGGATATTTCGTTCCCGAAGGTCGCCSMTCTCCGGGTYGTGGGGTGCGATCCACGGAGCGAAAACCCCGCAAACCACCACCAACCCCAGAACGAAGAGGGGTAATATCGGCAAGCGCTTTATTTTTCGATAGASTCCAGCCGCTTTTGCCCTACGTGTAGGGGGTGTAATGACAATTCCGCTAAGATCTGCTGCCACTTCTGACTCCTGCTTCCTAAGCGTACCGGATTCGTGGGTCTATATAAGCGTAGAGCACGTCCACGATGAATGCTGCAGTTACGTATAGCAGCGTGAAGGTAATCACCACACCTTGAAGCAGCGGGTAATCGAAGGCGAATAATGCTTCGATTGCCAGTCTGCCTAGGCCGGGCCAGGCGAACACCGTCTCAACAACCAATGAACCGGTCACCAAGGCGCCAATCGTTACCCCGGCGAAAGTAAGCGGTGGAATCAGTGCGTTCCTGAATGCGTGCTTCATTATGATGGTCCTAGAGTTCACACCCTTGGCCCGCGCCAGTTTGATGTACTCCGAGTCCAACACGTCGAGCATGGCGGACCGTACCAGCCGCATGTTGGCGGCGGCGTAATACCATCCCAAGGTCACGGCGGGCAGGATGATGCTGTTCCAGTCTTGTTTTCCATAAGGCGGCACCATCCCCAGCTTCACAGCGAAGAAGAACATCAACATGATGCCCAACCAGAATGGTGGCGCCGATTGCCCGATAAGGGCGACAATTTTTCCAAACCCGTCCACGAGAGAGCCGCGTTTTACGGCCGACAGAATCCCCAATGGCACTCCGATCAAGATCGAGAATGAGAAGGACACCGCACCCAACAACAACGTCGCCGGCGCGCGCTCAATCACAACTTCAGTTACAGGCCGGCCCTCCCGCACAGATTCGCCGAAGTCGCCACGTATGGCGCCTTTCAAGAAGATGCCGTATTGCTGGTAATAGGGCTTGTCTAAGCCCAAAACCACGCCCATGCGGTCCCAGTCTTCCTGGGTCGAGTAGTCGTCCAGGTAGATGTGTCTGGGATCCCCTGAGACTCTGCTCAAAATGAAGATGATCAGAGACACCGCGGCCAGGGTTACGAGGGCGAGTAAGAASCGGCGKACCAAGTATTTCTGCATTTTATCTAANCCGTCAGYGCAYTGCGTTGTGGAATTGGGTCYGCCKTTTTTTGGTTATAAACGCTCGGGCCGTCGCGAAGACKATGCCCGCYGCATTTGCCACCACCGCTGATCCTAGAGCCGTGTAATAGACCGGAGATACCGTTGGCATGGCGCAACATTCAACCTCTTGATTAGATCCGTACTGATAACCGCCCCAGGCGCCGGCGATACCAACTCCTACAACGAATACTGCCGTTAAGATCAACACCCAGCCGTTTTCACGATCAAGGTGTAGCCATGCGACGAATGCGCCTGTTCCAGCGCCGAACCCTGCCCCGAAGAACAGGGAAGCCAGCCATGTTTGAATCGATTGACCCCCGAAAAATATATACAGGGACCAGGCGATAGCGATGCCGATCATGCTCAGCACCACGCCGAWGGTCACCCCTATGATTGTTCGACCGACAGGTACCAGATATGGGCCCACTCTTTCTCGTAAGTCCCTGTCGTACGGCGATTGCACCTAGTTTGGAACCCCTTGGATATTCATACGCCCGAAAGCGCTGGCTGAATCACTCCAGTGAATCAAGCTGCCGAATATGATAACAGGTTTACTGAGGCTCCATATACTCGTACCCGTTGATCTGCCGCAGGTCGCCTTGTTTTATGAATCCGTCCCAAGTTGCGAGCTTTGGACCGATCGGCCACACGTTGTCAAAGACGTACAGACCGACCTCGCCGAAGACGTTGTCCCACTGGAAATCAGCAACCTCAAGTTCCAGGGACTCGCGAGCGACGCGGTCCGTGGTTGTCTGGATTATCGGGATCTTCTCCTCTAGGAACGGGTGCTCGGTACCGTAGCTGAACACCGAGTCGTTCAGGTAATTAGCGTAGCCTTGAACCGGCGCCAAACGAATCGAAACCGAGTGGCAGGAGAAACCTTCGTAGGTGCGGGCCACGAAACTGGGCCGCAGTGTCCCGTAAGGGACATTCTGGAAGGTTACATCGATGCCTATGTCGTCCCAGTATTGGGCGATGGCCTYGCAGGCCTCTACCTCTGAAGGCGCCCCGCGAAGGGCKGGCGACAAGGTGAGTCCAAAGCCATCGGGAAATCCGGCCTCGGCCAACAAGGCTCGGGCACGGTCAGGATCAAAGTCCCAGACCATTCTGGCCGGCAGGCGGCTCTCGTCGGGTCCGCCCCAGTCTCTCAATGCGAGGGGGTGGCCGAATCCCAAAAGCAGCTCATCGACGATCGTCTGACGGTCTATGGCGATGGAGAGAGCTTCCCGTACCTTTCTAGCAGTCTCCCACTCCGGGGAATTCACGTCACTCGTTGGCGACACCCACGGAAGGTCGGGGTTGTAGTTGGGCCAGGGTGCTCCGCCACCGTCGCGGGCGGRTAGGTACGTCTGGCCGTAGATGTTGAGTCCGGCTTGGCCCGCGTTGGGTACCTGGAGCARTTGTGCGCCGTCGACCTTCTCAATCTCGGAGATGGAGTCCAGAGCCATCACGAAGGTGTCCAGGATCCCGGTCTTGAAACCAGCTACTCGGGCGGATTCTTCAGGAATCTCCCATTCCACCAATTCGGCGAAGGCCGGCGCCTTCCGCCAATGGTCCTCAAMGGCCTTCATTCGCCAGAACTCGCCGGTGCGCCATTCGTCGATCTCCCAAGGACCGGTGGCGGAGGTATTCCGGTTGGCTTCTTTCTCTCCATCCTGGYCGAACTGTTTCTTGCTGACGATCCAGGCAATGGTCGCCCGTGGCGTCGCCAGAAGCTCTAGGATCGGCACATCGGAGAAAGCCACGCCTGAGTTGACTACCCAGGTGTAGTCATCCGGGGTCGATTGGCTGCCATCATCAGGGAAGAAGATCTTCCTGGCGTTGGAGGCCCTAGCGTGCTTTTCGTTGTCACGTATCTGCCCGAAGGAGAACACGACGTCCTCGACGGTCATCTCGCCGAAGCCCTTATGGAACTGGACTCCCTTACGGATGTGATAGGTCCACGTGGTGCCGTCCGCGGAGATGTCCCAACTTTCGGCCAACATGGGTACGACTTTGTTGCTGGTGAAGTCATACATGCCGAGGGTTTCAGTGATCRGCGCGGAGTTGKTCAAGAAAATCTGTGGGTTACCTGACMGTTTTGGGCTGCCGAAATAGKKYYSCMMYWCSTTSWKSSYSMCSKWGRKSKTRMCCRWSRSYTYRRSCATCRCKKYGGGCRYYGYRGTRGGMGCWGKRRYMGRMGYRGSSRMSSMMSYGSYCGARSMMSSSMYCGAWGWCGGCRCCGATGTCGGCGCCATGGCTGTCGGCGAAGGGGCTCCTGGGACTGCCGTAGCCGCCGCCGGGGCGGGCGTGGCGGTGGCGGATGATCCACACGCCAATATGGGCGGCTAGCAGAAGGGCCAGGGGCCCTAGAATAATTATMTTTGGGTTCTTKAACCASTGGTTMAAGACCGAGTGACCTCCAAAAMTCCTGTAGAAAYCTGCAGTGCCATCTCACTCCCAATCGCCTTCAGAATCAGGAGGGTATTCGACACTCCAAAGATATTACCYGCGTGACAATAGTTAGGGAGGCGAACCTTGCCTCCCCAAAAGGATAATTAGATATATACTATCGGCTTTCTCAAATCAATAGTCTTGACCCACGAACTAAAAGTTATCAATCAGAGCGTGATTGAKGCTGTGGCGATTGGGTACAGACCCCTCTGGCGCAGCCTGTTTTCTGCGGACCAGCCTATATGAGGCTRTAGCAGGCGTGTTGCCCGCGCTGAAGCTAGTCAGACGCCTTAAAACAAAGTTCCGCCCGGTGTGGACCAAGAATGACTCGTCACTTCTCTTGGCCCATACCGGGCGGTGRATGTAACTCATTCGGAAGCTCATGTCTTCGACACAAGCCCTGGATCAGTTGCCTGGACTACTCCAAGCTCTTTGATTGCCTCGGAGGCTCGTGAAGATTACCGAGGCGTCATGTACTCGAAACCATTGATCTGCCGGAGGTCGCCTTGCTTGATGAAATCAYCCCARGGGTTGATATTCGGGCCAACCGGCCAGACGTTGTCGACCACATACAGACCGGTCTCGCCGAAGACCTCGTTGATATAGAACGCGGCRATCTCGTCCTCAAGGGCTATGCGTTCGGCTGTGACCACTGATTTTTGTGCCCTGGGGATCAGATCTTCAGTGATGGGGTGCTCGGAGCCCCAACTGAAGTTCCCGCTATTCAGGAAGCTGGCCATCCCCTGGATCGGGGCCAGCCGCGCGCCCACGTTATGACAGGAAACCCCTTCATAGGTGCGCGCAACCGCCGTTGGCCGGTAGGTCCCATAGGGAACGTTCTGGAAGTCGACATTGATCCCGATGGCATCCCAGAATTGGGCGACTGCCTCACAGGCCTCCACCTCGGAGGGCGCTCCGCGGATGGCGGGCGTGAGGGTTATATTGAATCCGTTGGGGAAACCGGCCTCGKCCAAGAGCCTCTTTGCCCGCTCAGGGTCGTAGGGCCAAGTCTCCTGAGGGGAAGGCAGGCGGTCTTCGAAGCCCATCCAGTCTTTGAGGGTGAGTTGGTGTCCRAATCCCAACAGCAGGTTGTCGATGATCGACTGACGGTCGATGGCGATCGACAAAGCTAGCCGGACATTACGGGCGTCGGCCCATTCCGGTGAGGTGATGTCACTGTTTGATGACACCCACGGGTTGTCAGGGTTGTAAGCCGGCCAAGACTCTCCTCCGCCATCGCGGGCAGGMACATAGAGTTGGCCGTAGAAGTTGATGCCGGCCTGTACGGCGTTGGGTACTTGCATCAATTGGGCGCCCTTAACCGATTCTACCTCTGTGATGGTATCCAGAGCCATGACAAAGGTGTCCAGGATACCGGTCTTGAAACCGGCTAGCCTGGCAGACTCTTCGGGAATCTCCTGGAACAACAACTCGGCGAATGCGGGAGTCTTGCGCCAGTGGCCCTCAACGGCCTTCATGCGCCAGAACGAACCGGTTTCTGCCTCGTCGATCTCCCAGGGACCGGTGGCGGCGGTRTTSMRGTTGGCTTCGTCCTCGCCTTCTTGGTCCCATTGCTTCTTGCTGACGACCCAGGCGGCGACTGCCCGTGGAGTCCCCAGCAATTCTAAGATCGGTATCGAAGAGAAGGGCTCGCCGGTATCGACCACCCAGGTGAAGTCATCGGGGGTCGTCCGGCTGCCGTTTTCCGCGAAAAACATCTCTTTTGCGTTGGCAGACCTGGCGTGCTTTTCGCTGTTGGCGACTTGGTCAAATGAGAAGACCACGTCTTCAACCGTCATCCTGCCGAAGCCTTTGTGGAATTCAACATCGTCGCGGATGTGGAAAGTCCACGTCTGCCCGTCGGCGGAAATGTCCCAACTTTTAGCCAGCATGGGACCGACTYGGCCGTTGTCGAAGTTATACATACCCAGTGTCTCGGTGATGGGTATGGCGCTGTTCAAGAAGATCTGAGGGTTGCCGATCAGCATTGGGTTGCCTACGTAGGGCCCCAACTCTTTCTGGCCCACCCGTAGTGTGCCGGAAGGTTTGGGCACCGATGGGGGTGGCGGTGGCGCCGCGGTGGGCTGTGCGGTCGGAGCAGGCACCGTCGTRGCTGCCGGRCCGCCACCGGTCGACGGCACCGAAGTCGGCGCCATTGCAGTCGGTGAGGCCGCCKYMKGCATCGCGGTCGGCGCTGCCGGTACCGGCGTCGCCGTAGCGGAAGAGCCGCAAGCCACGAGGGCGGCAAGCAGCAGAGCCAACGGTCCTAGAATCATAAGTTTCGGATTCCTTAACAAGTGTTTCAAGACGGACTAACCTCCAACCTTTGTTTGGGATTGTGAATAGAGTGCGCCCGGGAACCCTTTCCAGAGTTCGAAAGGCGATTTGGAGTTAATGAAGATTTGTTGATTCCGAAGAATTTTCACAGCTTCAGCTTGCGGCGAACCAAAAGCGCGAAARCTATCGTMGTATTTGGTATAGGGCAGCAATGTCTACCGCAAAGTTGCCAGNTTAGATATAAACTATCGCGCTACGCAAGTCAACGAGATGAGCCTACCAACTAAGAGTTAACAGCCGAAGTGAGCAAAACGAAGACCCGCTGAAGAACGCGGCCGGAACAAACGGCCATATTTCCGCGAAACGTAGAGATTGGGGGTTTATTTGGTTTTGTATCGAGGCTGTCGCTAGGCCGATGGTTCGGTGGGTGGGCGGCGCTGCGCTCCCCTGAGGAACCGTTCCAGGTCCCGGACCAGTTCGGCTGGGTCTGGGATCTCGATTGCGGCAACCGCCTCATCGTATTGACCTTCCAGCTTGGTCACGTAGGAGCTGATCTGTTCATCCTTGGCCACGGCTTTGGCCACTTCTTCATTGAAAACGTCGGCCGCGGAAAACAACTCAGCCAGGTCCAAGGGGATGTTAAGCAATTTGACTAGTATCTGCAGCAGCGTGGAGCCGATCCGGTGATTGGGCGCTGCTTGCAGGTAGTGGGCAGTGTGCCCCCAGATGGAGGTGTACTCCATCCCTTCATTGAGACAGGCTTCCATCACCGCCGAGCTGATCCCCGTGGGGCCTTGATAATTGGATGGACGAATACCCTGGCTTTCCAGAAATTCGTTGAGTTTGGGTTCGCTGGCGGTGCCGCTCAGCCTGACTGGGCGTGTGTGTGGGACCGCATCCAACAATGCTCCGATGTGGATGACAGAATCTACGCCGTGGTCACGGGCCACTTTGGCCACGGTCTTGGAGAAAGTGCGCCACTTCAAGTTTGGCTCCACTCCGGAGAACACCATTATCCCAGTCTCGGAACCGGGGTTCGTYAGGTAGGAGAATTCATTTGTGGGCCAGTGGATGCGGCGTTTTCCGTCCCGGGTCCGCGACGTGTACGGGCGGGTCTGGGAGAAGTCGTAGAACTCCTCCGGGTCGATCTCCGCGAACTTCTTGGCGTTTAATTTCCGCTGCAAGAATTTTATGGCGCTGGTGGCGCTTTCCGCCGCATCGGCCCAGCCGCCGAAGACAATCACCAGGCGGTCCAGCTTTTTGTCCGGCGTTTCGTGGATGGTCAGATGGTCCATTACTTCCAAGGCGGCGCGATGTGGGGCCGCTTCCATCAGTTTTATCTGCCTGTTAGCTAATCTTAGGAAAGCCCAGCATATCACCGCCCGCGATTCGCTCACAAGCGACGAGGCTGGTGACAAATGTACTAGGCGTCGAACCGGTCCAGGCGGAAAAGGCCTATATCATGGCGCGTCTCGCCGTTCTGCGCCAGGTCGGCCATGATCTCACCTATGACGCTGGCGAATTTGAACCCGTGGCCCGAGAACCCGGCGGCAACCGACACCTGGGGACGGTCCGGCAGAACGCCGATCATGAAGTGCTCGTCGGGCGTGTTGGTATACATACAGGTCTTCCGGTCCAGCAGCCGCCCTGCCGCCAAAGGGAAATACCGGCTGACTGCCTGACGCAAGATAGCCTCGTCTTCCTCGTRCACCTCTCGGTCCATCTCGTCCGGGTCTACCTTCTGCAGCAGATGGTGGGAGCGGCCGATCTTGAATCCGGGAACCGTGTAACTGGGAAAACCGTAGTAGCGGCCCTCCTCGGTCAAAACCCCGAAAACCGGGAAGGTCTCGGGTCGGAACAACTCGGGCTTTTCAGGCTCGAACCAGCCCAAAACCTGACGCTCCGGCACCGCGTGGGCGGCAACTTCTGGGACCAGTTTGGCGGCCCACGCCCCGGCCGTGACTACCAGCCGTCCCGCCGTATAGGTGTCCTTGTCCGTCCGGACCCGGATTCCGTCGCCTTGAGGCTCCCAGTCCAGCACCGTTTCTTGGCTGTGGACCTCGGCCCCAGCTTCCTTGGCGGCCATTACGTGATTAACGATACATTCCTCTGGGAGGAGGAAGCCGCCGTCGGGTTGGTATATAGAAGTGATCTCCTCTGGAAATGCGTAGCCAGGGAACCGATCATTTATCTCTTTTGCAGTCAGGACCTCATAAGGGATGTTGTGGACGTCGCACGACTCCAAGGCGTCCCGGAAGAAGGGGCTATCGGCGGGGCCGGCCCGGACTGAGCCGGTGGTGACCACCAGTTTTATTCCTGATGCCTCTTCCAGCTCGTGCCACAGTTCGTAGGCCCGGCGCACCAGCGGCACATAGGATGGATGCTCCTGAAGGGTGTAGCGGATCATCCGAGAGTAGCCGTGAGACGATCCCAGTTCATGGGGAATGTCGTATTGCTCCAGCCCCAGCACCTTCCAGCCGCGTTTGGCCAGATGGTAGACCGCGGCGCTCCCCATGCCGCCTACCCCGAGAACGATGGCGTCATAGTTAGGCACGGAAATCTAGTCTCGCGGGATGGCCGTGCCGGGTGTCTTCATGCGCATGCTGAAGACCGAAGTGCGCGCCGTGAAGAGCATGGTGCGGTTGTCCGGTCCGCCCCAGGCGCAGTTGGCCGGAATCTCAGGAAGTTTGATTATGCCTAGGTGCTTGCCGGAAGAGTCGAACACCCAGCAGCCTTCGGAGCCGGTGCAATAGATGTTTCCTTCCACATCCACTTTCATTCCGTCGGGAACGCCGTCCTCGGCGGAATACATGGTGGCGAAGACCCGGTTGTTGCTCAGGCTGCCGTCGGCGGCGACGTCAAAAGCCCGGATGAGCTGATGCTCGCACATCTGGTGGTTCTCTTTCTCTTCGAGACATCGGCTGTCTAGGCGGGTGATGGCCACGTACAAGATGCGCTCGTCCGGAGAGAAGGCCAGGCCGTTGGGATACTCGGTCTCGGTCGTTCCCACTGAGTTGGACCCGTCTGGACCGATGATGTGCACGCCGCTGTAGTCCAGTTCCCTCTCTTCCTCGGTGAGGCGTCCGCCCGGGTCCGTGAAGTAAAGGGTGCCGTCGGAGCGGCCGACGATGTCATTGGGGCGGTTCAGCCGTTTGCCGTCCGCATGGGTTGCGATGGCCGTGTAGGAGCCGTCAGCTCGGTGGCGCATGATCTGACGGTTGTCGCTCTCGCAGATCACCAAGTTTCCCTGTTTGTCGAAGGTCATGCCGTTGGTGCCGAAGCTGGGGTCCCGGAACGTCTCAAGATCGCCGCTGGTCGACATCTTATGTATTTGCAGCTTCCGGATATCCACGAACAGCCAGTAGCCGTCGGGATGCCATAAGGGGCCCTCAGTGAACCCAAAACCCCCGGCCAGTTTCTCTGCCGGTGAGTCGGTGATGTTGGCGATCTGATCGGACATGGTTCTCTCCCTTAGAAATGGTTGCCCCTACGTATAGAAAGGATCATTCCAGGTGTGCCAGGTACTGCCCTTCAAAATCCATGCCTGCCAGGTCGCTAAATGCGTCCATCAGCCGGCGGGTGATCACGCCGGGTGCCTTGCCTCCGGCCACGGGGGTTCCGTTCACCGAAGAGATCGGGCAGATGCACAGGCTGGTTGATGTCAAGAAAGCCTCGTCGGCGGTGTAGGCGTCATAGAGATCTAGGTCTCTCTCTTCGACCGGCATGCCCAACCCGCTGGCCAGGTTCATGGCGACTCCCCTGGTGATGCCTTCCAGGACGTACTGTCCCTTGGGCGTGGAAACGGCGCCGTCCTTGATCAGGAAGATGTTGGAGCCGCGGCCCTCGGTGAGGTTGCCGGCCTCGTCCAACAGCACCGACCAGGCGTCGGGGTCGCTGGCCTGGGCCTCCAAGTCGCCCAGGATCAGGTTCAGGTAGTTGTGGGTCTTAGCCCGTGGGCTGATGAAGCGCGGTGGAATCCTGGGCACGGACGGAGTGAATATCGCGGCCCCGTCCCTATATAAGGACGCTCGCCGGGCAAATGGGATGGGGTGGCTCTCTATCAAAACGGTGGCCCGCATCTCGTCGCTTGGCAGGATGGGCTCGATGCCCCGGCTGATGCGCTGCATGACCCACATGTCCTGGCCGGGCGGCAACAGCTTGTAGTTGTGCTCCACCACCTGGCGCGACCAGTCTTCCATCTCCGGAGGCTCCATCCCTGGGTCGATGCGCAGGTAGCGCAGCGAGTCGTACAGGCGGTGGACGTGCTCCGGAAGGCGAAAAGGCGTCCCGTTGAAAGTGCGGGCGGCGTCGAATACGGCGTCGCCGTAGAGGTAACCACGGTCTCTGATGGAAATGCCCACCTGGGACTCAGGTTTGAGTTCGCCGTTGAAGAACACGATGGGTTCGGCTAGCGCCATTTCCTGCACCTCAAGTTACTTGAGTTATTCATGCTGAATCGGGGAAAAGGGATGCTTAGCGCTTGAAAGCGTTGGCGCCGGTCACTAGAGCTGGTAGTCCGCCCATGAGGAACGCCACGCCCACGGTCTCTGCGATCTCTTCTTCGCTGGCGCCGGCGGCCCTCGCCCGGTTGGCGATGGTCTCAACTCCACCGCCGTGGCCCAGCAGGGCGTCGCAGAGCATGGTCATCAATGTCTTGGTCTTGTTCGAGAGCGCGCCGTCGGACAGGATTGATTCCCGAGCGCCGGACACCACCTTCATAAGTTCCGGAGCTCCTTGCTCCGTCAGTTCCAGCCAGCTTGCAGCCTGTGTCATCGTTACCTCTCCATCTCATGTAAGCAGATTGGCGTCATTGGACGAATCACGCACGAAAACATGATTTTTGGCTTGAGCCGCCATGATAGCACAGAGGGGAAAAGAGGATGGAGGCAGATGAGGTGGCAAAAAAACGTGGCCGAAGGGGAGGGTCCCTCGGCCACAAAGCGATTGTTTGCCGCACCCGCGCCGATCGGCGCAGGTTAAAAGCCTTACTAAAGGACGCTTCGGTATCTCGTGGTAATTCCGATTTTCCGCAACCTAGCGCCCGCATATTTGGCCCGAAGTCGAGCCAATGCTATTGTTTTCCACATCAATCCGGCAAATCTGTTGGCAGCCACCCAGTCCACACATCCCTACACACAACATAGGGTGGCTGCAACAGGCCAGATCCTGATGGTTGGGCGAGAACTAACGGCCTGGACTAAATGGCCGAACCGCCGGTACGCCGCCCGAAATCAGCGAAGAAGAAAAGCCAGAGGCCGCTGTTAAGCGGCCCCGATGCGAAATACCTTCGTGTTACACGTTGGACACGTGCCCTGAGTGGCGGGCTTCCCGTTCTTCATGGTGATCTTCTCGGGGTTCTTGATCTCGCGCTTGCTCCTGCACTTCACACAATAGGCTTCCATTAGAAACACCTCCCATCGTTACGGTCGTGATATTGTATCCCGGATGTTAAATCATGTCAACATATAGTATGCCAGTTTCTTAAATTATGGCAAGTAATGAGACTGTGCAGTCTCAACTACATGTAGTATGCCAAACATCCCACAACCATTAATAAACGACATTCGGTGTACTTTCAAGTGCTTCGTGTTTAGAATATTCACCAGAATGGGAACATTAATGATCGTCCGTCACGGCGAAACTGAATGGAACGCCGAAGGACGGATCCAAGGCCACACCGACATTGGACTCTCAGAGAAAGGCGCCGAACAGGCACGTTCGCTTGGGACACGCCTGGCTGGAATGAACATCGACGTTGCCTACTCCAGCGACCTCAAACGGACCTCCGAGACCGCCAGACTCGCCCTGGGCGGCCGGGACATCGTCTTAAATGAGACCGCCATGCTCAGGGAGTATCACAAGGGTGAATTCGAGGGACTGACTTTAGCCGAGATCAAATCCCAGTTCCCGGATGAATACCCTAAATACCTGGAGAAAGACCTTGACTACGCCCCCAATGGCGGAGAGTCGACCCGGGACGTAACCGCCCGCATGGCCACCATCATGAACGAGATCAAGTCCAAACATCTGGATGAAACCGTGCTTGTGGTTAGTCACGGMGGTGTTCTCCGCGCGGCAATGGTCTCCCTGTTGGGCATGCCGCTGGAAGGAAATTGGTCGTTCTTGTTTGGCAACTGCAGTCTGACGATGTTCGATACCCACCCAGACAACGCTGTGCTGCGTGTGTTCAATGACACCTCCCACCTTCAAGGCGCCGTGCGYCACGGAATGCTGGAATAACGCGATGTTTGCGCCTATCAGGCGGCTTCTTTAGATGGCCGGAAAGGTTTTGATGGTCCAGGGCACTGCCTCCCACGTGGGGAAGAGCGTGATGGTGTCGGCCCTCTGCCGCATCTTCCGCCAGGACGGGTTTCGTGTTGCTCCTTTCAAGGCCCAGAACATGTCCAACAACTCCTATGTGACGGCCGGCGGCGGGGAGATCGGGCGGGCACAGGCGGTCCAGGCCGACGCCGCGGGAGTGGAAGCCAGGGTTGAGATGAACCCCATCCTGCTGAAACCCGAGGCTGACCATATCTCCCAAGTGGTCGTGATGGGCCGGCCACTGCTGTCAGCCAAGGCCAAGGACTACTTCGGACTCAAACCCCAGCTCTGGGAGGCGGTCCACACATCCCTGGACTCCCTGCGGGCGGATTTTGACATCGTGGTCGTCGAGGGCGCCGGCAGCCCCGCCGAGATCAACCTGAAGAAGAACGAGATCGTGAATATGCGGGTGGCTCGGTACGCCAACGCTCCCGTATTGCTCTGCGGCGACATCGACCGGGGCGGAATCTTCGCGTTTCTGGTGGGCACGCTGGAGCTTTTGGAGCCTGAGGAACGGGAATTGATCAAGGGCTTCATCATCAACAAGTTTCGAGGCGACCCCAGTCTGCTAACCGACGGCATCACCTGGCTGGAGGAGCGCACGGGAATCCCGGTCGCCGGGCTGGTCCACTACTACCGGGACATCCATATCCCCGAAGAGGACTCAGTGGCCCTGGACGATGCCCCAGCGGCGCCGTCTCAGGTGGTGTTGGACGTGGCGGTGATTCAACTGCCCCATATCTCCAACTTCGACGACTTTGACCCCCTGGCCCGCCACCCAGGCGTGGAGTTGCGGTACGTTGATTCTCCGGCCCAGTTGGGCCGCCCTGACCTGGTGATCATCCCAGGGACCAAGACCACCATCCCCGACCTGGCTTGGATGAACGAACGCGGCTTGAGCCAGGCTGTGAAAGAGCTGCACGCCGGCGGCGCGGCGGTTATAGGGGTCTGCGGCGGTTATCAGATGCTGGGGACCAAAGTCAGCGACCCAGAACATATAGAATCGTCAATCACGGAACTGGACGGCTTGGGTTTGCTCGACTTGACGACGGTGTTCGAAGGAACCAAAGAGACCCACCGCATAACCGGGCGCGTGGTTGCGGCCACCGGCCTCCTGGCGGGCGCGTCAGGCATGCCTGTAAGCGGGTACGAGATACACATGGGAAGAACCGTGGGCGAGAGTTTCTCACCGCCGTTCCGCATCGAGGACCGCGCCGACGTTCTCGTGAGCGCTGCAGGCGAACTCGATGGCGCGCTCGACGCCTCCGGTAGCGTGATTGGCACCTATATCCACGGACTGTTCCACAACGGGGAATTGCGCACGGCCATGCTAAATGAGCTGGCCCGCCGAAAAGGGGTGTCGCTTCCGGACGTGACCAACGAGTTGGACCTGGACCGGGAGTACGACAAACTGGCGGACTGGGTGCGCTCCAGTCTCGATATGGACCTGGTCTACCGAATGACTGGACTCAGCCGTGACTATGACGCTGCCCAGGCTTCCAACGGCTGATGGCGTCCCAGCTTTGTCTGGTGCTGGGAGGCGTGCGGTCGGGCAAGAGCGCCTTCGCCGAGAGTAAGGTTGCGTCATTGAGTCAGTCCAACAGCGGCTCCGTGTTATATGTGGCCACCGGAGTGGCGGTCGACGACGAGATGAAGCAGCGCATCCAGCGGCACCAGGAATCCAGGCCCAAGGACTGGGTGACGCTGGAAGAGCCCACGGACCTAGTGGCAAAGATAGCGCCGCTGCTCAGTGACGGCCAGGATGTGGGCACGGTTATCATCGACTCGGTGGATGTTTGGGTCGCCAATCTTCTGATGGAACACCAAGCAGAATCCAAAGAGGCCATCGAGAAGATCGTGACGGACGCGGCGGACCAACTTCTTGTGCTGACGGCGGTCTCTCCTCAGGCCTACGTCATGGTCAGCAGCGAAGTGGGTCTGAGCCTGGTGCCGCCCGAACCTCTCGGCCGGCGCTTTCAAGACCTCCTGGGATCGGTGAATCAGCGGTTAGCAGCTACGGCCACCGAGGTCTATCTGGTCGTTGCGGGAATTCCCGCGCAGATAAAACCTTATGATTAGCAATGATTAGAAGAAAAGGGATGGAGTAGACCTTTTTGGCCTCACCAACTGATAAATTACCAGAAGACTCAGAAGAGGAAGGAGAAGGCGCTGCGCTTATCGGCAGCGCCACCGTGCGTGCGCCGGGAGTCTGCGGCGAACTGGCCCAGGGCGTGATCGAAGGGATCCACTTCTTGGTCACCTGCCCGGTGGACTTCTACTCCAGGGTCAGGGTCGATCTTTATGCCGATGGCCCCGGCGTTGAAGCGCCTRAAGATTGCGACAAGGCCGCCGCTGCCGTTCGCCGCACTCTTTCTACGTTGAAGAGCTCCAAGGTTAGAGCCAAGATCACCATCAACAACCCCATTCCCAGGGGCAAGGGCATGGCTAGCAGCAGCGCGGATCTGGCCGCGGCCATCGCCGCCACCGGGTTCGCTCTGGGCAAGGAAATGTCGCCCTATCAGATCGCCCAGATCGCGCTTTCCATCGAGCCCACCGACGGCATCATGATYCCAGGARTCGCTCTCTTCGACCACCGTGCCGGCATCATTCGTGAAAGCCTGGGCCCGCCGCCTCCCATGGAGATCGTGGCCCTGGACCTGGGAGGCACGGTCGACACCGTGCAATTCAACATGGTGGACCGGTTCCAGCGCTGGCAGTCGGTAAAAGAGCAGACGGGGGAAGCGCTGCGCCTGCTGCGGCTTGGGATCGCCAACGAGGACCCGGTCCTTGTGGGCCAGGGCGCCAGCATCAGCGCCGAAGCCAGCCAGACCGTCCTCGCCAAGCCAAGGCTGGCCGAAGTGAAGGAGTTCGCGGATTCAGTGGGAGCGGTGGGAGTGAATGTTGGCCATAGCGGCACGATCATGGGTGTGCTCTTGGATGCCAGGGAAAGGCGGGGCAAATCGACTTATCACAAGGCCAAAGAAGCGTTCCCCGATGCTGACGCGGTGTACCATTTCCGCCTGTTGGGCGGTGGCGTGCAGCAGGTGGACGCCTAAATCTTCTAGAAAATTCAAAAAAGGACCGTGATGGCAGAGTACAAAGTGGCAGTCATCCCCGGCGATGGCGTCGGTTTGGAAGTGATCGACGAAGGCAGGAAAGCTTTGGAAGCCGTGGCTGGCGTGACCGATGGGCTCARTTTCCAGTTCACCGAGTTTCCTTGGGGATCGGAATTCTACCGCGAGACCGGTAAGCTCATGCCCGACGACGGCATCGAGACCCTGAAAGGCTTCGACACCATATTGTTCGGCGCCGTGGGAGACCCCGACATCCCCGACCACATCACCTTGCATGGTCTATTGCTGCCCATGCGGCGGAGCTTCGATCAGGGGGTCTGCATCCGGCCCGCGTACCTGTATCCAGGCGTGGAATCGCCCTTGTCCGGAAAGAAAGCCGGCGATATAGACATGGTCATCTTCCGGGAGAACACCGAGGGGGAGTACGCTCCGGTGGGCGGGAGGCTCTACCCCGGAACGGCCCACGAGACGGTGGTGCAGACCAACATGTTCACACGCMGGGGAACAGAGCGCATCATCCGAGCCGCGTTTGAATTCTGCGTGCGCCGCAACAAAGGCAACAAAGTCACATCGGTGACCAAGTCCAACGCCCAGTCCTTCGGCATGGTCTTCTGGGATGAAGTCTTCACGGAGGTGGCGGCCGAATTCCCTCAGATAGAGACCGAATCGCTGTTGGTCGACCGGGCCGCCATGGACTTCGTGCGTTGGCCCGAGGACTTTGATGTGGTGGTGGCCTCCAATCTGTTCGCGGACATACTCTCRGACATCGCGGCGGTGGTCACGGGCAGCATGGGTCTAGCGCCCAGCGCCAACATCAACCCSGAGMRSMKCTAYCCSTCSTTGTTCGAGCCAGTCCACGGCGCGGCCTTCGACATAATGGGCAAGGGCATCGCCAATCCCCTAGCCACAGTCTCCGCCGTGGCCATGATGCTGGACCACCTGGGAGAGCAGGAAGCATCGGAACGGGTGGACAGAGCCGTGGCCCGCTGCCTGGAGCAGCGCACCATCCTAACCGCGGACCTAGGCGGTACCGCCTCAACCGTCCAGATGGGCGACGAAGCCGCCCGGCTGATACGCGAGGGGTAGANTAGCCAGACGATCATCAGGGTTATCACGATCAGACCAAAATCGGGAGAAGAGAAATGCCGTACGTAGACAACTCAGGCGTCAAGATTCACTATCACGTTGAGGGAGACGGACCTCCTCTGGTGATGCAACACGGACTCACCAACAGTCTGCAGACCTGGTACGCCTACGGGTTCGTGGAGGAGTTGCAGAAGGACTACCGGCTGATACTGGTCGATGCCCGAGGGCACGGCCGCAGTGACAAACCACACGACCCCAAAGACTACGACCTCAAGCTGCGGGTGAGTGACATTCTGGCCGTGATGGACGATCTGGGCGTGGACAAAGCCCATTACATGGGATATTCCATGGGCGGCCGCATCGGTTTCGGCCTGGTAATGCACGCTCTAGACCGGTTCCACTCGTTGGTCCTCGGCGGGATGGGCGCCGACACCGCGAATACGGACACTCCGCCCCAAGACCGCATCGATCTGCTGCGCCAGGGAATGGCGGCCTACGTGGCCARCGCCGAGGCKAACGAAGGACCGATGGAGGCGGGCCGCAAGGAGCGCTTGCTGGAAAACGACCCAGAGGCGTTGATAGCGGCGACACTTGCGCCCAGGGGCACGGACGGCGTGGGAGAACTCCTGCCGGGACTGGACCTGCCCTGCCTGCTGTACTGCGGGGATGCGGACGGCTTCTTCCCCGGATCCAAGGCGTCTGCCCAGGCGATTCCAGGCGCGGTGTTCGTGTCGCTGCCCGGCCTGAACCATGGTGAGGCCTCCAGGGCTGGGGAATTAGTGGTGCCCCATGTCAGTGAATTCCTAAAAGGGGCGGCGATGAAAGTGGGAGCGGGCCGCTAGCCTCGTTTTTCGGCTATTTCCGGTACGAAATAGATCAAGAAGAAGGTGTTGGATTGGGGATAGGTTGGGCATTAATCGGCACCGGGAATTACCCTGACTCCCGGATAGCGCCGGCCGCGGCATTGGCTGAAGATACATCKATCATCGCGGCCTACAGCCGAGACCAACAGCGGGCGGACGCATTCGCAAGCAAACACGGCGCTTTAGCAGCCTATACATCGGTCAAAGAGTTGCTTGCGGATCCCAGGGTAGACGTCGTTTTTATCGCATCGCCCAACCACCTGCACACTGAGCACACTATTTTGGCCGCCAAGGCAGGAAAACACGTCTTCGTCGAAAAACCGATGGCAACCAGCATTAACGATTGCGTGGCCATGATCAAGGCTTGTAAGGCGAATGGGGTCAAGTTGGGTGTCGGATTCCAGTTGCGGTTTCATCCTGGCCACATCGAGGCCAGCAGGTTGGTTCGGGACGGCGCTCTGGGGAAAGTTGCCCTCGTTCAAGGACTGTTGGGCTCAGGCGTGAGAGGGGAAGTGGCGCGGGAGTTGCGCACCGGCCTAAGAGAATGGTGGGAAACGCCGGACATGGTCGGGAACTCCAGGTCAATGATCGGCTCCGGCGTCCATTGCCTCGATGACCTGGAATTCATATTGGGCCAGACAGTGGTGGAAGTAGCGGCCATAACCGACGGCCAAACGCCGGAGGCTCCTCTGGAGAACCTGGCTTCTCTGTCACTGAGGTTCAGCGGCGGGGCCATCGGGACGATGGTCTGCGGAAACCGGATGCCAGACGCCATGAACGACGTGACGGTCTACGGCAGTGACGGCCGGGTGTTTCTCAAAAACTCCGCAGGGCCGGCGCTTGGCGGCAGTCTCGAAGTTACCAGCGAGACCGTGAATACCACCGTCTCCTACGAGCCTGACCCTCTGGCTTTGACCAAGTGGCAGATAGAGGGCTTCAACCGGGCCGTATTCCAGGACGAAGAACCCAGGGCCTCAGGAATGGACGGTCTCCGGTCAGTGCAAGTCACCGAGGCTATGATAGAGTCGGCCAAAACACGCAGGACCGTTAGCGTGGAGCCCGTTAACGTCTAACGGAACCCCACGCTAAAAAANTAGCGACGGTGCTTAACCTGGCTTTGAACCCTCAGCTAAATCGGGTTAAAATCTTAGTGTTSGCCCGATAACCGGAGTAAGCATGAAACATCAATTCACAGCAGTAATTTCACAGGAAGACGAGTGGTTCGTCGCTCAATGCTTGGAAGTGGACGTTGCCAGCCAAGGAGAGTCTCAAGAGACGGCTCTCAAGAATCTGGGTGAAGCCCTGGAATTGCATTTCGATGAGCCTCGGTCAACTGTGACACCAAGTGTCCAGACCCTCGAGATAGAGGTTTCAGGCGATTAGACCGCTCACCTACCGGGAAGTTGTTCGGAGGTTGAATGCGTTGGGCAACGGGGAAGCCACGTCAAGTTNGCCAAGTCCACTGACGCCGGGACTTACAATACAGTCCTCCCCCGACACCGGGAAGTGGCGGCCGGCACGCTAAGAAGCATTTTGAGGCAAGCCGGGCTCTCCGCTGAAGAGTGGGAATCGCTCTAGYCCCCGTAAAGTCGAACCAGCACCACCCGAACGATGCCYTTTTCAAAGGCTTGGCTCAGATACTGAACTCGTTTCTGGCGTTGCTAGTAGCCAACAGCGCCGATGAGCGCCACGTCCGACAGGTGGGCCTACCGGAAGTTCCCTACAGCTCAGAAGAAAAGCGACGATGCGGCCTCACTGATACAGGACCGGCAGTACCCAGAATTGACCGAGAGTGTAGAATCCTCCGGGAACTACTTTTTAGTCTGTTGATGATTGGCCGGTCTAAGAGAACGCCGCACCTGATGAACTTAGCAACTGTGCCTCACAGGCCATTAAGATTCTAAACCCCGATTCAATTCACTCGGCAAGGAGCGACTGATACTGATGGCAACCTACGACCAGATCGGCGATGCGTATGATCTCGTATACCCGGACACCGGCGACAGAGTCCCGTTCGTCGCGAAGGTCTTAAAGAACTTCGGCAAGCAAACTGTTCTAGAACTGGGGATCGGGTCTGGTTTATTCGCCATCCCTTTAACTAAATCCGGCTTGAACGTCGAGGGGTTGGAGATCAGCGAAGTCATGCTTGACGTCATGCGTAAAAAAGCTCCGGACCTCAATGCCTACCAAGGGGATATCAGAGATTTTTCCCTGGGCAAACAATATGAAGCCGTGTTGGCATTGAGTTCGATCCTCGTGCTGCTCAAAGACCAACAAGAGATCAAACGATGTTTGCGATGTGTTTATGAGCATCTAGAACCTGAGGGGCTCCTGTTGCTCGAATTACCCAATCATCCCGTCGAGATTGCGCAGAGCAACAACAGCCAGGAGGTATTCTCCAATGACGGCAACGGCACTGTCGTCGTGATCCAAAGCGGAGTAGAGGGCGAATTCTGGACGGAAACCTGGCATATCCTCAAGCGGGACGGGGATGGATTCAGCTACGAAAACGTGCTTTGCCGGGAACTGATCTGTCCACCGGAGACCTTGATCGAGCAGATCAAAGAAGCCGGGTTCGGCGTCATCGAAGAGTACGGCGACCTGCTGGGCAGTCCCTTTGATGCGGAGTCCTCTTGGCGGCGGGTCCTTATCTGCCGAAAGAACGGCGTCACAGCGTAAAGGGGCGAGATTTGACCACAGGACCAGAGCCATCCCAAAGTATCATCAAGGCCTTGGAACACTACGAGAGCCAGGAGGCCGACCGGTTTTATCTGCGGGTCTGGGCCGGCGAAGATATATTCATCGGCATCGGCATGTTTGAATCAGCCGGAGATACGGTCCATGACGCCTGCCGCCGGACGGTGGAAAAAATGGCGGCATTGTTGCCCGAACTTGGGCCCGGGGCACGTGGACTTGAATTGGGCTCAGGTTACGGCGCGGCGGCACGATATCTAGCCAACGATCTTGGATTCCACATCGACTGCCTGAATCTTAGCCTGGTCCAAAACCAGCAGAACCGGCAAATCAACCAGGACCGTGGGCTCGGAGACCGCATARATGTGGTGGATGGCAGTTTCGAGGATATCCCGTTCGGTGCGCAGACCTACGATTTCGCATGGTCTCAAGACGGGTTCCTTCACAGTTCTGATCGCCGAAATGTGTTGGAAGAGGTCGGCCGGGTCCTGAAACCTGGCGGCCATCTTGTTTTTACCGACCTGATACAAGAYGAAGATTGCCCGCCTGAAGTCCTAGAGCAAGTCTTGGCACGCTTTGAACTCGAGAGCCTCGGCACCGTGAATTTCTACCGGGAATCGGCCAAGGAATTAGGATGGCGTGAACTTGAGGTGATYGATCTTTCCGGGAATCTCGTGACACATTACGAACGGCTGCTCCAGGAATTAGAGCGGCGCCACGATGAACTACTCGGCGAATTCCGGGAAGAGTTTCTAGAAGGTCTACGGARCGGGATGCAAAGTTGGGTGACCGCCGGGAAGAAAGGCAACTTCAAGTGGGCGATGTTCCACTACCAGGTGTAGCGAACGGCGGCCGGTAGCGGCATGCTGATCTAACGGCAGAAGAATAGGACCGGCTCTGGCCCCTAACTCGAACCCAGCACCACGCTTACCATGCGTTTTTCCAAGGTCTGGCCAAGCTGCTGGACCTGGTCTAATCGTTCGTGGGCGCCGACGGCGCCGATGAACACCACTCCCAACAGGCGGCCCACCCGGAAGTCCACCACGGTGGACGAGATCAGGCCGTCTACTCCGCCCTGCAACACCCGCAGGCCCACCGCCTCATCGAAGAACCCCTGAGGCTCTAGACGGGTTACGGAAACCAGTTGGTGACCCTGGCCAATGCTTTCGCCCACCCGGTCTTCAAAGTCCTTCAAGAAGATATCGTGCATCCAAGAGTGGACCGACTCCGGGGAGTCGAATAGGTGAACCACCGACGCCGCCATGAAGTCGAACCCGTCGGACATCGACATGTTCGATGTTGGTCCCAACTCCCGCATCACTCCCGTGACTCGCCCCGCGTCGGAGAAACGCTCGGAGGTGCTGCCTTCGAACCCGTTTTGGGCTAGGGTGTCGTTGTCCAGGGACCCTTCACGGACCACCTGATGACCTTGAAACAAATCTGGGAACTGGGCCTTCTCCAGGACCATTAAGTCCAGGGCGGCCTCGCCAACGCTGTAGGTCGCCCTGTCGATCGAGAAACTTGTCAATCCAGTCTCCTGTATTTAGGACGTGCCTGTAGCGCGGGACCAATCTAGGATTCGTGCCACCGCTAAGGCAAACGTATTGTGATCTGATAGATTTTGGAACGGCTAACCGCAGACCATCCGGTATACATGCAGATAGCGTGAACTCTCACCGGGGAGTACGCTCTTGGACCAGTTACTGCCGCCGTCGGAACTGCTGTAGACCTCTCCGCTGTACTCGGCGCAATAGATGTGGTCCGGAGCGGCGGCGTCGATGGCGATGGCCATCATACGTCCGGGCACCGTTTCGCCCAGGTCCAGCCGGTCCCAGGTCTCGCCCACGTCGCGGCTGCGGAAGAGCGCGCCCTCTTGGACCGTATCCGGAGGCGCGGCCCCGCCGCCGGCCCCGGCAGCCAGGTAGATCGTCTTTGGGTCGTCGGGCGCAACGAGCAGGTCACGGCAGTAAGAACCGCCGGGGAACATCTCYTCMACCTGAACGTGCTCCCAGCGCGCGCCCTTGTCGCGGCTGCGGAACATGGCCGTCTGGGTGGCGATGTGCACCGTGCCCGGAGCAGCGGCGCTGACCTCGACCTGGTGAAGGTCTAGGGTGTTGTTCTTGAGATATGGGCCGTCGATCATCGAGACCCAGGTATCGCCGCCGTCACGGCTGGCGAGCAGGCCGCCGACTTCCACCGCGGCGTAGATGTCTTTGGTGTTAGAGGGGTCGAACGCCATGCCGATGACCCGCTTGGCCGTAGGGGGCATGYAGGTCGTGATAAAGGGATATACCACCTGGCTGGTATCCATCATCTTCCAGGTGTCGCCGCCGTCTTCGGAGCGGGAGATGGAGCAGGGGTCATATCCGGCTAAGATCACATTTGGGTTATCTGGATGGATGGCCAGAGACCAGACCTCGTGTCCGGAGGTGGCGTCGTTCAACGCCTCCCAAGTTTCGCCTCGGTCCTTGGAGCGATAGACTCCCGTGTCGGTCCCGGCGAAAACGGTCGTGGGGTCGTCAGGCTGAATCGCCAACGCCCTGACTTGGGCATTCTCCGGCAGGCCTTTGGAGATGTCCGTCCATCCTTCTTCACCGTCGGCGCGGCGGACGATACCRCCCTCACCGATGTAGTCGCCTTCGCCGGCCAGGCCGACGTATACAAAAGTCCGGTGGTCTACGGCTACCATGGTGTACCTCCAGCCTATGGTTCTAKTTGARGATAAGATACATGATTTCCTGAAATATTCAATACCTTTATAKGCTCGGAATGTAAATAGGCGATATGCGACCCGCCGAACAACCGCCTATGGCGCGGTGCACCCGTCTGCGGTAGTATTTAACCCGCCCACGAGCGGGCATATTCAGATTCCGTGATTTCTCTCGGAAATTCCAAGGTAATTCATGAAGAACAAGATTTACGAAACCATGGACGCCGCCGTGGCCGACATCCCAGACGGCGTCACCATACTCAGCCCCGGATTCAGCGGCGTGGGTGTGCCCAGGAAYCTGTTGGCCGCATTGAACCGCCAGGGCGCCAAAAACCTGAYTGGCGTGTCCAACAATGCCGGCACCGTCGACGAAAACGTGGACATCGGCACATTGGTGGAAGCCGGKCAGATGAAGAAGATGATCTGCGCCTTCACMGCCGCAACCCACCCTTCCCAGGTMACRCCCTTCACCCGCATGTACAACAACGATGAGATCGACGCCGAGTTGGTGCCTCAGGGCACGTTGGCCGAACGCCTTCGTTGCGCCGCCGCCGGCATCGGCGGGTTCTACACGCCGACCTCGGTTGGGACCGAGCTGGCTGAGGGCAAAGAGCACCGGGAGTTCAACGGCCGGATGCACGTTCTGGAGTTGCCGTTGCCCGGCGATTACGGGCTGATCCGGGCCTGGAAGGCCGACACCGCCGGCAACTTGGTGTTCCGGCTGACCCAACGCAACTTCAACCCGCTGATGGCAATGGCGGCCACCGTGACGATCGTCGAAGTTGAGAACGACATCGTGGAGGCCGGAGAACTGGACCCCGACCTGATCCATGTTGCGGGCATCTACGTCGACCGGCTGGTGCGCATCCCCGAAGACGGGATCTGGGTCTAGGAAGCAGTCAGCTAAATTACCGGAGATAGCGAATGGCCGAAAAAGTGAAACTGGAACGACAGGCGATGTGCGACCGTCTGGCCATGGAATTTCAAGACGGTTGGATCGTCAATCTGGGCGTGGGTATGCCTACATTGTGCTCCAACTACTCGGATTCCAGTAGGGAGATCATCAACCACGCCGAGAACGGAGTGATCGGCTACGGGCCGCTGGCCAAGGAAGGCGAGGAAGACCGGCACCTAGTGAACGCCGGCGGACAGAAAGTCGTTCCCCTGCCSGGCATGGCCTGCGTGCACCATGCCGATTCATTCATGATGATTCGCGGCGGCATGATCGACGTCACTGTCATGGGCGCCT
The DNA here is from genome assembly GCA_002746355.1 of Dehalococcoidia bacterium. Lineage (GTDB taxonomy): Bacteria > Chloroflexota > Dehalococcoidia > Lucifugimonadales > UBA3495 > UBA9611. Next base: position 29,788 of record NVWX01000024.1, on the reverse strand, counting down.
ATGAGGTTGCGGAGAACGGCGATTTCGCCAACTGGCGCATCCCCAGCCGCAAGGGCGGCGGCATCGGCGGGGCCATGGACCTGGCGGCCGGCGCCAAACGCGTCTTCATCGCCATGGAACRCACCACCCGCGACGGCGCGACCAAACTGCTGAAGAAGTGCACGCTGCCGATCACCGCTCCCGGCGTGGTGAAGATGCTGGTCACCGACCTGGGCCTCTTTGAGATCACTCCCGAAGGTTTCAAGCTGGTRGAGTATGCCCCAGGCTGGAGCCCGGAAGAGATCCAAGAGCAGACCGAGGCCAAGCTCATCATCCCCGACGATCTGAAAGAGTTCCGCTTTAGGAGCTAGGCCCGGCTCAGCTTCACGCCTAAAAGAAGTCGGTYCCGCCGTTTATGTGCAGCGTCTGGCCGGTCATGAAGCCGCAATCGTCGGTGATCAGGAACAGGCAGGCCGAGGCTATATCGTTCACCGTACCCAGGCGGCCCACCGGGATGTCCGCCGTATCGCGCATCCCGCCTTSGGGATACCAGCTTAGGTCGCGGGTGGTGTCGATCCGGCCTGGAGAGATCACGTTCACCCGGATGTTTTTAGGAGCGAACTCCGAAGCCAGCCCCCTGGCCAGACCGATGACCCCCATCTTGGCCGCGGAAACGTGGGCGCGTTGGGCCGTCCCTTTGAAAGCGCCRTCTCCGGTGAAGAAGACGATTCTCCCGTAACCGTTCTGCTCCATGTTGGGAATGGCTGCGTGGGCCACGTGAAACGCCCCGTCCAGCACCACGCCCCTGACGCGCTGCCATTCTTCCAAAGTGAGGCCGGTGAAAGGTTCGTGAGGGCGGATCGCGGCGTTGCTAACCAGAATGTCCACTCCCCCGAACTGCTCCGCGGCGGCRGCGAACATATTCGTAACCTGCTGGTGGTCTGAAACGTCGGCGATGTACGGCAGGGCTTCCACGCCCAAGGCCCGGGCCTCGGCCGCCACAGAATCCGCTTCTTCCTGGTTGCTTCTGGCGTTCACGACCACGTTGGCGCCCTCTTCAGCCAGCTTCAAGATGATGGCCCGGCCGATGTTGCGGCCAGAGCCGGTAACTAATGCAGTCTTGCCTTCCAATCGCTTCATGGCTTGYCCTCAGATCCAGACGAGATTTAGATGATTCAGGCACGTTTAGATACGGCCTTTAACCGGTGGGCGGGATTATAGCATGGGGTTCCTCCACCACTCCCAGACCGCAACGTAATCCGCTATCCCCCGGAACGTCGTATAATCCATTGCGCTCATGCCGATACTTAATATTCATGGTGCTACGTACGCACCGTATACCGCGCCCACGTCAATGACTGCTTCCAGAAGGCTGTTCTTCGCCTGTGACCGGGAGGGCCGCTAAGCTTCATGCAGCTACTGTCCCTGGTCACCTGGTTGTTGCGCCGGCGGCTGCGCCAGTCCTGGCTTCTGCTGGCGGTCACGTCTTTCGGCATCCTGGCTTCGGTTACGATCATGTCCACGGGAGCCCTGTATTCGCGSGCTCTGGGCGASGCCGGGCTGCGCCACTCGGTCGCCTCGTTCAGCCCCGAGGTGCACAACGCCCAGATCACGGCCCAGAACCGTCCGTTGGGGCAATCGGATTATTCGCCTCTGAAAGCGCTGGTKGAACAGTCGTCGAACGAACGCCTGGGCGGGATGCTCCGGAACATCGAGCGGCTCGGGCGGACCCAGCCCAACTTAACGCTGCTGACCACGCCGACCACACCCATCCTGGGCTCGCCGTCGGGCCGGCCATTCTTCCTCACCAGCTTCGCTGAACACACGACGCTCACCCAGGGCCGCTGGCCGGTTAGCGGGGCGTTCAAGGACCCGGACGGCGATGGCGCGATAGAGATCGTCCTAGGCTCGGGATCYTCCCGTAAKTTGACCTATCTGCCTGGAGAAACAGTATTTCTGGTGCYACGCCGGGGGTCTTCGGAACGTCTTCCCCTGAAAATTGTGGGCGTGGCCGAGCCCATCAACTCCGGCGAGGAATACTGGATGGGCGCGCTGAATTATTTCGACCTCATTCCCGTCGGCGAGTCGGTGGTCGTGCCGATCTTCGTGAACGAAGAGGACTTCTTCCAGGGCATAGGAGCCCGGTATACGACCCTGGTTGGCGACTTTGGGTTTAACCTATTCCTGGACGCGGGTTTCCTGACCGCGGGCAACGCCAGCGACGTGAAACAGCAGGTTTTGGGCCTGGAGACCGACCTGAACAAGGTTTTCCCGCGCACCCTGGTGCTGAGCCGCCTGGGCCTGACCGTAGACGAGTTCGAGAGGGCGCTCACCCTGGCCCGGATCCCGCTGTACCTGTACCTTTCCCTGGTCGTAGTCGTCGTCCTGTATTTCCTGGCCCTGATTACCGGCACSCTGGGCCGCAGCCAGGCCGAAGAGGCTGGACAGCTCCGGAGCAGGGGGGCCAGCGTGRTGCAGGTGAGCGGCGTGCTGGCCATGGCCGAGGCTGTGGTGGCCCTTGTCTCCATGGTTGTGGGACCGTTCCTGGCCTGGGTCATAGTCAAGTACCTGTTGTTGGACACCATCAACCCCCAAGGAGAGTTCGCCACCGATATTCCTTTGGGCTTGGCCGGGGATATGTTCTGGATGGGGGCATTGGGCGGCGTGTTGGCTCTGGCGGTGCTGTTGATCACAGCCACGGGCCGCGCTAGGATGGGCACGCTGGAGACATTGTTGTCCAGGACCAGGCCCCCGTCGGTACCCTTCTTGCACCGCTACTACTTGGATATCTTGGCCGTGGCCACCGTRCTCGTCATCTGGTTTCAGGTGCGTGGCCGGGACGGGTTCGTGGCTGAAGAGTTGGCGTCCCAGGGGATAAACGTGGACCCGACCCTGGTCCTTGGTCCGGTGTTAGGACTTTTCGCGGCTGCCGTGTTGTTGCTGCGTGTGCTGCCGTTGGTGGTCCGGTTGCTGGCCTGGGCCGGAGGGCGGGCCGGGGCCGCCTGGTTCCAGTTCTCCCTAATTCGGCTGTCCAGAGACCCAATCCCCCACGGCTCTTTGGCCGTGATCTTGATGTTGGCGGCGGCGTTGGGAGTGTTCGGAGCCACCTTCCAGTCAAGCCTATCCCAGGGCCAGAGCGACCAGGCACGCTACAAGATCGGCGGGGACATGGTGGTGAAGGGCCCGGCCCTCTCCGCTGGGGACGCGGAGAAACTGGGCAGGATAACCGGAGTTATCGCGGTCAGCCCTGTGCTGCGGGACTCGGTCAGGCTTCTGGACGGCACGTTGGGCCGGAGCGTGGACCTGTTGGCGGTGGACCCCCGGTCCCTCGATAAGACCGCCTGGTTCAGGGACGATTTCTATCCTGGCGGTCTGCCGGCGATCAGCCGCTTGCTGCGGCCAAGGGCCTTTCCGTCCAGCCTCGCCGGGACCGGCATACCGTTGCCCGAAGACAGCGTGTCTCTGGGTATCTGGGTCGACAGTAGCAAACTGTTCGAGAAAAACCTGSAATTCCCCGTGAACATGTGGGCTAGRGTGATGACCGCCGAAGGCATCTACCGCACCTTCGCCATGGGCAACATACTAGAGGCCGACGGCCCAGATGCCACCGATGTGGCAGCAGTCGATGGAAAATGGAGGTTGTTCACCGGAGACCTCCCAACGCTAGGCCTAGCCGAGCCGCCGTTCGAGCTTGTGGCGGTGTTCTTTTCGACGASACCGTCCAACCGGCTGTCCGACGGGATAATCAATATTGACGATGTTACGGTGTTTGGCCCGTCCTCTGGACCCGATGGGGTCGTGATCGAAGAATTTGAGGGCTCGGCCCCTTGGACGGCTTTGGTCAACCAGGGCTCGAAACCCGACGTTACGGAACAGGTCCGCACCGGCGCCAGGAGCGGAAGTACGGGCCTTCGGTTCTCCTGGGAGGAGCCGTTCTCCAACGGTCAACGGGGGATACATCTGCCGCCGGGCCCCTTCCCCATCCCGGCCATCGGCGGGCCCGACTTCCAGGTGGGACAACAGGTGCGGGTCAAATTGGGGAGTCTGGCTGTGCCGGTCCAGATCGTCGGTGTGGTCACCCATTTCCCGACGCTGATACCCGACCGGAAACCGTTTTTCGTGACGGACCTGACAGACTTCACCGRATACACCCGGCGCCTGCCTTTGAGCGTATTGGCGGAGCCTGCGGAGATGTGGCTGGCCCTCGACGAAGAGGCCGACCGGGAACAGGTAACCGCGGATATCAAAGAGTTGATACCGGGACTGCTCTCGGTGAAAGACTCTGARCTTTCGGCATCTCTGGCCGAGCGGAACCCTCTGGCAGGCGGCGGCTGGAACGGGCTGACCATCTTCAGCATGGCGGCCATCGGCATCGCGGTGCTTCTGACCCTGACCGTTCACGCCTTGGTTTCCATCCGCATGGGCCGGATGGACCTGGCGGTGGTGCGGGTCCTGGGCTTCTCACACCGCCAATTCCTGCTGTCCCTGGCAACGGAGCGTTTGATCATTGCGGTATTGGCCGTCGCCGCCGGAGCCGCCATGGGTTACTGGCCAGGACTTGAGATACTGGAATTGGTGGACCTGACACCCCAAGGCGGCGATCCCGTGCCGCCCCTCGTGCCTTCCGTGCAGGGCTGGTTGATGGCTACGGTGGTGGCCGGACTGCTGGCGGGTGCGGTCTTGTCGGTGGTGTTCGCCGTGGTTGCGGCCCGGCGGCTCAATACCGCCGAGGTCTTGCGGGGTGGCGTCTGATGATKCCCCTAAACGGTGGCATCCGATGATGCCCATGATTCGTTTCGCCTATGTGATGGCCGTGAGGCGGGCTGTGTCCGGCTGGCGTCTGGAGTCTGTGTTGTTCGTTGGCATCCTGCTGGCAGTGGCCCTGATGGCCAGCGGCGTTATCTTCTCCGACCTGCTGTCGAACGCCTCTCTGCGTCACGAGTTGCTCCGGGCCCCGGCTGAAGAAGTCAACATCACCGTGCGGTCTTTCAGCAGCCAAGACGAACCGTCAACCACCGCGGGACGCCGAAGGGTCTACCAGGAGCGGTTGGACTTTGCCCGAAATGAGATCGCCACCGTCTTCGCGCCTTATATCAACGAGCAGGCTCGGGTGATCGACACCGCCACTTTCTACTTCAAGGGACACCCCCAGTTGGAGCTGGACAACGAGGTCCGGCCGAGAGGGTCGATCATCTACATGTCGGGTTTTGAGCCCGATCGAATAACAGTGCTCCAGGGAAGCTGGCCCGGCGCGGCGAACGCGGCCGCGGGCTCGGACACGCCGATGGACGTGGCCGTGGACACTTTGGGACTCGAGCTTCTGGGACTAGAGATCGGCCAGACCATGGAAGTCTTTCCGGCAGCGTCTTTTACTGACCCGCCCTCCATGACGGTGCGCATCGCCGCGGAGTTCGAGCGTGTCGACCCTGAAGACGARTTCTGGTTCGGAGTCGATTCGGACTTCAGCCTGCACAACGACCGCTGGACGATAATTCCGCTATTCGCCACGGAAGCGGCCGTGATGGACCGGGTGCTCGGTGAGTATCCGACTCTATACACCGACGTCACCTGGTATTACTACCTGGACCGGGAGGAGCTCCGGGCCAAAGATGTGGGACCGCTTCGCCAGACGATCTTTCAGGCTGAAACCAACATCAGATTCAACCTGAAGAATTCCAGCTACACCATCCGGCTGGACAACCTTCTCAACAGCTTCGATGAGCAACTATTGTTGGCCAGGGTGCCCCTGTTCTTGGTGGTGTTTTTGATGACGGGCATCCTGCTTTACTACCTGGCGTTGGTGGCTGGCCTGATCGTCCGCTCCCGCTCCTCCGAGATATCCATGCTGAAGAGCCGCGGCGCGACCACGGCGCAGGTGGGAATGTTGGGTCTGGGCGAGGGCCTTTTAKTGGGCATCCCGGCGGTGATAATCGGACCCTTCCTGGCCATGGGCGTGRTCCGGGTGCTGGGCAAACTATTCTTCAGCTTGGGCGGCGGCGCCGACGAGCTGACTGGCGTGCCCGTGACCGTGTCCCAAGGGGCCATCGTCTTAGGGCTTATCGGTGGGGCTCTGGCGGTCTTGGTGTTCACATTTGCCACGCTGGCAGCGGCCCGGCACGGCATAGTTGAAGCCAGGCAGACCGGCGCTCGCCCGCCGACCGCGTCCTTCCTGCACCGTTATTATCTGGATTTCTTGTTGCTGGCTCTGATCGGCCTGCTTTGGTGGCAGATCCAGAGCCGGGGCTCTTTCTTGATCCAATCGGTGGGCAGCCAGCAATTGGAACTCGATTACTCCCTGTTGCTGGGTCCGGYGCTGGGGCTCGTGGCGGTCGGCTTGGTGATTATGCGGGTATTCCCATGGTTCGCGTTGATACTGTCGCGGCTGGCCGGTCCGGTGGCTCCAGCCTGGCTGGTGCACGCCCTGCGGCACGTAGCCCGGGACCCCATGGTGCCCGGAATCTTGATCGTGTTGCTGACCATGTCCACCGCGATGGGCGTTATCGGCAGCGCTTTCAGTTCGACGTTGGAACGAAGCCAGGAGGAGCGGTCCCTGTACGCGGCGGGCGCCGACCTGAGGGTGAGGCACAGCGGTGTCTCCAGCGCCAGAGAGGATGGGAGATTAGCCGAGGCAGTCCAACAACACCCGGCGGTGCTCGGCGCCGCCGAGGYCTACCGCACCACAGGGCAGATAACCACTACCGGTTTCAGTACCTCGGCTTCCGTTTTGGCGATGGACGCATCACGCATCGCGGACGTCGCTTGGTTCCGGGACGATCTGGCCGRCGGSMGATCGATYRACGAGTTGGCCGAGMTGCTMTTGRACGGSCCKGAGKYRCCWRAAGGACTGYTCTTRCCSKSGRATGCGAGAGGTCTAGCCATCTGGGTGCAGCCGGGTGGCCTAAATCAGGGCGCCAACCTTTGGGCCAGACTGCGGGACGCCCGGGGACTGTATTTCGACGTCTGGTTGGGCGGTCTGGCAGGCGAAGGCTGGCATCTGGTCCAGTCCGACTTGACCCCGGTGGTTGCCGCGGGACGGCGATTCATCAATCAGGAACGCAACGTATCGGTGCTGCCTCCGTTCTCTCTCCAGGCCTTCCAGATAACCGACCGTTTCCGCACGTCGGCATCCAGCGACCTGGGAGCGGTGTTCTTGGGAAGGATCGACGCACTGACCCCCAWYGGCCCCGTAACCGTGGCCGATTTCCAAGATTCAAACGACTGGTCGGTAATCCAGGACTTCGCGCGGCCTGGTCTCTACGCTGTCGAGACCAGCAAATCGGCGTCCGGCGGCCAGTTCCCGGTCTCCACCCGTTACAGTTGGGCTACGGGAGGGGTCGGCATGCGGGGACTGAGGCCCGGTCCCACCGAAGGCGCGGTCCCGGCGGTGGTCAACCAGGAGTTCTTGGAGTTGGCCGACGCCTCTGTCGGCGACGACGTCATATTKGGTCTTTCAACCTACTCCGTGATGGTGAACATCGCCGGGGTGGCCGATTATTTCCCGACCATGGACCCGGGAAAGAAACCCTTCGTGCTGATGGACCTGGGGATATTCGAAGCTGTCTCCAATCAACATAGTCCGATACCCTTGGTCGGTGCCAATGAGATATGGCTGSACCTGACCTCCACCCCCGGTTTGTCGGACCAGGACGCGGACCAGGATGCGTTAGATGGCCTGGGAGACAAAGTAGACACCGGTCAAGTATTGGATTTCATACGTGAATCGGGCGTGAGCGTCAGGGAGGTTTTCGACGCGGATGTCCTGGTCGCTGAGCGGGTGGACCAGCCTTTGGTAAATGCCGGCTGGGGCGCCCTTCTGGTGCTTTTGTTCCTTGCCGTGGCATTGGCCACCGGTTCAGGGGTGATGCTCTTCTCCTTCCTGGATACCAAGGAGCGCCAGACTGAGTATGCCCTGCTGCGGACCCTCGGTTCCTCTGGCGGCCAGTTGCGGGGCATCGTATGGTTTAATCTATTCTTGATAGTTATCTGCGGAGTGGTCATGGGGACCTGGGTGGGACAACTCATCGGTACAAGCCTTCTGCCCCTGATGGAGGTGGCGGAAGAGGGCGAGCGCGTAACGCCGCCCATGGCCTTCACCGTCAATTGGTTGTCGCTGGCGGTTTCCTATGGGGTTTTGGCTCTGGTTACCGTGGTAACGGTGCTCTGGCTGGCTTGGCTGAGCTCCAAGATACAAGTACAACAGGTGCTTAGAATGGGAGATGCGGGATGACCCAGTTCAGTGGCTACCGGGAAAATACAGGCACACCGGCCGGGAAAACGGGCTATTACATCGACTGCCGTGACCTCTTTAAGATCTACAAACGCGCCGACCTSGAGGTCGTTGCGCTCCGRGGGCTGGACCTCAGCGTCGAAGCCGGCGAGCTGATCGCRATCATCGGCGCCAGCGGCAGCGGCAAGAGCACGTTATTGAACATCCTGGCAGGCTTGGACCGGCCGTCAGCGGGCCAGGTGCTGGTCGGCTCCCGAGACCTGCTGGACGTCTCCGAAAGGGATCTGGTGATGTACCGGCGGTCGGAGGTGGGTTTTGTCTGGCAGGCTACCGCCAGGAACCTTGTGCCATACCTCTCGGTCGCCGACAACATCGCCCTGCCCATGGCGCTGTCCGGCGAGCCGGCCAAAGCGCGCCGCGCCTGGTCGGACGAGTTATTGGAATCGCTGGGCATGGCCGACAAGAAGGACCGCTTTCCCTACCAACTGTCCGGCGGCGAGCAGCAACGGGCCGCCATCGCCGTGGGTCTGGCCAACAAGCCGCCCCTGCTGCTGGCCGACGAGCCCACCGGAGAACTGGACACGGAGAACGCAGACAATATCTTCGAGATGATYCGCGGTCTGAACCGGTCCTACGGCTTGACCGTGGTCACCGTGACCCACTACGCGGGGGTGTCGCAATTCGTGGACCGCGTGGTCCACATTCGCGACGGGCGCATCGGGTCCGAGACATTCTCCCGGCCCGATTACCAGCGTGACGGCGGCATAGTTGAAGAAGAATTTGTGGTGGTGGACCCGGCGGGACGGCTCCAGTTGCCGCCGGAATTGGCGGAGCGTTTCCGCCGCGGCGGTCTGGCCAAGATCGGATCAGAYGGCGGCCGGATCACCAWCGACCCACCGGGGACCAACCCTCGGCAGACTAAGAGCAGGAGCCAACAGTAATGGCGACTAATAGTTACGACGGGCCGGTGATCACGGCCGTTGACGTAAGCCGGGTTTTTGGCTCAGGCGCAACTGCGGTGACGGCACTGTCGTCGATCAGTCTTACGATCGATCAGGGCGAATTCCTGGCGGTAACCGGTCGGTCCGGGTCCGGGAAAACCACGCTGTTAAACCTGCTTTCCGGTCTGGACCGGCCCAGCACGGGGACTGTGCATTTCAACGGGAATAACCTGGCGGAACTGCGTGAGTCGGACCTGGTGGAGATGCGGCGGCATAAGATCGGGTTTGTTTTCCAGTCGTTCGGGCTCATGCCATTGTTGTCGGCCCAGGAGAACGTGGAACTGCCGTTGCATATCGGCGGCATGTCCTGGCGGGAACGGAGGCAGCGGGCCAGCGAAGCGTTGAAGGCAGTTGGGTTGGGCACCCGCGCCCGTCACCGCCCMTTCGAACTCTCCGGCGGCGAACAACAGCGAGTGTCCATCGCCCGGGCGCTTGTGGCCGAGCCCGAAGTGGTGTTTGCCGACGAGCCCACGGGAGAGCTGGACACCGCCACCGCCCGGTCCATCGCTGAGACCTTGGGCGAGGTTGCCGCCTCCAGACGTGCCACCGTGATCGTGGCCACCCATGACCTAGACCTCGCAGCGATGGCGCAGCGGCGTCTGGACCTGGTTGACGGCGAGGATGTCACCCAAGGCTAATCTCCGCTTTTCTTCCGTGTATACTTCGGCGGGGTCAGATTCCCCATATCTAYCTAGTCGAGGTTTCTACATGTTTGTGCGTATCTACACCGGCGACGACGGCCAGTCCCACCTGGAAGAGATGGACCCTCTCACTGAGCCCACCCACCGGGTCCCAACCAAACCGGGCGAAGACCTGGTATTCCGCACATTCGAGGCGGGCCGAGCCGTTGAGTGGCACAACCCGGGCCGGCGGCAATACCTTTTCATGCTGGCCGGCCAGATGGAAGTTTCGGTACAAGACGGCACCGCCATGATATTCAGTCCCGGCGACGTGCTGCTGGCCGAAGACATGACGGGCCAAGGCCACCTGACCCGGACCATCGGCAGTTCCTACRYGTCGGTGTCTATGGGGATACCCGAATGAGCTAAGATCGACGCCGGTTGACAGTGGCAGTCCGTTATTTATAATGGCAATCAAATAACCCCGGCAGTAACGCCAAATACACTTGGCCTAAATCAAGATCGGAAAGGGATTTGAAATATGATCACTAAATTTGACAGTATGTATGCYGGCCACGTAGATATGACCGATGTCGGCTACGGCGGCGAGCCGGTGAACGACCGGAAATTCGACAACGATCACTTGATGACCGTTTTCGGCAAGGCCGAAGCCATCGCGAAGACCTTGGATGATAATGGCTTCAACACCATGTGGATGGCCGAGCACCATTTCCAGCCGGAAGGCTACGAGTGCATCCCTAACCTGATCATGCTGAACGTCCACCTGGCCCACCTGACCAAAAATATCAAATTTGGCTGCGGCTTCAACATCGCTCCCATGTGGCATCCCCTCCGCCTGGCTGAGGACTACGCCACTGCCGACATCCTGACCAAGGGCCGCGTGATCTTCGGCGTCGGCCGCGGGTACCACACCCGCGAGGTCGAGACGTTTGGCTCGCCCCTGACCGACCAGGACGCCAACCGCGAGAAGTTCGAAGAAGCGGTGGACATCATCTTCAAAGCGTTCAACAACGAGTCATTCTCCCACCAAGGGAAGTACTACACCCTGCCTCCCGAGGTCCCGTACCGGGGCTACACCCTCAAGGAACTGACCCTGGTCCCCCGGCCCACGACTCTGCCGGTGGAGTGCTGGCAGCCTATCCAGGGGGGTACCACAAGGGCCTTGGATTTCATGGTCAAGCACGGGATCAAGGGGATTCTGGGCGGAGGCGTCGCCGAGGGCGGCGTCATGGACAGCATCATGACCGGCTACCGCGATGCCCTGGTGCGCGCCGGAAAGACCGACGCCCAACTAGGCGAAGGCCTGAGCGTTGGCTTCCATTTCCACCTGGCGCCCACCGTGGAACAGGCCACTAAAGAGGCCAAGGGATTCTACGAGGAGAACCTTAAGATGTTTGGTCCGCTGCGCTTGCATCGRGGTCTGAGCGATGAGCAGATAGAGATAATGGGCGAYCCTCGCCGGGCGCCGGACGGCGGCCTGCCATCCATCGAGGACGCGGTTAAGTCCCAGGCCTTTCTGGCGGGWCCGCCGGACCGGATCATCGAGCAACTCAASKCKGTGGNMGAMSGMATATCCCGGACTGGAAAGCGTCGGCATGAGCCACCCCGTAGGCACCCCCCAGAGCGTGATCACSGAGCAGCTAGAATGGTTCGGAAAAGAGGTCATGCCCGCCTTCAAAGGGAAAGTAGGCGCCAACGCCTGAGCGAAGACCCCATCAAATTCTGGCCACCAGTAGGGGCACGGCATTGCCGTGCCCCTACGCTTTTGTAGGTAACCGCTCCTGCCATCTGCTATTCTGAGCCCCCGCCCACCCCTGTCATTCTGAGGCCGCAACCGAAGAATCTCGTTGCCATTGGGCGAGCGCGGTGGTGGAGCGAAGTGCACTCCGCCGCAGTTGCGCACCGCCGAATCCGCACCATATACTTTCATTAACGACAGTACGCAATCAGGTATTAATATCKTGGATGAGAGCAAAAACAATCTAGCCAAAGCGGTCATCGCCAACGCAGTGCGTGGTGGAACCAAAATTATTCCTGTGGTGGGCGCTCTCCTGGAGCAAACGATTTATGGGGCGAAGGACCAGGTAGCTGCGCAAAAGGAAGCCGACCAGGTTAAGGCTGCATTGGCGGGCATACGAAGCGAGATAGAAACGGGCACAGGGACTGTTGCTGAACTACTCSAAAAAGTCGGCGAACAAGCGGAACTCAGTAAGGAAACATCCACCCTCCTTCAAGATTTAATGGCCGTAATCCGCCAAGGTGAAATGGCAGAGCCATCTCAGGCGTTGGGACAAGCGATAGAAGCGCTGTTCCAGCAACATGGCCACCGGTTGGAGGACGTGGCGGCTAATATTGAAGAGTCGGCATCCAGGCTGGAACAGGCGCTGGAAACGATAGAAATCATTCGCAGTCAAGGCGACGATCCGACGGCACYGACGGATGTGGACCGGGTGTCACTGATTTTGAAGTTGAATGAACTTAATTCCCTCAGTCTGGGAATGTTAATCGCTGCAGTTGGCGCCTCCCACTTTGTCTCCGCTAGCGCAGCGCCTCAACAACGCGTTACTGACCTCGTTGAATGGGCTGATGGCGCCGGGCCCGGCCTTTTGGAGGTGTATCGTGTCGCCAGGAAACTTGATYMAWWYTTTTTGTAGACCCACCGTCCAACGATAGGCCGGAGCCGGTGGGTCCAGACTCGCCGGCCACTATCTGGAACGTCCCTCATCGCCGAAACCTCGATTTCTCTGACAAGCGAGGCTTAGTTGGTACACTTCGAACTGCTTTGGCCTCTGGAGGGACCACTGCTCTCACCGCCGTCAACGGTATGGGCGGAGTAGGCAAAACTCAGCTAGCTCTGGCTTACGCTTACTCCTACACCTCACACTACCAAGCCGTATTATGGGTACCTTCGGAAGAACCTGCCGCCTTGGCCTCGGCATTTGCCGGTCTTGCCCAGGAACTCGGGCTCCAGGAACAAGCCGAAGTCGAACAAAGTATTGCYATCGAAGCAGTGCACCGTTRGCTCGGCGCTAACACGGCCTGGCTGCTAATTYTCGACARCGCTTCGGGCCCCAAAGAACTCGACGAATATTTGCCCAAAAGGGCCACAGGCCACGTGATCATCACCTCTAGAAATCCCAATTGGGGTGGAGTAGCAGAATCACTCCAGGTGGAGAAATTCCAACGCGACGAGTCCATCGAATTTTTGCTGACGCGTACCGGAGAGCCGGACCAGGTTGCGGCAAATGAGTTGGCGGAGGAATTGGGAGACCTGCCYTTGGCATTGGAGCAGGCTCGCGCCTACGTAGAGCGAACCGGCGGCACCCTTTCCCATTACCTAAGCCTCTTTCGGGACAGATTCCAAGAACTCTGGCGGCAAGATGAACCGCCCCAGAGCTACGACCAAACCATCGCTACCACCTGGAGTATGTCCATMGAGCAGCTTCCGCAAGCGGCAGCGGATCTACTCAATTTCTGCGCATTCTTTGCTCCGGACGATATTTCACGGGAGCTGATCGCCGGAGCTGCCGGCAAACTTCCTCAGCCATTGGCGAGCGTTGTGTCCGATGATTTGGCCCTAGACGGAGCCGTTGCCGAGTTGCGTAGCTACTCAATGCTAGAGGTGGGTGGTGATTCCTGGTCGGTACACCGGTTGGTTCAGGCAGTGGTCCGTGGTCGCCTGAGTGACGCTGCCCGGGATGTCTGGGCCGCCGCCGCGGCAGAGGTAACGAGTGAGGCCTTTCCATATGACAGTGATGAAGTGGAAAACTGGCCCACCTGCTCGCGCCTTCTGCCCCACGCCTYGGCGGCGGCGGATCATTCCGAAGGTCTTGGAGTTGCTGCTGCGGCCGCAGGCTATATGCTGAATCAAGTGGGGCTATATTTACAGCAGCGGGCCCAGTTGTTCCAGGCTAGAGCGGCTTTAGAAAGGGCTGTTAAAATCARCGAWGAGGCGGTCGGTTCGAACGATCCCCTGGCGGCCGTTCGACTAGGCAACCTGGGCAATGTCCTTCGTGGATTAGGGGATTTGGAAGGTGCGCTGAATCATGCCAAGCGCGCCCTCGGTATTGACGAAGAGGCTTATGCCYCGAACCATTTCGCTGTGGCCAGAAGTTTGAACAACGTAGGCGCCGCCCTCAGTGAATTAAAAGACTCTGAAGGTGCGCGAGGATACTACCAGAGAGCCTTGAACATCAACGAGGTGGCTTTGGGACCTGACCACCCTGATTTGGCTATCGGTTTGTCCAACATGGGTGACACCCTTCTCACATTGGKGGAGGTGGAAGGCGCAATTAATCATATCAAGCGCGCACTGAAGATACACGAAACGGCTTACGGTMCTAACCATCTCGATATAGCTACAGATCTGAACAATCTGGGCGCCGCCCTCCGCAGAGACGGGGACTTAGCAGGCGCACGAGAATCTYTCCAGAGAGCCTTGGGAATCTCTGAGGCAGCCCTTGGCCCAGACCATCCGACAATAGCTATTCGCTTGAACAACTTGGGCAGGCTGCTCGGTGAATTGGGAGATTTAAAAGGAGCACGAGATTATCTAGAGCGGGCCGTAGATATTGCGAGCAAATCGTTGGGGGAGGAGCACCCAAATACGGTGTTGATTCGTCGTAACCTAGAATCACTGCCCAAGTAACCAACCCCCACCCCGCGTTGACAGCAAAACGCCCCCAGACTACACTCGGATGRACCTATCACCCATAAAAWTGTGAGCAACTATGGTTTCTTCCRACGCCACTAGCCTAGGCGACGCTGTTAGTCTAGACGACGCCATCGACCTAATGTATGAGACTGGGTGGACCGACGGTCTGCCCGTGGTCCCGCCTACTGCAGACCGGGTCAAGTTGTTCGTTGACTACACGGGGCGAGACCCGGACGAGGTTATCGCCGAACTGCCGCCGCTCGGCGGCAAGGCCACCGTGGARCGCATCGCCGTCAACGCCGTCATGGCCGGGTGCCTGCCGGAATACATGCCTGTGATCATCACGGCCATCCAGGCATTGATGGACGACCGCTTCAACCTGCGGGGCGTGATGTGCTCCACCGGCATCCACACGCCGCTGGTGATCGTCAGCGGCCCCATCGTCAAAGAGCTGGACAYCAACGGCGGCTACAACTGCTTCGGGGCCGGATGGCGGGCCAACGCAACTATCGGCCGCGCCGTGAAGCTGGTTTTRGTCAACCTGGGCGGGGCCATCCCCGGCGAGACCAACAAGGCTACTTTCGGGCATCCCGGCGCCTACACCTACTGCGTGGCCGAGGACCAGGATATCAACCCCTGGGAGCCACTGCACACCGAYATCGGACTGGACGCCTCGGACAGCGCGGTGACGGTCTTTCCAGGCGAGGCGCCCCACAACATCATGTACCACGCCAASAAYTCCCGWGAYTTCCTKACRGTCYTGGCSGACACSATGTSCACTCTKGGCAACGTMCAGRTGTAYGTCATGGGSGATACCTTCGTGGYCATCGGCCCGGAACAYGCCCGRTTCCTCAGCGAAGACGGCTGGCGCAAAGCGGACATACGACAGTTCCTCTTTGAGCATGCCAGGAAACCGGTCCGCGAGTTAAAACACGGCGGCCCGCCCCAGGGCGACGCCGACCGAGGGCATTTCTGGCCCCGGTTCGTCGATGCAAACGACGACGACCAGATGGTGCCAGTTGTGCGCGCCCCCGACCGGATCCACATCATGGTCGCCGGAGGCCGCGGCGGCCCTCATTCGGCATATATTCCCGGCTGGGGCTCCCGCCGGGTCACCCTGRAAATAGACCAGCCCTAAGGAGTAATCATGGTAAGCGCACCATCAGCAGACGTGAAGGCCCGGCTAAGCGACATGGGCCTACTATCGCCCATCGACCCCGAGGCCTACTCCAAATGGAGAGCTGCCCCGCGTCTGGAGACCATCCATGGCAAGGTCGGCGGCTTCTTGGGAAACCGCAAGGCCAACGCAAACCTGTTGCTCCAGGGAGTGAAAGAGCTGCTGGACAAGGACTTTGAGCTCCGGGACGGCATAGCGGTCGATAAGTACGTTTACTCCCGCCCGGCCGCCGATGATATCATMGAYGACCTAGCCTCCCAGTGCGATTTCGTGGTGACYTGCATCGCGGATTGAGGGTCYTGCACCGCGTGCAGTGTGCACGACGCCATGGCCCTGGAGAACAAGGGGATYCCCACGATAATCATCTGTACCGAGCCGTTCCTGAACTCGGCCTTTCGGCACGCCAGCGTCTTCGGACGCAAGGGGTTCCAGCCCCTGGGCATCCCTCATCCTCTGGGCGGGATCACCCCCGAGTTGGTTTCCCAACGGGCGGCCGAACTGCATCAGCAGGTCATCGCAGCCCTGACCACCGGCGAATAACACGAATCTTACGCGGCGGGCAGTGATACTCCCGCTTGATCACAGGAGACACCAATGGTCCGAGTCGGCGCAGGCACCCACGTTTATGAGCAGGTGGAGGAYTGGGAAAATCTGCCGGAAGGCTGGGTGCTGGGCCAGACGGCCATCGTCACCGACTCCCAAGACCGGGTGTACCTCTTCAACCGTGGTGACCAYCCCCTGATCGTCCTGGATCGCGACGGGAATTTCCTGAACTCCTGGGGTGAAGGCCAGTTGCCCGACGCCCACGGCATGTTTATCGACGGCGACGATAATCTCTACATGCCGGTCAAGAACAGTCACGTCGTGCTTAAGTACCGGCCCGACGGCGATCTGCTGATGACAATTGGCGAGTGGGGYAAGCCCTCGGACACAGGCTGGTCCGGCAATGTCAGCGATCCGGCGAAACAGGCGGCCGGCCCCTTCAACCGTCCCAGCGATATAGCCCTGGACGCGGCGGGCGACCTGTATATCTCCGACGGCTACGGAAATGCCCGCGTACACAAGTTCACGTCCGACGGCAAGCTCCTCTTCTCTTGGGGAGAGCCGGGGAAGACCGGGCCGGGCGAATTCCAYGTGCCCCACGGCGTCTGGGTGCATACCGATGGCCGGGTGTTCGTGGCGGACCGGGAGAATAACCGGATCCAGATCTTCGACGCGGACGGCAAGTACCTGGACCAATGGACCGGCTTGGCCCGTCCCTGCGACATCTACGTCGATGCTAACAATGTATTCTACGTGCCTGAGCTTGACGGATTCATGAGCATCCTCAGCATCGATGGCGACATCATCGCCACCTGGGATAGCCCCTTGGACGCCGGCTGGGGCAACGGGGCCCACGCCGTTTGGGTGGACTCCCGTGGCGACCTCTACGTGAACCAGAACGTGGAAGGCCACCGCCTGGTCAAATACCTCCGCCAGTAAGCGAGGGACACCGGCGGCGGACCGGAGATAGACCATTGGAGGACCCYAATGCGGGCCGGTTATCAAGTCGGACATGTCGTGCTGCGGGATACCGTGGACCACCAACAGCAGTGGCAGGACCACTTGTCCCAGTTCCGGGCTGCCCGTGACGCCGGTTTCGACGCCTACTGCTTCGGCCACCACTTCTTGATYGACCCYTTTCAGCACTTCCAGCCTTGGACAGTGCTGGCCCGCATGGCMGCTGAGCCGGGCAACATGACCCTGGCCACGTCTGTTTTGCTGCTGCCATTGCTCAACCCGGTGGAAGTGGCSGAGCAGGCCGCGACCTTGGAYCACATCTCCGAAGGGCGTTTCGTGTTGGGCATCGGCCTGGGCTACCGCGTGGAGGAATGCGAGGCCTTCGGCATAAAGATGTCGGAACGTGGCGGCCGCATCACCGAATCGATGCAACTCATACGGCGGCTGTGGACCGAAGATGAAGTGACCCACCACGGCAAGTACTACAACGTCACCGGCGCCAAGCCCACGGCCAAGCCATTCCAGCAGCCCGGRCCCAAGGTCTGGCAGGCGGCCATGAGCGACCCGGCCATCCGCCGTGTCGGCCGTTCCGGAGATATACTCTACGTGGGTCCGGCCCAGGGCAACGAGTCCATTCGGAAGCAGATAGACCTTTATCGTGAGACGCTGGAAAAGAGCGGCCACGAGCAGCCTGAGGACATGGTGATCGTGCGGGAGTTCTTCTGTGCGGGGACCCATGAGGAAGCCATCCGGAAGGCGCGGGCCGGGTTCGAAACGAAATACAGGGTCTACGCGGAGCAGGGCCTCCACGGCTCCGACGACGAGCTGGCCAGGAAGGTGACCGGAGATTTGGAATCCTTGATGGACGAGACTTTCATCCTGGGCAGCCCGGAAGAGTGCCTGGAGCAGATCGAGGAATACAAAGAAATGGGCTTCACCGATGTCATAATCCGGCTGTTTTAYCCGGAGATGTCCCAGGCTGTAGCGCTGGAGCACATCGGCTTAGTGGGCGAAGAAGTCATCCCGGAGATGCACCGCCTCTGATGGCCGGGGCATAGGGGYGGGCGAAGAACGCTTTGGGCGAAGCAAGCATCTGGATAGTTGTGATCCTGATCGGATTGGTGGCTCTGGGGGTACGAGAGTACGCCCGCACCAGCGGGTCTTTTGCCGCCCGGCTGGAACAGATCAAAATCAATTTGTTGGCGGCCACTATGATCCTTCTGGGAATCACCGCCACCGTGTTGTCCATCGGGTTCATCGTCGCCGTAGTGTTGGTGGAGATCTGGCGCCCATTATTGGTGGCGCTGGCGGTGGTTGGCGGGTTGTGGGCCTCGATAATTTGGCTACGAAGCTCCAAAGAGTGAATGTCAGGTCGCGAGTTTATAGAGATTTCTAGGAGTGAGAATTGGAAGTTGGAGTGATTTTTCCCCAGACGGAGATCGAACCAGACCCGCTGGCCATCAAGGACTTCGCCCAGGCTGCCGAGGAGATGGGTTACGCCTACATCTTCATCGCCGACCACGTGCTCGGCGCAGACCCGGCCCACCACGATTTCCCTGCTTTGCGCACCTACAACCACAGATCGGTGGTGCACGAGACTCTGACTCTGATGGGCTACCTTGCGGGCATCACCGAACGGATCGGCTTGGCCACCGGCATACTGATCCTGCCCCAGCGCCAAACGGTGCTCGTGGCCAAGCAGGCGGCCGAGGTGGACGTGCTCTCAGGCGGCCGGTTGAGGCTGGGTATCGGCGTGGGCTGGAACACGGTCGAATACGAAGCACTGGGTGAGGACTTCCATAACCGGGGAGCACGCAGCGCCGAGCAGATCGAGGWGATGCGGGCGCTCTGGACCCAAGAYGTGGTGGACTTCCACGGCAAGTGGCACAACATCAGCCACGCAGGCCTGAATCCACTGCCGGTCCAACGGCCCATCCCCATCTGGCTGGGCGCGGGSAGTTCCCAAAGCCCCATGCCACCGGACTCCGTGTTGAAACGTGTKGCTCGGCTGGCCGATGGGTGGTGCCCCAACTTCAGTCCAGACGAAACTGGCCGCGCAGTCGTGGAAAAGACGCACGGGTTCATGCGGGAAATGGGCCGCGACCCCGATGCCCTGGGCCTGGATGGACGTCTCCGAACCGGTGGCARGMAGCYCGAAGAATKGGTTGACGAAGCCAAAGCNNSGMANGNNCYCGGCGSMKGYTRKCTCTCCATAGAGAACCGGCAGGCCGGCCTGAAGACCGCCGGAGACCACATAGAAGCCATGCGCCGCTTCAAAGAGGCCACCGGATTAAGATTCTAACGACGCCTCTGCATCCCCGGCCGTCATTCTGGCGGAGGCCGGAATCCATGAATGCCTCTCTGAGGCAATCATCAAGAGGAGAAACGCCACCACAACCAACTGTAGGCGCGGGTTTTAACCCRMCTTTGCCGGGGGAAAGAGCAGCACCCAAGAACAAGCAAGCCCACCACCTCTCGTCTTTCCGTCCTTCCGCGGAAGGACGGAACCCACTCGCGCTTGTCGATCAACCAGGCCCCAGACCCAGGAAAACAGCCATYCTGGATTCCAGCCTCCGCTGGAAAAACGAACAGYCACGACGCTCATGGCCAGGATGCCGTTGGTCGAGAGGCTTTGCTTGGCAGCGTCAGTGGATTCCTGCTTTCGCCGGAATGACGGTAAAAGGATAATTAATGCGGAGAGCCCAATAAATGCCTGAATTCGAGCCCAGAGACCCGGACTTCGAAACTAGGGTCCGCGACAGCTTCAGCCGCCAGGCGGCCATGCACACTCTGGGCGCTGTCTTGGGCCGRGTCGCGCCGGGGGAAGTGGAGATCGAGATGCCCTACCGGGCCGATCTAGCCCAGCAGCACGGCTACATGCACGGCGGGATCATCACCGCGATCTTGGATAGYGCCTGCGGGTATGCGGCCTTGAGTCTCAGCGCTACCGACACCGCCGTCCTGACTGTCGAATACAAGGTCAATTTCATCGCCCCGGCCAAGGGAGAGCGGTTCGTGGCCCGGGGAGAGGTATTGCGGCCGGGCGCCACCGTAACCGTCTGCAAAGGCGATGTGGTCGCCATCGAAGACGGCGAAGAGAAGCTGGTAACCACCATGCTCACCACCCTGATGTTCCTGGCCGACCGGCCTGATCTCTCCGGCTAGGCCGTCACAGAGATGCGTCCGGTCTAAGGAGGCGCCATGGATTTTAGATTGWTTCTGGAATTCTCAGGGCAAGAAAACGTGGACGAGCAGGTGTTTGCGAAGGWCGGATAGACGTGTCGCTCCCGATCCTTCCGGCATACCTAGGAAGTACGGATACCGGGCAAGTCGGAAATGTAAGAGATTCAAGCGAACAGGGAATCGGATAAAGTAATAGCCTGGAACGCAAGACGAAAGATGCCCGAATCACGAGACCGTAGGCATCGAGATCAAGCCGATCGATGCCCTCGATTTGGTACGCTTCCTGCTCGACAAGGGATGCAATATGTCCCCGCGCGGATGTGCAGTAAGAGCATAGGAAAACGGCCTAGGCCCTGGAGTGAATTCGTAGATTGATGAMCAACAAGACTGACACCGTTATTTTCGACCTGGACGGGACTTTGGTGGATAGTCAACCGGCCGCACTGGGGGCAACCATCGAGGCGTTGTCACAGTTCGGCGTACAGGTGACGGCCGATGAGGTGAGAGAAGCGTTCGGCGGGGGCGCCCAGAAGTTGCTGGGCCATTTTTTAGAGCGAGACCTGGGCGCTGACCAAGCGAGCCAGTCTCTGGAAGCTGCGGTTCAGATAAGATCGGGGCTGCAGCTGGAGCTCATCAGTGAAACGCTCTTGCTGCCGGGTGTGAAAGAGCTGATGGCGTCACTAAAGTACTCCGGGTACAAGTTGGCCGTGGCCACGATGAGCAGCCGGGCAGTGGTCGACAGCGCACTGGAATTTCACGGCATCGGACCGTATTTTGACCTTGTTTTGACCATGGATGACGTGACCAAAAGTAAGCCAGACCCAGAGATCCTAATCAAAGCGGTGGACCGTCTGGGCGGCGAAGTCGCCCGCGCCCTTTACGTCGGCGATTCTAGCCACGACTTAGAGGCGGCGCTTAACCTGGRGATGCCGTTCTTGTTGGTTGATTCAGGTCTATACGTGAGAGGAGAAGCCAGAAAAAAGYTGCACGCCGCCGCCGAACATAGCGGCTTTCCGATTATTGGGATGGGGGACCTTTTGGACATCGTTGAGATCGTTCAGCGTCAACAATGAATACGGTCCTAGAGGCGAAGACGAGGCTCCACACCCCGTCATTCTGGCGAAGGCCAGAATCCAGGCAAGCACCATCGGCGGTCTTCGGATGACTCGTTGAGAACTGTGGCCCTCACCCTAACCCTCTCCCATGCGTGGGAGAGGSGATYTTTTCGCGTTATCAAGTTTGGCCAAGGCAGCCAATTTGGAATGACGATCAGAGCTTAATCAAACATCATCACACTGCGCGCCACGGAGCCTTCCTTCATGTAGCCGAAGGCCTCGTTGATGTCTTCCAGCTTTAGGCGTTTGGTGACCAGTTCGTCCAGCTTCAGGCGGCCTTGCAGGTAGAAATCAATGTAGCGGGGCATGTCCACGCGGAAGTGGTTGGAGCCCATGCTGCTGCCCTGGATGCGCCGCTCGCGGAGGAAGGCATAGCCGTCCAACTCGATCTTGGTGCCCATAGGAATCATGCCGATGATGGTGGCCGTGCCCCCGGCGCGTAGCAGTTCGAAGGACAGCTCCGCCGTTTCTTTCTTGCCGATGGCCTCGAAGGAGTAGTCCACGCCGCCGCCGGTCAGGTCCTTGACCCGCTTTTCAACGTCGCCGCTGGAGGCGTCGATCACGTCGGTGGCGCCGAACTCCCGGGCCAGCGTCAGTTTGTCTTCCACGGAGTCGATGGCGATGATACGCAAGGCTCCCGCCAAACGGGCGCCCTGGATGGCGTTCAGGCCCACCCCGCCGCAGCCGATGACGGCCACCGTGCTGCCCGGCTCCACCTTGGCCGTGTTCATGGCCGCGCCCAGTCCGGTGGTCGCGCCGCAGCCGATGAGGGCCATCTGCTCGAACCCGATGTCCTGCTCGATCTTGACCAGGGAATTCTCGTGGACCAGCATCATCTCGGCGTAGGCGCCCAGGTTGGCGAACTGGGTCACTGGTTTGCCGCCTTGGCTCAGGCGCGGCGTCTCGTCCGGCCCACGGACCAACCCGGTCCTGGAGCAGAGCACCGGACGGCCGGTGATGCAGCGCTCGCATTGGCCGCAGAAGACCGACAGACAGCAGATAACCCGGTCGCCGGGGGACACATAATCCACCTGGCTGCCCACGGCCTCCACCGTTCCCGCGGCTTCATGTCCCAGAAGCACCGGCATCGTCGTGGTGTAGAGCCCCTCCACGAAATGGAGGTCGCTGTGACAAACGCCCGATGCCCGCGTATGTACCAGGACCTCTCTTGGTCCGGGGGAGGCGATGTCGACCTCTTCGATCTGCAACGGCTGGTTCACTTCATGCAACACGGCTGCTTTCATGGCCAGTTACTCCTTTATGTATCGGTTCAGCGGCTGATGCCTAGGCTGACATATTACCCGGATTGGCGTCAGGTGGCGAACCACGCCTGGTCGGCCAGCACGACCGAGGTTTCGATCTGACGGTCTGGCACGGTCCAATATTTCCGGAGCAGCCGTTCCTTCTCTTGGGTTGAGACTACTTTGAAACCATGGTTCTCGTAAAACCGGACCGCCCAGACCGCGTCGGCCCAAGTGCCGATCAAGACCGGCTGGGTGGCCCCGTCCATGATTCGGGCCAGAAGCTCGCCGCCGATGCCCTGGTTCTGCCACGCGGTACGAACGTAGGCGTGGCGGATCAGGGTCACGTCCTGAACGTCCTGGGTGCCCATCACGCCGGCCAACTCTCCGTCTTTCTCGTAGCCCAGAAACACTACGCCAGCCGAAATCTCCTCCCGAAGTTCTTCCAGGGGCATATAAGGGTCATGCCAACGGTCGGCCGSAATTATTCCCCGGTAGGCCTGGGCGGCGTCGTTGATGATCTCGTGGATCGCCTCAAAGTCGGCGGCGACGCAATCGCGGATCACGGCTATYGGAGCCTCCTCGCCGGTTAGACGGTTACGCCGGTGAAATTGAAGCTGTTCAATTTCAGGGCCGGCACCCTGGTGGCGAACCCGACCTCGTTCAGCACCAGTTTGGTTTCGCGGCCAACAAGCTCGACACCGGCTAGGGCCTCCACGTAAGACTGGGTAAACCGCAGGTCCTTCACCGGGTGGGTRATCCGGCCGTTCTCGATCATGAACGTGCCGTCCCGGGTCATTCCCGTCATGACGCAGCCCTTGGAATGGGCCAGGCGGGTGTAGAAGAACCGGGTGATGTACAGGCCCCGCTCCGTGGAGCCGATCAGGTCTTGGAGCGACGATTCCCCTGGCTGCATGAACAGGTTACTGGCGATGGGGCCGCCGGTGAAATAAGTCTGGTGGCCGGTGGAGACCGTGCCCTCTTTGCCGGCGGTATAGGAGTTGTGGACCGGGGTGTTCACCACCCCGGCGGTGATGATGTCCACGCGGCGGCGGGGCACGCCCTCGGCGTCGAAGGGCACGGGCCAGCCGTGGGAGGCCGAGCCGTCGTCCCAGATCGTTACGTTGGGGCTCATGGCCTGGCCGCCCGACGCACCTGCGGTCCTAATAAAGTCGTTCATCCAGCTACGCCCTTCCTGCACCGTCTGGGCGCCCATGCCGTAGAGGCTGAGGGCCTCCAGGATGTCGTCCACGGCGTAGGTGTCCAGCACCACGGGGTATCGTCCGGGTTCGATGGCCACCGGGTCCCGGCCGTCCACTGCTTTGGACACCGCCTCCCTTCCCAGGGCCTCGGTGTCCAGGTCGGAGAGACGCCATCCGCCGCCCTTGGCCCAGCCGGCCGAGCTGCCGGTCATGGTGTTTATGATCAGACCCGCGAAGGTCCCGGCGTGGTAGGCCCGCGTGCCGTGGCTGCTGACCACGGCGATCTCCTGCACACCGGTCCGGCAGGCCCCAGACACGTTCAGGCTGTGCTCTTTGCCTTGGAGACAAACCCCCCGGACGATCGACGCCCTGGACTCCGGGCTGCAGAGGGCCGTGGCCTCGTCCCAACTGTCGACTATGACCGGCTCGGACGGTTGTGGGAGGCCGTTAAAAACGGGGTCYTCGGGCATCAACAGGGCGTTTTGATGAGCTAACGCGACCGCTTTTTGGACGCCTGCGTCGCTGAGGTCGTTGGTGGTGGCCCGGCCCAGGCGTTTCCCGGTTACCGAGCGGATATTCAACGYGATGTCGCCGTGGGCCACATTTTGATGGATGGCTCCGCCGGCGAACCGCGARAGACCCAGGTCCTGGGCGCTGAGATAGATGTCGGTCTCTTGGGCCTTGGAGTAACCTAAAGTCGTCTCCAACAGGGCCAGGGCGGCCTTTTCGCCGATCATCGCTTAACCCCGGATAACGAGGCGCTGATCGGTGTTTGGCCTTCATTGGCAATATTACGAAAATCGTTGCATTTTGCCACTTTCTTAATATACAAATCTCTAATCTTACGAAATAAGACTTAGCAATAATCGTATTTTAAAACATAACCCGTGGAATATTGACATTTATATTACAGATAATYTATATTTCCGTTCATCGGTTTTTTGTCGCGATTCCAATGAGTACACCGGCGCAACGTCCAGCGAATGGAATAATATCAGATAAATACCGCATAGGGAGCACGGCTCGACGTTAGAACCGTCTGGAGACCGGAGCCTAAGGAAGGCCGGTTGGCTTGATGAGAAGAACCGGCAGGAGAGATTGGGTCTGCCAGAGGAASWMWKSMRNTKCCKTNGCRGGARGMKGRAWWVARRNANTGAYCRSGGMRYARKYKGSCKMMGMRSTWAKSWSNNNTTMTATSWASNRCMCKGMSSNAGTTCRTGATACCAATCTTGTTAGGCATGTTCTTGCTGATTCTCGCTGCGTGCGGTGGAGATGACGGTGACACTACTACCGCGGCCACCCAGCCACCGGCCGCGGCCACAGTATATTCTTTCCAGTTCGCCTGTATAAACCGCACTCTTAACCCTTGTAAACTGGTTATGAAGTTGGCCGACACCTTACGGGCGCGTACCAATGGCCAACTGGACATACAGATATCGTCCTTCCCAGAGTTGGGACTGGCTGGTCCCGACACGTTGCGGTTGTTGCAGGACGGAACTCTGGACTTTGGCGAGATCTACGGAGGCTATGTCGGCGGCGATTTCCCTGCCATCGAGATGGCMGAACTCCTCGGGCTCTACGAAAGCTCGGCGATGCAAGAGGAAGTCTTCAATGCCGTGCGGGAAGATGAAATCAGGATGATCAGGGAGCAGTTTGGCGCCGAGGTTATCTCTTACATCTACTACCCGGACCAGTTCATCTTTAGCAAGACCCCCCTTAGGACGCTGGAGGACTTCGATGGACTGAAGATCCGGACCCACAGCACGGCCTTGGGGGACTTGGCCGCCGGCCTGGGGGCCTCGGGTCAGTTCGTCGCCTTCTCGGAAGTGTACACCGCCTTGGAGCGGGGTGTCCTAGACGCCGGCGTGACTGGAAGCACYCCGGCCTACRGCCAAAAATGGTATGAAGTAAGCAAATACATCATCGGCCCCCTGACCTCCCATCCCCATGTGATGGTAGCCATGAACCAGGCACGGTGGGACGAGCTGCCAACCAATCTCCAGCAGATCCTGAAGGAGGAAGCCGCCAAGACGCAGGCGGAAAATCTGAGATTAGTTAACGGGTGGGACCAGGAAGGAGTAGACCTCGCGGTTGCCGAAGGCATGGAACACATACCCTTTACGCCTGAGATTAAAAAGGCGATCAAGGAAGCCGTCCTCGATAGAATAGTCCCCAACTGGGCTACCCGCGCCGGTGGATACGACTCTGAAGCGGTCAAAATCTACAATGCCAAAGTGGCGCCAATAGTCGGCGTCAAGATCAATCCTGACGGCAGCGCCTCGACATTACCAGGGAGGTAGGGGAAGCGTATTCCGTTGAAGCGATTAAGCTGGTCTACGAATGGGATGAAGCCGCATTAAAGGAGTTGATCGCCCTGGGCATGACTCATAAAGAGTTCTCGCCTGAAATGGCGGCTACAGTACGGGAGGCAGCCGCCGAAGCCGTGGTTCCGAACTGGGCCAAAAAGGCCGGAGGCTATGGCTCGGAGGCAGTCGATCTGTACAACCTAAGGGTGGCGCCAATCACCGGGCTGGAAGTACAACCTGATGGATCGGTGATAGATTCCGGTTCTTAGTAGATTCCGGCATCACCTACGAGACGGGCATAATGGATTTGCTTGACCGGCCGCGGACGATTGTTTGCAAAACCGGGATACGCCAAATGCATTTCCCGGGAGTCACGGGCGGGCTTTAACTTCCTCGCCCGTCCGTGGCGCCACCCCACTTTTGAACCTATCGGTGAATGGGCGCGTCTTCACCGATCATTGCATCACCCCGACCTGGATGTTCCTGAACCGCGCCGGCGCTGCTCCGTGGCCGGTGTGGCCCAGTTGGCCGGGCTGGCCCTTGCCGCAATTGGGGATACCCCACATGGTCCAATGGCCCTGATTACAGACCGCGTCACAGGAATTCCAGAACTCCGGTGTGATTCCGGTGTAGGTGCAGTTACGCAGCAGCTTGCCCAACTTGCCTTTCTTGATCTGGTAGCCCGTCTCCGTTCCGAACTGAAAATTGTAACGCCGGTCGTCTATGGACCATGACCGGTTCATCTCCATCAGGATGCCGTCGTCGGTGTCGGCGATGAGGTCTTCCAAGTTCCAGTCTCCGGGCTCCAGGCTCACATTGTTCATGCGGATCAAAGGGATGCGGTTCCAAGACGCCGCCCGCATGGAGCCGTTGGAGGTCAGGTCCAGCCCAAAAGCGGTCTCCCGTGACGTCAGGTAGCCTACGAACCGCCCATTTTCGACCACCGGGGTCGACTGGGCCGGCACGCCCTCGTCGTCCCAGCCATAGGACCCCAGGCCGGGCAGCCGGATGCTGTCGGCGGTGATGTTTACCTGCTCCGAACCGTATTGGAAGTTGTTCAGCTTGTCGGTCGTAAGGAACGAAGTGCCGGCGTAGGCGGCTTCTGATCCAAGTACGCGGTCCAACTCGATGGCGTGCCCGCAGGACTCRTGTATCTGGAGTCCCAACTGAGAAGAGCCGACGATCAATGTGGTGAGTCCGGAAGGGCAGTGCTCTGCGGACAACAGCTCCACCGCTTCGGTTGCGGTGCGTTCGGCGTTGCCCGGCAGGTCCATGGCGGCCACGAATTCCCAGCCAGAACAGCCCTGCTGCCGCATGGATTGCGGGTAGGAGCGGCGCTGTACCTCGCCACTGCCCCTGGCGGTGGCCATGATGCCGCCGCCGGCCTCGTAGATGGTCTGTTCGACGAGTGCACCTTCGCTGTTGGCGAAGGTTTTATGCTCCTTGATGAAGATCAAGTTTCCCATACGGGCCGATATGCCTTTGACCGAACCCATGCGCTCGTCGGAGGCCAACAACAGCCCCAGTTTGTCTTCCGATGAGATGGAGAAAGGATCAGTCTGAATGGGCGTGGTGTACACGCCCCGGCTGGTCACCGGCGGCCCCAGGGATACGGGCCCGTTGCTGGAYCGGGATGAAGCCTTGGCGATCTCCACCGCCAATCCGGTGATGCGGTCCACCTCAGATGGGGAGACTATGTTGGTTGAGGCAAAGCCCCATGAGCCGTTGACCAACACCCGCACTCCGATTCCCAGGGAGCCATCATTGCTGAGGGTATCGACCACCCCGGTGCGCACGACGATCCGTTCCTGGTTGGTCTCAACCAGGCGCACATCGCAGTAGGACGCACCCTTTACCGAGGCTAGGTCCAGAGCTCGGGATAAAAGATCATCCATAGGCCTGACGTTCTCCATAAATGGGCTTGAATGTGCCGTAAACAGCCAGAATCCCTGGTACATTTGGCCGAAACAGATTGGCTTATTTTAWATTGCGCGAATGTTTAGTTGTATAAGTGACGTCTTTTCGTAGCCATATGAACGTGAATCGCCATCTACCGCTTAGATTTACTTAGGGAATCCGTTCGAAAAGTTGACACCATGAATACGCATAACTTATATYTCCGTAYCTGCTTCCCTAATCTGAGGRATGTGGGTAMGTGGAAGGCGTCCCGATGCAGTTAGGGGAAGTCAAAGGCTCGGACACACCAAATATTGTACGTGTCCAACTGTACGAGGGAAAGTTTCCCTCAAGTTAAAGAGGCCTGGAAGCCACGCCAAAAGGTGGGTAAGAGGGACCTCTGAATCAAACAAGGCCGTAAAACGCGGCCAATTCTCCAGAGGAGGCAACTCGATGACGAAGTTGCAGAAGTTTACGGTCCCGATTTTGATTGGCATCTTCTTGTTGATCTTGGCGGCGTGCGGTGGTGACGACGACAGCTCGACCACCAGCAGCGATACTGRCAGTGGAAGCACTACTACCACCGCGGCTGCTACCGCTGTTCCCAGCACCGGCACCACCGGAGCGTCTTTCGAGTTCCAATACGTTTGTGTGAACCGGACCCTGTTGCCTTGCAAGGTGATTCAAGAGTTCATGGATGCCGTTTCAACACGGACCAACGGGCAGATAGAGATACAACTGAGCTCCTACCCTGAGTTGGGTATCAGCGGTTTCGACATGATCCGTCTGCTTGAGGATGGGACCATCGGATTGGGCGAGATCTACAGCGGTTTCGTCGGCGGTGAGTTCCCAATATTTGAGGCCGCAAACCTTTGGGGCGCCTACGAGAACATCGACCAGTGGTTTGAAGCCTCTGAGGCCCTACRAGAAGACATCAAGGCTCTGGTGAGAAGAGAGACAGGCGGAGGAGAGATCGTAGGATTCAACTACTACTCCTCCAACTATTTCTTCACTAAAGATCCTTTGAATTCATTGGATGATTTCGAAGGCGTTAAGACTCGAAGCCACAGCAACGTGCTCTCCGACCTGATCAACACCCTTGGCGCATCCGCCCAGACGATGGCGTTCGCTGAGGTTTATCCGGCCCTGGAGCGCGGCGTTCTCGACGGCGCGGTCACCTGCGGGTCTTGTGCTGTTGGCCAGAAATGGTTTGAAGTGACCGATTACCTCACAGGACCGGTCCCGGGCACTTTCGCCGAGACCTTTATCACCTTCAACGCCATCCAGTGGGCCAGTCTCCCCGCTGACTTCCAGGCGATCATCTTGGAAGAAGGAGTCCTGCACTCCGAGCGGGCCAAAGCCGCTGCTCTCGAATCTGACCTAGAATCGGAAGGGGACTTGATTGAACTGGGGATGACCCACGCCAATTTCACCCCTGAGATGCTGGAGATCATCAAAAACGCGGCGCAGTCTTCGGTAATTCCAAAATGGGCTGAACGGGCTGGAGGTTTCGAGTCAGAAGCCGTTCAGTTGTACAACGAAAAGGTCGGTCCTGTGACAGGCCTCTACGTTAYCGCGGACGGTTCGGTCGAGAAGAGATAACCCTCGACTCTCGGTTCGTTCCTCAACGGAACTAAAAAGCGGCGCCCCGGTTTACCGGGGCGCC
>NVWX01000060.1 GCA_002746355.1 Dehalococcoidia bacterium | reverse complement strand
AGGGCTGCGGCAGAACAAGAACAGGAGCCTTCGCCGGTAGATGGGGTTGGTTGTTAGAGTCGTAGGGGATAGTTGCTTATGTTGATAGAAGGGGCAGCACCTAACCAACCAGCGATGCCAATCGGTCAGAACCAACGAGACAATAACATGTTAAGCTGGTTGCCCCATATGAAAGCCGGGAATTTGAGCGAATCCGAGCGCATATGACGCCCTTGGGGTTCGTGATTATAGTTCAGGTCCACTCAGTGGGAGATATATCCGGGAAAGTCGTTTTGACCTGGGGAATCCCGGGTAACATAGTTATGCCCTCGCCCCATCATGGAAATGTACTCTGAACAGACCATAAGAAAGAACTAACCCACGGGACTCCACAGCCAGCGAAAGGAAGGTCAGCGATGCAAACAGCTACGATTACCGAACAGTCGGTTAGCAGGGTTTCTTATCTTGACCCTACCGGGCACATCCACAGTGAGACTCGCCAGTTGACGCCTAGACTGGGGAACATCAAGGGCACTGTAGCCGGGTTGATGGACAATGGGAACGATACCTCCAGGTTTTTCTTCCTTAGCCTGGCGGAATCCCTGGAGAAGGACCACGGCGTCAGTAAAGTGATATTGAAGACCAAACCGGCTTCCTCCAAGGCTGCCACCAACGAGATGTTGGATGAGATGGCCAAGGAAGTCGATTTCGTGGTGGCCGGCGTCGCCCTTTGAGGGTCCTGCACTTCGGGCAGTATGCTCGACGCGATACGTTTTGAAGAACGGGGTAAGCCGACGGTCGTGGTGGCGACCAGCAGCTTCGTGAGGTTGGCCACGTCGATCAAGACGTCCATGAATCTGGAGGACCTGCCCTTGGTGGTCGTAACCCATCCCCTGGGAGCGGAACTGGCCGCCGGACAGCAGGCTCGTGATGTTGCGGCCGACATCGCGAAGGCGATATCGGGGTAAGGATCGTTCAAAGGGTAATCGCTAAAGAGAGTAGATATGGTTGCTGGAAAAGAAACGCCCAGGCTTGATGGGCTGGACACGGTCCAAGGGGCGTTGGACACCATCGAGCGTTACTTCGATAACGGATGGACCGACGGTCTGCCGATAGTACCCCCCACCGAAGAACTTGTCGGCCGTATGCTGGAAGCGTCGGGCCGGGACCCCATGGAGGTCCTGGGCATCATCCCGCCCCGTATGGGAGTGGCTACGGTGGAGGCGGTGGCTACCAATGCGGTAATGGCCGGGTGCCGTCCCGACTATATAACGGTCGTTATCGCGGCGGTGGAGGCTCTGGTAGACGAGTCCTTCGACCTTCAGGGGCTCCAGGCCACCAGCGACCCGGCGGCTCCGATGGTCATCGTCAGCGGACCGGTGATCCAACAGGTGGGCATCAACCACGGCGTCGGTCTCTTCGGCCACGGCTCCCGGGCAAACGCAACCATTGGCCGGGCACTGCGCCTGGTCCTGGTGAACCTGGGAGGCGGTCATCCGGACACGGGCGATAAGTCCACCCTCGGCTCACCCTCCAAATATTCCTACTGTGTCGGCGTCGACGTGGACACGCCCTGGGCGCCGTTGCACACCGAGATAGGGTTCGACGCCCAGGACAGTTGCGTCACCGTTTACGCCGCCGACGGGCCCAGGGGCAACAACCCGGCTGGCTCCGGCAGTATGGAGTTCGCCCTCTGGATCCTGGCCGACTCCATGTCCAATCTGAACCACAACATCATCGACGGCGGCCACGCCGCCGTGGTGATCAGCCCGTTGATCGCCCATAAGTTGAGCGAGGAAGGCTGGACGAAAGATGAGGTCAAGTCCTACCTGTTCGAAAGGGCCAGGGTGCCCGTGGAGCGGGTCAGGCGTTACAAGGAGCTTCGCTATGGCCGGCCCGCTGAAGATACCGACTCCTACGACTGGCCCAAGTGGCTGAACGTTGACGAGCCAAACATAACCGTACCAGTGGTCCGCAAACCTGAGAATATCATGGTCCTGGTCGCCGGAGACCCGGGCCGCTCGCGATCTGCCTACTGCCCCGCCCGCGCCTTCAACCTCCCGGTGACTAAGAAGGTTAGGATGCCCGGTGGCTAGGGTCACCCCCCGAAACGCTGCTCCAGCCTTGCGCTAAACTCTGCGGGGGTGAAGGTGTAGTTCTGGGTGCCGGAGACTTGGACGACGTAGTGGGCGGCGGGGTTTGGATGCACTGAATCCACGACAAATAGGGAATTACTGTCCGATTATAGTGGCCGTCCAACTAAAACTGGGAGGCTAGAATGGCAACGCAAACTAAGCTTCAGATCATAGACGCTGACACCCATGTGTTGGAGACCGAACGTACGTGGGACTATCTGGAACCGGCAGAAGAGAAGTACCGTCCACAGCTGTTTTCCTCGCCCGCCGATCCCACCAGGCAGTACTGGGTTATCGAGGATAAAATCAGGGGCCTTCGTTTCCAAACGCTGACGGAACAGCAGCTCAGAGAGAGGTCTCAAAGATCGGGCAGGAACGTTGAAACACCTCAGGCGGCCCGGGAGTTGGACGATGTGGAGCTTCGATTGAACCACATGGATGAGCTGGGGGTGGATGTTCAGGTGCTCCATAACACCTTGTGGATAGAGCCGGTGGCGGAAAAGCCCGACGTGGACGCTGCTCTATGCCGAAGCTGGAACCGCTGGCTGGCCGGCGTGTGGGGAAAAGGCCGGGGCCGCCTCCGCTGGTCATGCGTCATTCCTACCCTGATGCTAGACGAGGCTTTGGTCCAAATGCGCACCGCCAAGGAACACGGCGCCGTGGCGGTCTGCATGCGGCCTTTGGAAGGGGACCGGTCGATGCTGGACCCATATTTCTATCCGGTTTATGAAGAGGCTAGCCGCCTAAACATGGCCATCGCCGTGCACATCGCCAATGGAAACCCGGCCAACTGTGAGCTGGTTAAATCATTTCCAGGAGGGTCCGG
The DNA here is from genome assembly GCA_002746355.1 of Dehalococcoidia bacterium. Taxonomy (GTDB): domain Bacteria; phylum Chloroflexota; class Dehalococcoidia; order Lucifugimonadales; family UBA3495; genus UBA9611. The sequence goes on along the minus strand of NVWX01000060.1, from coordinate 11,685 downwards.
TGGCTTCTATACGTTCCGGGTCCCCACCGTAGCTTCCTGCGCCATGTTGCTGATGAGCGAGCTTCCCGAGGTGTTTCCCCACCTTCGGTGGGGCTTCATCGAGGCGTCGGCTCAATGGGTGCCTTGGGTGTACCACGAGGCAGCTCGACGCGCCGCTGGTCAAGCCAATAAATTTCCAGAAGACCCATTCACTGAATACAACATTTTCGTGACCTGCCAGACCGACGACGACCTTCCTTACATACTCAAATATTCGGGCGAGAATAGCCTGGTTATCGGCACCGACTACGGCCACACCGACACGTCCAGTGAGCTAGATGCGATTGCTGTATTCCAAGGCCTACCCGGCATCAGCCAGGAAATCAAGGACAAAATTCTCCACTATAATCCCAAGGCCCTCTATAGCCTTTAGTCGTGCCAGCGGCGCCTCTGGTCGTTAGTGGCCTCGGCCAAGGACGGGAAGGGGRYCGAGTGATGTTACGCCAMGGCGCCCTTGCTGCTCATCTCTTGGTGGATGATAGCCACATCTTGGGCGCAGTTATCTTGGACCCCTCTAAGAAATAAAGGCCAGCAAACGCGAAGGAGGGACCGCCATGGGGTGGCTTGACGGCCAAGTAGCGTTAGTCACGGGAGGTGGCTCGGGCATCGGTCGGGCCTGGTGCTTGTAGAAAACGAACCGAAGGCCCGGAGGCCCCGTGTTCCTCCCAAGCCATCCCGCCCGGCACGGCGTTTTCCATTCGACGCAAACGTTTGTCGGACCCGGCCGGTGGAAAGGTGCGTTTCGGAGTTGTCGCTTAATGAGACAAAGATAGTTACTAAATGGGCGATATTAGGCCGATAATGAGCCGGTAATGTGCCAATATTGGGCACTTCCAGGCACGAAAGCCCTTAGGAATGGTTTTCATCCTTGCCAGGAKMGCKGCAGTCTCGTTTTAYRRTATGAAACYCATGTGTATTTRATAGAGAATACYGGYMWYSATAKCGCGTNWTSAYTTNYCATRRTTYRCMRGTTCTGTTAAAGCACTACCTACTTTGCACCTCGGTAACGATAAGGGGTGAACGTTGAGTCACTCGTTTTGCGTTCTACGACCCAGGATTCCAACCAAAGCATAGATGACAGGCATATCGAGACACCGATTTTCCCCGGTTGATCCGGGTGATCTATCTTTGTGACCCAGATCGGGTCTGTGATACTGATTTGGGCCATCACCGGTGAMCCTCCGTTACTAAATCACCCTTTTCAACCAAGCAATCGACCCGATTTGCATCCGCCGGGRTTCCTGGGAAGTTAGTTGCTGGGCGGTTCGACTCTACTACGTCTCCGCCATAAACAATAATCTAGGCTACTCTGGGTATMTGGTCGAGCCAAGTGCTGATTGAGAGTACGCCAATGCCTGATGCTAAGATGGATGCAGGTGGCGTTTGCTCAACCCACCCTAAAACCCAACGTCGCCAACAGTTACCAAAACCCTCCAGTTCGTGACATCAAGTCATGATAGGTCAGCCGCTCTAGTGACATAGAAAAATAGAAGTTGCACAGACAGCCCAAACAGAAYGCCCCYCGAYYKSMMRTCGGGGGGCGTTTTCGTGCCTAAATGTGTATTCAAACGCAAGCYTTGAGAAACTTATATTCTCGAGCGGCAGAGATTTGATGACCGACCTCGCGCTAGGGCAGGTACTTGTCCTCCATCTCCCGTATGCGCTGCACACCCAAGACGTTGCCGTTGCTGGCCAAGCCCCACTTACTTTGGGCTGCACTCGCCAGGAATTCGTCGATTGCGCCAGTGCCTCGTTCCTGAAAATCACTGAGGAAATCCCAGGATGCCTGAAGCGCCGCCATGGTGGTGAGTGAGGGATACCAAGCCGCCGCGGCCCCTGCATCCTGCAACTCCTCCAAGCTCGGATGGGTCTGGCTCCCGTGGGTGAATAGGGGCAGAACAGGACCAGAAATTCGCTGGATACTCTCCTTATTTTCCTCCCAAGATGCTACCGCGGGGCAGACCACGTCCACATTGGTCTGACTCTTATAGGCCAAACAGCGCTCCATTACCTGCTCAAAAGTCGCCCCCGGGACGCCAGCGTAATCGCATCTGGCCACAATGACGAAGTCCGGGTCCAACTCCATCTTGGCGTCCATGGCGGACCTTAGTTTGCCTACCATCTCTTCGATCGAAACACATCGGCGGCGGGGCCCTGACTTGGGCGGGTAGGTTTGGTCCTCTAGATGGGTACCCGCTATCCCGGCTCGGATGTATTCTTTTACGGTTTCGTGTACCGTGATGGCGTCCCCATAGCCGGTGTCCATATCAACAAACACCGGGATGTCCACTGTATTTACGATGCGCCGGGCATTATCCACCATGTCCCGCATACTGGTTCCACCCTCTGTCCAACCCATCAGTTGGGCCGAGGTATTTCCACCAGACATGTAAAACGCCTCAAATCCCAGRACCTCKGCCATCTTGGCGCCCATAGCATTCATCCCRCCCGCCAAAACGAAAATTTCCGGGCGCTCAAACAGCTCCTTTAGTCTGGTCGTCATGCGCTTCTTCTCTTCCATAACACACTMTGTCCTTGATTCCCAGGATTTAACTGATTTCCCTGAAAAGGAGACCYTCGGGATGYCGGGAACTATAAAACAGTATCCTGAGAGCGTCAACAGGCATCCGATGAGTTGAAGTCAACCACATCTTCAGGGATTCGCAAACACTGTTGGCACATTGTGTKCGTTAGCCAGAAGCTAGTGGATAGGAGTGACCATCGCTGGTCACGGACCGATTTACCAAGAGGCGCTGGCATGGCAGTTGGCCCCCCTGCCAGCATCCTTGTCTTGGAGAACCTGCTTAGGCTTAGTCCTTCAGGTGCTTCTCGTAGAATAGGAGCAACCGATGCCACATATCTTGAGCGGGGCCCGCGCGATAGGTGGGCCGGTAATCGGCGAAGAAGGCGTGGCCGGCATCGGCGTACATCTGATACTCGTAAGTCTTGTGGTGCTTGTCCAGTTCCTCCAGCAGCCGGGCCGCGTGGGCTGGAGATGGATTGGCGTCTTCCTCCCCAAAAAGGGCYAGTAATGGGCATGACAGGTTGGCCACCATGTCGATCGCGGCCACGGGTCGCGCGGCTGTCGGCCCATCGTCCGGGATGATGTGCCCTCCGGCAGAATCCACTGCGGCATTCACATTTTTGCTGGTACAGGCGAACATGAGCGTATACCGMCCACCGGAGCAGAAGCCTATGATYCCCACTTTRCCGTTGGCGTGCGGGTTACTCTTCAGAAAAAGAGCRGCGCCCTCCAGGTCCCCCATGGTCTGGGAGTCGGGGACTGAGAAAAGGGTTTCCAAAACTTTGTCGGRCGCMGGGCGGCCCTCTCGGGTGTACAGGTCAGGAGCRATTGCGATGTAGCCTTGCTCCGCRAACCTTCGGCACAAGTCTTTCATGTGGTCCTCAAGCCCCATRCCCTCCATGGTKACGATCACGCCCGGATAATTCCCAGGGAYCGCCGGCTGGCTCAGGTAGGCATCGATCTGGGTGCCATCCGGCCCGGAATAYTGCGTCATGTCCGATTCCAAKTTCGCGAAGGTTGTAACCATTTCTNCYCCCTCAACAGCAGGCAAATTTAGTCCACCCRGKTACGAGACACACKCCTGGRCGMCGCTATGGKTTRCGCAGCCAGTCCGCCGCCCGTTCCCCRATCATGATAGTCGTRGCGTTGGTGTTGGCCCGGATCACGTTCGGCATAACGGAAGCGTCGGCTACTTTGATGTTTTCCAAACCGTGGATGTTTARACGCTGATCGACCACCGCCGTCGGGTCCGACGCYGGCCCAAKCTTGCATGTTCCCGAGGCATGTGTGGTGTTGAAAACCGTCTTYCGCATCCATCTATCCAAGTTTTCGTCGGTCGACAGGTCATCATCCGTKGGTTGCAKGCGCTCSGCCACRATCGGCSCAAASGCCTCATCTTCCAAGAGTTTTACGGTGATACGCACAGACTCCCTAAGCCTTTCGACATCGCGATCGAGCTCCAGGTACCGGTAGTTGAGCGCCGGYTGGACATTCGGGTCGTTGGCAGAGAGTTTCACCTCACCCGCRCCGTCCGCGAACTCYAAGATGCAATTGAACCGKACGCCTTCGGAGTCAAAGGGRTCGGCCCCTCCGATGGGTGAMGAGAAAGCYGATGCRGTGATTTGCATGTCGTTTCGGTCGGGTGACCCAGTGGCCGTGTAGCGAATGGCGGTCTGGGTACGGGGAGCRAGCGGGTCTTGCGGGAAGTCGTCCTTTACSCGCMSGATYACCGCCACRATCGGGTGGTCTCTCAAGTTTTGCCCTACTCCGGGCAGATCGTGGACAACGGGGATGCCCATKTCCCGCAGGTGGTCCGCAGGACCGACGCCGGACAACATCAATAACTGWGGCGAGGCCATGGCGCCCGAACTGAGGACTATCTGGTCGGCKTCCAATCGATATATCTCACCACCRCTCTCCACCTCTACKCCCTCCGCTTTCTTGCCATCAAACAAGATACGCCGCACCGTCACGTTTGGCCGRATCGTCAGGTTCAAACGGTGGCGGACCGCTCTCAGATATGTGAGGGCGGTGCTCATTCTGACCCCTTCCGGATTGTTCATTGGAATCGGTCCAACTCCAGAGGAGTCGGGGTTGTTCATATCGRAGTCTTCTYTATAGCCATCCTTCAAGGCGGCTTCCACAAACGCCTGGTGGAAGGGAAGCCAWTCTTCTCGTTTGAACCGGCGGACRGGGATGGGRCCTTCCGTGCCGTGGAAATCGTCGGTGATGTCCATGTCGGTTTCCATTTTGCGGAAGTATGGGAGGACGTCGATGAACGACCATTCATCGTTACCGGCGGCCGCCCATCCATCGTAATCTTCCGGCACACCCCGCAACARAACCTGGCCGTTGATCGCGCTGGTGCCGCCGACGACTTTCCCACGGGGSGCCGGGAGCATTTCGGTTTGGTCACTCGAGCCTTGGGCCACCCATGACCAGTTRTGCGGGGCTCCTTGGGCTGAGGCGTCGGGCTTGTAGCCGTATTTRAGGTCRTCAGGATAGTGCTGGTATTCCGGATAGTCTGGACCGGCTTCCAGAAGAAGCACRGAACGGCCGGCRTCCTCGGCCAGGCGAGACGCCACCACGCAKCCGGCAGAACCCGCCCCAATAACTATTACGTCGTACTTCATGTTTATCCTCCTAACCACTGAACTAGAGGGCAAGTCTACCAGACTCCATCGCTAGCCCCGCTCCCCGTGAAGGGAATGGTTGGCGCCGAGGCCGCCCGGCCTGAATTATGACCTCAAGCGTTAGCCTCGCTAGGGCCAATCTTTATTCAGACAAAAAGGAGATTAGCTTTCGGTTCACTTCGTCTAGGGCTTCCCATTGCAGAAAGTGGCCGTAGTTGCCCATGTCTTTCCCTCGGACCTCGGGAAACACCAATCGCCAAGCATCATCAGATTGTTGCCAGCACACCCCGGGCCGCTGACCCGCGGAATAGGGCCGGCGAGCGTTCAAGGGAAACCTAAGGCTGGCTAAAACAATCGATGGTTGCTGGATCTATCGTCCCGACGTTGACATGGTTCGATTCTCCTGCTAGTTTGCCACCGGGTTAGGAAAGCGGGTCGTGACTCCAATCTTGGAGGGTTGTATGGGCCGCCAAGTGAAATTCGGCGTCCGAATTCACCAGCACGATTACACCTTCGACGATTTGAAGCGGGTGTCATCCACATTGGCACAGTATATTGGCCGCCGTCGGGCCACTATCTCCAAGAACACTGGGTCAATCACCTGCGCCAGGCGCGCTTTTGGAGGTTTCACAGGCCGCAAAAAAATGATTTCGATGTAGGAACCCACTGGCGCTTCGTGTCAGCGGTGCAGCTCGGTACGTACGGCTGCRAGGAAGAAGCTATCGGATGCAACACCAGAGAGAACTGCGAAACCTAGATCTGGASMCGACATTGACCCGACCCAAACCGTAAGGTAGGCTTTGGATGCCTATCACAAGGGGGCGGTTGTAACCTGTCTCCCTCGCCTCTTTTCCCTGACCTGTGCATCCCTCGTCCACGAGGTAGGGCCAGCGATATTAGGGCCTGCGGATTGGAGCAGTAGGATGCTTCGACCGGCCTATCCATCCYTGGGAGTTTCATCTTATKCTGAAAATCAAAGCCTTTGCGCTATTCTTGACGCTCCTTGTCGCCGCCGGCGGGATGCTCGCAGGCTGCAACCCCGAAACCCCGCCCCAGAACGCAAATCCCGTTCCTGGCAAGGGCCCACCCCAGGACATGCACCGACAGGCCGAAGAGGTTGAGCGCCTTATGTTGGACCACCGCCGGCAGGTGGAGCGTGAGCGAATGGAACTCGACCGGATGCGAAATGAAATGCGGGGTCAGGTCAATCAGGAGCGGGAGCAGGTTGAGCGGACTCGCCGCACTCTGGAAGAAAGGCAGCAAGAACTGAAGGCTAGAGGGTCAGTCCAGGCGACGAAAGAGGCTGACCTTCGGGCCAGCAATATTGCTGAACTCGAGGCGAAGATTACCGATCTTGAGGTTCGGGTAGCTGAACTAGAGGTCCTATTGGCCGACCTGGAGAAGCGGGCGACAGACTTGTCGTCAAAGTAATCGGAGTAGGGTCTGGCCTCAGTCCAGCACGACAAATATCACTACCAGGACCACAACAACCACAACTGCCACAACTGCCAAGCCGCAGCCAATCATGGTGATCATGCTCTTGGCCCACATGCGGAAGGGCATGGTGATCAGATTGATGGGTAGGAACAGCAGGCTCTGGATTAACTTAAATATACCCACGCGATTTTCCTCCTGCCCAAGTATGGGCTCGCCCATGCGGGGCGTGTAGTAGCGGTGCTCAAGCTAGGCGCGCTGTTATGAAACCATTGGAATGGTCCCTATCCTTCAGGCCCCCCGGATGATGCGRGCGCGCTCAATAGACGTTGGATAGCGCGATGATTGCCCGGTGGGCTTCTAGATCGGCACCCTCTTTGTTGGTGGAAGGGATGGTATCCGTGTTGGACAGCAGCACGTAGTTCAAAACTACCTCTGCGGCCTGCTCCGGGCTGAACTGTTCTAAGGTAGGATATTCGCTCAATTTATAGTTGTAGCGGGAGAAGTCGTCCCACGGGGACAACTTGCAGTAATCTACGAAACGCGCTTCAGTTTCCGGCTGGATCACGAATTGCATCACGTGGGTCATCTCGTGGGCAAGCAGGGCCCGTGAATTCCACTTGGCCCGGTCCGATTTGTCGATTTGCGACTCATCTACATCGAACTTCTTTAATGTCTCCGGAGAATAGAAAATCTGGGCCACGCTGCCGCTTCGGTGCTGAAAGAAAATATGTCTGCCAAGTGTAATGGCGGCGAAKGGGAAATGCTTCTCACTGGAATCGGGYAGATTGTATTCYTCCAGAAGGGCGTTGAGGTCGGGTATAACGTGGGTGCCGATTTCAGCCTCGGTCAATTGATCACCGAAAAGTTCTTTCATAGTCGCGCGCATCTCGGCGTCCAATTGAAAATCCTTCTGGTCAACGGAAAAGGAGTGGGCCACCAGTTGCAGACCTGTCTGGAACACCTTGGCGCAACCCTCAAGTTGGGCCTGCATGACCCGGTCCGTGGCTTTTTGGACCGCAGGTACGCCCTTGGCAACCTCTTTCAGTTTCTCTACAGACTTGTCCTTAAGGGCTTTCTTGACCGCCTCTTCGTTCGTCGGAATRTCCTTTGGAAGCCCTCCGCTGCAGCCGAGGCCCGTTGCCAAAGAGAGCAGGAGAAGGAACAAGACAAAGGCCTTGGAGCAACTGACCCAGCCAGRCCTTGARAAGGTCTTCATTGAATTCATTCTACACCCAAGAYCGTCCTTCACGGGAAAAGACTGATTTAAAGTCAGGCGGGCAAGTTCTAGGATGCCTGAGCCGTTCTAGGTGCTTGGCATCATTTCCCTCAGGGCTAAGGCGACAGGACTCGGGTCGTTGATTTCTTCAATTCGTATCACCTGCTGTTGTCCGATCCCCGTGGCAACCACCACAGTGCCACGTCCTGTGAGAATTTCGAAAAAGCTGCGGGTTTCGGATATGGAGACGATCCTGGCCACAGGAATCTCCTTGGTGCTTAGCCACAAGAACTTATACATGTGCATGACCCGGCGGTCGGTGATCGTGTAGGTTATATGCAGGTTACGGAGGTACTTCATCACCCCTTTAAGAAAAAAGTACATGCCTATTACGAAGGGCACAAAGGGGAATACATAGGGCTGCTGGGTGAACTGGAGGAGATACCCAGCTGCCACGATGAATGGGATGCTCCATATCATCCGGGCATAGGCGGGCTTCATGGTGGGGTGACGCAGGATTATCAGCCGTTCATCACTCACCATCGTTGGCGTTGGAGCAACTCCGGCCAAACCCATGTAAAAGCCAAGGCACAACAGGCCTGCTCCCAGTATTAGGCAYACTATGGCCACCAATTCAGGGAAAGCCGGATCCAGAATGCCGTACCCACCKGCCAAAAGAAATGGAAAGGCTATGATGAKGCTGRSCAGCAMGCGYGAGSCAARNNGWAARRYWNGAAKYSAWTCTGCCCCCAAGATCGTCAAAGGATTCTGCTTAACTGTGTTTACTGCGAAGCTAGCCATAACTAATTACTCTTAAATAAGGTCATTCCCGTGGTGAACACTGTGAGCGCAATGCCGATGATGGTCAGCATGGTCGGGTCCATGATGTTGTCGATTCCAGAGGTCGCTTCACCKGCTGCCCTGTTGGAGAACAAACCTCTGCTGGGGCCACTCTTAGGACTCCCACCCGCCACCGGTCGAACTCCCGGCTGGCCACGCTCCATCCGCTGCCGGTCCATCTCCATCTGCTCCCGCCGCATCTCCGCCTCCTGCTCCATCTGCTCCCGCCGCATCTCCTCCTCCCGGTCCATCCGGTCCCGCTCCATCTCCCTGCGCTCTTCTCCCTCCTTTTCCCTCATCTTCGACTCCCGCTCCATCTGCTCCCGCTCCATCTCCCTGCGCTCTTCTCCCTCCTTTTCCCTCATCCCCGACTCCCGCTCCATCCGCTCCCGCTCCATCTCCATCTGCTCCCGCCGCATGTCCTCCTCCATGCTACGGCGGGACTGCTGCTCGTCCTGCCGCATCTCCGCGTCGCGGTCCTCTCGATCCCGCTGACGTTGTTCTTCCCGCTCCATCCGATCCCGATCCATCTGACGGCGTTCCTGATCCTCCTCCCGCCGCATCTCCTCCTCCCGCTCCATCCGCTCCCGCTCCATCTCAAAGCGGGCTTGCTGGTTCGCGTTCATTCCACCGTCGTTTTGAGGCTGGTTCGGGAGGCGTTGTGGTTGCYCCTGGTRCCATTGCCATCCCTCGATATCAAAGTTCTCTTCGTTGGTTCTGCCAGCCTGCCATCCTATCTGCCCTGGTCTCTCGTATTCGATCCCTTGGTATACCACAACGAACCGCAACGTTCGGCCTGAGAAATAATCCCCGGCCGGCTGCACTACGGCAAGTTTATATCTCCCTTGTCTTATGTCCCCGGAGGCGACCTCGTGTGCTTGCCCAATGAAGACCCTAACAAAGCCCTCGTTTAGGGGTTGGCGATGGTTGCTGACGTAGCCCGAGAAGACGTGTTGGGGCCCCTGCTGGGCATGGACTGCCCCGGTCGACATTAACCAAGCCGCTACTGTAGTTAACAGYATGCTTACTAYGAAGCCGATCGYTGCGCCACGAACCATGCCCAGCCTCCTAAGTCCAAGATCGATAGGTCTGCAGATCGCTTTCAAAGGTCCGCTCAGGTGATGCTATATTCGTTMATCCTATAACTTTATAACGCAAAACGACTTCCCATGGCAAGTGTATAAAATGATACCGATTCGATATGATTTACCAGTTGTATTATYAAATCGGTTGGCTATTCACACGAATAACAGACTGGTTGTGTAAATGGCCCTGCTAGATAAAACCAAGTTCGGATATTCGGCCTCTAAGATGCCCTTCGGTATCCACTACAGTTGGGTGATCGTTGCGGTGCTGGCGATCGTGCAGGTATTCGGCAGTTCCGTTCATGATTGCCGGCGTAATGGAGCCCCCGCTGACAGACCCTGAAGAATGGGCCGAGATCATCAACGGTGCATYCGCCAAACTGATAGAGCCGGTTTACCGCTACGAAGGCACGCTGGCCCGTTTGATGGGGGACGCCATCCTGGCGTTCTTCGGCGCGCCCATCGGCCATGAAGACGACCCCCAACGCGCTGTCCGGGCCGGGCTGGAGATCGTCCGTGACATCGCACCCTACCGGGAAGAGGTGAGGGAGCGGTGGGGCATCGATATCGAGGTCCGCGTAGGCATAAACAGCGGCCTGGTGGTTGTGGGGGAGGTCGGTTCCGACCTGCGGGTGGAATACACCGCCCTGGGCGAYGCCATCAACCTTGCGGCCAGGATGGAGTCAACGGCCCAGCCGGGCACCGTACAAATCTCGTCGGACACCCACCGGCTGGTGGAGCCGTTGTTTGATTTCGAGGACCTGGGACTGACCGAGGTCAAGGGTAAGTCACAGCCGGTCCGCACCTAMCAGGCCCTGGGGGTCAAGGCCGAGCCCGGCAGCCTCCGCGSCATCGCAGGGCTACAARCCCCACTTATCGGCCGTGATGAGGAGTTTGCCAAGCTACGTGAAATGCTCAATGGCCTTCGCGAAGGGCGGGGTGGGATAGTCGCCCTCATCGGGGAAGCGGGAATARGCAAAAGCCGGCTGCTAGACGAACTGMATTCCGAATGGGTCAAGATCGCCGGCGAAGACGCCCCTTGGGTCGTGAGCCGAGGAGYGTCCTACGACACCACCCGGCCGTATGGCTTGTTCATGCAACGTATCCTTCAGATGTTTGGAATAGCGGACAATGATTCCCGGGAAACGGTGCTTGAGAAGGCCGCGGTCGCGCCAGTTGGGCTTCCCGAYCAAGTCCATGCGCCAGTGGTCCGTACTYTGGWAGCGTTGKTGGCCATTGGCACCGATTCAGATGGCCCACAATTGAAGGGTGCAACCCTCCAGCAGGAACTGTACGATGCCTGCCATAGCATGTGGCGTGAATTCGCAAAGATTGCGCCCACAGTCCTAGTGCTGGACGATCTGCATTGGGCCGACCCCGCATCAGTTGATTTGCTGATCGACCTATTTCCGCTGTTTGATGAGATGCCTCTGCTGCTGCTCTCCTCATTCCGTCCCGAACGGCAGGCCCCGGCTTGGCGTCTAAAGYAGGCCGCCGRGACCGAATATCCCCACCGCTACACAGAGATATCATTGAGTGCGTTGTCTGAAAATGACGCCGATGAATTGTTTGGGAACCTTCTAAACATCTCTGACGCGCCGCCCCAGCTCCGTCAGATGATTCTGTCCAAGACCGAGGGYRWYSSMMWYTWSSWWRARKRGKWYACYYKTRYTMWKRWRRRMTCMGGSGSARMKRKCCRTGWYSWRRSASKCCYGSAKYRGRSSSYYGWMGCSWWKGYSGMKRRYWWWGSYMTSMSCKWWMACCTCCTTTCTCGTGAACAGGATCTCTTCGCGTCTTCCGTGTAGGACATCATCGGGCGTCACGTTGCCAAGGGCTTTGTGATAGCGGCGGTTGTTGTAGTAGTCCACAAAGCCGGAGATGGCCTCCTCCAGATCACTCGGCGCCTCGTAC
>NVWX01000023.1 GCA_002746355.1 Dehalococcoidia bacterium | reverse complement strand
CATGGAAAGAGGTTGGATCTGGTGCCACGGGAAAGAGCGGGATGAGTTCGCACCGATCCTTCCCGAGACAGCTGATCTCCTTCTGAGCCTCATAGCCGACCTGGAAGATGACGAGCAGGTGATCGGGAGTGTGCGAGGTAGGCACGAAGGACTCGGCAGTGGAGGCATGAGGGTTATGGTGAAACGGTTACTGGCCCAGGCCGGTCTGACCGGCTTCACCGGCCATAACCTGAGGGACACCTTCGCCACACTTGTGGAGCGTAAGGCGGGTGATCTCACGGTCTCCATGGCTTTGATCAGGGACAAGGTCCCGGGCGTGGCGTCCAGGTACGTTACAAGAGATCTACCGTCYCTMTTAGAGARTYACTCCCCGCTRMGGCAGATCGARGGAGRGCTCTCCCCTGGTCTGACAGAACGGGGAGAGCCCGGGCCAGAWGACGRAAAARGAGGCGCTCCGGGCTCGATCGAGCCYGRARRCGSYTCYWTWANTGYTKCTGGTGGAGACGGGGGAGAGTTGAACTCCCCGTCCAGAAGAGACCATAGGTCGGATGTACTACAAGCTTATTCGGTGGTTTGTTCCTCGCCCCTTGGAGGCACCACCGACGGAGCCTCTGTGGGGACAGCCGGTTTTTCTTTGGCCGCCGTTACCGGCGTGGGGCGGTCCGCATCCCGGATTTATGGCGCCTGGTCTCTCCGACTCCAGGAATACCAGAGAGCAGACGAAGCCGCTTTAGGCGGCTAGAGCGAATTCACGTTCGCCAGTTGTTTTTGCTACCGGATTTACGAGGGAGATAGCATCCTCGGCTTGCAATCCGCTACGGAACGCCCCTGTCGAACCCGCGCGTCCCCTTGCTGCTTTATATTGTCCCACAGTCATCTTCAAAGGGTCAACGATTCGCCGCCATCTAAAATCGCCAGCCCATGATAAATGACCCCAGCGCCTTGCCCAGCCGGATGACCGTTACCTACATTTACCTGATGAAACGTGGTCTACGACGAGGCGACCGGGTGAAGATCAAGGGCGGACGGTTCGACGGAGCAACTGGAACGGTGGACAGCATCGTSTTTCAGCGCACCGAAGACAAGCCCAACGAGCTCCAGCACGGTTACCACGTCATTCTGGACAGTGGCCGAGTGGTGACCGTGGCCAAGGGCCAGGTGGCGTGAACGGCTACCCTTCCACGAACTGACTGGGCCTCTCCGGCCGGGAACGCGGTCTATCCAACGCCTAAAGTTGGTCCTCGGAGTCCTCGCCGTTGGGCCACCGGGGGCTTATACCAGACCGGTTTGTGTTGAATAATCACGGTAACCTACGTTGATTGCGGGCTTATTCATCTCCACAGGAGAATCGGCAAAATGAACTGGCTAGATCTGGTTTTCATTGGAATCGTCGGCGTAAGCGCGTTCATGGGACTCAAGATAGGGTTGATCCGGGCCGGTTTCACCGCCTTGGGGATCTTTGTGGGCAGCATCTTGGGCGGCCAACTCAGCGACGACATCGGCGGTCTGTTCTCCGGCATAGACTCAGACAGCGCCGTGGCSAATGTGATCTCCTATGCCCTGATCATCACTATCTGTCTCGTCATTGCCGCCGCCGCATCGTTGGTGGTCCGCAAGGTTTTAACCATCCCCCTGATGGGCTGGGCGGATAAGTTGGCCGGAGGAGCACTGGGAATAGCCGCCGGCGCGGTCATCTCCGCCGGGGTCATCATGGGAATGGCGAACCTGACCTACGGCGCCGAGGTAGGTGACGAGATCGCCACCAAAGTCCTAAACTCCACGCTAGACACGGACAGAGCCAAGGCGCGGTTGGAAGAGGGGCTAACCCATTCCGCCTTGGTCGATACGTTCCCCGATGTGGTGGATGTCGTCCCGTCCAGCACACTTTGGTTCGTACCGAACAACTTCAGAAGCGCGCTGGRTATTTTGAGCCAGCGGCAGGCGGCGAGCGGAGGCTAGATCAGTTTTTCTGGCAACGACATTCCATTTTTGCGGCCGCCAGCGCTCTGGTAGTTAAATCCCCAGGCAATCGATTCYCATAGAAGATCTCATAATGATAAGGTGCATCTAATATCGTGTTATATGCACCTAGTTCACGCGATTTTCCTCCGCGTCATTTTGGAGTTACGAATTGACCCTGGTTGAACCGGCCAGTTCCCTTACAGACTTTACACTCGGGATAGTGGCTTTCATCGCGGCCGCAAGACTGATTCCAAGAGCCGCCGCCGACTCCCATTGGCGGTRGTTTTTCTTGTGGATCGGCATCGCGGGCGTGTGGGGCGGGTTCCACCACGGGTTCATAGTTGGGCATGAGTCGGTTGCAACGCTAAGCTGGCCGGTCATCAGCCTATTGGTGGCCATCGCCATCTCCCACCTTTTGGCCGCCTCGGTCATTTCAGTATTGGGCAGAGGCCAAGGGAATCCCTTCTTGGCGGTCCGCGCCATCAGCATAACGGTCTTTTTCTTTATGGTGGTCTCCGGGAACGCCACTGTGGTCACCYTCGTCCTGACCGAGGGTCTGACCATGGCATTGGTGATCGGCCTTTGGGTTTACGCTTGGCAGAAAGAACAACCCGGGGTCGGACTGTTTTTGGCAGCGATCATGGTTAGCTTGTTCGCCGCCGCATTGAAAGCGTCCGGTCTCGGATTCACCTTGGGAGGTTGGGAATTTGACCCGAACTCCCTCTACCACCTGGCCCAGATACCCGGCCTCTTCYTCTTGYTCGCCGCCANNTCCAGCGGAGGGGCGACATCATAGACGGCCAGCCTGCCCGGCGGGTAGCCAACGTGGCAGCCACAGCTTGATCTGAGCTATCATTGCTCAGGCAACCGGCCSNGTCCGGGTTCCAGGCTGTCTCACGCTGATGGAATTCGCTTCACAGTCCTAATTGCCGCGTCCGGAACGCTGGCAGATMGGGAGNNCGGCCCAGTTGCCTAGACGAATGCCCCGGCAGGAGCAACCACGTGACCGACTGGAACCCCGCCCAATACCTACGTTACGGCCATGAACGCCTACGGCCGGCATTAGACCTGATGGCCCGCATCCAGGTGGATTCCCCGGAGACGGTGTATGACCTTGGCTGTGGCACCGGTACCATCACAGGGATCTTGAAGGAACGGTGGCCGGATGCCCAAGTTACCGGGGTGGATTCGTCGGCCAGCATGCTGGARCGMACYMCMGAYGTSGAGACYGGGGTCMAYTGGCARCAYGCCGACCTYAAYGACTGGCARCCRGRRMGCCCGGCSGAYGTYGTSTACTCCAACGCSGCRYTGCAYTGGCTSGAYRRCCAYGASCRRYTKTTYCCRCGKMTCATGGAWWCMGTWAARCCCGGYGGGGTRYTRGCRGTGCARATGCCCGAGAATTGGAAGGCGCCCAGCCACACGTCCATCGCCGATACGGTCCGGGAGGGAGCATGGCGGGAGCGGTTGGCGCCCTTTCAACGGGAGAACCCGGTGGCTGAACCTTCTTTTTACTACGACCTGATCAGCCGGCTTTCCAGCTCTGTCGATATGTGGGAGACCACCTACATGCATATCCTGGAGGGCGAGGACCCGGTGGTCGAGTGGACCAAGGGCACCATGCTGCGGCCATTGCTGGACAACCTGAGCGAGGCGGAGGGAGCCGAGTTTCTAAAGCTATATACCGCGAAGGTAGCGAAGGCCTATCCCCACAGCGCCGACGGCAAGACGGTGCTGCCTTTCAAGCGCCTGTTCATCGTGGCGGTAAAATAACCTTCTAAAGAAATCTCCGGACAACGCAAAGAGGCCCCGACCATCTTCTGTAGGTCAGGGCCTCTTCATTTTCAGGTTTTGGAGTATTTGCTGGGCGAAAAAATTCGCCTCAACGTTTGTTGTTGAAGCGCTTTGGCTACCTCAGCATACAGAACGCTGATTTGTCAAGTGTTTACGCCCAGATCCATGAAATACCCCATCTAGTGGTCGTTTTTCAAAAGCGAATGGGAGTTCGCCCTATCCTCATGTAGAATGACTGTGCCTTAGCTGAGGTTCATCCGAGAGCCCAATATTTCTTATCGGAGGATATCCATGCCAGACCTAACTTCCCTCGGTGCTCCCGCGGCGGCATTGTTGAAAGAAAGCGGACAGAGCATCGCTGTCGCTGAATCTTCCTGCGGTGGCCTCATGTCCGCCGCGTTGGTTTCGATACCGGGCGCGTCCGACTACTATGTGGGCGGCAGCACCATCTACACTCGGGTGGCCCAGAGGGGGCTGCTGCATGTCCCCGACGAGACCATGGAGGGTATGCGCGCGAGCAGTGAACCATATGCGCTGCTGAACGCCCGGACCATCCGCGAAGCCCTTGGAACCGATTGGGCGTTGGCCGAGACCGGGGCGAGCGGTCCCACCGGCAACCGCTACGGAGATTCGTCGGGCCACGCCTGTTTCGCAGTTACGGGCCCTGTGGAGAAGGTCATCACTTTGGAGACCGGCGACACTGACCGTGAGAAGAATATGTGGGTGTTCGCCAAGCGCGGTCTGGACCTTCTGGTCGAATGCTTGAACGAGGCCAAATAGCCTGTTTCTAACGTGGTTTTGGTCGTCGGAGAAGAATAAATGACCGTCGTTGAAGCCAGACTGGCCGAGCTGGGATACTCCCTCCCGGAACCGCCGGAGCCCATCGGCAACTATCTATCGGCCTCCCGCAGCGGGAACATCATGTGGATGGCCGGGGTGGGCTCGCGCCGCGCCGACGGGTCGCGCATCAGCGGCAAGCTGGGTGCGGACCTCACGGTGGAGCAGGGTTACGAGGCAGCTCGGTGGTGCGCTTTGAATCTGCTGGCGCGAATGAAGATGGAACTGGGAGACCTGGACCGCGTAACCGGCATCCTAAAGGTGGTCGGTATGGTCAACAGTTCACCAGAATTCGAGGAGCAAGCCAAGGTGGTGGACGGGGCTTCGGACCTGTTCGTGCAAATCTTTGGTGAAGCCGGTAGGCACAGTAGATCGGCCCCGGGAATGGCCGTCCTTCCAAGGAACACAGCGGTGATCGTCGACTGTGTGATTGAATTTAAAGAGGGTTAGCCTCCGTTTAGATCTAGGAACGACAGGAAAAAAATTCACGCCCTTAGCGGTAACCCGCTGAGGGCGTGTTTTTATTCGATTTTAATTTGTGCGCGAGGGGACGTTTTACCGTCCCCTCGTAGTTTGACTTAGTAGCGCGGTGGCTTAGTAGCGTCCGCCGCCAGCACCGCCAGCACCGCCAGCACCGCCAGCACCGCCACCCTGCCGGCTGAAGCAATCGCTGCAGTAGACGGGGCGGTCACCACGGGGCCGGAACGGTACCGTGGCCTCTTGCCCACATTCCGCACAGATCACCGTGTGCATCTCGCGGGGACCCCGGTCAAAACCGAAGCCGTCGGACGAGCGGTTGGCACGCCTTGACTGTCGGCAAGAGGGGCACCGCTTCGGCTCGTTCGTGTAACCCTTTTCGGCATGATACGACTGATCGTCGGCCGAGAAGATGAACGATTGTCCACACTCCACGCATGTAAGATTTCTGTCCTGGTAGCTCATAGATGACTTCCCTGTCCGTGTAGAGTTGGCAAAAGTCTGGTCACCGAGACGAAAAGAAGCGGAATGTTAGGAGGAGACCCGGAAGGACGAAACGCCCGTGGATACCCGTAGACCGATCTAGTATGCCTATAGTTAGACACAGATTAATACCACCACAAAAGAGTATAACATATATCGACATGCGTGACAGGCTCGAATTGTCACAGGATACCCAATGGCGGGTGAGCCAGCGATCAAGCCTAGCCAGTGGCCCCAAGAATCACCAAGATCACCCCTACGACGCTGACCATCGTCCCGAGCGCCAAGAGGAAGTCGATGGCTTCCAGGCGTTTCAGGAAAAAGTGGGCCAATATCAGCGTGAGCAACGGTTGGCTGGCGTAGATCGGGCTCACCACCGTGACCGGCGCCCGGCTCAGCGCCTGGAACAACGAGGCCACCGCCAATCCTTGAAAGACCCCGGCCAACATGCAGATCAGGAGATAGTTCTTGGGAATCGTCATGATGGACTTTGCCGCCTGACGATGCAGGATGACGGCAAGTATCGTTCCTCCGACGGCCAACGCCAAGCCGGCGGAAACCAAGGGGTCGATCAGGTCGGCCACCACGTGCCTGCTGATCACGTCCCTGGTGGCGAATGTGGCCGCGCCGCCAATGGCGAGCAGGTAGCCCACCCGCTGCACCTTCGCAACACCGTCCCCGGAGGCTGAACCGCGCCGGGGCATGACCACAAAGAACAGTCCGACAACGATGATTGGCGTTCCAACGATCACCAATAGATCGGGACGTTCGCCGAGCAACGCGACACCTAGAACGAAGGCAACGACGGGCTGCAATCCTGCCATGGGGACCGCCCTTGCAGCTCCGACCATGGAGATTGCTGTGATCATAAAAAGCCGGGCGATTGGGTAGCCCGCGATCCCTAGGACCAATATCCATCCCAACGATTCGGTCGATAGCGACTTGATCTCATCCAGTCTCAGGATCAAAGCCAAGCCCAAGATCAATATGATGCCACTGAACACGGTAAGCAGCGTCGCGGTTGGCGCCGGCACCCGCTGAGTGCCCACTCTGACTAGAACGTTTCCGCTGGCGAATCCGCAGGCCGCAAGGAACGCAAAGGCTACTGCTACCGCCAAATATTCCTCCAGACTTTCCGGTTGTTACCTAAACCCGATAAAGGGTTCAACTCTGCCCTCACAATCCTGGGACGCCTGTCTTGAAACCTAGGCTGCCCATTCCGACACCCGCTCTCCGATCATTATGGCGGTGGCATTGGCGTTGGCCCTCGTCACCTGAGGCATGACCGAAGAATCGGCGACCCACAGGCCCTGGAAACCCTTAACCCGGCACTGCTGGTCCACGACGGCCATCGGGTCGGAATCCGGACCGATCTTGCAGGTCCCGGAAACATGCCTAGCCGAACCCACCGTTTGCCGGACCCACAGGTCTAAGGCGTCATCGTCGCTCAAGATATCTTCGGTGGGCGCGACTCTGGCTTCGGACACGTCCTTGTAGGCGTCAGTCTCCAATATCTTCACCGCCAGCCGAATACCGTCCCGCATCCGGCGCATGTCCTCCGGATGACTGAAATAGCGGTAGTCAAATCTGGGCTGCACTGAGGGATCGGAAGAAGCCAGGCGGACAAACCCGGCGCCGGCCGGCAGCTCGATCACGCACGAGATTCGGCCGATACGGTCGGGTAGTATCTCGCCGGTGAAGGGGCTGAACAATGAACTGGTGGTCATCATCATGTCGTTTGAATCGTTCGACCCCTTGGCCGTATAACGCAGGGCGGTCCGCACACCGGAGGCGTCGGGCTGGAGCTTTATTCCCTCCTTGATCTTGAAGGAGATGGGGGAAATGGCGTGGTTGCGCAGGTTTGCCCCGACTCCGGGGGTGTCCTGAAGAACGGTGATTCCAAACTCTTCCAACTGGTTCTTGGGCCCGATGCCCGAGAGCATGAGGATGTGGGGCGACTTTAGCGCTCCGGCGGACAGCACCACCTTGTCGCTCTCAACTTTGAACACTTCGCCGCCGCTCTCAGCCTCAACGCCCTTAACCTGACCGTCCTGAATCAGTATCTTTTGGACGAACACGTTGCCCCTGACGGTGATGTTCATGCGATGGCGCATGGGCGCAAGATGCGTGATGGCGGTGCTCATGCGGACGCCATTCTGGTTGTTCATCGGGACAACACTGATACCGGAGGGGTTCGGGCCGTTCATGTCCTCGGTGGTGTCGTAACCGTTCTGCAGGCAGGCAGTGTGGAATGCCGACTGGATCACGGGCCAGGTCTCGCCAACCTTCCGGCTGACGGGTATCGGGCCGTCGGTCCCATGGTAGTCGTCCCGGATGTCAATGTCGGTCTCTTGCTTCCGGAAATAGGGCAGGACCTTGGTGTACGACCACTCGTCGTTGCCCCATGACGCCCAGTCATCGAAGTCCTGGGGGATGCCGCGGAGGTAGACCTGCCCGTTGATCGACCCGCCTCCTCCGATGACCTTGCCTTGGGCCACGTGGATCTCGCCTTGCTCTTCGGTGATCGTCCCGCGCAAAGCCCAGTTATGCTCGGAATCCTGTTCTTCCGAGGCACGGGTATGACCGTGTTGTATGTGGTATGGCAGGTTGGTGATATCGGGATAGTCCGATCCCGCCTCCAAAAGTAGTACATTGGTGTTGGTTTTCTCGGCCAGTCTGGCCGCGACCACCGAGCCGGCGGACCCGCCGCCGACTACTATCACGTCGTATTTCATGGTCCTCTCGAGAAACTTAAATCAGATGGCGTTCAAGAATTCCTGGGCGTTCACAACCGTGCCCATCCGCGGGTAGACCTTCTCGGTCAGAACGCGGTGCACCTCGGGGTCGCCGTCGGAACAGGCGTCCGAGACCACGATGAACTTGTAATTCACGTCAACCGCCCACCGGGTGCAGGACAACACGCAGCCGCTGGTGGAAACACCCATGATCACCAGAGTGTCCCGCCCCATCTCTCTGAGGGTGACATCCAGGTTGGTGGTGGAGAACGGTCCCGGTCTGACCTTGGTGATCACCATCTCGCCATCGGCCGGTGGCACGCCCTCGTGGAGCTCCACGTCAGGTGCATATGCGGCGAATGGCCCGCCACGGTGCACCACGTAGATGACCGGTATGCCGGCCGCCCGGGCGCCTTGCAGCACCGCTGAAGCCTGTTTCACCACGTTCTCCGGCTCGCTGGCGTTATTCGCGATGATCCTTTGCTGGAAGTCCATGATCACGACCGCCGTCTTTTCGCGGTCGATCTTCAGTGGTTGGGTCATTTCTGAAATTCCTTCCCGAGTCGAGTACTCTGCATTCCGGTAGGCCGACAACTAAACATGCCCAGCACGAGTGCAGCCGCGGGCTATTATAAAGGCAATGGGTGATCCGGGGGTACCCTGGAGCGATGGCGCGGATTTTGACACCGTTTTTCAACCAAGGCCGCCTCTCCAATCTGACCCGTTCCGCGCACATGTCACCCTGAGTGAAGCGAAGGGTCTGGCAAAGTGCGGTTGGCAGATTCTAGGGGAGGTAAACCTGGCGGGAACAAACACGAAGGCGGCTTCGTCTAGCAAGTATGAATCAATTCAAGCGCCAAGGTCGATACCAATGAAAAAGATACTGTTCACCGTAGCCGGGCTGTTGGTTGCTCTTGCCGTGGCTTGCTCGGGCGGCGCTACGTCGCAGCCGACTGGAGGTGCAACAGTCACCTCGCCGGCAACAACCGTACCGAAGATCGAGACTCCTACTCAAAGGCCGGTCCAAGAGTGGCGGCTTGATGGGGTTTCCGTGGAAGACAACACCGTCACGGTGTCACTGTTTTACCATTCCACCACCACGGTTAGCGTAACGCTCAACGGCGCCCCTGAAACCCGGCGCGACAACAATGTGCCTGTGTTGGCTTACATCTTTGAAGGTGTACCGGTAGGTGAGCACGACATCGTGATCAAGGACGTGATGGGAAATGTCGAGACGGCATCGGTCCTGGTAACAGCGCCACAACCGGCCGAAGACCAGCTACCGGACTGGTTGGCGAAATGGTTGGCTGAGTTGGACGCCGGGGAAGTTGAATTCCCGCCCCAGTCCGTCACCAGGTATGAATCGCAGGGTGAGACTGTCTATTACGTGGTGCACCAGTGCTGCGACCAGTTCAGCGACCTGTTGGACGCCGGCGGCAAGCTCATAGGGCATCCAGACGGCGGTATCACTGGCAAAGGCGACGGTGTGACCAAGTTTTCGCCGTTCGAACTGGAAGGCGAGGAAGTCTGGGCTAGTCCTTAGCCGCCGTTGACCCACGCCGTGATCAGGTGATGCGCGATGGCGATGGGTTGCGGGACGTTTAAGGCGTCGTTCTTGCCTTGCAAAGCCGCTGCCACCTCGTCCCTGGAGAACCACCTAACGTCGTTCATCTCTTCGTCATCGAAGTTGATATCGGTGGTCGCCGCGTCGGCGTGGCAGCCAATCATCAGCGATGACGGGAATGGCCAAGGCTGAGATGAATGATAACGGACCTGGCCGACCTGGATGCCGGCCTCTTCCATAACCTCCCGCGCCACTGCTTCTTCGATGGACTCACCCTGGTCGACGAACCCGGCCAACGCGGAATAGGTGTTGGTGCGGTTAAGGCGGCCCCGGCGGGACTGCCCAAGCAGGCAACGGTCGCCGTCGGACACCACGACGATGATCACGGGATCGGTGCGCGGATAGTTTTCCACTTCGCATTTGGAGCATTTGCGCACCTGGCCGCCACGAATCATGTAGGACTCGCCGCCGCAGATGGCGCAGAACCCGTTGCGGTTATGCCAGTTGATCTGGGCTCTAGCCTGGGCGACGATGCCCGAGTCGGGGCCGCTGAGTATCTCAGTGACCGACCTGGCGTCAACGAACCGGTACCCGTTCCCATCGCTGAGTTCAGCCACGGCTTTGTCTTGGGCCGATATGTCCACGGTGAAATGGGCCGTGTCGTCCAACAGCCCAAGAAACACTGGGCTGGAATTGATGGCCAGGCGTTCCAGGTCGGCGGCTCCGATCCACCCCAGGCCGTCTTCGCCGTCGGTCACCAGTACATTTAGGTCTCGCAGTGGTAAAAATTTGCTGGTTGCATCCTTCGCCTTATCAGCTATCCACTGGTCGTCGCGGCGTTCTTTCTCGCCCCGGTCAACCGGATTTCCCGAATATACGTGAGTGAAATTCAACTGTGAATCCTTTTATGCGAATCGGTGATGCGGTCTGGTTCGCCGTATTGTATTTGATTGTACCAACAATGCCCATGATCCAGGCCAAATCTTGCCCTACTGGAAGGTCCCTGGTTATCATGCGGCCAAAGCCAACGATCCACAGGAAACATGACGGAGGAATTCAATGGCGCGAACACCCACGGTAACGAGAGACCAGGTGCCCGAGAAGTACCGGGAAGCCTTTGATCACGAAGTCGCGATCAGCAGGAACGCCATGGAGAACGGACCTGGCTCGGTGATGATCAACAGCCCCGAGATGCGAAAACGGGCCAACCAACTGGTCTTCTACTTCAGAGAGGAGTCGGAGCTGCCCCAGAATATCCAAGAGATGGTCATGATCATGACCGCCAGGGCCAAAGACTGCCAGTACATCTGGTTCGCCCACGCTGCCAGGGCCCGGCAGGAAGGGATCCCCGACGCGTTCGTAGACGCATTGCGGGACAAGAAACCCCTGCCCAAACTCGATGGCGCCGAGCAGATCGTGGTGGACTACGCCACGGAACTGTTCCACACCAACCGCGTCAGCGCAGTCACCTTCAAAGCCGCCCTAGACCACTTCGGCGCTCAACTCTTGACCGAGTTGACCACCATGATGGGGTACTACTCCATGCTGGCCTTGAACGTAAACGCATTCGAAGTGGATGTGCCCACGGGCGGAGAGGCGCCGCTGGTGGTTTAAGGGTTCCACTACTATTCGACGATTGACTATGGCAGGCGCAGTGGGTTCCGGCCTGCGCCAGAATGACGGGGACGGTTAGGGTCAGGGTTGTCGTTCTCCCAGGTCAACCGCCAAATGATATTTGCCTGGATTTCGGTCTTCGCCGGAATGACGGTTGGCTAAGGCAGTTAGTCTGGATTCTAGCCTTCGCCAGAATGACGTGGGCGTAGGCGCGGGTTTTTAACCCGCCCTGCTTTGGTTTAAGCGCGCACACCGTAGCCGACAKYYAMMMAAARWCCCCRCYYMWMCWRTKRWRSGGRGRYKKKKKTYKYTTTGWCYWAGGRRRGYYCSCTAMAGRTTSAKSGRGKSYTCYTCGTANYYCTTTNRCYTTGTCGTAGACCTGGAKGCGGTGGCGGGCSGWYTCCAGGAYGAAGATSCTGTCSTKGKCGTCSACGTTTACCGCCACGGGCCGGCGGAAGCGCCACTCAGGTTCCATGTTGGCCCGGCGCCGGGCCTTGACGATGTCCGGGTTGGCGTCGATGTAGGTCTGGGTCCAAGGTGAAGGCGTCTGGGCATCTCCCACCAGAGTCGTGACGAAATGACCGTCCGGGCCGTAGAYCTGCACCCGGTGGTTGCCCCAGTCGGTGACATAAACGTCGCCCTCGGAATCCACCGCGATTCCGGTTGGACCGTGCAGGTCGCCAACGCCGTTGTCGGCGCCCTCGAACATGACCTTGAATCGGCCTTCGGCGTCGAAACTCTGGACCCGGTTGTTCTTCCAGTCGGCGACGTAAACATCGCCGTTCGGGCCAACGCAGATGCCCCAAGGAAGGTCAAACTCGCCGTCACCGTCTCCGGCTTGCCCRAAGCTRCCCAAGAAGGAGCCGTCTTTGGTGAACTTCTGGATGCGGTTGTTGGCGCTATCGACCACGAAGATGTTGTCATCCGCGTCAAAGGCGATTCCCGACGGGCCGTCCAGTTCTCCCTCTTTGCTACCCGCTGTTCCCCAGGAAGACAGGAACTTGCCCTCTTTGTCGAAGACGGATATGCGGTGCAGGAAGTCGTCGGACGCGTAGACATTGCCTTCGCTGTCCAGGTCGATGGAGCGGGGCCAGACGAACTGACCGTCTCCCCGGCCGGATGCACCGAACTGGCCCAGGAACTCRTGGTCGCGGGTGACCCGGGTTATCCGTTGACCGATCTCTTCAACGCCCCGGCTGATCACATAGATGAGGTCGCCCTCGCCCAAGACGAAGTCCTGGGGCGCCCAGAATCCCTGCCCAGACATGCCGTACATGCCGATGCAGTAGCTATAGTCGAAAACGCGCCCTGCGGCGACGGTGGTTAACATCAGGTCTCTCCTAGTTGAACGTGGGTCGGCTGGCCGTTAAAGCCTAGACGAACTGGACCTGCTCRAATTGCCCGCCCACGATCGGCACCGGGTCCAAGCCCAGCCACTGGTCRATCACACTGGAATAGAAACCCCGGAAGTCGTAGTTGGGGTCAAGGTCGCCYTGGTTCAGGTCCTCGGGTTTGAGGGACGGATAGGTCCCGTACATCCCGCCCTTAACGTTGTCGCCGATGATGAATGCTCCACCGCCGGCCCCGTGGTCGGTCCCGGTGCCGTTGTCGCGGACGCGGCGTCCGAACTCAGTGAAGATCATCATGACCAGGTTGTCAGCGGCGTCGTGCTCCCGGAGGTCGTCAAAGAAATCGCTGATGGCCCGCGAAACCTCGGTCCACAACCGGGCGTGCATGGGAGGCTGGTTGAAGTGGGTGTCGAAGGGCCCATGGGCAGTGTAGAAGATCTGAGTGCCCAGGTTGGCCGTGTGCACGCGAACCACGTCTCGCAGATATTTGGCGATGCCATTATCGGCGTACTCGATGGTAGACGTGTATTGCTCGGGAGCGGCCTTGATGATGTCAGCACCTTTCAGGGCGTCGCGGCCTGTCTGGCCCAGGTAGTCCATGGTGGCGCCGGTGCCGATGGCGGGGGCGTACATGCGGGCGAAGCGGTCCAACAGGCGGGCCCGGTCTTGCTCGCCGGTCATGCCAGGGACGCTGGACATGACGCCGTAGGACTCCAAGTTGGACACGGAGGTTATGGGCACACCGCGCAGGGCCAACGCTCTGGGAAGTCCCTGTCCAAAGTTCACGCATTTGAGCACATTCTCGCCCTTGGGATCAAGGTCCCGGACGACCTTCGCGACCCAGCCTTCAGTACCGACGACATCCGGCTCGCAGGTATGCCAGATGTCCATGGCGCGGAAGTGGGACCGCGGCGAGTTCTCAAAGCCGATACCGTGGATGATGGCGACATTTCCGTCGTCGTACATCTTCTTCAGGGGAGCCAGATTCGGGTTGAACGCCAGTTCATCGTCGATGGGCAAGACGGTGTCCTGGGGGATATTCACCTTGGGCCGGTTGTCGTAATATTCGCCGTTGTTGTACGGGATTATCGTATTGAGATAGTCGTTAGCGCCGGTTAGTTGCAGAATCACTACGACCGGGTCTTTTTTGGTTACCGTCATTTCCGCACCTCGTGCTGATTATTCAGAAACAGGATTGGTCTTACCTGGTATTAAGCGAATTGGAAGTCCCTGGATGCGGTGATCAAAGCCAGCATCACACCRATCTTCTTCTCGGACTTTTCGGCATCTTCGTCAGTGTCCCAGTTCAGTTCACCGTCTTCAGTCGCCTGGTCCAGGAGCTCGGAGCGGGTGGATTCGCTGAATTCCAGCGGCCCCACCAAGTCCAAGCAGGCATCGACGAACTCTTCCGGCGCCGATACCCCGCGCTGCCGAAGCTCTTCGACGATCTCCCGGATGCCTGGCAGACTGGTGTCGCCCATCAGGCCGGCTGCGAAATTGACCCGGCGYACCAACGCGCCGCCGTCRATCCACTCACCGCCGGTATGCCAGCTTTCCACGCTGGGCGGGTTGAGCAGTTCTTGGCCTTGCCAGTTGCACTCCATGGCCAGCATGTTGAACCCAGGCCGGGGACCTTGGTAATTCCCCGCCATCTTGACGGTGCTGACCACCAACTCCGCCGGGCTTTTGACACGGGCGAAGCGGGCGTTCTTGAAGAAATCTGAGTTGAACAGCAATCGCATCATGGAGCGCAGGTCTCCATCTGACTCGTCGTACGCCGCGACCAACTGGTCAACAGCATCGGGGTCATTGGGCGGGTTGATGTTCCAACTGGGCACTTGCGGCTCGTCCGCCACAAAAAAGTTATAAAGGTGGCGGGCCAAGAACCGGGCGGTGGCCGGTTGTTTGACCACGATATCGATGATGTCCTCGCCGTTGAACCTGCCGGTTTGGCCCAGGAAGCTCTTCTCGCCGTCGTCGTGGTCTTCAGCCCGGTACTCGAAGTTCCAGTAGAAGCGGCCCAAGGGATTGCGCGGTATCTTGGGCTCGATGGTCCAGCCGGTGAAGGCCCGTGAGGCGTCTTTGATGTCATCTTCGGAGTAGTTTCCAACGCCCATGGAGAAGAGTTCTAGCAGTTCACGGCCCCAGTTCTCGTTGATGGCGCCGTTGTGGTTGCCGTTGTTGTCCAGCCACCAGATCATGGCCGGGTTCTTGGCCAGTTCCACCAACAGGTCGCGGAAGCTGCCCAGCGCCTGACGCCGGAACATGKCAATCTGCTGGGTGATCTCAGGCGGGTTGTCCACCTTGGAGTTACCGGTGGCGAATAATTGATGCCAGAAGAGGGCCAGTTTCTCCTCCAATGGACGTTGGGTGTTGACCATGCGGTACACCCATTCGGCCTGGTTGATCGGCGGGCCGAGGGCGCCTTCATATCCGGGCATAAAACGGTAAAGGATATCGTCGTCGATAGGTGGCTGCTCTTCGGGGTGAAGCAGGTCCTCCACCGTGGCYTCGTAGCCTTTAGCGGCCCTTTCTTCGAGCTCTTGCCGCGACGCGCCGAATCCGGCCCGCCTCATCAGGTGTGCTATCGAAGCGATGTCTTCTTTATCTGGCATCGTTACCCCCTATTTTTTTGCCCCACAGGGATTCCGAGATRRTAATTGTTATTATCAATTTGAGTTTGCTACATGCTACGTAGAGATAATCGGGGTGTCAAGCACAACCAACAGTCTCAATGACGCCTATTTTCGTCGAATATCGAAACCAGAGGGCTARAAGGTGGCTGGACAGTTTTGGCAGGGGTCACGTCCTAGCTTTTAGGACAGCCGGTAGACTCGTGCCGCGGTGTCGTGAAACAGCGCGGCCTGCTCACCCGGCGTAAAGCCGTGRGCGAGACGCTTGAAAGCGTTCCATAAAACGGTATACGAACATGCGACCTTGTCCACCGGAAAATTGCTTTCGAACATACACCGGCCCGGGCCGAACTGTTCGATGCAATGCAGGTAGTACGGCGCGGTCTCCCGAGCAAGCTCTCCGGAGGCCGTCGGCATCGTTCTCTCATGCCAGTCGAAACCGCAGACCGGCATGACCAGTCCGCCCACCTTGACCACCACGTTGGGCGACGCGGCCAGGGCGGTCATGCTTTCCTTCCAGTCCGGAAAGATCGCGTCCCGTTTGCCCGCGTAGGGGCCGACCCCTAGAGGACCACCCACATGGTTCAGAATGATCGTCGCGCCGGGAAAAGCGTTGGCCAGGTCTGCCACTTCATGGAGCTGMGGATGGTAGATGTAGGCGTCAAAGCTAAGACCCAGCTTGTCCAAKACCGCGAATCCYTCCCGGAACTTGGCGTCGCCCAGCAGCCCYTCYGGGAAGGGCCGGGGCCGGGGCACGTCCGAGCTTGGGTCGAACGCGGTGATGTGCCTAACGCCGCGGATCCGTTGGCTGGTTGCCAGATGGGCTTCAAGCACCCGCTCGACATCGGCCCCGATCGCGAGGTCGGCGAAGGCCACGATTCCGGCCGCCACGTCGACGTTGCCGTATTGGCCGCTGGCGTTCTGGGCAACGATCCCCTGCACGAATTCCGTTTCGGCCACGGACCGCATCTCCTCTGGCCCATCCTGGCGGTAGATGGACCGGCATTCGATGAAGACGGTCCGGACGATGTTGTGCCCGCCCCCAATGTCTCGGTACAGATCGTTTAGGAAATAGCGGTCGTTGGGGCGGTCCCAGAAATGGTGATGTGGATCGCAGATTGGGAGGTCGGGCAAGAGCGCATCTTCAACCGTTAGGTCCAGCCATTTGTGATGCTCGGCATTGGTGGTCATCTGTGCTCCCAGGTKCTCATTAATCGATAGAAGGCCGTTTATCCCAGCCGGAATAAATTAGCACTTTCCAACAGGGCCCGCCATATGCGGAATCTATTCGCTGCTCATGATGATGGCCTGATTCGGGCGATATTTGTTRAAATCCGCAGATGATTACGCTGCCGAAGGCMTTTTTCGGTGTCTTAGCGACCGGGCTGCTTCTGGCAGTTGCCTGCGGTTYGGAAAGCGCTCCGGGCGCAATGGACAATACGACGGCCGGATCCGTCCAACAGTCCGAGTGCCCCGGATGCGTTTTGCGGGAGCGAATCGCCTCAGCCCAGCCCGGCGAMACGATCGATATCGCCGYCGVMGTTTATACGATGACCGGCGGGGAACTCGTGATAGACAAAGACCTCACSTTGATCGGTGCGGGGGCTGAGGTAACGATCATTCAAGCCGCTCCCTCTTTGGACCAAGCGGTCCACCGGGTGATCAGGGTCGTTGAGGAAACGGTGGTGTACATCTCCGGAGTCACCATCAGGTACGGGAGCGAAGCGTCGACCGAAGTCCGCATGGTCCCGTTCCATTCCGAAGCCGTGGGAATGATTTCCAGTGGCATCGAGGCTATCAGGGCCGAATTTGGCGGCGGCATCTACAACCAAGGGAYCCTGACCCTCACCGATTCCATCGTGACTGAAAACTTTGCCGGGGGCGGGGCCGGCATCTTCAACGGCGCCAAAGTAACCATTGRAAACAGCTCTATCCTGGGTAATAAGTCACGTGGGTATGGCTCGGGACTGTTCAACGGCGGAATACTGCACGCTTCGAATACGTTGATAGCAGATAACATGGCCGGTGGTCGAGCGGGATTCAGCAACTGGGGAAATGCGTTCTTGATGGGCGTCACATTTGACGGGAACCGCTCCATAATCAGCGGCGGTGGGTTTCACAACGCCAGCGTCGGCACGATGACGTTGGACTCTTCGACGGTAAGCAACAATGAATCGTCCATGGCTGGTGGGATCAACAATTGGGGGCGCCTGTCGGTGAYCAACAGCACCATCTCCGGCAACACGGCCAGATTTGGCGGCGGGATCGAGAGCCGCGGAGTTCTGRCCTTGACACACAGCACAGTCAGCGGCAACTCGGCCGTYGAG
The DNA here is from genome assembly GCA_002746355.1 of Dehalococcoidia bacterium. Lineage (GTDB taxonomy): Bacteria > Chloroflexota > Dehalococcoidia > Lucifugimonadales > UBA3495 > UBA9611. The sequence goes on along the minus strand of NVWX01000023.1, from coordinate 44,609 downwards.
GGAGGTGGGTTTGCAATCAGAATAATGGTCTCCAACGATGAGACTTTAATCGCCAACAGCATCATCGCCAACAATACGGCGGAGATAGRACCTGACTGTCTCGGCGTTATAACTTCCCTCGGGAACAATCTGATCGGCAACGACAGCGGTTGCGGGTTCATCCCCGGCGACGGAGACACTATGGGCACCAAGGCGAGGCCGGTTGATGCCCGGTTAGGTGCGTTGGCGGACAATGGCGGACCCACAGCCACCAATGCCCTGSTTCCCGGTAGCCCGGCAATCGACGCCTCGGCCGAAGGCTCATGCCCTCCCCTGGACCAAAGGGGGNTTCCAAGGCCGCGTGGCAGATCGTGCGACATCGGGGCCTTCGAGTGGTAAAGTTCCTCCTCGGGCCAGATATCTTCCTATTTGCTGACYGAGCCTGTGTATTCGGTTATAGTATGCCAAACATAGATTTGGGAGGCGGCAATGGTTGATCAACTAAGCAGGCCCAAAGACCAGATGGAAGTTTATTGGTTTTCGGAGCAGGCCCAAGGTTATATCGCCGACGAGCAGCTCGAAAAATTCGAGTCGGGACGTCTGGCGTTCCCCAACACCCACTTCGWCCCGGCCAAGGCCCACAAGCTCTATAACGAATATCACGAGCAGTACGCTTTGGCCGACGAGATCGGGTTCGACGGCATCATGACCAACGAGCACCACTCCGCGTATTGGTGCGGAAAGCCGGCAGTCAACCTGGATGCCGCCGTTCTCACGAAGATCACGAAGAAGGTAAAGATCGCCATCCTCGGCAACGTGATCGCCGTCAATGACCCCGTCCGGATGGCCGAAGAAGTGGCCATGCTTGACTGCTATTCCGGGGGCAGGATCATATCCGGGTTCGTCCGGGGCGGGGCGGTCGAGACTCTGCAGGCCGGCATTGACCCCACCCAGAACCGGGAACGTTTCGAAGAGGCTCACGACCTCATCGTAAGATGCTGGACCGARCCTGGCCCCTTCCGGTACGAAGGCAAGCACTATCAATACCGCGTGGTCAATCCCTGGGTGATGCCCATGCAGAAGCCCCGGCCCGACATCTGGTTCCCCGGCACCGGTAGCCCCGAGAGTGTGGTCTGGGCGGCCAAGCACGGTCACCCGTACATGAACCTGGGCGCGGTCATGGAGACCACCGAGTGGCTCAAACAGATCTACATCGAYACCGCYTTGGAGGCYGGATATAAGGCCGGYCCSGAGCACTTTGGGTAYCTRCTCAAGGTCTTGGTRGCGGAYACCGAGGAGAAAGCCCAGGAGATCGGCCGGCACTTCGTCTGGACCGAAGGCCACCGGCAGCGGGGCCCCAGAGAGCACGTGGACCCGCCCGGCTACCAGTCGCGGAAGGCCCTGGAGGTTAAGGCTAGCCGTCCCACGGGCGTGTTCGCCGGCAACATGGGAGACCCTTCATCCTACGAGAACCAACAAGAGGCCCGCGTGATCATCGTCGGGACGCCGGATTCGGTGATCGAGAAGCTGAAATACGTGGTTGAGAACCTCAACCCCGGATATCTGCTGATCTACGGCAACGAAGGCCCTATGAAACACGAGGATTCCATGCGGTCCATCGAGCTATTGGGCAAGGAAGTGATCCCGGCGCTCAAGGAGATCAAGCTCCACCCGTACGACTAGGTAGKAAAACGAAGCGAATACAACGGCCCGGCCATTGAGASCCGGGCCGTTGTTGTTCGGTTGCTTGCGCCCCTCCGGCGTTCGGCGTMATCCAAGAAAGTCATGTTGCTGGGATTCCGTTCGTAGCGGGTTGAGCAAGCGCCGCCCACCTACTTYGCTGCTACAATGCSGTGCATTCAATAAACCACCCCAACGGCAGCCGCCTGAAGGGGTTTAAACGACGAGATTAGATGGCTGAAACCAACCCGCAGATAACTGACCGGGAATCCCGCAGGATTCGGGACACCGCGCCATTCGTTCTAACCGGCCTTAGTGCCGGTCATGGGATTTTCCACTGGTTCAGCCAGAGCTTCTTTGTCATGCTGCCGGAGGTCGTTGCTACATTTGGTCTAAACGGCCTTCAGGTAGGTGCTATCTCCGCTACCCGGGAAGTAGTCTCGGGCATCATAGCCCTTCCCGGTGGAGTTGTGACCGATATGGTCCGGCGGCATTGGGGGCTGGTCTTGGCGGGGTGTATGGGACTGTTCGGCGTGGGCTGGCTGATCATGGGAATCTCGCCTGTCTACCCGGTCCTTTTAGTCGGTATGGCTGCTGTCGCGGCGGCGGCCGCAATGTGGCACCTGCCCGCCGCAGCAGCTCTGTCACAACGGTTCGCCGACCGGCGAGGCTCCGCCCTGTCGATTCACGGTGTCGGGGGCAACATCGGAGATGTCCTCGGGCCGGCATTGACCGGCGTTCTTCTGCTCACCCTCAGTTGGCGAGGGGTGGTCAGCATATATGCCGTTGTCCCAATGCTCTTGGTCTTTATAGTATTTTGGGCTTTTCGCGACATCGGCCGCACAGGTTCGATTGACACAGCGCCTCCTCAGTTCCGCGAACAGATGTCCAACACTCGTCAATCGTTCAAAGACCATCCTCGCTTATGGGGAATAATGGCCGTGGCGGGGCTTCGCGGAATGGCCAACGTGGCGTTTCTTCCATTTCTCGCTTTGTATCTAGGGCTCGACGAGGAGTTAGRCCTGGGAAATGCAGCTCTCGGATTACATATTGCCTTGTTAGTGGGGGTAGGAGTCGTGGCAGCGCCAGTGGTCGGATACATATCAGACCGGGCTGGCAGAAAATTGGTGTTGATTCCCGGCATGTTGGCGCTCTGTGCCCTAACCGCTTTGCTTGTCCCGTTCGGGGAGGGGGCGGGGTTGATTATTATTCTGGCTCTGCTCGGCGTATTCTTTTTCAGCGACCAGCCCATATTGACCGCTGCTGCACTAGACGTAGTTGGCGATAAAGTGGCCGCCAGCACTCTGGGAGTGTTCTCTTTTTCTCGATTCGTTCTTGCAGCCGCATCCCCGCTCATCGCGGGTGAATTGTTTGACGAAGTCGGGATCGAATCTACCTTTTTCTTCGTCGCAAGTATCTACCTGTTGGCCACGGTAGTTTTGATAGCGGTGCCTTTGTCTACACCACCTGACCGATCAGATGTTGATAGCGGYGGCAACTGAAGCCAGATATAGCTGCAACCGTGATYAAGGTATTCAGAGAACACAACCACACGGTTGTGTCCACTGGCAAGTTTTTAGTTAGTCAACCGTGATTTTCAGGGGTGTCCTTGATTCCAGCTTTTGCTGGAATCACCCTGATGGCGCCCTTTTTGCCATCCATAGATCAATTTCGGGACGGCATTCCCTACAMCGTTGACACCGGCGCACGGCCCCTGAGCCCGAGGCTGACCACYGCCGCAACGACGGCGGCAACGAATGACAGCAGGAATACCAAGCTCAGGCCGTCCACATCCATATCACTGGCGCCCAGTATCCCYSMGATGATGGCGGACCCGGTGATGCTGCCCAAGTACCGGCTGGTTGAGTACAACCCCGCGGCGGAGCCGGCCTGGWCGCTTTCCACCGCCTCAACTCCCGATGTCTGCAGGGCCGGAGACGCAAGCCCAAGACCCACTCCCACCAGGGCCAGGCCCGCAAGCAATGTGGGTATAGAAACGTCCTGGCCGGCGAGGGCGATRGGAAGAACGCCAACGGCAAGTATGACCAACCCCAAAGTCGTGGGGAGCCGCCGGCCCAACCGGTCGATCATRCGGCCGAAGCGGCGAAAGACCTATTCCGGAAGAAATCGAACTGAAAAATAGGATCAGGATGACGCCTCTCATAACGACCGAATAAGAACGCTCCCGCCACAACCAGTGGTACCCCGAATCCGACCAGCCAGGCATTCCCACCCTTGGAGAAGGAGACCAAGATCCAGGCAGAGGCGATGAGCAAGACCGGCATGACCATCGCACCGTAGATGTCGAACTTCCGTTTGCCGGCGGCGGTCTTGAGCCGCGGAAGGCTCTTTAGCCCAATCAATACCGCTGGGACAACAAAAAGCATGTTGACGTAGAAGATCGCCCGCCATCCGGCCACTTCAACCAGCACTCCGCCCAGCGGCGGTCCCATCGCAGCGGCAACGGCGATCCCCGCCCCCAGCAGGCCGAACCCAGTTCCACGGCGGTGGGCCGGCAGAATCTCTCGGAGCAACGCCGAGCCATTGGGCACGATCAACGCAGCCGACACCGCCTGCAACACGCGGAAAACAAGCAGCACGGGCAGCGTCGGGGCCAAGGCGGTGCCGATGGAAACAACACCGAATACGGTCAACCCGCTCAGGACCATGGTCCGATGGCCAAAGCTGTCTCCCAATTTGCCCGCCAATGGCTGGAGCGACGCCATGGCGATCAGATAGGCGGTGATGAGCCAACCGGCGCGGGAGATGGACACATCAAAGTCCAGCATGATATCCGGTAGCGCCACCGCGATCATGGTGGAGTTTAGCGGGGCCAAGAAAACGCCAAGCATCACCGTCAAGAGGACCAGTCGTTCACTCTTAACGGCTAAGCTTGGCGGTATTGAGCTATCTGCGGGTTTTGCCGGCTCAGCCTCTGGAGTCAATCCTCACGATTCCCTTCGCCCCGTCAACCGTGAGGGTCATGCCATCGGTGATGACAGCGGTGCCGATGACGGTGCCCACCACGCACGGCATCTTGTACTCTCTGGAAACGATAGCGCAGTGGCTGAGCGGTCCGCCGGTGTCTGCCACAACCGCTCCGGCGATGGAGAACAGAGGCATCCAAGGCGGCATCGTCATCTCACAGACCATGATGTCGCCTTTCTCCAGTTTGCTGGCTTCAGCGAGAGAGCGCACGACTTTGGCGGTGCCCGGGATGATGTCAGGGTCGCGGCTGGGTTCCGGAGGCACGCCAAAGAATTTTGCGAAGGCGACGCCCAATGGATCTCCTTCACCTTCTTCGTGAGGAGGTGGTTCACCTATGGTCGGCATCGGGACTATCTTGCCCCATTTCTCCATCTCAGCCTTTCGTCCTGTCACCAGATCTTTGTGGTCCGCCCCGGAAAACCCGGACTTAATCTCGTCAAAGGTCAGGTGGAACACATCATTGGCTTCGGCGATGCTGTCGCTCTCGGCCAACCGTCCGCCCATCTCCAAGATGGGAAGACGCATAACGGTATTCCCTCTCTGGTCGATGTAGTAGTTGTGGTCTTATGTGATCGTGGCGAAGGGTTCGGCCTGGGCATAGAGCGCATTGAACGTCGCCAACTGTTCCGTCTGGCCAGCTAGGGCTGCTCTAGCACTGGTCAGTAGCTCTTCGCGGCGTTTTATCGCTGCCTGGTATTTGTTCTCCGGGTCCTCACTGTCGTCCAGACGCATATAGCCTTGGATCGCGTTCAGAGGCACCGTTGGGTCTTCTCTCCATGACGGGTCCGCCAATTCAAATGCTTCCGAACGCCAACCCCACTCTTCTAGATATTCCCTAAACGCCTGAAGGAAAATACGCCCGATCTCAGAACCCGCCAATTCAACCTGAAGTTGGACCGGCTCATGGCGCTCAAATAGCTGGCTGAGTTCTGAACTTTTGTTGACGATGCGTCCCAGTGCCCACAACGCCTTTCCCGCATCCAGAGAGAGGGTCGGAAACCCCTGAAGCGCCTCGTAGGCCTCAGTGGCGTCTTCCGGATCCATGATTTCGTTATAGAAATCCACGAATATGCTGGCCGAGGCAATCACGAAATTGATCTTGCCGTGGACTTCATACCGGGCGGTGAACTCTTGGTTCATCTGCTCCAGAGTGGCGATCAACTGCTGGTCGCTGAGAGCGGTATAGTCCCTGGTCATTGAGGATTCCAGAGCGGGAAGGATCGATGGCAGATATTCATCGGTCCAAAGCGAACCCATCTTCGGCAAGACTTCGTGGAGGGTCCCTTTGTATCTCTCTACCCGCTGCTCAATGGTTTCATCGCCCAGATCTTGGGGGACCAACGCCATATAGGCATAGGTGTTTAGATTCCTGTATACCACCCCAGCGGGGCAGGCGAATTCTTCCATACCGGCGGTGAATCCCGCTGAGATGGCCGAGTTAAAAATGTCTTGAGTCAATGTGGTTTGGGGCTTGGGACAATGCATCTTGTCCCACATCCAAAATCCTTCGATGTCAGAGGGGATGGGAAAGTCGGTGGGGGCGGTCATAAATCACTCCGTTATAAAGTAATGGTTTGTTGGCGCAGGCCTTGATGCGACAGCGTGGTTATCGGTCTGCATTGAAGAAGATATAGGTCATTTGCATAGTAGGCAAACTCCAAGTCGACCGGCCAGCCCATCTCTCGTTCAAGATCGATCGCGAGCTTGGTGATCTCTCCGGTTTTTTCGTCATCCAAAGTTGGGGCCTGCCGCTGCGCGCGAGGCACCCTCACTTCTTCAGTACCGCCTTCGGTTAGCACGGTCATCAGGCCTTTTTNCCCCGAWCTGGCTGTCTTTGATCTTAAAGTCTGATTTTTGGACCACYAAAGTGTCGGGGTTCACTTTTCCCGAGACTAAGCTCTCCCCCAACCCCCAAGTAGCGTTGATCATGACTTCGTCTCTGTTGCCACTGATGGGATTGGCGCTGAATACTACACCAGATACCTCCGCGGCCACCATCTGCTGCAYCAGAACAGCAACGCCCAGACTCTCGGCGGGCAGATTGTGCTCTTTGCGGTAGGCTTCCATYCTTTCCCCACCCACCGAATCCCAGCATTTAACTATAGCGTCGGATATGGCGTCGGGGCCTTGGATATTCAGAAAAGTGTCGTACTGTCCGGCGAATGATGTGCCCTGCCCGTCTTCGTCCAAGGCCGACGACCTAACGGCTACCGCCGGGTCCACGACTCCGCATCTGGCCGTCATCTCTTGATATTCACGGGAGATGATGCCGTGCAGGTCTTGGGGCAGCTCCATCTCTTGCTTGGGGCACTCCAACCATTGATGGTACAGRTCGGGAGTGATGCAGAACCCGGCAGGCACGCGGTATCCTGATGCCAAACGGCTCAGGTTCGCCGCCTTGCCCCCGACCCTTTGAACTTCATGGCAGTCTTTGTCGCCTAGCCATAAGATCGTCATGCGTACCTCAGGAGAATTTGCTCATGAACTCGGTACAACCGAATCATCCGGCACTATAGCTGTATATCGGTGATCGTCGCATCTTTTGTCCCTTTCGGAAATCACAATTCTGGCAGTGACGCGCAAAGCCCGTGGGCATCGGCCTGCTTCGGGAGTATCATTCGACTACCCACCTCAACCTCGGCAGCGGCAGGCCAACTCAGGAGTGATGTTATGTCAGGTACCGGAACGACCCTATCGGCGCTGGAACGCAACTGGAACATGGTGAAATCTGCGGTATCGGACGTGGATGATGCGACCATGGACATCCGGCCCAACTCGGACTCAAACTCCATGAGCTGGCTGGTGTGGCACATGTCTCGCGTAACAGACCGTTTCATACACATGCGCCTTAAGGGTGAACCTCAACTCTGGTCAAAGGACGTCTGGTACGAGAAGTTCGCCATGCCGGAAGACGCCGACGACATGGGCATGGGTTGGAGCAGCGAACGGACAGCGGCCTGGCAGTCGCCGTCCAAAGACGTTCTCATGGAWTAYTTCGAMRAGKCYAAYGCCGCKGCGGCYGCCTAYATCGGYKCGTTGWCYGASGCCGAYYTRGCGCGGGAGGTCCAGTGGACCGCCCCTGCCGCAACGATGGTTGTCGACGACGCCCTTGGCATCTTGGTCTGGGACAACATCGTCCACGGTGGGCAGGTCGCCTACTTGCGTGGCTACCACCGAGGCATGGGCTGGCACCGGTAGCGATCCGCTTCGAGCAGCCCGGATAACAGCAGTCGCAAAAATTTCCGCTGCGCCCCTTTGCTCACKGTACAGGCCATTTGACCATCGGCAACCCCGATTTATTTTAGCGCGGTAGGTTAATTTCCCTGTCCGATTTCGTATGTTTATCATGGCTACATGATCGAACCGAGCACCGGGGCAAGTTGGCCGGAGTATTTCGAAGTATGGGTCGGGTTAATTGTCCTGATTTTCACCGTTGGAACCGCACTTCATTTGAGTGGACTCAATCCTGCGACTCACAGAAGGTTAGTCCAATTTTTGTCCGAGGCCGGCCCACAGAATTGGGCTCAAAAAACCAACAGTGCATTCCGTCGTTTGTTTGATTACTTCTACGTAGGAGATCAAGAGCAGCTTGATCGGTGGCGATTCGTGTGGTTAGGATTGCTGCTTACACCGATTTTGGCGGTAGGTACGGAATTAAATATATTCGGCTGGTTCTTAGCCACCGGGCACTCCGATAAAATTGTTGAAGAATTCCAGGGTTGCACTGCCGAAGGCCTGGTAGTTCTTGTTACATCAGCTTTCGCGATTGCCGTAGCGCATTCATTCTTGGGTAAGCTTCGRTTATCCCCTGGCAAGCGTGTTGTTGGAAGCCTTGTAATCGGCRTACCCATAGTCATCGGCATTACTTTCTTCGCATTCTGGATTTCGGACCGATGTACTCCGAGAACCGTCCTATCGGTAATTGACGGCACCTGGTGGAAATCTTTCTTGATTACGGCTCCTSKTGGTGTGATAGCGATTTGGTTCATGTCAAAACCACGTTCATTTCGGATTCCAATGGAAATACATCCCATAAGGGCCCTAGCTTCGTCTGGCGTTTTCCTATTTTTTGTGTATGTCGTGTCAACCTGGATGCTTTCACCGATTTCCATATGGTCATTTTTTCCAGACTTCGGTGATTATGGGTACACATTACCTGGATTTTTGGCATTAAACATATTCGCCGATGCAATATCAATCGCCGAAACCCGGTAGGTACTGTCAAAGGGAGAAAACGCTGGCATACCCAAGCTTTCTGGGCTGCTTGCATTCGACCTTATCGTTTCGGCCGGGATATTCTTTGTTTTGCCTACGAYCTTTATCGAATCGTTTGATATTTCATTTTGGGACGGGCTGGTCTTCAGAGGTGAAGATTCATGGCTAGGGGTGGTGTTCTGGACAACGTTTTCAACWTCYCTCGCTTTGTATTTTTTTATAATCGCATCGTTAGCAGCGCGACCRATTGCCTATGTGGTACATGTTGCAAAAGCCCCATTGACTGTGGAAAGTCAACCRGTGATGATTTTAACGTTTACAACCGCAGCAATTACCACCGCGATTTATTGGGCAACAACTCTATTGTTAGGCATTTCATAAACGTTAGTGTTGGCATCGTTTGCTTTTTCGGACCCTTTCCATTTTCCAAACCAGCCAATCGACCATCGGCACCTCCTATGCCGAGCGACATAATAAAAAGTAAATTTGGAAAAAGGCAAYCCAAACACCTAGATCCATSGATTCAACAACGCGCGCCCTGTGCCCGCGGGCACAGGGCGCGCGTATACGTAAAAACTAAAGATCGATCTTAAGCAGTTCTTCGGAGAAGACGATCTCGCCCTGGTAGATGCGCTGCATGTCGGTCTGGACATCTTCGAAGGGCTCACGGGCCGACAAATTGGGTCCCATGTGCACCAGCACCAATTTTTTGACTCCGGCCTCCTGGGCCATCTCTGCGGCGCCGGTGGTGCCGCATTGTCCTGTGGCCTCCCCGGTTTCGACCATGACTGCCTGGTCGTCCCAACACATGCACAGCATCATATCCGCGTCCCGCGCCAGATCGATCACCGACTGGCAGGGCTGGGTGTCTCCGGTAAAAACCACGCTGCCGTCCGGGGTGTCCACACGGTAGGCCAGGGAGTCCAAAAAGGGCTGTACGTGCTCGGCCAAGGCGGCGGTSACCGCCCAGTCCTTGCCCGATGCAACCTCGCCCGGTCCCACGTTCTTGGCTTGTGGATTGGGCGGGATGCGGGGAAGTGTGCCGCCCCGGTTCACGTAGACCTGGTGGCTCAACGGGTGACCTACCCGCGCCCGCCAGTCGGCTGAGAAAACACCGTTTTCTCCGATCAGGCCTTTGGTTATCTCTTCCGTGAGAGCAGGTCCATAGACGTTCAACTCCGGGCCGCGCCCCGCAGCCTGGTCCCAGCGGCAGAGCAGGAAGCAGGGGTAGTCGATGTTGTGGTCGAAATGGTGGTGGGTGAAGAACAGGTTGTCCACCTGCGTCGGGAAAAGCCCAGCCTTCACCAACTTATGGGTTGCCGCCGGGCCGCAATCGAACATCAACAGTTCTTCACCGATCTTCAGGGCATGGGCACTGCCGAACCTTTCGGCGGTGGGCGTGGGAGTGCCTCCTCCCAGAACGAATATCTCGGCCATAGGTTCTCCTTGGGTGATCTATTCCAATACGGGTGAGCGCGGTTACTGGGCCGTGAGGCCGCCGTCGATAACCAGCTCGCTGCCGGTCATGAACGACGATTCGTCCGATGCCAGGAACAACACGCCGTAGGCGATATCCTCAGGTTGGCCAAATCGGCCCAATGGGTGTCGAGAGGCRTTTAACTCCCGGCCTTCTGGGGTATTCAGCATGATGGGGGTCGTCATGGGCGTTTCGATGACGCCGGGGTGGACCGAGTTGCAGCGGATGCCGTCGGCCGCGTATTGGATAGCCGTCGATTTGGTGAGAAGCCGAACAGCGCCTTTGCTGGCCGCGTAAGAAGATGTGCGCCCACCGGTCAGGCCCGCGATGGAAGAGATGTTGACGATGGAGCCGCCACCGGCCTTCCTGATCTCTGGTATGGCGGCCTTGGTGCCCAGAAACACGCCCTTGGCGTTGATGTCCATCACCAAGTCCCACTCTTCGGAGGTGGTGTCCTCGACACTATTGATCCGGGCGATGCCGGCATTGTTGATCAGGATATCCAACTTGCCGAAGCGGGCCACGGTGGTTGCCACAGCGTCCTGCCAGGCGTTTTCGTCGGTCACGTCCAGTTGAACGAAGACGCACTCGCCGCCCGACTCGTTGATCTCTGCTTCTACCTGCCGGCCCTCGTCTCCCAGCATGTCGCCAATGACGACTTTGGCCCCTTCCGCGGCGAACATCTTGGCTTCAACGGCCCCCATTCCCCGGGCGCCGCCGCTGATCAGGGCCACTTTGTTTTCTAGGCGCATCTATTCCCCCAAGAGGATCGAGTGTGCAGAYGCATAGGGGGACGAAACCTATCCGGCTTAATGACGCCGAAGTTTGATCCCCRGGCGTGCCGTTAATCCGCCGTCGTCCCCTGAAGCGACCCCCCGGTGAGTATCTCTTGGAGGGGTGTGCTTTCGAATTCGGGAGCCAGGACGAACAGCTCGATCTCGATGCCGTCCGGGTCGCGGATGTACAGCCCTTTGGTGACGCCGTGGTCGCCGAAACCGGCTATATCGACGTTGTTGTCCAGCACCACCTGGTAGGCGTCCTTGAGTTCGTCCATATCGGCCAGTTCCCAAGCCATGTGATACAGGCCGACCTGGTCCGGGAAGGGACCCACGGCATCTTCGCCGATCTCGGCGACGGCGATCTCGTGGTCGATCTCAGGGTTGCTGGTGAAGAACCGCATCTTGCCGCCGCGGGCACGGCCCCTTACTTCCAACCCCAATACTTTGGTGTAAAAATCTTCGGAACGCTGGGCATCCCTGACCCTGATCACTAAATGTCCCAACATCTTGGGTTTAATCATGGTTATGCCTCTCGTTTCYGGCGTTCGGTCTACACAATATTACCACCGTATCTTCCGCTCGCCACCGGTGAGCCGCCGGTCGGCTGCCGCTGACACCCCAAATAGACTTGCAGATACGCCTCGATATGGCGGCCAACAAAGGGTACAATGTTWGCCACTGATCTGGACGGATTCAAGAGAAAAAATAGTCTTCCTTCCCGGATTTAGGAGTTCTTCGAATATGACCACCACCAAACGCGAAAAGAGTCTGATCGTTATTCAGCTCTCCGGTGGCAACGACTACCTGAACACGGTCGTTCCCTACAGCGAGGGCAAGTATTACGATTACCGGTCCACGGTGAATATTCCCCAGGACAAGGTCATTCCCATCGACGACCGGTACGGTTTCAACCCCAGCATGGGKCCGRTCAARTYSCTKTGGGACGARRGSAAAGTCGCCRTSATCAACGGGATCGGYTATCAGAACCCCAACCGCTCMCAYTTCCGSTCCATGGACATCTGGCACACCGCWGAGCCCGAYKCKATCGGKAAAGAAGGCTGGCTGGGCCGCGCCATCCGCGACATCGACCCGCTGGGCGAGAATGTGCTCACCGGCATCAACTTCGGCCGGGGCCTGCCCAGGGCTCTAGCCTGCCCGGGCGTGTCCGTGGCGTCSGTCGGTGACCTGGATACGTACGGTCTATTCCCCGACGTTCAGGACGAAGAACTGCGGATGTTCACCCTGGAGGCGTTCTCCAAGATGTACGGCGGGGCCGCCGGACGCGACCCGGTGATGGAACTGCTGGGCCAGACCGGACAAGACGCCCTCCAAGGGGCAGATATCCTCCGCACCGCGCCGGCCATGTATAAGTCTTCGGTCGAGTACGGTCCCGACTCCCTGGCCCAGAACGTCAAAAGCATCTCCCAGGTGTTCCACGCCAACCTGGGCGCCAAGATTCTCTACACCCAGCACGGCCCCTTCGACACCCACTCCGGCGAGCTGCTCAGCCACGCCAAGCTCTGGGACGAGGTCGCCGGGGCAATCGGTTGTCTCATGGACGACCTGAAGGAACACGGCACCGAAGACGACGCCTCGATCTTGGTCTTCTCCGAGTTTGGACGCCGTATACAGGACAACGGTTCCGGGAGCGACCACGGCTCCGCCGGCGTGGCCTTCATGATCGGTGGCGCGGTCAATGGCGGGATGTACGGCGAATACCCCTCGTTGGCCGAGGCCGAACAGATCGATGGCGATCTCCGTGCCAACAACGATTTCCGTTCTGTCTACACCGGAATACTGGAAGACTGGATGGGACTAGACGCCGCCCCCATCGTCAACGGACAGTTCGAGAAATTCGATCTCTTCAAGTCATAGCTCCCAACTCGACATCAGACTCATCCCCTAGATAGAGGATATTTATGATAAGCAACGACACTGCCCTGATGGCCCATCTGCTCCGGCGCGCCGGTTTTGGCGCCAACCGCAATGAACTGGAAGAATACCTGGCGATGGGGTATGACGGCGCCGTAGAGGCCCTGCTCAATCCCTCCGACCCGGGCAACATGCCTGACGACCTGATCCGCCGCTACCACGTCGAGCAATCGGAGCTGCGCGATCTGGCCGGTTCCGCCGCTTACTGGATGTACCGGATGATTAGCACTTCATGTCCCATGGAGGAGAAGACCGCCCTCTTCTGGCACGGTCTATTCGCCACTGGTTACGCCAAATTGAACCAGGCCCGTTCCCTGCTCAACCAGGTGGAGATGTTCCGCCGGTCCGGCCTAGGCAGCTTCGAGGAACTGCTGGTGGAACTGTCCAAGGACCCKGCSATGATCKWCTGGYTGGACAAYAACGAGAAYCAYGSCMMSGCMRTCAACGARAAYTRSGGSCGCGARCTTCTKGARYTGTTCWSCATGGGCRTMGGCAAYTACWCSGARGACGACRTYMRRGRMTGYKCRMGGGCGTTCACCGGCTGGACGTTGGGCAACGCTGAGTATATGTCCATCAGGGCCTCCAAAGACTCCATCTGGCCCTATGGCCGCATCGCCTGGCACTTCGACTACCGGGAAGAGGACCACGACGACGGAGAAAAGACCTTCCTGGGCGAGACCGGAAATTTCAACGGCGAAGACATCATCGCCATTATCGTGAAGCAAGAGTCAACTGCCAGGTTCGTGGCGACACGGCTGTTCCAGTTCTTCGCCGCCGATGTGATCACCGAGGCCGGAGAGARGACGATCGAAGAGATGATGGCCACCTATTTCTCATCCGGATACGAGATACGCGACAYGCTGCGGACACTGTTCCATTCCGATTACTTCAAATCGGAAGAAGCCCGGTTCGCCCGGGTCAAAGGTCCGGTGGAGATGGTGGTCGGCGCCATCCGGATGGCGGGTAACTACCAGAACCCGGCGTTGGGCATCGAGAAAGTCTCCAACACGATGCTCTACATGGGTCAGGGTCTGCTCCAGCCGCCCACGGTCGAGGGTTGGCATGAGGGCTCTGAATGGATCGACAGCGGCGCATTGGTGGAGCGCGTGAACTTCGCGGCCAAAGAATTATCTGACGTGAGCAGCCCCGGCGTCCGGTCTATCATTCACCGCCTGGAAGCCGGCGCGRACCAGGGCGTGCTCGACCCCGCAGACTTGGCCGACGGCTGCTTGGACTTGCTTGGCCCCATCGAAGTTTCCGAAGAAACCCGCTCGGTCTTGGTTGAATACGCCGCGCGTCAGGGCGACTTGGACCTGAGCGGTCACCAACCGGGAGACGAGGCCGAGAAGAGGGTGGGCAATATGCTGCGGTTGGTGGCGGCCACCCGGGAATACCAACTGGCCTAGACCGCGCTCTATCTCCGCTTATATCAAGGCTGATCAAGGGGGCCCGCGTGAGTACGCAGACCAAATCGCCCGAAATCGTGCTGGACTACGTCAAGACCATCGGCATCGTGAACAACGGTTTCAATGGCCGTGGCTTCGCCAACCCGTATGACATCGCCGTAGACGATAGCGGCCGGATCTTCGTGCTCAACCGTTGCGACCCGGCCCGCGCGGCCGCCATACGCGTTGGCATATGCACTCTAGACGAAGACTACCTGGGCGAGTTTGGCAAGGGCAACGGCACTGGCGACGGCCAATTCGTTTGGGCCGTAGCCATGGCGTTGGACAGCCAGGACCGGCTGCACATCACCGACGAACACAGCAACCGGATAACAACCTACAACACTTCCGGGGAATACGTTTCCCATTGGGGAACAGCCGGCGCCGGGGACGGCGAACTTAACGGCCCGGCGGGAATCGCGTTGGATTCATCCGGGAATGTCTTCGTGGTGGACCARCATAATTCCAGGGTCCAGAAGTTCACGATAGACGGCAAGTTCATCTCCAATTGGGGCTCATTCGGTAGTGGCGAAGGCCAGTTCAACCTGCCCTGGGGCGCTGCGGTGGACGCTGATGACAACGTCTATATCGCCGATTGGCGCAACGACCGCATCCAGAAGTTCACCAAAGACGGCGAGTTCCTGGCCTCCTTCGGGAGTTCCGGCGAAGGAGAAGGCCAGTTCCGGAGGCCGACCAGCGTTGTTGTCGACCSRGAAGGCTTCATCTACGTGGCCGATTGGGGCAACGAACGGGTGCAGGTGCTGGGGGCGGACGGAAGTTTCCAACTGCTGTTGAAGGGCGAGGCCACCGTTTCCAAGTGGGGCGCAGAATATCTCGCGTCCAACCCTGAAGAGAAAGCCCAGCGGGACGTCTCCAACTTGATACCGGAACTGCCCGCCCACCTGAACACCCCGTATCACATCTCGTCGCAAACTGAACCTTATTTCTGGGGCCCGGTGTCCGTTTCTTTGGACCATGAAGGCCGGCTCTACGTCACCGAGACCAACCGCCAYCGCTTCCAGGTATACCAGAGGCGCTAACCCGGTCCGCAAAACGCACCGGCTGCCGCCTATCTAAACGGCGGGCACCTGCSCCATATATCTTTCGTCCAGTCCGAGAGGAGCCAGAGCCATGAGAGCCGTTGTCTACAAAGGACCGTTCGAAGTCGCAGTCGARAATGTTCCCGACCCGGAGATCAAACACCCCAACGACGTCATCGTAAAGATCACTTCGAGCTSCATCTGCGGCTCCGACCTGCACATGTACGAAGGCCGCACCGCCGCCCAACCCGGCATCGTCTTCGGCCACGAAAACCTGGGAATCATCCAGGAAACCGGCCCCGCTGTCAGGACTTTGAAGCAGGGCSWCMRKSTGGWCNNGMMSKYCRMCKTTNGMCTNCGGNWYCWGCNRSAAYTNNCAWYKKSGSWKMWSCKGRTNKCWKCRRYACKGNGRAKCNCGGGATTCGCCGGCGGCGCCTATGGCTACGTGGCCATGGGCCCTTGGGTCGGCGGTCAGGCGGAATACCTGCAGGTGCCCTTCGCCGATTTCAATTGCCTGCCCCTCCCTGCGGGAACTGAATGGGAGTCTGATTTCGCCATGCTGGCCGATATCTTCCCCACCGGTTACCACGGGGCCGAGTTGGCGGATGTCAGCCCTGGGGAAAGTGTGGCCGTGTTCGGGGCCGGGCCCGTTGGTCTCATGGCGGCCTATAGCTGCATGATTCGGGGCGCGGCAGAGGTCTACGTCATCGACCATGTAATCGAACGGCTGCAAAAAGCAGAGGAGATCGGCGCTATACCTATCGACTTCGACAATGGCGACCCGGTGGAGCAGATCAAGGACCGGCGCGGCGGACAGGGCGTGGACAAAGGCATCGACGCAGTGGGCTATCAGGCAGTCACCGCCGGGTCTTCGGCCGTGGGCGGCGAACAGGACGAAGCGCCGAACATCGTGCTGAACCAAGTGATCGACGTGGTTAACCCCACGGGTGCTCTCGGCATCCCCGGACTTTATGTGCCCACCGATCCAGGCGGAGTCGATGAGAACTCGAAACGGGGGGCTCTGTCCATAAACTTCGGCCGCCTGTTCGAGAAGGGGCTGCGGCTGGGCACCGGGCAATGCAACGTCAAGAGCTACAACTCCTACTTGCGGGACATGATCATCTCGGGACGGGCAGCCCCCAGTTTCGTGGTYTCCCACACGGTCTCGCTGGACGAGGCTCCCGACGCATACCGGAAATTCGACCAGCGCATCGACGGCTACACCAAAGTGATCCTGAACCCATAAGGGAAATTGATGCAGATCGGCAGCAGAACCAACACCTACGAATGGCAGGACTCCTGGGCGGCGATTCCAGAATCGGAAAGCGCCCGGACCGGTTGGTCGCATCACGGCGTGACAGTCCTGGAATCCGGCGAGATCATCTCCTACCATCCCGGCGATCCGACCATGATGGTCTTTGACCCGGATGGCACGCTGGTCCGGACCTGGCAGGTGGATCTCAGTGACGCCCACGGCATAACGGTGGTCAAAGAAAACGGCCAGGAACTGCTCTGGATCGCCGACAACGGCCGCAAACGCCAACCCRGCATCGGCTACGATTATCCCGGTGACGAGGTGCGCGGCCAGGTGCTGAAGATGGACTTGGAAGGCAAGGTTCTAGCCAGTCTGGAAAAGCCGGAYCTTGATGTCTACCGCGAAGGCATGTATTCACCGACCTGGGTTGCCGTGAACGAAGAGCGCCACGGCGGCAACGGAGACATCTGGGTCGCTGACGGTTACGGGCAGAGCTACGTGCACCGCTACGACAAATCCGGGAACTACATCTCCAGCATCAACGGYGAAGAGGGCGAGACCGGAAGGTTCAACTGCCCTCACGCCATATTCATCGACCGGAGGTCATCTCCCGCGGAACTCTACGTGGCCGACCGGGCCAACAGCCGAGTCCAGGTGTACGACCTGGAAGGGAATTACGAACGGGTGTTTGGCAGCGATTTCCTCACTACCCCCAGTGGCTTCGTAACCCACGGAGACATGCTGGTTATCGCCGAACTTCGGGCCAGGCTCACTCTATGCGGCAAGAACGATGAGTTCATCTGCTATTTAGGGGCCAACGAAGAGGTCTGTAATGTCGATGGCTGGCCCAACAACAAGGACGCCTCGGGTAACGTCGTCGCCACCAGCCTGCTGGAGACCGGTAAATTCAACAGCCCCCACGGCCTGGCAGTTGACGCCCAGGGCAACCTATTCGTCGCCGAATGGTTGATCGGTGGACGGTTCATCCGCCTGGGAAAGGTCTAGTCCCATAGGTATCAAARCCGCCTGGAGTGCGCATGTTTAAAGCCACGGAAGGTATGGTCCTTCCCACTACCATGACCGGCTCATACCCGAAACCCAACTGGTATACCGAGGGTCTGCGCGGGCGGGCTTTCAAAACTGCTTTGGGAGACACCCTGTTCCGAGAGCAATACCTGGACGCCGTGGCCACGGTGATCACGGACCAGGAGATGGCCGGGCTGGATATCTTGACCGACGGCGATTCCCGCTTCGACCTGGAGGTCGGCGGAAAGTCGTGGTTCTTCTACGTCTTGGATCGGATGGGTGGCCTGCAAGGGAGCAAGAGTCAGTCACCCGGATGGTCGGCGGATCTCGGTATCAGGCCGGGCCACATCCTCTACGAGGTCCAGGAGGCGTACCAATCACCCATCGTGACCGGCAAGTTGACCGGCGGCCAGTTGGACTACGCGGCCCTCTGGAAAGTAGCTCAGAAGATGACACCCAACACCGTCAAGTTCGGCACCATCAGTTCCCAGTCGCTGACGCGCATGATGTGGAATGAGTTCTACCCAACGGACAAAGAGCTGATTCTCGACTGCTGCGACATCATCAACAAAGAGCTACGTGAATTGGCGGCATCGGGTTGCAAATTGATTCAGATCGAGGAACCCAGGCACCACTTCATGGCCCAGRACCCGGCAACCAAAGATGAGGACTACCAGTTTTTCACCGAGGCGTTCAACCGGGAAGTGAAGGGCGTAGACGCCGAGATCTGGCTGCACACCTGCTGGGGGAACCCGGCGCAGCAGCGGCTGGTCACCGACCCAACCTACGAACGGGCCATCCCGCATCTGATGGAGGTGAACGCCGATGTGATCACCTTCGAATGCGCCGGCTCCGGCGGCAAGGACCTGCCGCTGTTCGCGGGGTTGGAGACGACCAAGAAATTCGCCATCGGAGTCGTGAACCATACCAACACCGTGGTTGAGTCGCCGAATGAAGTCGCCGGTCTGATTCGCCGGGCGCTGGAGTTCGTGCCGCCCGAGCGGTTGATCATCTCAACCGATTGCGGCTTTGGCCGGGAAGGGATCTCCCGCCGGATCGCCTACCACAAATGCGTGTCGTTGGTGCTGGGGACCAATATCGTCCGAACGGAACTGGGGCTTCCTAAGGCAACTGTGCGGGCCGCCGACCCCCAGTTCGCATTCACGGGGCCCGATGGAAGCTAAGCGTTCCACACAAATTCTGGGAGGATAGACCATGCGCATCGCAGTGCCAGACCTGATATCCAACTCCTATTTTCCCGCCGTAGCGGCGGTCGAGCTTGGGTTTTTCAAGGCCGAGGGTTTGGATGCCGAATTATCGTTGGTGTTCCCCGTCCCCAAAACCATGGAGATGCTGCGGGACGGYGAGTTGGACTTTGTCGCCGGGGCCGCCCACGCCACACTCCAGGCTTTCCCCAACTGGAAGGGCGCCAAGCTGCTCGCCTCCCTCGCCCAAAACACCTACTGGATGCTGGTGCTTCGCTCCGACCTGAACGCCAAGGTCGGCGACGTAAACGCGGTGAAAGGACTCAAGATCGGCGCGGCACCCGGCCCGGACTCGACCATCCGGCAACTGATCAAAGAGGCCGGGATCGATCTTGAGAAAGACCATGTTGATGTTGGCCCGGTGCCGGGTTCCACGGGAGCGGGCGTCTCCTTCGGAGTGAACGCCGCCAAGGCCTTGGAGGAAGGCATAATCGATGGATWTTGGGCCAACGCCATGGGGAGCGAGGTGGCTGTGCGMAGCGGCATCGGCACGGTGRTCTTGGATGCCCGGCGCGGCATCTGTCCGCCGGCCGCCGTGCATTACACCTTCGGGGCGCTCGTCACAACCGACGCCATGATCRAGAACGAACCCGAGACTGCCCAGGCCGCGATCCGGGCCATCGTAAATGTCCAGAAAGCGCTCAAAGAGGACCCTTCGCGGGCCACGGCCGTTGGGGAGAAACTATTCCCGCCGGATGAAGCAGGAATGATCGCGGGACTGATCGAACGGGACCTGCCCTTCTACGACCCTGGCATCAGCCAGGAGGCGATCAGCGGCATGAACCGGTTCGCCAAAGATATCGGGGTACTAACGGAAGACGTGACCTAYGACCAGGTTGTGGCGTCCCAGTTCAGCGGCCTGTGGACGGAATAACCTAGATAGCGCCCAGTTTTTTCAGCGCTTCCAGGTCGCTCTTGGAAAAGCCCAACTCGCCGCCCAGGATCTCATTGTTGTGCTCACCGATCAATGGTGCGCGGCGGGAGATCCGCCAGGGCGMSSYGYKKYMSRKCGNCAGCMKSGMCGGGGTATGTGAACTCGCGGCCCAATTCGGGATGCTCCACCGGCACGAAAAACTHCCGGTCTTCCAGGTGAGGGTCGCCGACTATCTCACCCATCGTCCTGATCGCGCCCCAGGGAAAGTTAAGTTCCTGCCCGCCCTCGTAGGCCTCAACCAACGGCATGTTGGCGAAGAAATTCTTCAGTACGTCAGCGAAATGCTGGCCGCTCTCCTCGATGACGGCCGGGTCCTGATACTTCTCGTCCAGAAGGTCCTGGGCCAGCCCATGCTCGTCCATCCATTCGGCCAAAACCTTGATCCTCGCCGCGTTGAGGTTGCTGCCGGACCGCGTGGTGTTGATGTAGCCGCCGTCGTTGGTGGCGTGCTGGATACCCGGAGACATATCGGCCGAAGCGTGCCGGCCTGTGTGACGGCGGACCACCTCTCCCGTGGAGAGATAGATCGCGATGGCGCCTTCAGTGGTCAGCGAGCAGGCTTCGTGGACTGAGACGTCGATATACTGGCCCTCTCCGGTGAAGTCCCGGTGGTAGAGCGCCCCCATGATACCGATGTAGGCGTAATGACTGGCGATGTGCCAGGCGTTGCCGCCGCCAGGTGCTATGGGAGGCGCGTCCGGCACGTCTTCCACGTCATACCCGGAGGATGCCATCTGGCCGCCGSCGGCAAGGTGCAGCAGATCGGATGTCAGGTAGTCGCGCCAAGGACCGTCTTGGCCAAAGGGAGTTACCGAGCACATGATGAGTCCTGGGTTGTCCGCCGATAGCGAGTCGTAGCTCAAACCAAGGCCAGGCAGGTACCCGGCAGGGAAACTCTCCAGCACTAACCCCGCGGTGGCCGCCAGTTTTCGAAAGACCTCTTGGCCCTCGGGCTTGGTGATGTCCAGTGTCACCCCCCGCTTGGAGGTGTTGTAGTGCCAGAAATAGAGACTCCGCTCGGGACCGGCCTGGTCGTCTAGAAACGGCCCAACCTCGCGGGTTTCTTGGCCGCCGGGTGGTTCGATCTTTATCACATCGGCGCCCAGGTCAGCCATCAGTTTGCCGCAGAACTGGGCGTGTTCGCCCGTCAACTCCAGCACCCTAAGTCCGGCCAAAGGACCAGCCATCTGACTCGTCACSGTTTGGCCTCTTCATCGATGGCTTCTTGGACGTAATCGAATCTTGGCGTCGTTTCGGGCCAGTAGACGCCATCCTCGTAGCCTTGGAGCAGTTCATCGCTGCTGACGCCTAACAGTTCGCCCATTATCTTAGTAGTATGCTGCCCGATCATGGGGGGCGGGCCCTTCACGGCCACTTTGGCRCCGTCCAGCCGGAAGGGAGCGCCCTGGAACTTCCAGTCCCCCAGCATCGGGTGTTTCACCTTGGTGAACATGCCCCGGTGGCGGAGTTGCGGGTCGTTCTCAATGCGGTCTTGGGAGCTTTGCACGGGCATCGCCCGCACGCCCGCGGCCTGGCATTTATCGGCCAGTTCATACTTAGCCAGGGTTAGGGTCCACTTTTCGATTTCCTGGTCCATCTCATCTTGGTACAGCAGCCGGCCGTCCAGRGTGGCGAACTTGCTGTCAGTGGCCCAAGCTGGACCGTTCATCAGGCCAACTAACTTGCTCCACTCTTCGTCTGAAAGACAAGCGATCACACACCAATCGTTGTAGCCCCCGCCCAGGGTGCGGAAGGCGTTGTGGGGCGCGGCGATGGGGCCGCGGTAGTTGTTCATCACGGGAGCGCCGGGCCAGACAGTCCGGTTGCCGGGGGGATATCCTTCCCGCCTCGATTCCCGCCCGTTGATCGTTTTGTCCAGGAAAGCCGTGCCGGTGAGGGTGATGCCGGTGATCATCTGGGAGAGGTCAACGTGCTGCCCTTGGCCGGTCTGATTGCGGTGGTGCAGCGCGGTCAATGTRCACATCGCGCCGTACATGCCGCCGGTGTCGTCCAGATAAGACCAGCCCCAKCCCGCGGGCGGTTCGCCGGGCAGACCCGACTGATGGGTGAGTCCCGACAGAGCTTGAGCGGCGGGGCCCATGGTCCCGAAATAGTGCTGGCGTCCGGTCTGGCCGAACCCGGCCATCGAGACATAAACGACGTCGGGGCGAAGTTTTCTCAGCTCGTCGTAGCCCAAGCCCCAGCGGCTCATGATCCTAGAGCTGAAATTCTCGATGACCACGTCAGAGACCCTGATCAGACTCTTGATCGCCTCCAGACCTTTGGGGTGGCGGACGTTCACGGAGAGGCCCAATTTCCCGGCGTTGGTATCAGCGAATTGACCCGTGGAATTGGGACCCGGAGTCACCCCGGGGGGCACGGTGAAACGGTTCTGCCGGAGCATGTCCATGTTCTCCGGCCATTCCACTTTAATGACTTCAGCGCCTAGCGTGGCTAGCCARCGGGCAGCCCACGGTCCGGCCCGGACCCAGGTGAAGTCCACGACGCGGACTCCCTCCAATGGACGGTCCTTGCGCCGTTTGGGAAGCTGTCTYTCGTCAGACTGCATAGTCACTGAATCTACTCTATGAGGACTTGCCGTCTAAGGGGAGCCATGGCTCGGCCAGGGCTTCGTCCGGCCAAAAGAATTCAAACCCCGCGGCCAAGGCGTATTGACGGTCAAGGTCTTCGCGGTCGCCAATGTGGTAGTAAACATCGGCCTCAAACTTGGCTTTTACATCAGGTAGCTGATGCTTCGAAACGGCGAAGTCGTAGGCGATACCGTGCTTCTCCCAAATGGCCCTCTGGCTGCTGATGGGGCGGTCGGAGCAACTGCCGACCAGTATCCCTGCCTCTTGGGTCTTTCTAACGAATTCCATGGTCAGGACGCCGGGAGGATCGCCCACCTCCAATGTGCCGTCGATGTCGAAACTGATCAATATAGCCAAGTTTGTTAAGCTCTCCTTGATCTTTGGTGNGCCGGTCCAGATGGGTCGATGGCGCCTTTGGGAACGCCCCCATCCTAACCTTCCCCTACTTCTGCGGAAGGAGGGGAAGAAGGGACTCGTTCCCCGATAAATCGGGGTTAGATCGGGKTACTAATCGGGGGAAGCGCTCCACACGGTGAAGTTGCCGCCCATTGGCATGGGGCCGCCGGATACGCCGATCTCGGGCTTTACCCCGGTGATCTGGCGTGCCCCAGCCCTTCCCTGTATCTGTTGGATACAGTCGGTGTGCATCCAGAACCGGCTGCGGCCGCTACCGATGTTGCCGCCGCTGGGCAGGACCGGGTTCGGCCCTTCGATGCTGATGTCGGTCTGGTAGAAGTCCAACGCATCGCCGTTYTGCATCCCCCGGAAGCGGAGGCCCTCAAGGTGGAACTGATGGAACAATGAGAAGCCGTCGTACATATTCTCGAAGGACAGGTCGGCAGCGGTGATTCCGGCGCCTTCATAGATCTTCCGGCCTGTTTCCGCGGTTTCGGCTTCGACCTCATCCAGGGTCGGCAGGATACTGCGCTGGGCGCCGCGGCTGGAGGCGTGGTTGAGGATGTAGACGGGTTTTTGCTTCATATCCTTAGCCCGTTCCGCAGTGGTGAAGAGGTAGGCCCCGGACACCATGATGGGGATGTCGTTGTCGAATAAGCTGGCTGGCTTGGCGATCCACCGGGCATTAAGGTAGTCCTCTTCCGTCAACGCCTCCGGACGGTGCTGGGCCCAGTACCCTTCTGGGAACATCAGTCCGTTCCGTCTGGAGTTGGCCATGAATGGGGCCATCATGTCGTGAGACTTGCCGTAYTTGCGGCAGTACTCGGCGAACTGCAATGCGGTGCCGTAGGACCCGGGAGCGCCCCAKAGTGTCCGCCCCGGACTCATGGCGAAAGTGCCGGGGACCGTGTCCGTGGCGCTGATTCCCGACTGGTTGTACCGGCCTTCCAGGTTATGCCAACTCTTGAGCACCAAGCAGGTGTGAGTGCGTCCCTCGCCCACGGCCTGGGCAGCCACGACGATGGCGTGGGACATACAACCCATGCCGTACATGGTGAACTTGACGTTGGTCAGCTCCGGCATGTTTTTCAGGATCCATTCGGCGCTGAGCTTCGCGATGCCGTCTAAAGGGTCGTCGGTGGTGTTGTAGGCGTTCACCACATCCATGGGGATCTCTTGGTCTTCCGGCCAGTGAGCGCCGGTGGTGGTTACCGGGTCCAGCACCAGACCATCGATATCGGCTGGATCGACTCCTGCATCCTCGATCGCCTGCCGTAGCGCGAAGATGCTGTTGGCGCCCATGGTGTTTGCAGCGGTACCGTCCCAGCGCCGGGTAGTCGGGGAGTGCCCGATACCAACGGCTGCCACTTTCCCTTTGTGTTCCCATACTCCCAATCCCTCTGTCGTGCGGTACATGGAAGCCGGGGCATGCTCGGTGGTCATTGTTAACTCCTTTGTTAGAGCTCTTTAAGTTTCAAAAACGGGGTCGGCTAGGCTACGACCCGCCATTCGGGCACCTTTTGGCCGTTGGCGGTCTCTTCGAAGATAACTTCCACTGCGGCGCCTACGGGCACATCATCCACCGGCGTWCCGGGGAGGTGAGAGTACATCTGGATACCGGGGTCGTCGTCCAGCGTGATCACAGCCAGATTGAACGGCTGGTCTTGCTGCAGCAGCCTTACAGGGCAGTCGTAGACCACTCCATAGTTGTAGATCTTGCCCTTGCCGCTCATCACTTTCCACACAAGGTTGTCTGCGGATTTGCATTGGCTGCATGCCGGCAACGGAGGATTCTGGAGCCGGTTGCAAGCGCTGCAGTTCTGCATCTCCAGGCGGCCTTGGTTGGCGGCATCCCAGAAGGGTTTGGTCAATTCGTCGGGCGCCACGCCTTGCTTTACCATTTTTTCCTACCTACTCATTTTTCTCGTATTTTCCGCCAAGGGGCGGAAGATTATCGAGCGTGATCAATCGCGAAGGGATTCACGTGTTCAACAATATTCACATTTGCCCAATATGTCAAAACGTGTGGGTAGCGGCCAGGACTTAAGGGCCGATGTATTCGTGGTCAGTAATCGAAGATTCCAAAGGTCCAATTGGAGAGTTCTGCCCCGATGGACTTACAACTCTCCAATGTGAGGTCTCTTCGGAGGTGGCTGGGTCCGCCGGTTGGTATGCCGTCGCTGGGGTCTACCGCGAAGCACAATTCGGGTTGACCACCAGTGGCCAAACGTACCGCGCCGTCCTCCACGACGAACCGCTGATTGGGCGAGTCCGAGCAAGGTTGGAGAACGATTGTGAACCCTGCAGTTAGTCCCGTGGCCTCGGCGCACAGGTCGTAGGCATCCATGTATATCTGCCCATCTCCGGGATGGTCGAACGCAAAGAGTTCATCTTCCGCCGTTTCCAACGGTTTGCAGGTGTGGGCTTGCAAGGGGCTATTCAATCTGACGGCCGTTCCGGCCCCAGGCACATCCACACAATAGAACTGGGGTTCATCAAGTGGGTCGGTCAGTTGGATGAACACAGAATCGATTTTCTCAGCAGGTTGAATGGCTGTTTGCGTTGGGGCCGGCGTTGAGGGTATCGGTGTTTCCAGGCGTGGAGTTGCTGTTGACGCAGAGCCGCATGCCACGGTTATCGCAGCCAAAACGGCGGATAAGATTAACAAGTAGACTCTGAGTCTGATCTAGCAGTGCTTCATTTTAATATTTCCGTCCTATGCCTATCTTCTCATGGCCACTATTAACGGTTGATCGACCTTAATTTCGATGGGGGCAGAGCGTGAACGGGTACTATACTGATTTTCGCTATTGATTTTTGCAGTTAACTTCCTGTCTTTGCGGCGCCTCAAGCCTGACGGAGTTTAGGTTTTATTTCGACGACCACACTACCGGACTTTCAGTAAAAAGGGGTACGGGCCGCCCATGGACCCCATTGAAAAGGCGACCATCATTCGATTCCACCGGAGCCGCATCGAAGATTTCGGCGGAGGCACAACCGGGGCGTTGGGTTTGCGCAGGCCAGAAAGCCAGACAAAAAGGTTCGATGTGCTCGCCCAAGTGGGAGACTTCAGTGGCCGGGTTGTGTTGGATGTCGGCTGCGGCTACGGTGATTTAAAGGAATATCTGGACCAGCGTTTCTCGGGCTTTTTGTACTTCGGGATAGACCAGATGCCTGAGTTCATTTCCGAAGCTAAGGAACGGTATAAGAACTGCGCCAACACCCATTTCTTCCAGGCTGATTTCTCAGCGGTGAAGTTACCCAGCATCGACTACGTCCTGGCGTCGGGGGCGTTGGCCTATCGATCCGACGACCCGGATTTCCACATCAACATAGTCCGGAAGATGTATGATTCCGCCGCTAGCGCCTTGGCCTTCAACATGTTGGACGCGGACCGGTGTCCGGAACACCCGCTGCTCAGAGGCCACAACCTGGATGAGATCGTGCAACGATGCCAAGAGCTATGTCCCAACGTGCAGGTCATCCAAGGCTATCTGGACGACGATTTCACGGTGTTCATGCGGCGGGATTAAATTTTTAAATAAACCTCAGCCGCCCTTCTCCGCTATCTCTTTTATCCCTTGAAGGTTCGAAGCCATATTGCCCCTGTGCTGTTCCTGACGGCTGGCAAGAATCTGCCCGGCCTGATCGGGGTTGTCCTTCATAGCGTGACCGGTCGCCGAGAGACGGGGCCCGATGACCAGCCGCTGGCGTAACCTGGTCCCTCCAGGTATCTTTTCCAGTTCGAACCGCCATTGGGCGCTGGGGTCTTCCCGGTCATTCACATTCCAGGCGAAGACCCAGGGCGGGTCGCAGGCAACGACCCACGATGTTGTATCCCACTCACGGCCCACGTCGGTGCGCTTGTTATGCCCAACGAACGAAGCTCCTTCGCGGGGCCCGTCGGAATCAACCCATTCAGCGCCCTGGAATTCATTGCTGAACCTGGCCGAGATGTTGATGTCGCTAACCAGGTCCCAGACGCGCTCCGGTGAGGCCGCGATGTCAACTTCCACGGTGACGCCAGGCAAAGAGGCGATCAAACTCTCAACGTCGCCATGGTTTTCTTTCGTATACCCCCAACGGTCGAACCAAACGATCTCCGATGCCGGTTTGCGCGACGCTGGCTTGAATTCCGTCCCTATAGTCCATGCAACGGGGAGCAGCACTACCTGGGTCACACCGTCCGGTATGCCCAGAATCTCTGCGAACTCTTTGGCCTTGCCTAGATGCAGTGTGGTCCAGGCAGAGCCAAGTCCTCTGGAGCGCAGCGCCAGGCAGAAACTCCAGGCGGCTTGGATCACCGAGTCGAAGAGTCCGGGCCGGCCGCTGCCGTCATGAACGCCCCAGACCGTGGCCAGTACAAGAACGGGCACTCGTTCCAAATTTTCCGCCAGATAAGCGGCCGAATCCAAGACGCCCTGCTTGGGATGCCCGGTCCCGGTGTGTTGTTCTGCCCGTTCGATGATGCCGTTCCCCCCGGCCTCCCGGTACAAGTCCGCCAGTTTCTTCTTGGTCTCTGAGTCCCGGACAACCAACCAGCGGCGGCTGGTGATATCTCCTCCCGTGGGGGCTTGCTCCGCCAATTCGATGCACCGCAACAGCAGCTCGTCCGGGACATCGCGGTCAAGGTCCAGTCGGCGGCGCACCGCGCGGGTTGTGCTTAGTAGCTCGTCGGTTTGTTCAAGGTCAAAGGACATCGTTTACCTTGCGCGTTGGTATCTTCGATTCCGGTTTGCCGTAGCATATCAGGTCAGACCGATCTAAGTGGCGCTCCGCTTCCATTGACACTTGAATGCGCCAAACTTACGATGTCATGAGGTCTCACGGCCGTGTTGGCCGTTCCTTCGGTTCCATGTCACGGAGAAATGCGCATGCCCTATCGGGAAGACATTGCATCGATGGCCCACTTGATGCGGCGCGCCGGCTTCGGCCAGCCACGTGGCGACCTGGACGCCCAGATTGCCAAAGGCTATGAAGCCGTGGTTGAAGAGTTGCTGCATCCCGAAGAGCAGCCAGCCATCAGCGACGAACTGATGTACCGCATCTTCCCAGGCTACGAAGGGGCTTTGGGACCGCCCATCAACCAGGCCGATTGGATGTTCCGGATGGTCAACACCAAGCGGCCGCTGGAAGAGAAGATGGCGCTCTTCTGGCACCAGTTGTTCGCCACCAGCAACGCCAAGGTGGACAACCCGCCAGAACTCACCCGCCAGATCGCCATGTTCCGTGAGCACGGCCTGGGCAGCTACCGCGACCTGTTGGTGGAACTGGCCAAGTCGCCCGCCATGATCTTCTGGCTGGACAATCACGGCAACCACGACGGCGCTATCAACGAAAACTGGGGGCGGGAGTTGCTGGAGCTCTTTTCAATGGGCGTCGGTAATTATTCCGAGGACGACATTAAGAACGCCGCCAGGGCGTTCACCGGCTGGTCCATCGCACCCAAGATACCGCGCAACCCGCTGGGGCGCTTCTTCTGGAAGTTCGAGTACAAACCGGAGGACCACGACAACGAAGAAAAGACCTTCCTAGGACAGACCGGGAACTTCAATGGCGAAGACATCATGGGCATCATCGTTGACCAACCCGCTTCGCCCAGGTTCCTAGCTCGCCATCTCTACCGGTTCTTCGTCGCCGACGAGCCCCAGGTATCCGCCTGGAACACCACGCCCCCCAACGACCCCGAGGCGATAGAGATACTGGTCGAGGCGTACAAGGAGTCCAAGGGGGACATCCGGTCCATCCTGCGGGTCTTATTCAACTCGGAGTTCTTCAAGAAATCCCGGCTCGCCCGCGTGAAAAGTCCCGCCGAACTGATCGTTGGAACGGTGCGCATGGCCGGCAACTATGACGGGTTCAAGCCCGGATTCAACAACCTGGCGTTGGAGTGCGGCTGGCAGGGGCAAGAGCTGCTCAACCCGCCCAGCGTGGAAGGTTGGCAGACCGGCCCGGCATGGATCGACGCCGGAGCGTTGATGCGCCGCGTCAACTTCGCCGCCGGCGTCTTGGGAGACATCTCATTGCCCGGCGTCCGGGCGATCATCGGCCGTGTCAGAGAGCAGGGCAACACCTCAGCGCAGGGTTTGGTAGCTGCCTGTCTCGATGCCATGGGACCGCTGGAAGTCAGCGACGAGACCCTCCGAGAATTGCTAACCCACGCTTTAAAGGGCGGGGAATTGGCCTGGAACACCGATGAAGAGGTCACTGCGTCAGAGAATAGAGTGGGCAAGATGCTGACCCTGATAGCCGCATCCAAAGACTACCAGTTTGCCTAGCGGGCCGATCGTCGAAAACCACAGGGAGAATATGAATGGCGACAACTAAAAAAGACCCGGTGCTGGTCATTCTCCAGCTTACCGGCGCCAATGATTATCTGAACACGATCGTCCCATATACCAATGGCCTGTACTGGGACAACCGCCCCAAGGTCAACATTCCCGAGCACCTGGTCGTGCCAATAGATGACGAACTGGCATTCCGGTCTGACATGGACTCGTTCAAAGACCTCTATGACCAGGGCAAGCTGGCGATCATCAACGGCATCGGGTTTGAGGACTCGCCCCGCTCCCACTTCCGCGCCATGGATATCTGGCATACCTGCGAGCCGGACAAGATCGGCATCGATGGCTGGGTGGCCAAAATCATCCGCGACCTGGACCCTGCCGGCGAGAACGTGCTTAAGGGCGTGAATTTCGGGCAGGGGCTGCCCAGGGCCATGACCATGCGCGGAGTGTCCGTAACTTCGGTGAACCACCTGGCAACTTACGGCGTTTTCTCATCGGTCCGTTCGTCGGAGCAAGAGCGGGCCCAGCTTCTGGATAGCTTCGCGCGGATGTACGCCCCGGCCATCGGCGCCGGCCCGACCATGGAGTACCTGGGACAGACCGGGCTGGACGCCCTGAAGGGCGCCGACATGATCAAGGTTGCTCCCGAGTTGTACTCATCGACGATCGAGTACGGCAACACCGCCATCTCGACGGCCCTGAAGGACGTTGCTCAGGTGCACTTGGCCGGACTGGGCACCCAGGTCTTCTACACCTCCTACGGGCCGTTCGACACCCACTTCAACCAATCGGGCTCCCACGCCAAGCTCTGGATAGACGTGTCTGAAGCGGTGGACAGTTTCTTTGCCGACCTGCGGGAACACGATGCCGCTGAGAATGTGGTGATGATGGTGTTCAGCGAGTTCGGACGCCGGGTCCGTGACAACGGCACCGGCACGGACCATGGGGCGGCCGGGGTGGCGTTCGCCATCGGAGACCGGGTCAATGGTGGCATGTACGGGACCTACCCATCGTTGAAGCCCGAAGACCTCACCCAGGGAGACCTGGCGCCCAGCTACGATTTCCGAGGATTCTACGCCACTCTGGTGGACAAGTGGCTGGGACTGGACCCGGTCCCCATCGTCGGCGGACAGTTCGAACAGATGGCGTTCGTATGATTCGGAACCATTCACACAGGAACCCAGAAGAAGCCTTATGTTAACCACGGTTGCCGCCGGCCGGGTGTACGACTACAGCTACTGCATCGGCATGTATAGCCAGTCGGCCCAGGGTTTCTGGGCGCCCCAAGACTTCGTTTTGGGCAAGAACGGCCGCATCTATGTTTTGAGCCGTGGCGTGGAACAACTTGGACAGCGAGTTAGCAAGATCACCTTCGATCACGAGTTCGAGGGCCAATTCGGGTCGTTCGGCGGTGAAGACGGGCGCTTCATGTGGCCGAGGTCGATCGACATCGACCAGCACGGTCGGGTGTACGTCTCAGATGAGTACCTCAACCGGATATCGGTGTTTGATGCCGAGGGCGCGTTTCGGTACCACTGGGGCCGGTCCGGCAGCGAGGACGGTCTTCTGAACGGGCCGTCGGGCATCGCTTTCGACTCGCACAACGACCTTTGGGTCGTGGACAGCCTGAACCACCGCGTCCAGAACTTCARCCAGATCGGCGAGTTCAAGTTGAGTTTCGGACAGCAGGGCGCGGATGACGGTGACTTGGAGATGCCCTGGGGCATCTGCATCGACCGTCAAGACAACATCTATGTCGCCGACTGGGGAAATAACCGGGTGCAGAAATTCTCTCCAGCCGGCAAGCTGCTCGTGAAATTCGAAGGATCGAGCAACGGAGTGGGTTCGCTAAAGGGGCCGTCTGGGGTGGCCGTGGACTCGGACGGAGATGTATACGTCACCGACTGGGGCAACCACCGCGTCCAGATCTACGATGCCTGCGGCCAGTACATCACGGCGCTCGTCGGGGACGCCCAGGAACCTTCACCGTGGACCCAGACCTACATCGACGCCAACCCGGAGTACATCAAGGCCCGCCGTAGGGCGGATATGGAACCGGAATGGCGCTTCCACCGTCCCGTGGCGGTCAACATAGACGCCGACGACCGAATCATCGTCCTGGAGTCCTACCGCCACCGGCTACAGATCTACAACAAGCTAAAGGACTACGAAGAGCACTCGCTGAATCTTTAGTTAATTCCAGTACTAAGCCGAAGACCCTAAATCACACCTTCCTCCGCCAACCCCGCTATCTCGGACTCGCTCATTCCCAACAGTTTTCCGAAGACCAGGTCATTGTCGTAACCGAGACCGACCGAGCCGCGCCAGATCTCTCCTGGCGTATCRGAGAACCTGGGGAAGATGCCGGTGCCCTTCACCTTCCGGCCCAACTGGGGGTCGTCCCATTCGATRTGGACGCTCCGGGCCTCGTAGTGGGGGTCCTCCGCCATGTCTTTGGGGGTCATGATGGGGGTGCAGGCGACCTGACCTGCGTTAAGTAGGTCTACCACTTCTTTCACGGTACGTTCTTCCACCCAGCCTCTGAGTATTGCGTCGAACTCGATGCCCTCAGGAGATTGCGGGTCCGTGGAGGCGTTTCGCCATTTCCCCTCGATATCGTCTAGCCCGAGCACGACACAGATGCGTGTGAAAACGGCGCCAAGCGCGGCGATGTTGACCCATCCGTCCGATGCTTGAAAAACGTCATAGGGCTGGAAAAGACCGGCTTTGTTCCCGCCCCGTTCGCGGTTGATGCCCATCTCGTAATAGGCCACCATGGTGCCGGAGAGCAGGTAGTGGATCGCCTCGAACTGCGCCAGGTCGATGACCTGTCCTTTGCCTGTCTTCTGGGCGTGGATATACCCGGCCAATGAAGACCACAGACAACTTAGGCCGGTGATAAAATCTCCGGTCCAGGGCGCGGCCCTGCTGGGCGGTTCGGGGTCTGGGAACCCCGTGAGATTCATCAGTCCGCCAAAGCCCTGGCCGATGAAATCGTAAGAGGCCCGGCCCAGGTAATCTGGGTGGCCGTCCTGGCCGTAGCCGGAAACATGGGTGATGACCAGACCTGGGTTGGCCGCCATGACTGTGGCGTCATCCAGGCCCCATTCAGGGTAGGTCCCCGGAATCGAGCTCTCCATCCAGATGTCGACCTTGGGAATCATGTCCATGAATATCTTTTGGCCCTTGGCGGAGGCCAAGTCCAAGGTYGCWKSSMWGCTGTTSCNRSYGSGYCNWRGANSCRWSCSKCGGANNRSYAKANYCYMYATCAGCGTCGTCCATGATGAACTCCAATTGCCTCCAAACCAAATCGCCAGTCTTTGGAATCTCGATCTGAATCACCTCCGCCCCCATCTCGGCCGCGATGTTTGCCGCAAAGGGCTGGGCGATCAGAGTTCCGGTGGACAGAATCCGGACTCCCTGCAAGGGGCCGAATTGTTTGGGCAAAAGGCGGTCTGTGTCGGATGCCATTGGTTACCTCCCGCTCTATTTGTTAATACGCCATGGGTCGCGAAGAATCAGTCGAAAACGATGAGGCTCCTAGCCCCGATTCCGTTCCGCAGGTCCTCAAGCGCCCCGTTGATGCGCTCTAAGGGAAATCTACCGGTGATCATCTGGTCGAGCTTCAGCTTGCCTGCGGAATAAAGCGCTACCAGGTTCACGAAATCGACTTTAGGTTTTGAGGAGCCGTACAGGCTGCCCTTGATGGTGCGCTCCTGCATGATCAACCGGCTATCGAAGGTGAGCTTGGCATCGGCTGCCGGCACCCCCACACAGACGCAGGTGCCGCCCCAATGGATGCTCCGGTACGCCTGGCTGAATGTGTCCGGATTGCCGATGGCCTCGAATGCAAAGTCGACGCCCTTCCCGCCGGTCAACTCCCTGATCACCCTGGTCCCATCTTCTGTGGAAGCGTTGATGGTATGGGTTGCCCCCAACTCCATGGCCAGGTCCAACCGTTCCTGCCAGAGGTCCAGAGCGATGATCGGTTGAGCGCCCGAGATGGCGGCCCCTTGGACGATGCTCAGTCCCACSCCGCCGCAGCCAAACACGGCCACCGAACTCCCCGGCGGGACCTTAGCCGTATTGAAAACCGCTCCGGCGCCGGTGGTCACGCAGCAGCCGATCAGGGCCACTACATCCAATGGGACGTCTGGGTCGATCTTGATGGCGCTCTGCTTCGGTACCACAGTGTATTCGGCGAAGCAAGAAGTGGATGAAAAGTGATTGAGAGACGCGCCCTTGCCGTTGGTCAACCGGGAGGTGCCGTCGAAAAGGTTGCCGCCGAGGCGCAACGCYGGCTCGCAAAGGTTGGCCATTCCCCTGAGGCAATAGAAGCACTGCCCGCAGGCCGGGATGAACGAGAAGATCACATGGTCGCCTTGTTGAACATGGTCAACACCCGGCCCCACGCTCTCAATCACGCCCGAGCCTTCATGGCCCAAGACAGCGGGTAGTGGGAAAGGAATCACCCCGTCTATAACTGAGATATCGCTGTGGCAGACTCCAGCGGCCGCCACCTTCACCAGGACCTCGCCTTCTTTAGGGTCGGCCAGTTCGATATCTTCCACTTCCAGGCGGCCGCCCAACTCGTAAAGCACCGCTGCTTTGATCTTCATGGCAGTCTCCTTCCAAAATGCGCTTGGTTAAGACTCTAGGATGACGCCCYGGACAGTTCTTCTCGCAGGTTATCGGCAAATTTCTTGGACATCTCTCCGGCTTTGTGTTTGAGCATGGGGTAACCCAAGGTCCCTAATTTTCCCATGAGACTGAACTCTATCTCGTAAGACAGGCGAGTCTTCTCTTCGCCCAGGGATTCCAGTTCCAGTACCGCCGCGGGTATCCGAAGCAACGTCCCAGACGACTCTTTACCCTGGCCGGTGGCCACCAAGCGGGTGGGAGGGGTCACTTCTTCCAGGCTCATGGTCACTTGGAACTGGACCCGGAACGGTCCCATACGCTGGGCCACGGTAAGGTCGAACGTGGTGTCATCGCGGACATCGACGGACTGGACTCCGGGCATAGCTCCCATGGAACGACTTGGGTCTTGCACCAGGTCCCAGACCTGCTGGATGGGAAAATCGACCTCAAGGCTGTCGGAGATCTTCACTTTTTGGCGTCTCGCAGCGCCCGCCAGACCCGCTCGGGGGTTAGCGGCAGGTCCTTGATCCTGACGCCGGTAGCCTGGAACAGCGCGTTGGCCACCGAAGGCGCGGCGGAAACGATACCGCCCTCGCCCAGTCCCTTCGCGCCGAAGGGACCGGGGCCGTCGTGGTTCTCGATCATCATCGAATCCAGGTCGCCGGGCAGGTCGGCAAAGGTCGGCACCTTGTAATCCACCATGTTGGGATTGAGCAACTGGCCGTCTTCATAGATCATCTCTTCGAACAGGGTGTGGCCCAGCCCCTGCATGGATGCCCCTTCGTCTTGACCCTCGCACTGCTGGGGATTGATGGCGACACCAACGTCGGCCACCGAGACGTAATGGGGTATGCGGATGGCCCCGGTGTCTGTGTCCACTTCGATCTGGGCGGCGGCGATGCCTATTTCCCAGAACGCGGGCCCCTGACGCAACCGGCCGTTATTCATGCGGGGAGTGACATACCCCCGGCCCAGGAGTTCCCCGGCCCGTCCGCCGAACTCTTCTTCGATAAGTGCGCCGTAGGTGACTGACTCCGTGCCCCGCAGTACCAGTCCGTCGTTTACCGACAGTTCTTCCTCGGAACAATCTAAGTGCAACGCACCCAATTCCAGCAACTGTTCTTTCACTTCCTTGGCCGCGCCCTGCACCGCCAGACCCATCATGGTGGTGGAACGGCTGGAGCCGGTAGAGCGGTCGTAGGGCACGATGCCGGTGTCGGAGGAGACCATGCCCACCTGGTCCAAGGGCACCTGGAGTTCTTGAGAGGCAAYTTGGGCCAAGACGCCGCGAGAGCCTTGCCCAATCTCGGTGGTGCCGGCGAAGACCGTGACCGTGCCGTCCACGTGCAGGCGGACGATGGCGGTGGAGGTTGGCGACGAGCCAACGCCCGAGAGGTTGCAGCCGATGCCTCGCCCGGTCTTTATGGGCAGTTCAGACTCCTGGTCCTCGGGTTCTCTATCCAGGTTCATCCCGATGGCTTGGGCGGCCATGCGCAGCCCAGCGGCTGGGTCGGCGTCCAAAGGGCGTCTACCAGGCCGGAACTCCTCGCCCTTGGCCGCCAGGTTCTTCAGGCGAATCTCCAATGGGTCCAGGCCCAGGGCGTCGGCGATGATGTCCACCTGCGATTCGCTGGCCCAAGCGGCTTGGGGGGCGCCGATGGAACGGAATGAACCGGCGGGCGTGCTGTTGGTATAGACGGCGTAGGATTTGATCTTGACGTTGTCCCAGCGGTAGCCGCCCATGACCCGCTCGGCGGCCCGGTTGGCCACCAAGGGGCCGTTGTCGGCATAGGCGCCGGTGTCCAGGTGAATCAGACATTCCCGGGCCACGAATGTGCCGTCGTTCATCACCCCAGTCTTCACGGTGCAACGGGCCGAATGCCGGCGGATGGTCTTGAATGCCTCTTCGACGGTGAGAGCGACACGGACGGGACGCCCGGCCACCTTGCTCAAGGCGACCACCAGCGGCTCCAGCTTGGTATAGGACTTGCTGCCGTAGCCGCCGCCCAAGTAGGGGACAACCACCCGCACCTGTTGCAACTGAAAGCCAAACATACGGGCCAGGTCTTCCCGCACCAAGAATGGGTGCTGGGCGGTTGACCAGACGATGATGCCCTGGCTGGAGTAGTCGGCGATAACGGCGTGGGGCTCCATGGCGTAGTGGTAAACCATGGGAAAGGTAAAGGTGTCTTCGAACACGTGGTCGGCCTTGGCGAAGGCGTCATCCACATCGCCCCACTCATAGCCGCTCTCGTTGCAGAGATTAGTATCATGGACGGTTGTTCCGGCTCCAGCCAGGGCCGCAACAGTATCGGAGACCACCGGCAGTTCCTCGTATTCAATTTGAATAAGATCGAGGGCTTCTTCCGCGGTGGCCAGGTCCACGGCAGCCACGGCGGCCACCGGCTCCCCCTGGTAGCGGACCTTGTCGGTGGCGATGAAGGGTCTGTCCCGCACCACCGCGCCGTAGAACGGGTCCAACCCATCCAGGTCGGCCCTCGTTAGCACCGCCGCCACGCCGGGCAGTTTCAAGGCCTCGCTGGTGTCGATACCGGTGATCACAGCATGGGGCAGCGGGCTGCGCAGGATCTTGCCGTGGAGCATTCCGGATACTTCCAGGTCYCCCACATACGCCGCGCGGCCGGTGACCTTGTCCACCCCGTCGATCCTGGGTACTGATACTCCGATGATATCCATGCTCTACCCCTAAATGTCGGTAAGAATTCGGTTCTTCAAACCACTAATTCTTGTTATACCCAAATTCATTTGTTCGAAGTACCTGCTTCCAGTAACTTTCTCGGTCCAAAATAACTTTGTTATCAGTTTTCATTGACCGAAACTCGAGGAGTGAAAACTGGAAATTTTTCCGCGCATAGCCGATCCCGTTGCTTTTTATCAGTTTCGTGAGCTCGTCGTTATACCCGTGGCCGGTCCGGAAATAGCAAGACCATCTCGCCCATATACCTTCGTCTCCATAGGCGGACCCGACGTACATTTTCCCATTGCTAGTATCAGCAATCAGGTAAATTCCTCTAACATTCTCAAGCGGAGATTTCGAGTCTTCTTGGTTTCGCTTGAATATAGATTCCAGGTTCGAAAACTTGTGGCTAATATTTCCGTACCCGCAGAACGCTTCCCCACCGTAAGTTTCCTCGAATATTTGGGATACCTCGAGTTTGGCAAAGTGCTTTTCTAAATAAAAAGCCCGGCCTCTGTACCCAGGATCTCTATAATGAATCAGCAACCGCCCGATATATTCCTTAGAGTCATCGACTAAAGCGACTTTGTACGATTTAGGCCTTCTTTCAATAACCTCAAATATCCCACCGAACAACCATTTATCGGCGTGATGGTAGTAACGAATTAAACTAAAAATATACCTTCTACTAAAATCGTCGGCTCCTTTGCGCGAACTGTTCCAGCCTTTCCATTCCTCCCGGTCGCGAACAAACACATCCAAAGGCTCATCGCGACCATCGGATACGGCGAAGTGAATCTTGTAGGCTTTAAGATTATTTAAGTTAATAATTTCGCTAACTGCGATTACCACTTCTCAAAGTCCTGGGCCCATGAGCGCCACGACTCGATTTCTCATACCGCTCAAACTGATTCAAATCCCGGACTTGTCGGCGGCGTCCAGGATGGCTTCGACGATCTTCCGGTAGCCGGTGCAGCGGCAGATGTTGCCTTCCATGTATTCTTTGACTTTTTCCTCGCTGGGCCGGGGCGTTTCGTCCAGMAGCGACTTGGCGGCCAGA
Organism: Dehalococcoidia bacterium; assembly: GCA_002746355.1. Lineage (GTDB taxonomy): Bacteria > Chloroflexota > Dehalococcoidia > Lucifugimonadales > UBA3495 > UBA9611. The sequence continues at coordinate 6,921 of NVWX01000023.1, read as the reverse complement.
ATCATTCCAGGGGTGCAAAACCCGCACTGGAAGGCCCCGTTGTCGATGAAGGCCTGTTGCATGGGATGAAGTGTGTTGCCGTCGGCCAAGCCTTCTATGGTGAGCACTTCCGCGCCCCTGGCTTCGTATGCCAGGTAGGTACACGAACTGACCGCTTTGCCATCGACCAAGATAGTGCAGGCGCCGCATACCTGCAGGTCACAGGAACGTTTGGCGCCCTTGAGGCTCAGCCGGTCACGGAGGAGGTCCAGGAGCATCAGTTGGGGTTGTATCTCCAAGGAGACTTCCCGTCCGTTGACGGTTAGCTCGATAGGGATGGTCCCATCCTGGTGTTTGATCGACAAGATACTCCCTCKGGCCGTCTAAGCCGCAGAGCGTTGGGCCGTAGGGGCTGCTCCCACGGCTTCCGCAAATACGCGTTCCAGTAAGACGCGGACCAAATGCTCTTTGTAGTCGGCTGCGCCGTGTAGRTCATCCATCGGCTGCGCCGCTTCGGCGGCCAGTCTGCCGGCCTCGTCCAGCACCGATGCCCCAGGACTCAAGATGTCGGGGACGGTCTTGCCCAGAAACAATTCTTCGGCTTCTGGCACGCGCAATGCCTTGGGGCCCACGGAGCCCACGGCGATGCGTGCTTCGGCAACTGCATCGTTCTCCAGCCTGACGGCCACCCCCAGTCCGATGGTCGGGCGCTGGTGGTAGCCAAACTTCTGGTAGGCCGCCTTCATGTCCGGGCCGAACTGAGGCACGGAAACTGAGGTGAGAATCTCACCTTCTTCCAAACAGGTCTCGTAGGGACCCGCGGCCAGTTGCTCGACTGGGACAGTCCTGGCGCCACTGGAACCTTGCAGCTCGGCGCGKGCGTTGTAGAGGAGCAGGAACGTCGCCGGGTCGGAGTGGGGCTCGGCGAAGCAGAGGTTGCCGCAGAGTGTGCCTACATTGCGCACCCGAACGTTGGCCACTTTGGATTCAGCCTGGGTGATCAGGGGAAAGTTGGCCGCTACTTCGGGAGAAAGTTCCAAGGCCCTGTGGGTGACCGCTGGGCCGATATGCAGTTCGCCGGARGACGTGTCGTAGTCGAGCCGRTCTGATCCGGAGAYTGTCTTGAGGTTGACCAGATGTCCGTACCGCAGCAGACCCTCTTTCATGGCCAACAGCAATTCGGTCCCACCGGCATATAGCGAAGCATCGTCGCCGTGCTGTCCCAACAGGGACACGGCGTCGGCGACGGTCTCGGGCTCRTGCATCCTAAAAGGAGGTATCAGCTTGCACTCCAAGCTAGGCAGGCTGGATCGGGGCGAGGTCAGGGACATGATAGACTGGGTCACTCCCACTGACAAGCCAGGCGTACGAACGGGTAAAATTCGCACCGCTTTGATTGCCTGGCAAGTTCGTGGCCGCTATACTCGCTCCAGTCAACCGTCCGCAACCGCCCGGAATCTGCCCCGCAGAATTTTTTCCCAAGGAGCAGCCTCATGGAGCGTCCAAGGATCCGCCACATCGCCCTGAACGTGAAGGACCGCGACAAGGAAGCCGAATACTACAAAAAGGTATTCGGGATGGAAGAGAAATCCCGCGGGCCGAACGGTACGATCTATCTTTCAGACGGCCACGTCGGCGTAGCGTTGATCAGCCGGTCCGAGATGCCCTGGGGGATCAATCACTTCGGCTTCCAGGTGGACAGCATCAACCAGATCGAGGAGATAGCCGAGACCACCGCCGTGGCCAACTCGGCGGCCGCCGTCGGTGAAAGCATGATCTATGACTCGGAAGGCTACCGGGTCGATATATCGGTTGAAGGCTGGCCCATCTAGCTAGTCCTGGTGTCCTACCAGATCACCTGGGCGGCCTCCAAGGTTTCGACCTCAGATCTTGGGAGTCCAAGGATRCCGTGGAACACGTCCATGTTGTGTTCGCCCAAATCCGGAGTCCATCGGTCGATACGTGACGGCGTTTCTGAGAAGCGCCACGGTGGAACGACGGCGCGCATCTCGCCCTTCTCCGGATGGGTGATGGTCGGGAATGCTCCCCTTGCTTCCAGATGGAGRTCGGCCCTCAACTGACTGGGAGAGAGCGACGGAAACGATGGGACCTTGTGCGACTGTAGCTTTTCCGTGACCTCATTGGGCGTATGTTTAGCGGTCCATTCTTGGATCAGGACATCAAGTTCGTCGTGGTGTTTCCAGCGGCGGAAGGCATCGCMAAACTTATCGCCCTCGGCCCACTGAGGGCTGTCCATGGCTTCGACAAAGCCCCTCCATTCTTCCTGTGATCCCACAGAGATGCTGACCCATTCGTCCTCGCCCTGGCATCGGTAAACGCCTTGCGGCGCCGCGGAGTCGTCCCTATTGCCTTGACGAAGGGTCTCGCGTCCGTTCATGGCATATTCCAGCAACGACTGGCCGATGAAAGACGAGCCCAGGTCTCTAACCGAAACGTCTACATGCTGACCGAGTTCTGTCCGCCGTTTGGCGCAGAGGGCGGCCACCGCGGTGAAGGCGAGCAACATTCCGCCGGTGTGGTCCATGCCGTGGCGAAGCTCAACAGGGGGGCCGTCGGGGTAACCCGTGAGGTGACCCAGACCGCCGATTGCAGCGAACAAGGGGGCGTAGCCGGCGTAATTGTACTCCGGCCCACCTTGTCCGTTGGATGAGAGGGAAACCAGGATGATGTCCGGTTTCGCTTTCCTCAGCGCCTCGTAGCCGAAGCCCAAGCGGTCAAACACTCCGGGGCGGAAGCTCTGCAGCACCAGGTCTGAAACTTTGGCCAGTTCCAGGGCCAGTTCTATGGCACGTGGCTCTTTCAGGTTCAAACAGGCCGACATCTTATTGGCATTGACCTGTTCGAAGCTGGGCGCCGGCTTGCCGTACATCGGGTGGGGCCGYCGCGTGATGTCCAACCGCGCGGAACTTTCGATCTTGATGACTTGCGCGCCCATCTCCGCCATCATTAGCCCGGCAAACGGACCGGCGGCGTGGGTCGAGAAATCAGCGACCCTGATCCCGGACAGCGGACCCGGTGCGTCGGACATCAGATCACCCCCGAACGGGCCAACGAAACGATCTCATCCGTTGTGTATCCCAGAGATCCGAGCACTTCTAGGTTGTGTTCTCCCAGCAGTGGAGCACGGTCGAGGACCGGAGGGGTTTCCGACATGCGGTAGGGAGGTCCAGCGTAGTCATAAGTCCCGGCTTCAGGATGGTCCACTGAGACGAAGAACCCTCGCTCACGCTGGTGAGGGCTCTCAAACACCTCGCCCGGTGTGTAGAACGGGGCGACAGGCACGCCGGCGGCCTGGCCTTCGTGATACAGCCAGTCCTTGGTCTTATCGGCGGTCCATTCCCGCATGTTGCGGTTGATCTCGGCGCCATAGGTCGTCGGGTYTTGGAACCTCTCTGGGGAAGCCCAATCGGGATCACCCAGAAAATGTCCCAGGTTTTCCCATTGCCTGGGCTCCAATGTCAATATTTCCACGTGTCCGTCTTTGGCCGGCATGACTCCCCCGACTCGGAAGAAGCGGGTAAAACGGTCCTCTTCGACGCCTTCGGATTCCAATCGCTGAAGCGGCATGTACCCGATAGTCAACTCGGCTTCTTGCGTCGAACAGTCGATGAACTGGCCGGGAGACCCACCCATCTTGGCGTAGATCGCCCCGCAGAGGCCCACTGCGGCGGAGAGTCCACCCTGATATGAGCCCATCATGCTGCCGGCGGCCAGCGGCGCCCGGTCGGGAAAAACGTCCAGGGCCAGGCCGTTTGGCAGCAAATTGCCCTCCCCCCCGGCGTGGAAGATGTTGACGTCGTTGGCTACGTATTCTGAGTAGGGGCCGGTGCTGCCGAACGGGGTGATGGCGGCGGCGATCAAGTCTGGGCGAGCTTCGGCCAGCCGTTCTTGCCCGATTCCCAGTTCGGAGGCTTTGGACGGCGGCAGGTCGTGGATCAAGACGTCCACTTTCCCGGTCAATTCCCAAAGGATCTCCCGGCCTTGATGGTCGTCTAGGTCCAGCGTGATCGATTGTTTCCCGGTGTTCAGATAGAGGAACATACCGCTGCGTTCCAGATGGGGAACRTCGCCGGGRAAGGGWCCRCGSCGSCGGGAGGGGTCACCGGTCTTGGGCGGCTCTATCTTGATGACTTCGGCCCCTAAAGAAGCCATGAGCTTCCCGCAGAACGGCGCGGAGACCATGCTGGATATCTCCAGCACCTTCAGTCCGCCCATGGCGGTGGGGGAGGTATTTTCAGACGAGTTCATATCGATCTGGCCTGACGTTCAGATTTCGCCGTTATCGGTCCGCAGGTCCGGTTCACAAAGGAAGGATCGGAGGCATACCCTCGCTGTGTGTGACAGAGCGCAGTTGGAGGCTGCTGCCGTCGGTGAACCAGGGCACGCGCGGGTCCTTGGAGGGCAGCATGACAGTCGCCTGCCCGGGGGCGGTTACCTGGCCGCGCTGGTTCTCGGCCCAGATCTCAAGGTCCACTAGCGGCGAGCCGTTCTCGATGTGCTTTCCGATCACCTTGCCCTTCAGGTATTGGGTGTCGCCATAGACGTTGAAGCGGCGGCATTCGACCCGCAGGCGCTTCAAGAAGGCGTCATCTCCCATCCAGTTGGTGAGCAGCGTGCCCATCCAGGACACCCGCTGAGGCCCGTAATCGTAGGCGCCTGGTACTCCCACCGCCTCGGCTACCGAATCTCTCAAGTGACCGATGCCGGTGTATTCCAGTCCACCGCCCGCCTCAGGGTTGCGGAAGAAGTGGTCGGGGTGGCGCAGGGCCTCGCGGAGCAGCACGCCGTGGGCGCTGGAGCGGCCGGTGCCGACCAGGAATGCGGTCATGTCCTGCAGCGACAAGGGTCCGCGTAGGACAGTGTCTATCGAATCGCCGATATGGGTGTCTTCGTAATARCGGGTGTKGCCRCCYCTGGCCTTTTCRCTGAGGACCAGTTGGTCGATCTCTTCCAGTTCTTCGGGGGTGTACTCGTGGCGCTTGGGGACATCAGAATATTTGCCCTGCTCACGAGCGGCGCGGCGCTGGTGGCGGGTGCACCATCCCACGACCCTGGAGATCATCTCGTCGCGTTGGTTGGTGTAGATCGTTTCGACAAATTGGATAACCAGGGTACCGGAGTACTCGCTGTGCTTCTCCTGAACGTCCAGCACCCTTTCGATACAGTTGATGGCGTCGCCGGGACGTATGTGGCGGAAGTTCTCCCAGTCGGCCCCAGCGAAGAACCCATGGACCCCAGGAAGGCCCCACCGGGTCCTRCCGGACCAGTGCCGCATGAAGGGCGCGCAAGGGTGGCCGATCATGGTGCCATATTTGGAGTAAGAGGCATACTCCTGGTCCCGAAATATGGGATTGCTGTCGCCGATGCCGTTCACGAAATTGATCATCGACCCCACGGAAGCGTCCCGAATGAAGTTTTCGGTGCGCAGACGGGTCCCGATCATCGCTTTGGCGTTGGCGATCATCTCGGGCGTGATCCCTTCTACCTCAGGCAGGGTCTCCATGACCCTTTGTTGTTCATCTTTTGTTGCCATTTTTACCTCTAGAGCTTTAGCTGGCAGATTAGGGCTACGCTACCAGAGAACTTCTTGTTCTTCCAGTCGGGCGATCTCTTCTTTATCGATGCCGAGAAGGCCTCCGAATATCTGCTGATTGTGCTCGCCCAGTAGCGGAGCATGGCGCCGGATGGACGGGGGCGTACGGTCTAGGTTCCACATGATGTTGTAGATGGGCTCCGTTCCCAGTGCCGGGTGGTCGATGTCGGAATAAAGGCCTCGTTCCTGGAAATGTGGGTTGAAGAGCCGGTCCTCGGCGCCCATCACCGGTATGGCAGCCACACCGTGGGAYTGTAGCAATTCAGTGATGTCGCCGGCTGTCCGCTCCCGTGTCCACGTAGAGAGGTTTTCGTCCAATTCCCGGCGGTTTCCCAGCCGGGAATAGCGGCTGGCGAACTGTTCTTTTTCACACCATGAAGGGCTGCCCATAGCTGTTTTCAGTCCCTGCCACTCTTCTTCGGTACGGACGGCTATCGAAACCCAGTCATCGTCGCCTTGGCAGGGGTAGTTGCCGTAGGGCGCCATCACCGGGTCGTGATTGCCCTTGGGGCCCATTACACGACCCGTCATCTCGTATTCCATCAAGCCCGCGCCCATGGTTGCGACCGTGGCGCGGAGCATCGAGACGTCGATGTATTGGCCGCGTCCGGTCTGTTTTTTCTGATGCAAAGCCGAGACGATGGCGAATACCGAATGCAGTGCGCCGGCGATATCTGCGTAAGCGTGCTTCAGCCCCAGCGGCCTTTCTCCTTCGTAACCCATGGTGCTGTCCAGGCCTGCCAGCGCACCGATCGACGGAGCATAGGCCCTCAGGTCCCGGAGGGGTCCGGTCTGGCCGTTGGACGAGATGGACGCCATGATGATCTCAGGCTTGATGCCCGAAATGACATCGTAACCGATCCCCAGCCGGTCCATGACGCCCGGCGAGAAATTCTCGATGACCACGTCGCAGTGGGCCACCAATGCTTTGATCAGKTCRATGGCCTCGGGTTTGGTGGTGTTCAGGGCGATGCTMAGTTTTCCRCGGTTGACGTTGTGGAACAARGGGTGCTGYTCCGGGTCCGGCTYATCGCCGATGATGGGGCGGCCCAGGCGCATRTAGTCCATGCSSTRGYKGRKSWMAWSCYYRWKCWCKYCSGYNGCSCRNTGKSGRYCRSNGMCCATNCSCGKCRWSKMGCMWGYSRGYNASCMRGSMRAMRKYSAGSAMSCSGWARSCSRTGNGYGSMNCCAKMSGKWSCGNTTSGMYSYWSCYSRSTCMKGANTMGATNATKCMNCGKMTNGGKAWMGNNCKTGACCMGTYCSWMKTYSGWGATCATGGTTTGGTCGACCGGTATCCAAGCGGACACTCCGACCTCGTCGCCCGCGGC
>NVWX01000059.1 GCA_002746355.1 Dehalococcoidia bacterium | reverse complement strand
GTTGACACAATCTTGCGACGGGAATGTATCGCCTTAATACGTTCCGCTCTGGATGACCGAAGTAAGGAAATCTTCGTCGTGAGGTATTTCGCCCTGCCTAGTTGATTGGCCCGCGCTGGCGCAAGAAACGGCTGTGAGTCTGTCCCCCACGTCGTCCCCCAAACTTCGGCAACACCGAACTAAGCCTGGAACTTTGGACGGTGATTTCTGAGATATCAGGGTTCGTTGACTAAAATATATCTGCTAAGTCAGTGATGTCCGTTGGCGGGCCATACTGGTTCGCGATTTCCGCGGGGATAATGAATTCCTGGTAGGCTTTGCCTTCTTCAACGACTTCTGGCGGCCCATCTTGAGCGTTAGACCTAGTCACCAAGGAACTGCGCCCCCATAACCCCGTACGGACAGTCTTATCCACTTTCTGGGCGACTTCATCAGGGATTTCTAGCAAGAGCTGTCTGCCTTCATCGCCATCCAACGGGGCGTCGGCAAACCACACGGCTTTGATTTCTGGAATCTGGTCGTAGAACCCGAGATTAGTCCCAGTCGAGTCGGCTCTATCTTTGAAGCCATCTCTCAAAATCAACGTTGCGGCGTCCGCGCTGGTTCGGTGGAACAATCTCATTATGGTGATTTCTGGAATATCAGGGTTCGACGATTAACGCCGCCCGAAGCGGTCTTTCAGCCATGGCCCCCAGAGCCGGTCGTAGCGGTCTTTCAGCCACAGAGCGAGAGCCAGTGACAATCCGATAGCAGCTAATATTAGTAATAATCTAGGATTCACTGATTATGCCTTTGTCGGACGTATCATCTAGTCACGTGAAGGTCACTGGGTGGGGTTAGAGAGTGTGCTTGCCGAGTCCCTGGAGATCCTACCYTTGGGCAGTTGGCTTCTTCTTCACCAACCCAGAACTCAGCATGCAACTCTGGAGTGGGATTATAGGGATTTCCGGGTTTGATGCTTAGGCTTTTTTCCTCCAGCAACCGGTTACGACCACTCATTGTCGGGTGGCCAGATATTAACGCAACCTCTTCCGGCGCCCTGGGCTGAGGCATCAGTTCGCCATTCATCGGCCATACCCCTGAATTTCAGATAATGGGGCGATTGTTGATGAGCCTTGAATGCCTCCTCGTCCTTATAAACCTCATAAACCCATATTCTGTTGATATCGTTCGCGTCCTGGATAACGTTAAATTGTAGGCATCCTGGTTCGTCGTTTTGGGCATGACTAGCATTCTCTTTTATTCCAGCTACAAACTGTTCCTTGAACCCTTCCTTTATTTGGATTGGAACATTAACGATATACATTAGACCTCCTGTACCACTTTGCATTCCATGGCCAAGGATACCCCAAAAGTGACTGATATAGCGGCCGAAGCGTTATCGGTATCGCGGGGCAAGTCCTAACCGTGGGCCATCGGGTACTTCTCCAGCAACACCGAACTTAGCCTGGAACTWTGGACTRTRATYKCMGGYATATCRGGRTTYGAYGATTAGKYRMWKWYSRAYGCRWTYSRACTGCCCAAAATGTGGAGCCAAAGGTGACAGCAGACTGACCAAGACCCCAAGATGGCGGTGTAGCCCTGCACGTAGCAATGGCGGCTGTGGTTATGAATGGGACGACCCCGCTACAATCATCCCGGCATAGATTACAGGGTGGGTGACTGGGGTCGGTTTGCGGGTAGAGAATTTACCTTTCCACCTCAGGAAATCGCGGCACCAGTCCCGTCGCCGCCTCCACCTACGGCACCAGTCCCCGCTCCAGGCCCAAGCACTGATGGGCCTGGTGGTAAAAGAGGTGTAAGAGATGGCTCGTTTCAACCCAATGGCCAGGGTGAGCCCTGGGTTGTCGGCTAGATTTTTGGTTTATGCTTCGTCGCCTTAATTGTCGTGATTATTACATTGTTATTTTTAAACTCGGATGGAGGTGTCGAGCCTTACGACAGTCGTAACGACGGATGCCCGCACCGGCAAGTGAGCCTCTGCAAGTAACCCATGCGCTACCTATCTTCCATATCACTAGCACTTCTCGTGCATGTCCTGCTGTCCATCGTCGTGCTGATGGCGTTGGCATGTACGGCGACGCCAGCGCACACACTAGCTCCCACCGAGACGCCRGCACCAACCCCCACTCTYACGCCCATGCCGACGTACGCTCCCTACCCGACACCTACAACGAGGCCCATCTATACACCTAGCCCTGCGCCCACAGTGAAGCAGCCAATCGAAGTCCTAACCCCAACATTGCAGCCTCCATCGACCCCGGGTTCCAGCCCGGCGGCCACTGCCGCTCCAGCCAATCAATTGGTTGACGTGGGCGGCGTCCTGATTCCCCAATATTCCAACGCCCCGCCGGTGAGTATCGACCCAGCGGCCAATTACTCGGCCGTCATCCGGACCAGCATGGGTAATATAGAATTTGAGCTATTCGCGGAACGGTCGCCGGTCACGGTGAATAATTTCGTCTTCCTGGCCAATCAAGGGTTCTATGACGATATGATCTTCCACAGGGTTATTCCGAATTTCATGATCCAAGGCGGAGACCCGACCGGAACCGGCATGCATGGCCCCGGCTACAAGTTCCAAGACGAACTCGCTGCAAGCTTGATCTTCGACGAGCCAGGCAAATTGGCCATGGCCAACTCAGGCCCCAACACCAACGGCAGCCAATTCTTCGTGACCACAGTGCCAACGCCTCATTTGAACGGACTCCACACCATATTCGGCCGTATAACGCAGGGTCAGGAGGTAGCGAACGCTATCTCGTTGGCCGACACAATAGCCGGAAACCGTCCGGTCACACCAATAGTGATTTTGGGGATAGACATCACATTAAATCCCTAACCTTTCTGTCGATGTTTCCAAGAAGTGGAAGCAACACCTAACAGCTGGAGCATGGCTAATCTCTTACCGGAAAACTGCAGCAATCGTTCTTGTATCCGAGCGCACATCATGACCACTGCTAACAACACTAATAACAACTTAAGCCCCTGGAAGCCAGGCCAGAGTGGCAACCCTAGTGGCAGGCCCAAAGGCACTATGGACCTTGCTGGCTATGTACTTGAGACCACTGATGGTGGCAAGGAGCTTGTTGATGCCCTGGTGTCCATAGCCAGGGGCGTCATGCCCAGCGTACCGGTGCAGGAAGGCTCCAGGCCAAGGAAGGGCCAGCAGGCGCGGCCAGCCGACCAGCTGAAGGCCATTGAGATGCTGCTGGACCGGGGCTTCGGCAGGTCACCACAGCAGCTGGACATTGCCCACAGTGTCACTGACAGACCACTAAGCACCTGTCTGACGAGACATTGAGGCTGTTGGTGGAGAACGCCCATCGGCTCAAGGAAGGTAATGGTGTGGTGGTTGATGGCGACAGGCAGGTAATAGGTTGAAATGCAGCATGTAGTGATTAGACGGGAAGATTACGTTGCTGGGTCATCTGAACGCCCGGAAGTAGGCGTATTTACTCAGACACATGTCTCTAAACTACCTACCCCTTGGGGCCGAATCGGTATAGGTGRCATCGTTTGGATGAAGTGGAGCGGTGGCCCAATAATCGCGAAATCGGTTGTTCAGGGGTTCCGTCAGTTACAAGACACTTCCCCAAGTCAGCTTAGGGAAACCACTAGAGGCTTCCGGTTATACCAGTTAGATGATTATTGGGAGTCGTTGAAACCAGGTTTCAACGCAGTCACTATCTATCTAGAGCAGGAAGAATGGCTCGATGACATCATCGAACCTAAGGCTAGAAGCTACGGGGATAGCTGGGTTGTTTTAGATGACCAATCTACAGACCGATGGTTAACCAGTAAAACTTCCGCTCACTCGCCTGTCCAAGAACTTTCAACTAAAGGTGCAAAACCCAGGAAAACTCCTATCTCTGCCAGCCAAAGATTCAGGATATTTCGTAGGGATGGCTTTAGTTGTGTCTATTGCGGTCGGAGCCCACAAAATGATGGTGTGCAACTCCACGTTGACCATGTGATACCACGGGTTTCGGATGGTTCTAATGATGACGGCAATCTCGTAGCGGCGTGTCGAGATTGCAACTTGGGTAAGGGCGTAACCYTACTGACTAGCTAGCAGATGGCGCACTTACATTTGCCGACATTTTGCCGACCAGACCCCAGCGACGATTCGGTACTGGGAAGGAAATAACCAGAGATTCTAAGCTTGGATTGGAGAAGAACTTTATGTTCGTACGCCGTGACCTTACCGATACTGTTACAACCCCTTCCGGAAACATGCATTTCGTAAAAAAGGGCTCYGGGTAYCCYGTCATATTGCTGCACCCGGCTGGCACATCGRTTTGGGCATGGGAGAGGGTCCTCGAAACTTTGAGCCAGAGCTTCGCGTGCTATGCCTTCGATATGATGGGGCACGGCGATTCTGACAAGCCCTCCCGTCACTTCGGTATTCCTGATTATGCCCAAGCGCTTGACCAAGCCTGTCAGATTCTGAACATCCACCGAGCGCACGTCGTCGGCAATTCGGTCGGCGCGGTACTCGCCATTGAGACTGCWGCGAGTTTCCCTGAAAGGGTGGACAAGCTTGTCTTGGTGGGGTGCCCTGTATGGGATGTATATACAGCCAAAGAGYGGTTTAGAAAAGGTGCACAAATCGATGCGCAAGGGATGCCGACTCACCAGACCTTGAAAACGCTGATAGACGCCACCACATTCGCCGACCCGCGCCAAGAATGGCTGGATGCCAGCAACCAACTTCGGACTAAGGCCGGCTTATGGTATGGCAAATTGTGGGAGTCCTTAGCCCACTACAACATCATGGCTCGACTGCCCAGAATTCAAGCATCTTCAACGATGGKTTTATATGGGGATTTTGACCGCCGATTCCAGGAAGGCAAAGACCTGCTGCACAACAACATAGTCAACTCCAAGAGAGTGATTCTGCCCGGGCTGGGACACATACCTCAAGTAGAAGACCCAGAGGCTTTTTTGGAATCACTGCTACCTTTTCTCACGACRTGATATTCGAACAATGCGACTACGGAGTAGCTGGAATGAGGGTACCAGTAGTTCTAGCGGTACTGATTGGAACCTTTATACTTGCTTGTTCTACCGTTACACCTACTCCTGCAGAACCTACCCCCAGTATCGACGCCACAGCTGTGGTTGAACCCACTCTCGATATAGATGCAACAGTTGAAGCGAGAGTCGCCCAAGAACGGGCAGTGGATGCCACGGTGGAGGCACGATTGGAGGAAGAGCGGGCAGTCCTACCGACCGCGACCCGCGAACCTACTTCCGCAGCTGTACCCACGGCGACTATTGCTCTTGTTCCGACGAAAGAAGTTATCGTTGCCGCTACTGCCACTCCCATCAAACCGAACCCCGAACTTCCGCTTACCATCGAATACGAGACCTATTACATAGATGAATACCGCCAGTGTTGCTCTTATATAGCCCGAATAACGAACCCCACTGAGAATTGGTACAAATTCCTCATTGGTAAAAGGACCACAAAACTAGGAGCCATCGAATCTGAGAAGCCCGATGGATATAGGCTAGTCCAGCCTTATTCCTCAATCGAGGAGTATCTTGGCGGTCAACGTTGGTACGACCAAGAAGGAATTGTTGCGCGTGAAGTCGTCCTAGATGTATCGCCGGATTCTACTGAGTGGGCAATTTACCCGCCGGATGGTTACACCGAAATTGAACATGGGGAGCTGTTTAAGCTTTACCCTCCGGCGACCATCCGCGATGAACCGTTACTTGAAAATATTTCAGGTACAACATTTGAGTCTGTATTAGCACTTTGTCAGAGCCCAGAGCACTATCCAGGGTTCTACGACGCTAGTGGTTCGGAGCTATTCAATCAACTGACGCTTTATCACGAATTTTCTTTCCTGAACGTTCGACCGGGAGCAAAAAAATACCCAGATTCATATTCGGTTCTATACGGTTGGTGGATAAACGTCCTGTATGAATCTTGCCACTGGTACATCAAGTAGTCTTTTAGCGATAAGTTTGCCGACATTTAGCCGACCAAATCCCCGTAACCAAGTGGTACTAAACGGTGCTAGTCAGGAAGTAGACCGGCCATTCTAGCTACGAAACGGCACTAAATGGGATGCAATGTGACAGGGAAATACAGGCCACGCAGAACTCCAAAACCAGTGGCCGGGGGTTCGAATCCTCCCGTTCCTGCCAATTTTAGGCACCCAAAAGCCCTCAGACCAAAAATCTGAGGGCTTTCTTTTTATGCTGATCGGCGAAACGTGGCCGAACTTTTTTGACTACTCCCGCTTCAGCAGATTTTCTACTGCGCTAAATATCTAAAACCTCAAATATTTCCCGTCTACCAGAAACAGTGACGTCATTGTAAGCATCGACTAAACCCTTAGTTTCAGCATCCATGTCCACAAAAAATCCTCTTTCCAGCTCGAAATATGCATCGAGGCTGTCAACTTCCATCTCGTGGAATATTGTATCCATAGATTCAGCGATATCCGCATACACTTTGTGTTCCGTAACGCCAGCGGCCTTCAAGGCGCCAATAACTATTTTTAACATCTCCAAATATTCGGGAACTTTACCGCGTTTACATGTGAACACGTCTCGAATCATATACCTCATAGTTACCTCCTACTTAAACACCTGGAAATAAAGTTATCCAAGGATAGCATCAGACTCGAGGCTATGCGAATAGGTATCAGACCGACATATCGTTGGAGGAAGACCATGCCACGRTYCATTGACTGATGGTTCAAGAGTTTGAACTGATAGAGGKCGATATTGATGTGCGTACCTTCTGGGTGCGCCCTGTCGGTTCTTGGGTACTGGAATCCAATAACGTGGACGCCTAAGGGCTGGCGGTATCCCTCGACAAGCCCCTGGAGTGGGCCGTCGGGTTCTACTCCGTCTCCCCGTCCACTAAGCCACATCGGCCAATTTTGTGACCCAATTTTCAACGCCCAACAAAGTAATACCTGAAGGCAACAAAATATGGGTATTGGGAGATGGAGTAGRGTCGAWCTACACCGAGAACGCAGGTTAATYGTGTTKYTAGCAGCGTAGTTTCATACGGCTAATTGGCAGTTAATCTACCTCAGGATACCCGGCTCGCTTTTTATCCTGGGCCTGTCGAACGGGCACCCCGCAGAGACCACCTATTGCGAGCAGTTACCCTGAGTGAAGCGAAGGGTCTCTTTGTCCTTCGTCAGTGTTGCTCCGCGGGGCTTTAGGATGCGCTTCTCCAACGGGTAAAACACCGGCCTCCCATCGGGTGGAGGACCCTATAGTCAACGTGTATCGCCAAGTTTCTTCTCAAGATTGACACGCTGAAAATGTGCTTCTATTATCCAAGCCTGTTCTGAGTCTAGTGACCAGATCCTCAAATCAAGGCACGCTGACATACAGGAAGGTAAAAGTGAAGTACGACACAGTGATTGTTGGAGCGGGGTCAGCCGGCTCCATAGTGGCCGCCAGACTCAGCGAAGACCCGGATCATTCCGTGTTGTTGCTGGAAGCTGGGCCCGACTACCCCGACTTTGAGCACTTGCCCGAWGAAGTAAAGTTCGGGTACGCCACCGCCACTGACATCATGACCAGTGACCATAACTGGCAATTTCTTGGCAAGGCAAGTGATACCGCGCCACCGATGCTGGTGCCTAGAGGTAGGGTTACCGGAGGTTCCAGCGCCATCAACGGCCAAGTTTTCTTAAGAGGCGTGCCGGAGGATTATGACTCTTGGGCCGCCATGGGCAACGACGAATGGGCGTTCCCCAACCTGATTCAGTATTTCCGCAAGGTTGAGGCGGACCCAGACTTTCCAGACGACGATTTCCATAGTTCGGARGGGGCAATCATCGTCCGGCGGTTCAAACCAGACGAAATGAGGCCGGACCAAACCGCATTCTACGAGGCCTGCAGGGAGGCTGGATTTGCGGACAGCCCTGACCACAATGCACCTGATGCCAGCGGCGTGGGGCCGGTGCCAMTGAATAACCCCAACGGGATCCGATTCAGCACGGCCTTGGGTTACTTGAACCCGGCACGTCATCGCTTGAACCTGACCATCAGACCAAACTGTGTAACCCGTAAGATCATCTTCGAAGGCAAGCGGGCCGTGGGCGTGGAAGTGGAGAGCGGAGGTGAACGATTTACCGTTGATGCCGGAGAGGTTATCTTGAGCTCCGGGGCCATCGGCTCTCCGCATATCATGTTGC
This sequence comes from Dehalococcoidia bacterium, assembly GCA_002746355.1. Lineage (GTDB taxonomy): Bacteria > Chloroflexota > Dehalococcoidia > Lucifugimonadales > UBA3495 > UBA9611. The sequence continues at coordinate 7,210 of NVWX01000059.1, read as the reverse complement.
TTTCAGGCGTCGGACCGGCAGACAATCTCGGGGAGATTGGAATACCGGTGATTCACGAATTGCCCGGCGTGGGACAGAACCTCCGCGATCATCCCATGGTGTTTACCACCTGGCAGACCAAACCGGACTACCCTCTTGACGGCTTTGCTCCCAGGGTCCAGACGATTCTTCGGTGGACTGCGGAAGGGTCAGACGTGCGTAACGACCTCTTGATTTTCATGCAGTCCTATGCGACTGATCGAAACTATCGAGGCGTAGGGGACGTGCCTCCATTGGGCATAAGGATGTTGGCTTCTCTGGAGTTGCAACTTAGCGCTGGAGAGTTGCGCCTCACATCCAGCGACCCCGATGAACAACCGTCTTTGGACTACAGGTATCTCCAATACGACGAAGATCTGAGGCGAATGAGAGAGGCTGTGCGGCTATGTGTGTCTCTTGGCCAGCATGAAAAGTTCACTGACATCATCGAATCCCGGATAGAGCCGACAGATGATGAACTGTCTTCCGACGAGAAATTGGACGCCTATATGCTGCGCGAGGCAACCACCGGCCAGCACATCTCAGGCACCTGCAAGATGGGACCGGGCTCAGACAAAATGGCAGTTGTGGACCAATATGGCAGGGTCCACGGGATGGAAAATCTGAGAATTGTCGACGCGTCGATAATGCCAGACTGCATCCGAGCCAACACCAACGTGACCACAATGATGATCGCGGAGCGGGTATCAGACTTCATCCGRGAAGGCAAATAACAAGGGAGAAGTACATGCCTGAGAAAATCGACCTGTTCGAGGCTATCGACACCCAAAGGGGTATTCGTTATTTCAAGCCTGATCCGGTCCCTGACGAACTCATCAACCGGTTGCTGGAGGCCGCCGTCAAGGCGCCATCGGGTGGAGCGAAACAAGGATGGAGCTTCATCGTCATTCGAGACCCGGAGACCAGGCGTAAGATCGGAGACCTTTACCGAGCAGGGTCTAGGTTTGAGATCGGGACTGACCTCACAGCACAGGTCCGGCGGGCCTACGGCGGCGCCCAACATCTGGAGGACCACATAGAGGAAGTTCCTGTGTTGATCCTAGCCTGCATCCAGGCTGACCCAGGTACAACACCTTCGGCTGCCTCCATCTTTCCCGCCGTCCAAAACATTCTTCTGGCGGCGCGTGGACTCGGGCTGGGCAGCGTCTTGACCACCCGTCAAACGCGCTTTGAAAAAGAGATCAAACAACTGCTCAGTATCCCTGATGACGTGACGACTATGGCCCTATTACCGATTGGATTCCCAGCCGATGGGACCCGCTACGGGCCAACTAGGCGCAAGCCTTTGGAAGAAGTCGCTTTTGTTGAACGTTGGGGGGAAAGCTGGCAGCTTGGCTCTCCTGGCTATACTAGCAATATATGAATAGGGGAATTTATGGCGCTTGACTCCTCCACCGTCCGTCTACTTAGTCAGCTTGCCGAAGGCGATGGCAAGCCTTTGCACGAATGCTCACCCGACGAGGCCCGCGCCTTGTTATCTAAGTTGGCAGAACTTGCCGGCCCTGCGCCGGAGATGTGGCGTGTTGAGGAGCGTAACATCCAGGAACCGGACGGCCAAGCCAGGCTCCGGATCCTGGTCCCCTTCGAAAATCCCATTGGTGTTCTGGTCTACTACCACGGAGGCGGATGGGTCTTAGGTTCAATCGACGAGTATGACACGGTCGCGCGCAAGATCGCGGAGCGAACATCTTGCGCAGTCGTCTTGGTGGAATACCGGCTTGCGCCGGAGCATCGCTACCCGACTGCGGTGGATGATTCATATGCGGCACTRRAATGGGTCGGGMAWCACMTCAYSGATATCGCGGGMCRARAGGTTCCSYTRATCGTGGCYGGTGACAGCGCYGGYGGAAACCTYGCRGCYGTSATGRCRATACGCGCCCGMGACCRCRRCGGACCRYCCATWGCRCTRCARGYGCTSATCTATCCCGTCACCGATGCCGATTTTAACCGTCCCTCATATACCGATCCCGAAAATCAACTACTGCTGACACGGGATGGGATGATTTGGTTCTGGGACCATTACCTTCCAGACCCCTCCCTCCGCACACAGCCGGACGCCTCTCCCTTGCACACCGAAAATCTCTCTGGACTTCCGCCGGCCGTCATAATTACTGCGGAGCATGATGTCTTACGGGACGAAGGCGAGGMCTACTCGTCACGTTTGCAGGAAGCTGATGTGCCGGTTGATATCCAAAGAATCGCCGGCCAGATGCATGGATTCTTCACTCTACTGCTGCTTCAAGGCAGCGAGCTAGGGTTTCAACATATTGTCAAAGCGGTTAAAGCAAGTATCTTCAGCACGAGCAAAGCTCAGTCAGCGAAATARCTAGGTCTAGCTCCCTGGCAAGACCCTTCAACCAATCGAACAAGCACCCGGAGGACAGAATGGCGAACTCGGAAAATCACCCAGACTTTGATGYCGTGGTCATAGGGGCCGGCTTTGCCGGATTGGGCATGCTACGGAAGCTGCGGGAAGAACACGGTATGTCCGTCCAAGTGTACGAGACGGGCGACGGAGTCGGCGGCACCTGGTATTGGAACCGCTACCCCGGTGCACGCTGCGACTCCGAGAGCTACATGTATTGCTTCTCATTCTCCAAGGAGATGCTTCAGGACTGGAACTGGAGTGGCAAGTATCCGGAACAGCCCGAGATTCTTTCCTACCTGAACCACGTCGCGGACCGTTTCGACCTCCGCCGCAACATTCAGTTCAACACCCGGGTCACCTCGGCAAGATTCCTAGAGGATGCCAACCTCTGGGAGGTCGAAACAGACCAAGGCGACCGTGTCACATCACAGTTCCTAATCACCGGTATCGGGTGCATCTCATCAGGCAATGTGCCAGACATCAAAGGRTTGGACTCCTTTCAGGGAGAGCAGTATCACACAGGAAGCTGGCCCCATGAAGAAGTGGATTTCGCTGGGAAGCGCGTGGCTGTCATTGGCACGGGCTCAAGCGGTATACAATCGATCCCGGTGATCGCCAGGCAAGCGGAGCACCTGACCGTGTTTCAACGGACTCCGCAGTACACGATTCCCGCGCGCCATGGCACCATTGACCGCAAGTTTCTAGAGAAAACGGTAAAACCGAACTAYGATGACTTAATGGAGAGGGCGAGGTGGTCCACGGGAGGATTTCCCATGGACCGCGATGAACGCTCTGCTTTAGAGATAAGTGCGGCGGAGCGTCTGGAAATATACGAAGCCAGTTGGGCTGAAGGTGGGATCAGGTTCCTGAGCACGTCCTTCAAAGACGTCAGCACAGACAGAAGGGCAAACGACACTATGGCCGAGTTTATCCGGAAGAAGATCCGCGAAATGGTGCAGGACCCCGAGACCGCCGAAAAGCTCATGCCTACGGACCACCCATTCGGTTCAAAACGTCCCCTCRTYGATACCGATTACTTTGAAACATACAACCGCGMAAACGTCGAGCTAGTCGATATTCGTCACTCGCCGATCCAAGAGATCACTCCCAGAGGGATACGGACTGACGACCAAGAGTTCGAGTTCGACATGATCGTATTCGCCACCGGTTTCGACGCCATGACGGGCACCTTCTTCAAGATGGATATTCGCGGTAGAGATGGTCTGCCGCTCAAAGAAAAGTGGTCCGAGGGCCCGAAGACCTACCTCGGACTACAAACGGCTGGATTCCCCAACATGTTCATGATCACAGGACCTGGCAGCCCTTCTGTCTTGAGCAACATGCCGGTGTCCATAGAGCAGCACATCGACTGGATTGCGGACCTCCTACAGCACATGCGTGAACATGACATCAAGAGTGTTGAGGCAGAARCCGACGCGGAGAAGGCATGGGTTGTCCATGTGAATGAAGTCGCCGAGCCCACGATGTTCATGCAGGCGAACTCCTGGTACCTCGGAGCGAATATCCCCGGGAAACCCCGTGTGTTTATGCCTTATGCGGGCGGTGTCGGGACCTACCGCAAAAAGTGCAATGAGGTCGCAGACAACGGATATGAGGGATTCATCCTCGGTGCTGGCCGTAGAGGGGCCGAAACAGTCAAATCCTAAAGGTTTAGGACCCAGGCGCAAGGCTGGAGGGTTGACGTCATTTCCTTGAGCTGNSSRWGMAAGRSTNWYGWRCSSGTGNGNCGRTRKCMRGNRMMKWYRWMKGCTNCYGMKGNNAGMCGCSGMCYANKYWARMKCGMTCWASRWNCASTTNNSGACANGAYSKGRGSGNRKCANRWSCTRCNMGCTCNATCCTGKGYYKRKCGMAYGSNCACCMNACAKASAYYWNTWGYTKCNAGSARTYRMMSTSKKKTSARYWARCGMYNNNTGSATTSAKCNAYTWKCMWMWGSYATTGGCGTACTCTCAGTCAGTACTTGGCTCGACCAGATATCCAGAGTCGCCTAGAGATGGTTGTTTATGGTGAAGACGGGGGAGGGTCGAACTCTTCTGTGATACGTATCTGAGATGGCCTTCCTCAAATACAGAATTGGTCCGGGTGGGGATGTTGGCGGCGTGACCATGCCACTTATTTCCCGATTAGCCTCGTCTTTACGCTGGTTGGCATTCTCTATTTTGAAAGCCTGCTGTTTTCGCCATCTAGGCGGATTTGTTCCAGTTCTTCCCAACGTGCGTAGGCCTCAGCCAAAAGCCTTTTCAGTTCTTCGAGCCTATCGTTCGCGGCAACAATGTCAGCCCTGTCCTTTTTGTAGAGTCCTGGATCTCCCATGGTCTGGAACAACTCCTGCTGTTCCCTTTCGAGGCACTCAATAGTCTGGGGCAGTGCATCCAGTTCCTTCTGTTGGCTGAACCCTAATTTTAGCCTTGCCCTGGGTGCCTGAGCCGGTGGGACGCCTTGTTTGCTGGCAGATGTCCTACTCGGTGTTGCTTCCTGGGGGCGCTGACGCAGCCAGTCATCATACCCACCCACGTATTCCTTCACGACGGAGCCGCCTTCAAAAACGACTGTGCTCGTCACGATGTTGTTGATGAACGTCCTATCATGGCTGACGAGGAGAATCGTTCCTGTGTAGTTAACCAAGAGGCCTTCAAGGAGGTCAAGAGTCTCGATATCAAGGTCGTTGGTGGGTTCATCCAGCACAAGGAGATTGGAGGGCCGTGTGAAGAGACGGGCGAGCATGAGGCGCTTACGCTCCCCACCGGAAAGAACAGAAACAAGAGAGCGAGCTTGATCCGGAGAAAAGAGAAAATCTTGCAGATAGCCGACGATGTGACGGATTTTCCCGTTAACGGTAACCGTATCATTGCCGTCTCCAACGTTTTCTATGGCGGTCTTGTTTTCGTCCAATTGCTCAAGGAGTTGGTCGGAGTAGCTGATTTGTAAATTAGTGCCGAGGCGGATTGTTCCAGTAACCGGACTGATCATGCCAAGAAGAAGGCGCAAGAGGGTTGTCTTGCCGCTGCCGTTGGAGCCCAGAATTCCAATCCTATCGCCTTTCAGAATCGTGGTGGAGAATTTTGAGATTACCTGAGTATCGCCATAGTTAAAGCCAATATCGTCTGCCTTTGCCACCAATGTTCCGGAACGCTCAGCCTCGTGGGCTTCCATCTTCACCTTCCCGGGGCGGTCCCGTCTGGACCTGCGCACCTCACGCATTCTTTCCAGTTCCCTCACGCGGCCCTCGTTGCGCGTCCGCCTCGCCTTGATACCTCCCCGAACCCAATGTTCTTCCTGTTGTAGCTTCCTATCGAACAGAGCGTTTTTCGTCTCTTCTGCCTCGCGGTCGGCGCTTCGCCGTACCAAGAATGTCTCATAGTCGCAGGTCTGATCAAACAGCTTGCCCCGGTCAATTTCCACTATCCGGGTAGCGATTCTCTGCAAGAACATCCGGTCGTGGGTAACGAAAATCAAGGCACCCGTAAACCGAACCATCATCTGTTCCAGTTCCTTGATGGARTCAATATCCATGTGGTTRGTYGGTTCATCAAGTAGGAGGATATCCGGCTCACCAACAAGCGCCCTCTKCAARAGCACTTGACGTTTTAGGCCAGCGGAAAGAGAACTGAAAGCGMGRCCAGCATCCACCCCAAGTTGCGAGAGGCWTTTGCTGACCTGYTCCYTCTTGTACCACACTCCTTCCATATCMAGGTTKTGGTGAATRCGGTCCAATTCTTCGYGTACAGGCRSCGTGCCTTCATGTAGCAAACTGGCGCTTGGGGATGGATYCCGTGTGRTYAGGTCAACGTATTCYCTGCTTCCGCTGGCGACTACATCAAACACGGTWCCGRGTAARTCAKGGGGCACCTCTTGTGAAAGRTAGGCGGAGCGTACGCCCTTTTGGACTGAAACAGCGCCGGAGTCTGGTTTGRCGCTTCCCTCTATCAGCCGCAGCARCGTTGATTTCCCCGACCCRTTCCTGCCTACCAGRCCAACCTTTTCTCCTCGCTCAATGGTTAAGTTGACCCCGTCAAAAAGTGGGACGCTAAGAAAGGCAAGGGATATTCCTTGCATACTTATGAAGGCCATAAAGGGAAGTTACCTCGCCACCRCTRTTTTCTTAACGCRACCCACTTGACCGCTTTCCAACCGGACTTTTATGCCCTRTCTCGAAGGGATATTTYGAAGGCGGGACAACCCTGYTCTGACGAAATCCAAAACCAACATGTCCCAAGTTTAASGACWGCTTGCCATMCGGTCTRGTGNGGAGATGAATTGCCACCTGCGAGTGGGGTGGGGCGATTTTTCCCAGATAGACTTTMCGGACACCGAAAACATCTGGTTTTAGATTAACTGCAAGGGCACCGTTGGGTATTTACATCGGCGCATCGATTCTACCTTGGTGGTGGTGGAGGGTTTATCAAAAGCTGAGCTGGTCGGCGAATCATTATTGGATCTTCCTATCCCCTTTCAGAACTTTCATTACCCTCAAAACCATGTTGACTTCAAAAAGCGTAAGCAGATTGATGAGATAATTCACCTCGGTGATTTCCACATCAAGTTGCGAAATAAGCGAATTATGCGAATAATCTAATGGCCTCAATTAATCCATCAGTGGAGGAAGCTAAGACATGGGCATCTACAGAATGTACACCGGATCGGACAATGAGACCCACATCGAGGAGTTGCCTCTATCGGCGCACCCCGAGTTGGGGGAGTTGCAGAACGTGAAGGGCCTACAGATCCAGCAGAACCAGGGCGGCCGCTTCATGGATTTTCACCAGGCGCCTAACAAGAGGTGG
>NVWX01000058.1 GCA_002746355.1 Dehalococcoidia bacterium | reverse complement strand
CATTGGACTGGGGGCCTGAAAGGCGTTGGCCAGCGCGGTTACGGCGTCGGTAACGCCGGGGCCGGCGGTGACGATAGCCACGCCAGGCTTGCGGGTTACTTTAGCCCAACCTTCCGCCGCGTGACCCGCCACTTGTTCATGACGGAAGTCAATGACCTTGATGCCTTCATCCACACAACCTTCGTACAAGTTGTAAATATGCCCGCCGTTCAGGGTAAATACGWATTCAACCCCTTCATGCTTTAGGGCTTTMGCGAAGAGATGTCCACCGTCTATTTCTGCCATTCTGCCTCCGATAAGAATCCGCGATARGAATTAACKCTTGGCNNCKTNCATGGTTGCCGATACCGGKTACCCGGCGTGCAAAACCATGGCTAGYCGTTCAAAAACCCATTAGATAGTCCCGCTCAAAGACCGGTGCTAGAGGATGGCTCCCGCTTCTTTTAGTTTCTCGATGCCCGGCCAGTCATAGCCCAGTTCTTCGATCAAKATTTCTTCGGTGTGCTGACCGAGTTCGGGCGCCTCCCGGTAGATCCCGGCCGGCGTTTCGCTGTAAGTCAMCGGRTGGTTGCACATCTTRACCGAGCCCAGCGCCGGGTGATCGAAAGTGGTGATGTAGTCGTTGGCAATGACTTGCGGATCGTCCTTCAACTCCTCGATCTCCTGCACTCTGGCGTAAATGAAGTCCCCCGCCTCTCGGAACGCCTTGTCCCACTCGTCGAAGCTCTTGGTCGCGAACCGTTGGTCGATTATCTCCACCAACTCAGTGTTGTTTTGCGTTCGGTCGTCCATAGTTGCGAACTTGGGATCGTTGATATATTCCTCCATCCCCATCACCTTCGCGAATGGCACCCAGTGGCGGTCCGGTTGCAGGTGCATGATCTGCACCCAGCGGCCGTCTCCGCACCGGTACAAGTTAGAAAGAGGATTCGCCGGCGTCTTACGCTCGTACGAGCCGAATTTACCGCCTTTGGTTAGCAAGCTCATAGTGATGCCATTGCCTTGGAGCCACATGTTGGACCCCAAGTGCGACGAATCGACCTTTTGGCCGATACCTTGTTCGCTGCGAGCCACCAGCGCCGCCAGAACTCCTAGGCACAACATGATGGCGCCCATCTGGTCCGAGGCTCCCTGGGTCAACCGGTTTGGTTCCGATGCTCCCGCCGGGGTTGCAGACATCATCAGACCGCTACGCGCCTGGCCGCAACCATCGAAGGAAGGTAGGTTGGAGTCGGGCCCGTTAGGACCGTACCCAGACGCCGAACCGTATATCAGCATCGGGTTGATCTCCTTCAGGACGTCATAGCCCAGACCCAGACGCTCGGCCACGCCCTGGCGAAAGTTCTGGACGAATACGTCCGTCTTCTCCACGAGTTTGTGGACGATATCCAAGCCTTCACCTGTCTTAAGGTTTATGGCGACGCCCCGTTTGTTTCGGTTCCCCGACTCGAAGTACGCGTTTCGGTCGGCCACCAGACCGGTGTCCAGGGTGATTGCCCGTTTGACAGCCCGCCCGGCGTCGCCATCCAGTGCTTCTATCTTGATGACATCGGCGCCCATATCGCCCATCATAGCGGTAGAAACCGGACCCATTTGCCACATGGTCCAGTCTAATACTTTGATTCCCTTGAGCGGCCCGTTACCTCCGTTTRCAGCCAAAACGCTTCTCCCATTGGTAGAGTGGATCCGGCGATTGCCAAGTCCGTGGCCGGACTTCCGGCACCCGGTAGCAGAGGACAGCCAACGCGGCTTCGTCTAGCACGTCCCCCCGTCTCACGTTGAACAAAAGCAGTGTAGTAGGGCGACTCCGGGCTGTCAATGCAGCGAATTTGCCTGTTGGCGAAGCCAAAAGGTCCAATTNCGACGGGGTTCTGCCGCAATTCTTCGAGAAATGCTCCAGTCCGTTAAGTTGACAGAGAATGTATAATTTTTCTGTCGCCCCGGAATTGCGTTATGTCTGGTTGTGTCCGGCGTAAAGTCAACACAAGAAAACACGAGGCGTTGTGACCGGATATTCCCGGYGGAGCGCCGCCAGCYCCGCCGGTCCCCAGTTAGCAAGACCAAGAATAATCAATGATACTCAGGAGGCATGTTTTGGCTCAGGTAGAAGGAAGTTCACTGGTAGCGCAAGCGATCGCACGGGAGGGAGTTGAGACCCTCTTCGGTCTGGCCGGRGGTCCTATACAAGACATCATGGGTTTCGCCCCTCATTTCGGCGTCCGTCCCATCGGTGTACGCCACGAGCAGGCGGCAGCCTTCTCTGCCACCGCCTACGGCTTCGTTAAGAATCAGGTGGGGGTTGCCGTGTTGGCAGCGGGACCGGCGGTTAGCAACGGCGTMACCGGSGCCCACGTAGCYTACGACAACTGTCTTCCAYTGGTGATTCTGGGCGGATCAGGCGCCCAAGGAGGCCGCTACACCGGSACCTTCCAGGAAACGGAAAACGTGCCCATGTACAAGGGCATCACCAAGATGGCGGTGCAGGTGGACAGCACTCGGCGTATACCCGAATACATGGCCATGGCCTTCCGCAAGGCTCGCACCGGACGCCCGGGACCGGTCTACATCGACCTGCCYTCGGACGTSCTGCAGAACGAGATAGATGAGGAGACCGTCAACTGGCCGAGCAACTACTACACCGACRTCCCTCCCATSGGCAACCCGGAACAGATCAAGCGGGCCGCCGATCTGTTGATCAACGCGGAACGTCCCATGATGATYATTGGCAAGGGMGTACGYTGGTCCGAGCCCACGGAAGAGCTTCGCCAATTGGTGGAGACCYTGGGCATGCCCTACGTTACTTCTCCDATGGGACGGGGCTTCATTCCCGACGACCATCCCATGAACTTCGCCGCCGCCCGAAGCGCCATCATGACCAAYGCCGACGTGGTGCTCATCGCCGGTTCCCGGCTTAACTGGATGTTCGGCTTCGGMCGCCAGTTCCCRGCGGACRCCAAGATTATCCACATCGACATYGAAGCMGAGGAGATCGGSGCCAACCGRGCAGCAGAAGTCGGCATCGTCGGCGACGCCAAAGCGGTGCTACAGCAGATCCTGGCCGAGATGGAGGGCCGGACCGCCGGATTGGCCGAGCGCGCTGAAGAGGGACCTTGGCTGACGGCCTTAMGGGACCGCGTCGAGAAGAACGCCGAGAGTATCCAGGCCCGCYTGACCTCCGACGCCAACCCTATAATCACCCACCGGCTACTRCACGAGGTRAGCCARGTGTTCCCCCGRGACACCATCTACACCGTGGACGGCCAGACCACCTTGGCGACCGGACGTCAGGTCTTGCAGAGCTACACGCCGGCCAGCCGTCTGAACTCCGGCTCCAACGGCTGCATGGGAGTSGGCGTTCCCTTYGCGGTRGGCGCCAAGCTGGCCCGGCCGGAAGTTCCCGTGGTAAGCGTCAATGGGGATTGTGCCTTCGGGTTCAACGCCATGGAGATGGAAACAGCGGTACGCCACAATGTCCCSATAGTMTTCGTAATYAACAACAACTCGGGCATCGTCGGCGGGGCTTTGGAATCCCGCATGGGTCTGCCCGARGGCTACACGGAACGGGTYGCCACCTACACTCCCGACATCCGGTACGACAAGATYCTGGAAGCCTTCGGCGGCCACACCGAGAACGTCACCGAACCCTCGGAGATYCGGGCCGCTCTAGAGCGTGCGCTCCAAGCCACCAAAGAGGGCAAGGTAGCCTGCGTCAACGTGATGTCCGAGCACATGGAGATCGCCCCATCCCGCGACGGCCGAGCCGGCGCCCTGATGGGCTACGACCGCTAGCACAAAACCTGGATCAATTGTGATGCAGATGTAGGGGCACGGCTGGCCGTGCCYCTACTGCGTTGGTAGCCAGGCGGCGTTTGGACCAGCACATCTTAATTGTTTCACAGAGAACTGGAGTGAACGATATTGTTCCGGTATGTATTGACATCGACGAACGCCAACCCTTGCGGACGCGCCTAACATAGCGACGTGGTCGGGGAGACGGGGGAGAGTCAAGCTCCCTCGGAAACACTGGCTGGCGATACTTGTTGCGATTAGTTGGGCAGGGAACCTGCAGACACTTAAGACAATCCCGCGAGCTTTAGTTCCTGATTACAAACAACCTACGCCTTGAGTATCTCCCACCACAGCACGCGCTCCATCAGCGGCCTCATGCCCAGCTCCCGGGATATAGCCAGAGATTCGTCCAAAAGGGCCACGGCCTTGRCTCGGTCCCCTCAGCGTCGCGTTCTTTCAACATGTCCGAGTAATCGCAGCATGTCTAGGCTAGCATGGGCCGGAAGCCGGCGCGGCGGGCGTATTCCAAAACTTCATCGAAATGGCCGGTCGATTTGKCCAGGTCGCCCATGGTATGCGCCAGCAGTCCGAACAAGCAGTAGGTGTTCTGGAAATTAGACTGACCACGATGAAGAACCCAGTGACTGAAGAACCCGAAGATGTGCAACTAATAAAATCCACCGGCTTTTCTTCCAAGAACTCCGTCCTCGGTACATCTACGCACTACCGTTACACAGGTGGACTCCTGCATGACCACTCAGGCAAATACGCCGAATCCGCCCCATTCGAGTACGCTGGGCCGTAACCATTGGTGGCGATGCGATTGAAGGTTGGGATAGACAGAAGCCCCCTCGATCGAGGGGGCTTTCTCTCGCTTGTGTTTACGCAGAATACCCAGCAGACCCCTATAGAGGACGGCAAACCTATCCACCGTCCCCGTTATTGGAACATCAACCACCCACAGTTGGGAGCATTGACATACCACTAAGGCAGCACCGTCCAAAGTTCGATGCAGGCATCGTAGTACAAGCCAAAGTCATCAGCACGACAACTACTATTGGTTTGGTTTCGGCTCTTACGTACCGGCGCCTCCCAACTGGAACACGGGTGACCGGCGCATCCTGAGGCCGACCACGGACGCGGACAACACTGTCGCAACTAGACACAACAATCCCACCGCCGGAAAGCCGCCTAGAGACAGCATAAGCCCCCCGGCCGAGGCGCCGACAAGGCTACCGAATTGATTGCTCGTGGACAGCATTCCGCCTGCGGTACCTCGAGATTGGCCCGCCAAGTGCATTATCAGTGTCAGCATGACCGGCATTGAAACGGACACCAACACCGATGCTACGAAGGCCATCGCGACGACTATCCAGGCGGACGCTCCCAAAGCAAAGAGGAGTCCGGCCACCACCCCACCGGCCAGGCTGATGGCGGCCAACCAGTCCAACCGGCGAGCCCGGCCAGCGATCAACCCTCCGGCGAAGCTGCCAATCACCGCTCCCACGCCCAACAGGGCAAGTCCTAGAGCCGTGCTTGCCTCGTCCCAACCATAGCTTTCCATCATGTGGGCAGCAAAGTATGTCATTAGTCCGAACAGCGCCATCTGCTGAGTGAAATTAGCGATGAGCACGTACCACGGCGCCGACTGACGGCCTATGACCTTGAAACGGTTGAAGATATCTATCCTCTGACTCGGACGCCGTTGGCCCGAAGGTAGCCAAAGCCACAGGGGCACCCAAACGGCCAGCGACAGACCACCGATGATGTAAAAGGGCAATCTCCATCCGCCGATATAGCCAAGCAAGGCAATCGCCGGCACTCCCACCGCGACCCCAACCCAACTCGAGGAGGTTATGAAGCCGACGGCTTTCCCTACCTTCTCAGGCGGCAAGTTGTCGGCCAGCGCCGCCATGATGGTCGGGAGAACCATTGCGGATCCTATGCCAGTGATGAGCCGTAGGGCCAGTAGGGAACTGTAGCTCCACGCCGCTCCTGACCCCAGAACTCCCAGGGCCATCAGCAAAAGCCCAATCAGGAGCACCGGTCGTCTGCCGTACGTATCTGAAATAGGTCCAACCAACGGCGCGGTTATTCCCCAGGTCATGAAGGTGGCCCCGGCGAGCTGTCCCGCCACAGCTATAGAAGTGCCGAAATCGTCTGCCAACGCCACCAGGAGGGGCCCAAGCATCAGGCTTACCGCCCTGACCAAAAACATGGTGGCCGCAAACAAGAGAAGCGTCGACGACGAGACTCCATGTTGTTGGACTGCGGTCAAAGCTACTCCGCGACGAACCCGAAGGTCCAGGCTTCCCTCTCCACTCGTGGCCGCATTCACTGGAACGCCATTCAGGGGCCTTGGCCTTCCTGCTGTAACCTCTGGCTCCACATTCAGGGCCACGCATCGGCTACCTCAATCGTCGAACCCAGATATCCCTGCTATTGTAGTCCAGAGTTCCATGCTCAGTGATAAACATCAACTAACCGCCTTTCACAGTAGTGTGCCTGATGTACTCGCCGGCCACCGAGGTGGGTTTTGAGCAGGTAACGGCGCATTTCCTATGCTTAATATTGTACGGGGCTAGGATCTTTCTCGGTATCTTGGTCTCCCGGAGCTCGCAAAGTGGGGCCGACTAGCCTGGCCATCCGCTGGTTGGCAACCCGTGCTGACTAGCCAATGTCTCGTCTGGCACATTGGAATTAGCCTTGATTAATGGGGTTTTCTACCCATCGAGGCGCAACATCTAAGCCACTGTTTTCCACCAGGTAATCGAACCGATTTGAATCCACCGGGATTCCTGGAAAGTTAGTTGCTGGAGGGCTGGACCCTACTCCAACTCCACCATAAATCGAATCCGACCGCGTTGGAAATCCGATTAAGCCAATCAGACACCCCTAGAGCAACAATCTCCGGAACCAAAGCGTATGCAGGTGGCAATTGTTCAAGACAGATTTCAGGGATATTCCCTTCGACAAGATGGTTGCGGGCCTGGGTGGTTACGGCGAAACAGTGGAAAGGATAGAAGAACTGTCACCGGCCATGGAACGAGCCTTCGCCAGCGGGCTGCCGTCCTGCATCAACGTGAAGTCCAAGAGTGTAATAAGTCCATTGATCGTTGGTCTTACCGACCGACGAGTACGGGCATCGATCGAGTAAACGATACGACGTGTAACGCAGTTTGAATGAAACAGGTGGCGGCTTTTGCTCTGCTGTACAGACGATAACTATACATTTTCTCGAACCAACTCAGCCATGAAGCACAGCATTCAACCTGGCTGTTCGTGGTTGAATCTCTACTGAGACGATCCCGGTTAGAGGGGCCGCAGTCGGCGTTGGAACCGGTCTCGGCGTCGATGTGGGCAGGGGCGTTGGCCTTGGGGTAGAAGTAGGCCTTGGCGTTCTGGTAGCGACCGCAAATGTCGGCCTTGGTGTGGACTGTGCACTCACGCTCGTCCGTTCCAGATTGATCTGGACGATGCGGTCGGCGTTCATATTGATGCGGCCGGTCAGCCCGCTGAACGAATCCACGTTGATCCATTTCTTGACCCGGAAACCCTGGTTCGGGACCAACGAGATAGTCACTCCGGTTCCGTGCACGTACTTGCTACCCTCCGTGGGTTGGGGATCAAGGCGGTAGAAATGACCTAGTTCTGGGAGCCCAAAAATCCCCCGTCGAAGGCTCCGTGGAATAAACTATTCACTGACCACTACTAAGTCCTGCCATTCTCCCAGTGAGCCGTCTGGAAAGGAACAATCAGTCACTGGTATGAAGGAGCCCAGGATTCCGGCGTAATATGTCGGCCATTTTGAATAACCAGTTGTACCACTTATATTCGTTCCTAATTGAAGGGAGTAATTACGGGTTATTTTTGAGATTGTCCGATGAGATACTGAACGGTATACCCATTTAATCTAGAAAGAACAGAGAGTGAAATGACTCAACCTGCGACAAACTCGAGAGCCTCTAACTCGGATACCATTCTTGACTACGACGCGATCGTAATCGGAGCGGGTGTAGCAGGCCTATATCAGCTTTATAAATTGCGAAATATCGGCATGAGAGTACGCGTGTTTGAGGCGGGTACAGGGGTCGGTGGCACTTGGTATTGGAATCGTTATCCAGGTGCTCGGTTCGATTCGGAAAGTTACTCGTACGGATATTCCTTTTCACAGGAACTTCTCGACGAATGGGATTGGTCCGAACATTTTGCATCACAACCTGAGATTCTTCGCTACCTTCAACACGTTGCAGACAAATTCGACTTGGTCAAAGACATCCAATTTTCTAGCGAAGTTCAGTCAGCGATCTACAGTGATGATACTAGGAGTTGGGAAATCCGGTTGCAAGATGGTAGCCGGTTCAGAAGTAGGTTCCTCATTACAGGAATCGGCCTGCTCTCTCAACCGACATTACCCAGAATTCCAGGCATAGATTCTTTCAAAGGTCAGTCGTTTCACACGTCCCGATGGCCGCATGAACCTGTGAGCTATACAGGGAAAAGAGTGGCAGTGATTGGGACTGGCGCTACCGGCGTACAGACGATTCAAGAGGTCTGCAAGGATGTCGGCCATCTGACGGTCTTCCAACGTCGGCCGAATTGGTGTGCGCCCCTACACAACTCGAAGATCGAGCCCGATGAGATGAGAGAGATACGGGCGAATTATGAAGAGATCTTTGAGACATGTAATCAAACAGCAGCAGGTTTTTTGCACACTGCTGACAAGAGGTCCACGTTTGAAGTTTCGGAAGAGGAACGATATGAATTCTGGGAGAATCTATACGCTAGCAAAGGCTTTGGGATCTGGCAGGGGAATTTCAAAGACGTTCCAACCAGTCCTAAAGCGAACGAAGCGATGTCGGAGTTCGTTGCGGACAAGATCCGGCAGCGGGTAGATGATCCTGAAACCGCCGAGAAACTGATTCCCAAAGATCATGGCTTTGGGACTAGGCGAGTGCCTCTGGAAACGAGGTATTACGARTCCTACAACCGGGACAATGTCGAATTGATCGATATCATTGAAACTCCGATCGAAAAGATCACTCCTGGTGGGATTGTTACGGCTGATAGAGAATTTGAGTTCGATCTCATAATCTATGCAACCGGGTTCGATGCAATATTGGGTAGTTACAACAAGATAGACATCGCGGGTGTCAATGGTCGCAGATTAAAGGAGCAATGGRGCGAGGAATTATCGACCTTTCTAGGGATTCAAATCAATAATTTTCCTAACCTGTTCATGATCCTCGGCCCGCATGCGCTCTTGGGCAACAATCCCCGGAGTATTGAATTCAATGTCGAATGGATAACCGACCTGATCGAACATATGACGGCGCAAAATTTGACTCGAGCAGAGGCGACGACTAAAGCGGTAGCCGGTTGGTATCAACACGTATTGGAACAGGGGGAAGGACTTCTGGCTAATCAAATCGACTCTTGGATGACTGGCGTAAACAGTAATCTAGACGGCAGACAAGAGAGGATTGTTGCTCGTTACAGCGGTACTCAATCTACTTTTCGCAAGCGTTGTAATGAAGTTGTTGAAAGCGGATACGCAGAACTAAATCTGATGTAACCGGTAAGTTTCCAGCCTACAACCATAGCTTCTGTGATTCACTGATATCAGCTCAGCGTAGGCGAGACCATTTTGCACCGGGAACTATACGGGTCAACGGCGACAAAAGGATATTCACATGACTGGCAATGAAATTTGCTACCTAACAGCCAGGGAAATTCGAGATAAGATCCGCAACCGCGACCTATCGGCGGTCGAAGTTATGGAAGCACACCTGGCCCAAATTGAGAAGGTGAACCCGACTGTCAACGCGATCGTCACTCTTCACCCTGACCGGGCGTTAGACGGAGCAAAAGCAGCGGATGCAGCGATTTCCAATGGAGAATCTTTGGGGCCACTCCATGGACTCCCCACAGCAGTGAAGGACCTCACGCTCACCAAAGGGATGCGAACTACATTCGGGTCTCCGATATACAAAGACAACGTCCCAGACAGGGATGCGATTATCGTCGAGCGTATCAAAAAAGCCGGCGCAATAATAATCGGCAAAACAAACACCCCTGAGTTTGGCGCCGGATCAAATACATTTAACCCCGTATTCGGTGCGACGCTTAACCCTTATGACACTTCTAAAACATGCGGTGGCAGCAGCGGTGGAGCCGGAGTATCACTGGCTTGCAGGATGCTGCCTATCGCTGATGGGACTGACCTAGGTGGATCCCTTCGAAACCCCGCTAATTTTAACAACGTCGTAGGGTTGCGGCCTTCCCCCGGCCGGGTGCCAGGGGTATCGCCACTGGGATGGAGTACTCTGGCAGTCCCGGGGCCAATGGCGCGTACAGTTGGGGATCTGGCTCTTCATCTAAGTGCTATCGCGGGTCCAGACAATCGTTCTCCGATATCCATCGAACAGCCTGGAGCGGGATTTGCTGCGCCATTAGAACGAGATTTCGCGGGAGTCCGTATCGCATACATGCCCGACCTTGATGGCCTTCCTGTTGATCCGAGAGTTGCCTTGAAAATTAAAGATTGCGTAGGAGTTTTGGAATCTCTGGGTTGTGTTGTAGACGAGGCAGCCCCTGATTTTAGTRACGCAGACGAAGTGTTCAAGACCCTCCGAGCTTGGGGAACGGCGTCTGTAAGGTCTGAATTACTTGAACAACACCGAGATTTGATCAAAGGTACGATCATCAGCGAAATTGAGACGGGACTCAAGTTAAAAGCGAGCGACGTTGGTAGAGCCGAAAAGATGCGAACCTCTTATTTCAACAGGGTAAATTCTTTCATGAATACCTATGAATTTATGGTCATGCCGGTTAACCAGGTCCCTCCGTTTGATGCGACAACAGAGTACCCAACCGAGATAAATGGAGTCCAGATGGAGTCGTATATCGATTGGATGAAATCGTGCTATTACATCAGTTCGCTTGGACATCCGGCTGCGTCTGTGCCATGTGGGTTTACTCCCGAAGGGCTTCCAGTTGGTTTACAAATAGTTGGTCGTCACCACGATGACTTCGGCGTACTTCAGTTAGCCAATGCATTCGAGAAGGCAACCATGTTTGGAGACCGGTTGCCGGGTATTCTAGGAATATAGCCGCTCCCAATAGGGATTGCCCAAATATCTAGGAGATTATTGAGATGAACTCTGGAGGATTCCTCCGTTCGTAGGGAGAGGTTCTACGAAAAATGAAAGTTAGTGGTTATGCGGAAATCCCTTTGCTTGATCGCCTAGTAATTGGACTTGGGCTTGACCGGTGTTGTCTTGGGACACTTTCGGCTCCTTTCTAGGTGCGGTAGATCTATACCCTGCACCAGGAGTCCAAACACCCCATCTCCCTCATGTTTTTATCCCCCTAAAAGTGTCCCATTATCGCTGAACGCCTACAGTGGAAGATGGCCAATCTGACAGCGCCCTCAAGTTTGGCCAAGTATTGCTGTTAATCTTGATTATAATGGGGTGTAAACAGGCATTTCCTGAAAAGGAAGTGCCTATGCCGACTTCTATCTTCCTTATAGCTAAGYYCAAGRTCCATAATTCGTYCATGCTAAGCAGGCCKCCCTCGACACTCCCTTGGAGCTAGACACCAGCGCCTACCAGTGTCTCCTCGACTGTTTCAGGAAGAACCTCACCTCTGTAATTATTCTTTTAAAAAATAGCCGCAAGCTATCTGGCCAGTGTAATTCTGCCACTGTTATTAAGTTTGACAATACTCGGAGTCAAAAGGAGCCACATGGAAAGAAGAGTTTTTTTCAACAGCGACGGCATCCGGATTGCCGGGGTACTTTTTGAGCCAGAAGCAACCGACGACGCTTCTTGCCCGGCAATAATGCTATGTCAAGGTATGGTAGGCGTCAAAGAATATTTCTGGTTCCCCCATTTAGCCCGACGTTTGGTCGAATTGGGCTGCGTGGCCTTGATTTGGGACTATCGGGGTGTGGGCGAAAGCGAGGGTGAGCCCGGCCGTCTGTACCCGTTGGAGCAGGTCGAGGACATTCGTAACGGTCTGACCTTTTTGGAAACCAACCACAAGGTGGACCCGGAACGCTTAGGGCTAATGGGCTTTAGTTTCGGTGCTGGTATGGTGCCCTACGTTGCCGGGATTGACGAGAGGGTTAAATGTTCAATTAGTGTGGCTGGCTGGGGAGACGGAGAGCGTTGGATGCAGAGCATACGGCGTTATTACGAGTGGCTGGATTTGCTGAACCAGATTGAGGATGACCGCAAAACCAGAATCGAGACYGGCATGTCGGAAATGGTGAGTGGCGGAGGCATTCTSGTGGGCGACCCTACCACAGCCGCCGCTAGACAAAAGGTGATCGACCAGATCCCTGAGATGGAAGACTACAAAAGTACCTCCTACTCTTTGGCCACGGCGGAGAAACTCCTGGACTTTAAGCCAATCAGCGTGGTAGAAAGAATTTCCCCCCGGGCCATAATGTATATCGCTGCAGAGTTGGACTCGGTGACCCCTGCCGAGGGCGTGGTTGGTATGTTTGAAGAGACATATGAGCCCAAGAAGCTGTGGGTGATTCCAGGGGCTACCCACTACGACGTATACAGGGAAGACCTGAAAGAACAGATTTGGGACATGTCAGTCGCGTGGTTCAAGGAGTACCTACGCATCGATTGATTCGATCCAAACACCTGATGGTTCAGAGATTATAATGCCTGCAAATTAAATGTCGGTGGATTCGCCATGARATATAGCTACATCGTCGTGGGCGGAGGCTCAGCAGGGTGCGTTTTGGCGGCTCGCTTGTCCGAGGATTCCGGCAAATCGGTGCTGYTGCTCGAGGCKGGCCCCGATTATCCAGACTTCGATCTYCTACCGGACGAGCTCAAATTTGGATACGATCCGATCGCTTCATACGAGGGAGCGCGCCACAACTGGTCGTTCAAAGGCACGGCAACCAACAATCCTGTCAGGGAGATACCGGTGCCYCGTGGYAAGGCGATGGGYGGTTCCAGCGCCATCAATGTTCAGGCGTTCATCCGGGGGGTACCAGAAGACTACGACGCTTGGGCTGCCCTAGGTAACGACGAGTGGAAATATGTTAACCTCCTCCCCGATTTCCGGAGCTCGGAGACCGACCTGGACGTCAAAGATGACTTTCACGGCACCGATGGACCTATCCCTGTTCGCCGCCACAAAAGGGCAAATTGGAATAAGGACCAAGAAGCGTTCTTCCAGGCTTGTGTGACAGCAGGGTTTCCTGAGGTGTTCGACCAGAACAACCCGGACGCCACAGGTGTTGGGCCTCTTCCCATGAACAATCCAGATGGCATCCGCGTCAGCACTGCTCTAGCCTACATAAACCCCGTTCGCCACCGACTCAACCTGTCATTGCGACCGAACGTATTGGTTAGGCGTATMGTGTTCGACGRCAAAAAGGCAACGGGATTGGAAGTGGAAAGCGGTGGGGAAAAATTTGTGGTGGAGGGRGAGGAAATCATTTTGAGTGCCGGGGCCATCGGGTCGCCTCATTTGCTCATGCYTTCCGGGGTTGGCCCTRCCAATCAGCTGAGYTCCCAGGGNGTTCCCGTGAGGTTGGACTTACCCGGGGTCGGACAGAAYCTAAGAGATCACCCATTAGTATTCACCAGCTACCGGGCACAGGAAGGACACTCAATTGATCTCGATGGGCCTAGGGCACAAATTTGTTTGCGCTATACCGCTGAAGGCTCATTAACCCGYGATGATTTGATGGTCTTGCCCTCTTCATCCTCRCCGTTCATTCCCGAGGAAGAGCCCGTCGTCCGTATCGGGTGCGGTTTGGAGCTTCCGGTTGGCTCCGGCGAGTTGACCCTTGATTCAAATGACCCGAACGTTCAGCCGCGGCTCAATTATCGTTACTTGGAAGAATCCTGGGACCGAAAACGYATGCGGGAAGGCGTGAGATTGGCGGTYAGGCTTGCGGAACATGAAGCCTATGGATCCGTTGTGGCAGAGCGGATTAGCCCCACTGACGCCGACTTGGCCTCCGATGACTCTTTAGACGCCTGGCTTTTGGCTAATACTTCCAGCTTCCAGCATGTCTCCGGCACATGCAAGATGGGGCCGGCATCCGACCCTTTGGCTGTTGTYGACCAGTATGGCAAAGTCCGTGGCATATACAATCTCAGGGTTGCGGACGCCTCCATTTTCCCCGACATAGTGCGGGCCAATACCAACGCCACTACTGTGATGATCGGCGAACGGGTAGCTAGATTTATCCGGGATGGTCGTTAGACAGATATTTTTATTTCCTCTGTTGGTRACACTGAGGCGTGCTAAAAMAATAATACGATACGGTGTTGCCAGGTAACTTCCCTCGGTTCATCTTRATCACATCAGGAGMAAAATTTGGAAGTCGGAGTCATCTTCCCYCAAACAGAGATAGAACCAGACCCTGCAGCAATAAAAGACTTTGCACAGACTGCCGAAGAAYTGGGTTACTCCTACATATTCATCGCAGACCATGTGCTAGGCGCGGATCCAAAGCGCCACGAATTCCCTAACAACGAATATTTYCCCGCKTTACAGACTTATAACCATGAATCTGTCGTTCATGAATCATTGACACTGATGGGCTATTTGTCTTCGATAACTCGAACGATAGGATTGGTCAGCGGCATACTCATTTTGCCGCAACGGCAGACTGTTCTTGTTGCGAAGCAAACTGCAGAGATYGATGTATTGTCAGGAGGCAGACTCCGYCTAGGGATTGGGGTTGGGTGGAACAGTGTGGAATACCAAGCATTGGGTGAAGATTTTCATACGCGAGGGGCACGGATTTCTGAACAGATCACGGTGCTCCGKGAACTATGGACCAAAGAAGTCGTCGACTTCCAYGGYAGGTGGCACAACATAAACCATGCCGGGTTGAATCCTTTGCCGATCCAGCGGCCGATTCCCGTGTGGTTGGGTGCCGGAAGTCCCGAGGCGCCGACGCCATCAGATACGATTTTAAAGCGAATTGCGCGATTGGCTGACGGATGGTGCCCYAATTTCAAGCCAGAYGCCGGAGGGCRAGCSACTATCGATCGAGTAAAYGCTTTCGCAAAGGAATATGGGCGAGATCAAGCGTCCATCGGASTTGATGGCCGTCTCCGAACTAGCGATGGAAGCCCAGAAGATTGGATGGATGAAGCGGTAGCATGGAAGAAGTTGGGAGCACGGTATCTATCTATCGAGAACCGTTGGGGAGGGCTCAAAACTGCRAGTGAACATATCGCTGCGATGCAACGATTTAAAGCGACAATCGGGTTTGATATCTGAGAYGGWATACCACTGGAWTTACACYCATCTRATYCTTTCYGCTGTGCTTTTGAACCAATTATCCTCAGATGRAAAACCATRARTCGWYGSGGNGAGAGACAATTACTGRACTAACTGAAGGTACTGAAGGCGATAAYSAGTTAGAGRRRCAGCGRCGYAAAAGRYGSRANCTCCYCTGCCHYTGTCCCCTGKRRGYCATTCAGTTCYTTCAGAACCTTCAGTGAAMSGYAKGCAGGGAATCCGTTCGCCTCKTYATGCTTATGAGGACGGGTAAGTATCGCCCCATATTTTGTAGATTAATAATGCAGAGTGATGTCAGGGTTGCGGAAGACACCAGTGCGTTTTGGAGGAACTGATTAAGAACCAGTTGTTTTATGTTCAGGCGGGATTATTGA
>NVWX01000022.1 GCA_002746355.1 Dehalococcoidia bacterium | reverse complement strand
ATCCCGGCCCTCCATGTCCATATCTGAGATTCGACCGGCGGCGTTCTCGTCGCTGACGCCGTGCTGAGGATCGACGCGGTGGTGGCCCGAGGATTTGGAGACCCGTCCTTCCAGGGCGCCTCTTCCGCCTACCTTAGCTTCAAGGTCATCGTCTTTGGGCGCCTCTCCAGGAAACCGGTCAAACGGGATGGAGGCGATGCTTAGGGCGTTGTATCCGCCGACGGTGCGTAGGTATGGCTTCAGTTCATCCAGCCGGCTTCTGAAGCTGGGGTCTACGTATTTAACCAATGTGTCGTAGCTGGGGTTCACGTGAGTGTCGATGTCGATAACCCGGTATCCGTTCTTCATGTTTTCTCTCCTCAGATGCGATCGTGATTAGGCTCGTGGGTCTAGTTTTGATTGCAACTTCAGGGCTTCAAGTACTTGGATAGCCATTCTAGGCACCGGCCCCAGGCCATATAGGCAACCTCGGGCCGGTAACTGGCGCGGGTGTCGGAAAAGAAGGCGTGACCCGCGTCCTTGTAGGCGACAAGTTCGAAAGTCTTGGAAAGTGACTCCAGCTTGGTCCGCAACAGCGCCACGTCTTCACCGGACGGATTCGTGTCCTCGGCCCCAAACATACCCAGCATCGGGCAATCAAGGCTTTCCAACATATCTCCAGCGGGCGTCGGATTGGCGTCAGTGGCCTGGAAGATGCTGTTGGAATAGAAATTTACGAAGGCGTTTAGGCCGGTGGTGTTGCAGGCAAAAACCATCGCCAAGCGGCCGCCGGAACAGAACCCGACCAGTCCGATGCGCCCGTTAACAAAGCTGCTGTTTTGGAGGTAGGCCAGTGAACCGGCAAGGTCGCCGATGGTCTGGGCGTTGGGCCTGCTACTCAGGGAGGCGCTTGCTTTCGCCAGGTCCTCTTCCTCCACCACGGTCAGAAAATCGTCGCGGCAGTACAGGGCGGGCACGATGCAAGCGTAGCCAAGCGCGGCGAACCGGCGGGCCACCTCTTTCATGTGCTCTTCGTAGCCGTGAACACCGTGTGTGAGGACCAATGCTGGATAAGTCCCCGGGTCCGATGGCCGGGCCACATAGGCTGGCACCGAGTACGAATCGTACCCTGGATGACGAATCTCGTAGGCTTTGATTCGCGACGGGTGGAAAACTATGCCGGGAGGTAAAATTTGTGAGACCAAACCGCCTCCTTTCAGGTAGGGGGATTCTCTAACAAATCTCCGTCGATGTCCAGCGAGCCGGCCTCAGGCAGTCTCTATTCCCGCCGCTTTATGCAACCCCAGTTCTTCGATGGCCATCTCACGCATACGGAACTTCTGTACCTTGCCCGTAACCGTCATGGGAAATTCGGTGGTCATCTTGACGTAGCGGGGAATCTTGTAATGGGCGATCTTACCCTTGCAGAACTCCCGAATCTCCTCTTCGTCAGCCGTTTCTCCGGGCTTGAGCATCACCCAGGCCATGACCTCTTCCACGAACCGCTCGTCGGGCACGCCGATGACCTGGACGTCCGCTATCTTCGGGTGGCTGTATAGGAACTCTTCGATCTCCCGTGGATAGACGTTCTCGCCGCCCCGGATGATCATGTCCTTCAACCGTCCGGTGATCCGATAGTATCCCTCGTTGTCCACAGTGGCCAGGTCGCCGGTGTGCAGCCATCAGCGCGTAATGGACCAGTTTCTCTATACCCAACACCGGCGCCGCCTGGGAGAAATGGTGGGCAAGCTCAGCCGCGTGATTCTCCGGCCGATTGCCATATAGAGTTTCCAAGACTTCCCCGATGCGGGCGTGGAGGCGGACCTTTCGGCTAGCTGAAAGGCTCTCCGATAGCGTCTGCTGGACCAGCGCATGGGTGAACTGATACCGGTCGCTTCGCCCCGGCGTATCTTCAACCAAACGGGCTTCCAATGCCTCATCCAATAGCTCCAACAGGTCGATCTCGGAAAAATCTTCCAAGACAGTTCCCAGCATCCGAAAATCAAAATCGCGGCCTACCRCCGAGGCCGTGGTCAAAGCCTGGATGCACCGGTCAGAAAGGCGGCGCAACCTCTGCCCGATGACTTCCCGGACGCCTTGAGGTAATCCGAGCTCACCTTGGCCGTGCCTTCCTTGGGAGGCAAGCAAACGAATGACTTCACCCAGGAAAAATGGGTTGCCTTCTGTGTGGGCAAGCAGCGACTGAGCTAGGTCTGCATCGGCGTCTTGGCCGGCCTCCGACCTGAAGAAAAGGCGCACATCGTCGATCTCCAGTCCGCCAAGGATGTGCCGCCGAAACGCCGGAAGACGGGAAAGCTGGGCCAGGGTTTCGRTCACGGTGGGGTTGCCGGCAGCCTCTGCYTCCCGGCTGGTGAGCACGATCATCAGGCGGCTGTCATCGATYTGCCGGGCGATGAACCGCAACAAAAGGAGGGATGGTTCATCGGCCCAGTGAATATCGTCCAACACTAAAAGCAAGGGTTCATCAGCGGCGGCCCGTTTCAGGAAAGATGATACGGCTTCGAACAGACGGAACCGTGATTGCTCTGGGTCCACCTGAGTTGGTTCAGGCACATCGCCGAGCTTGTCGCCAACCTCCGGAACCAGTCCGGCGATATCTGCGATCCCGGGTCCTATCTGGCCCCGCAGCAAATCGGGCTCGGTCTGCTGCACGTAGGTTCGGAAGAGACCGGCCCAAGGCCAATACGGCGGCGCTCCCTCTCCGTCGTAACACCAACCCCAAAGCAGCCGGAATCCCTGTGTCTCGGCGTACCGGGCCAGCTCCTGAGCGGTACGGGTCTTGCCGAACCGGGTTCGCCCGACAGTAACGCGACCTGGCCCCGGCCGTCTTTGGCCTCAGCCAGCGCGGCCCGTAGGAGGTCCATCTCCCTGGAACGCCCCACGAAACCGCGGTCCTCTGGACCGGCCGGTGGGGCGGGGTTCTGCTGGGATTCGCTCAATCCTCTTTGTCTTCCTCATCCGGATTGCTGTATCGGTATTTTATCCGACTTGCCTGGTGAGATGCTGAGATTTCAGATCACCTGGATGCCCACTTGTCGGGCCAGGTCCGGGAAGTTGTCGGCGATTATGTCATGTTGCGGGTTGGGCTCTGGGTCGGGTGGTCCGGCGGCGCCCCACTCGTCCGGCCGCCGCACGAACGCGGTCTTGAACCCGGCCTTCTTGGCGGCGTCCAGATCGAAGTTATGACAGGCGACCATGCAACACTCTCCTGGCTCCAGATGCAGCCACTTGGCCGCGGTCAGATAGGCCTCGGGCAAGATTTTGTACTTACCGATTCCCTCGCAAGAAAAGACCGCATCCCAACTCAGACCGTTTCGCTTGGCCGTGTCGATGATCATCCTGAAGCTGAGGATGGTGAAAGACGCGCAGATATAGTTCTCCCGCAGAATGGGTAGCACCTTCGGGAAGTCGGGCCATGCCTCCAGACTGTGGGCCGTCTCCCACCAGATCTCCCGCCGGTCATCGGCGGTGAAAACATCCAGTCCGTTTTCCGCGATTACCTCATCCAGCGCCATGCGGTGGGACTCATCGTGATTGCGGTCCGGCGGAGAGTGCTCCCCCATGTTCACCGTCAGGCCCAGCGACCGGCGGCGCAGCTCGTTGGCCAACTCCGGCCAGTCTTTCACCAGCCCATGCTTGTCGCCCGCTTTGGCCAACGCTTTGCTGAATCCGGTGTGCCAATCGAGTATCATGCCGCCGGTATCAAATGTAAGGGCTTTCACATCATCCAGACTCATATCGAAGTTTCTCCTGAGCGGTGGTTGGTCGCACGGCTAGTGGTCAATTATTGTAGAGTAGACCGGCTATGACGGGTAACCTGATTTCCCCCGAATAAGGAGTCTGGATATGCAAGAAGCTCCCATTCATTACAATACTATCTCCCAAGTGGCCAGCCTGATCGAAGCAAAAGAACTCTCTCCCGTTGAGTTGACGGAGGCGATGCTGGCTCGGATCGATGCGGTGGACGGCCGCTACCTGAGCTACGCCACTGTGATGGCCGACCAAGCGATGGAGTCGGCCCGCGCCGCGGAGACGGCCATTTCCGCAGGCAACTATCTGGGGCCCTTGCACGGCGTGCCCATCGCGGTCAAAGACCTGTGCTTCACCAATGGAGTCCGGACCATGGGCGGCTCCAAGGTATTGCGGGACCACGTCCCTGACTTCGACGCCACTGTGGTGAAGAATCTGCTGGCGGCGGGCGCTGTGATCCTGGGGAAGTTGAACCTCACCGAAGGCGCGATGGCCGGGTACAACCCCGAGTTTCAGATTCCTCTGAACCCCTGGAACACGGGCCGTTGGTCTGGGGCGTCGTCCAGCGGTTCGGGCGTGGCCACCGCCGCTGGCCTATGCTTCGGCTCTCTGGGCAGCGACACCGGCGGATCCATCCGGTTTCCCGCGGCGGCCTGCGGCACCGTGGGAATCAAACCCACCTGGGGCCGGGTCAGCCGCTACGGCGTCCTCGCCTTGGCCGAGTCTTTGGACCACATTGGGCCCATGACCCGCAGCGCCGCCGACGCCGGAATCATGCTGCAGGTGTTGGCCGGCCACGACCCCATCGACCCGACGTCGCTGACGACACCTGTGCCCAACATGCTGGAGGGCTTGGACCGAGGTATTTGGGGCGTGCGCATCGGCTTGGACGAACGGTACATCACCGACGGGGTGGACAGTGCGGTGACCGAGGGCGTGCTGGCCGGGATCAAGGTCCTGGAGGGGCTCGGCGCTGAGGTGGTTCAGGTGCGGATGCCTGAGACCCCCGAATTCTTGTCGGCTTGGGGAATTTTATGTCAAGCGGAAGCTGCGGCGGCCCACCGGGAGACCTACCCCTCCCGCGGCGAGGAGTACGGCCCTTGGTTCCGGGGATGGTTGGAGCGCGGAGCGGCGGTGACCGGGGCCAGGTACGCCGAGGCTAACCAGAAACGTCTGGCCTGCAACGGGCTCTTGGCCGAGGTCTTCGACGGCATCGACGCGCTGGTCTGCCCTTCCATGACCACCACTGCCGGTCCGGTCAAACCCGAGGAACTCTACGGACCCATGGGAGAGGACGACTGGACCTGGGGCCAGTTCACGATTCCATTCGACTTTAACGGCACTCCCACCATATCCCTACCCTGCGGCCTAGACGCCGACGGGCTGCCCCTAAGCATCCAGTTCGTGGGCAAGCACCTGTCGGAGCCGCTGCTGTGCCGCATGGGCCACGCATTTGAAGGCGCGACATCGTGGCATGACCTGCATCCAGAGGTCTGATCAGAGGAGTTCTCAGAAAGGATGGTGAACACGGAAGTGTTCGGGATCTGGGGCCCAAGGAGGGGAAAAGGTGGTGGAGGTGAGGGGAATCGAACCCCTGGCCCCCTGCATGCAAAGCAGGTGCTCTCCCGCTGAGCTACACCCCCACGTCCGGGCCACTTCAGAAATTTTAGCACAGGCTGAGGGCTGCGGCGCTGGGATTAAGGCGTTGACTGAACGGCTTATGTACCCAGGGATTCTWCYWCAWCNYSMYKGMASCTKCGNATGCGGTGGTCGTACMCGAGAAGAACCCCGATTGACTGGTCATTTGCAACAAGCGGAATGATCGCTCTACCGTGAAACCCGTATTTTTGGATCAAGGGTTTCAATTGCGRAGGCGCCTCCTCCAGAGCGTCTTCCGTAATCACGGRGTTCCTGGCGGCCATCGTTCGGCCCATCAGGTTCGCCCGTTCTCCCACTTCGATAGCTGGACTCAAGTCGCCGGTCTCATCAAGGTAACAGGCTGCCGACTGCGTGGCGGCGCTCGGTACCAAAACGTCGTCCTCTAGCAACCGAATAAAAGCCGCGGGTGCACCTACCAGCCGCGCAGCCTCATTCACGATCAGGTCCAGCACTTCGTCCGTGTCATGCGCTCCCGCCAGTAGATTAGATACCCGGTAGAGAGCCTCTGAGCGTTCTTTCTCCCGCTCCGCATCGTTCAAGAGCCGGGCTTTCTCAAGTGCCAATGACGCCTGGTCGGCGAAGGCGGTCAGGAGGGATATTTCTTCCTCGGTGAACTGGCGTACGCGCGTGTCGAACAAAGTGAGCACGCCAAGCGCCAGGTCATTGGCCAAAAGCGGGACTGCAAGGGTTCCATGGAAACCGTGTTTTTTTNGATCTTTTTTGGCTTCGGGAGATATCAGGTCATCATCCTGCACTTCCTCTGCGGTCCTCGGTCTCTTGGTGGCCAGCACATGCCCCGTAAAGGACATGCCTTCCCCGACAGTTGTATTTGGTTGAAGCTCGGCTAAATATTCGACTGCGGCCTCTGTGGCGACGCTGGCCGTCAGATGGTCACCCTCCAACAGCCGGATGAAACAGGCATCAACACCAAGGAGTCTCGCGGCCTCGTTCACTATCAGGTCCAGGACCTCGTCAGTGTCGTGGGCAGCGGCTACCCGTTTGGAGACTTCCTGTAGGGCCAGCGAGCGCTCTCGTTCAAGCTGTAGGTCTTCCAACAACTGTTTCTTGGTTTTTCGCTTATCGTTCATGCGCATTTGCCTAGAAAGTTGCCGATATTATGACATGATTCGGTAAATCGACGCACCGAGCCAAGGCGATCGGCCTCCCCTGTTSSTKSWTSKSKWMYYSKRTGGTANKCKKKGSGAWRYAATYCMWSCRGSARMTAWKCRSRKRAYCRKSKWSMCYYMTMMMSACRWMGTTANKCRKCSWYMWGGTCNASSRSSSWCTGGACCCCGGCGCGCGGGGCTGGTCCACCGAGGTTAGTAATGACGTTGAGGACCTGATCGCGGAAATGGACGATGCCGGCGTGGAGTGCGCTACGCTGGTGCAGCCCAACGCCACCTACGCCCTGGATAACATCTACCAATGCGACAGCGCCAAGCAGTACGCTCCGCGTACCGTGTCTGTGGGGATACTGGACCCGGCCGCTCCCGACGCCGCCGACAAGCTCTCTTACTGGGTGAACGAGCATGGCATGTTGGGCGTGCGGCTCCARAGCCAATCAGAACCCGACGACCCAAGCTGCGACGCGATCTGGCAGCGCGCCGAAGAACTGGGCGTGCCGGTATCCATCGGCGGGGGTGGCCAGCCGGACAAGGTTAACCGGATGAGGAACATGGCCAGCCGTCACCCCAACGTGCTCTTTGCCCCGGACCACTTCGCAGGCTGGAGCGGCTCGGACGACAAACCCGCCATGACGGCTGCTTTGGAAGAGATGGCCAAACTGCCCAACGCCCACCTGCGGGTCTCCAGCACCAGCCTCGGCCCATACATCGACCTAAGCGATTCTGACAAAGAACTCTTCAGGCGGGTGATCGCAGCCTTCACGCCGCAGCGAGTCATGTGGGGCTCCAATTTCCCGTCCTCCCGGGAAGGCGGTTACGTCGGCCAGTTGGTGATCGCCCAGAGGGCGCTGGACTGGTTATCAGAAGAAGACCGCGATTGGATYATGGGCGGAGCAGCCCACAAGCTCTGGCCGATGCTGCAGGCCGCGTAGTAAGGAGAAGTCGCCGGGCACCCCGGAGTGATTGACTATGGCAGTCCTTGCAGCTCCAGAGCTCCGGCCACCCGGTCCACGGCTATCGAGAAGGCGGCGGCGCGGTAGGTGATCTTCTCTTTTTCCACCGTGTCCCTCACCTCGCGGTAGGCCCGGACCAAAATCTCTTCCAGTGCGCCGTTGACCCGGTCTAAGTCCCACGGGAACCTCTGGATGTTCTGCACCCATTCGAAGTAGGAAACAGTCACACCGCCGGCGTTGACCAGCAGGTCGGGCAGGCAGAGAACGCCGCGGTCGTTGAGAATCTCCTCRCCGCCGGGGGTCACCGGGTTGTTCGCGCCCTCCACCACCATGCGAGCTCTGATCTTCGCGGCATTTCCCATGTGGATGGCGCCGCCCAAGGCCGCGGGCACGAGAAAATCGCACTCCATCTCCAGCAGKTCATCGTTGGTGATATCTTCCGCGCCGTCGAACCCGATAACGGTGCCGGTGCTGTCCATGTGAGTTTTTAGCTGGGCCAGGTCCAGCCCCTTGGAGTTGTGTATCCCGCCGTTGACATCGCTGACTGCGATGACGCTGCAGCCGCCCTGGTCCAAGAAATGGGCCGCCCAGGAGCCAACGTTGCCGTAACCCTGGACGGCGATCTTGGAGTGGTCCATGGATATGCCCAAGTCTTTGGCCACTTCCTTGATCATCAGAGACACGCCGCGTCCGGTAGCCTGCTCCCGGCCCGCCGAGCCGCCCAACTCCAGAGGTTTGCCGGTGACGACGCCGGGCGAGTACCCATTCTCTTCGGAGTAAGCGGACATCATCCAGGCCATGGTCTGTGAGTTGGTGCCGACGTCGGGCGCTGGTATGTCACGGTTCACGCCGATGATCTGGCTGATGGAGCGGGTGAAGCGCCGTGTGAGGGCTTGAAGCTCTCGGGGGCTCATCTTACGGGGGTCGCACTGCACTCCCCCCTTAGCGCCGCCGAAGGGTATTCCCACCAAAGCCGTCTTCCAGGTCATCAAAGCGGCCAGCGCCCGTACCTCTTCTTCGTCGGCTTCTGGGTGGTAGCGTATCCCGCCCTTGTATGGGCCTCTCGAGTTATTGTGCTGGATCCGGTAGCCGATGAAGACCTCCAGATCGCCGTTATCCATGCGGACCGGAATCTCCACCCGCATCTCGCGGTCCGGGGTGCATATCAGGTCCCTGACCTCATCCCTGACACCTAGCTGGTCGCAAGCCTGGTCGAAGTAGCAGGTCACCGCCTGGAACGGGGTCATCTCCGCGATATTGGCCATGTAATCACCAGTATTTTCGATCGTTTTTCTATGTTGTATCTGTCTGACCACCTATTGTAATTCTTTAGATACCGAATTGCCTCGCCAAGATGCTAAGGCGCGATAGCGTCCTGAGCGATCCCGTGGGCGACGTAAYCCGCCAGATCTAAGCCGRTGAGGTCTGGAACAGTGGGAGATGCTGTTTGGGGACATGACAAAGAGGGTCCATTGCCCGGCTCCCGTTTAGTGGCAGCCAGGCAGGACAGGGCGTCGCTGTTGCCGTGACCGCAGTAACCAATACCAAGAGGGCACTGGCTGCTTTGGTCAAATCTGGGCTGGATATCGCCTCCTCGGTTTSGTATCTAAGGCGATCGATCTCAAGTTGCCATGCTGGTCCGGCGTTATGGGGGCACAATGACAGTCAAGCTGACGGTGAGCCTTCAGAGAGTGGCGCCGTCAGCTTTTAAACAAACCGATCCCATGTGAAGAGGTTNGGGGGTTTGTGCTAGGAAGGAGCCGTTCTACTGAAGCAGGAACCCTTCATAGCCGTTGGCTGCCACTTCATTGCGCTTGGCCCGCATCACTGGGGCGGTGTCTGGCGCAGTGAGCAGTCCCCGTGCTTTGCCGGGAATGTTCGCCCCCACGAACCAGGAGTCAGCCTGAGAACGGAGAATCTTGGCGCCCGCTTCGGCAACGTGCTGGGTCCATTCCTCTTCTGCTTCAGGGGAGGCCGAGATCCGCGAGTAATTATTGTCGCGGACGTAGCCCATGGCTTCGGTCACCCAGTCGACCAGCGGCTCRGCCGCCCGAACGAAGTTACCCACAGATGCCTGATTGATGGTGAAGAGATTTGGGAACCCKGCGCTYTGAAYRCCCATGWAGGTGCGCGGMCCGTYSGCGAATTTGTCCTTCAACGTCTGCCCGCCCTCGCCCCGGATTTCGACTCGGTTCAACGACCCGGTCACGGCGTCAAATCCGGTGGCGAAGACGATGACATCCAATTCGTATTCGGCGTCTTTCGTCTTGATTCCCGTGGGCGTGATGCGCTCGATTGGCGCCTCTAGAACGTCGACCAGCAGGACATTGTCCTGGTTGAAGACCTCGTAGTATCCGCTCTCGCAGGGCAGGCGCTTGGATCCGAACATGTGGGTCTTCGGCACCAGCATCTCCGCCACCACCGGGTCATTGACCCGCTCGCGGATCTTGTTGCGGAAGAAATCAGCGTAGTCCTCGTTGGCCTCGCCCGGCATCATGACGTCGTAGAAGTTGGACAACCATTTCGCGAAACCCGATTTCTGCCAGAGCCTTTCGTACTGCTCCAGCCGCTCTTCTGGTGATACCGACATAGCCGACCTGGTATCGAATTCGTGCATGAACGAGCCGGGGGTTTCCAGGCATTTCTCGAATATCGCCGGGAAGTTCGCCTTGATCTCCCGCTGGGTCTCATCTTCGATGGGGCTGTTGCGGAGCGGCGCGCAGAAATTGGCCGTGCGCTGGAAGACGGTTAGGTGCGAGACTTCTTTGGCGATCTCCGTGATGAGCTGCACGCCGGAGGCGCCGGTGCCGATGACTCCAACCCGTTTTCCCGCCAGGTCCACGCCTCCCTGCGGCCATCTGCCGGTGTGGCAGGACACGCCCTTGAAGCTGTCTTTGCCCTCGAAGTCGGGCACGTAGCCGGCGGAAAGGATGCCAACCGAAGTTAACAAGAATTGGCCCCGGGCGCGGTGGCCGTCCTCCATGACGACTTCCCAGTGGTTTTCGTTCTCGTCGAATACCGCTGACATGACGCGGGAGTTCAACCGGATATCCCGGCGCAGATCGAACTTGTCGGCTACGAAATTGAGGTAGCGTTCATTCTCGGGCTGACCGGAATAATGTTCCTTCCAGTCCCATTCCTGCAGCAGTTCCTCGGAGAACGAATACCCATAGGTATAGCTCTCAGAGTCGAACCGGCATCCCGGATAGCGGTTCCAGAACCAGGTGCCGCCAACGCCGCTGCCTTCCTCAAAGGACCGGGCCGAGAGGCCGAGCTGGCGAAGACGCCATAAAGCGTAAAGCCCGGTGACGCCGGCGCCGATGACTATCACGTCATATTGTTCGGTCTCTTCTGAGGTATGGGTCTGTTCTTGAGTGCTTGTCATTGATCGCTCCCTTGGATGGCTGGACCATTCCCACTGGACCGAAGGGATCTGGTCCCCTCGTGCAACGGGTTCAGTGACGGCATTATGGCCGAAACTATTTGTTTTTACCATAGTGCTGCTAAACAAATATCACGGACACAGCAAACCCCGCGCACCGAAAGGACAATCTTATCCAGAGGTCGGAGCCGTCTTACTCCGTCTCGGAGACAGAGAGGCTCTTGAGGGTTTGCGCGGTCTGGCGGAAAGTTTTCGGATGGGAGCCCGAGGCGATGGAGGCTAGATACTCAGCGGATTCGCTGCTCAGGTCGGAGACGCCGGTAAAGTCGGCGCCCTCGATGCTGATGAGGTTGGTTAAGTTGAAGTCTTGAAGGACTGCTCCCGTGAGATTGGCATCCCGGAGGTTTGCTCCGCTGAGGTTTGCGTTATCTAGTTTGGCGTCTCTGAGGTCGGCGCCGTGGAGGTTCGACCCACTGAGGTCAGTTGAGGTTAGGTCGGACCCACTTAGGTCAGCGCCACGAAGGTCGGCGCCGCTCAGAACGGCGTGGCTCAAGTCGACGCCGCTTAATATCGCACCGGGGGCGATGACTCCGTGGAGATTGGCCAGGCTCAGGTCGGAACCGGTCAGGTCCGCCTCGCTCAGGTCNGNNNNGCNCNNNNCNNCNNNTCTCAGGTCGACGCCGTCTAGGTCCGCTTCTTTGATGGACGCGCCCCGTAGGTTGGCCATGCCGAAGCCTGCATTGGGCAGCGCTGTACCGTTGAGTTCCACCTCGCTCAGGTCGCTTCCGGACAAAGCGACCATCGCCGGTTCGCCATCGCCGTTGCTGGAGATGAGCCCGCTCCCGTAAAGGAACGCTATGAGGTTGCGCTTCTCGTCAGCCTTGAGGATCTTCAAGATGGCGTCGGTGCGCCCTTTGGTGAGGCTTCGGGCGGTATCGGTGAAGATACCGTCCTCGTCCAGCAGCAGCAGGGTGGATATTCCGTCGAAGTACGAGTCCAGGCTCTGGGCGCGAATGATTCGGTCCTGTTCCAGCTTCGCGGCCTCGCTTTTGCGCTCGATCTCTTCAGTGAGCTCCCGCTGCTCCCGGCTGATGCGCTTGCCGTCGACCCRCTGGCGTATCCCAACGTAGACTGCGANNNCGGCNNNGGCGATCGAACCTGTTGCCCCCGCGATTTCGGCGAGGGCGCCAACGGCTAGCCGGTTCATACCATACCTCTGTTCACTACCCGGACTCGGCCCGGTGGTGCCGTTCCAGGCAGTCGCTGATGCGGCTCTTCAATATGACCGGGTTGAATGGCTTAGTCAGGTAATCCTCGGCGCCCAACTCCATACACTTCGCCTTGCCGTCCGATTCATCTAGGGCGGTGGTGATGATGACTGGGATGTGGCTCAATGATTGGTCGGCCTTCAGATGYTCCAGCACCTCATATCCGTTCATCACTGGAAGCATTTTGTCCAGTAAGACTAGGTCGAATGGTTCTTGCTTGATGAACTCCAGGGCTTGGCGGCCGTCAACGGCCATCGTCACGCGGTAGCCCTGGCGCTGGAGACGCCGGCCCAGCATGTCCCGGTTCATCTCGTTGTCTTCAACCACCAGAAGGGAATACTACTCACTTGCCATTGATCAGTCCCCCTTGCCGAGTGATTGTCCATCTTCTCCAGCAACCGTGAGAACTCCACCGGCTTGGTGTCGTAGTCGTCGCAGCCGGCGTCCATAGCTTTCTCTCTGTCGCCCGCCATGGCGTGGGCAGTGAGGGCGATCACCGGTATCGACTGGGTGTCCGGTGARTCTTGAGTTGCCGGGTGGCAGCCCAGYCGTCCAGGACGGGCAGGTCCATGTCCATCAATATCATATCCGGCGATTCGGACTGGGCTTTCTTCACCCCATCCTCACCGTCCACCGCGGACACGACCTCATAGCCCCGGCGTTGCAGACGCCGGCTCAGCATGTCACGGTTCATCTCGTTGTCTTCAACAACCAAGATYTTCGGCATGACTCCCCCTACATCGGTCTAAGCTCGTTCCGGTCTGGCAAACGCGGTACCGAGACGGCGTAACTGGTTCATCAGTGATTCAGTGGAGTATGGACCTTTCCGCACCACTTTCTCAACATACCCATTCAGGCGCGCACGGTCTATCGGTTTGGTCAGGTATTCGGCGGAGCCCAAACCATACCCCATATCCTTCTGGCGGATGATAGTCACCATCATTACAATTATCGGCCAGGTCCGGGTCGGCTTTCAGGGCGGCGAGCGCGGCCCCGCCGTCCATGCCGCGCAGCATCCCACCAAAGTGATCACCGCGGGCAGCAGTTCTTCGGTGAAGAGGGATTTGGGGTATCCAGCAGGGTTACTACCGCAAATTACCGGAACAGATGCGGGCATCAGGACACGATTCGGTAAGGCGGCACGATGCAAAAAMCACCCCGGTCCAAACTCGGACCGGGGCGTTTTTTGTTTCTTCGGAAAGCTCGGCGGCCAGCGAAGTACTGAGAACTCACCCTTTGTCTGCGGTGTCTCTGAGTGCCTTGTAGACCCGGTCGGCGGTGATGGGAAGTTCGAAGACACGGCAGCCGACGGCGTCGGCCACGGCRTTGGCGATGGCGGCCGCGGTGGCGTTGTTGGCCAGCTCGCCGATTGCTTTGGCCTCGTAGGGTCCGGCGCCGCCGCCGGTCTGGATCAGCACCGTCTCCAGCGCGGGGATGTCAGCCATGGTCGGGAGTTTGTAATCTCCCATGTTGCCGTTCACCACCTGGCCGCCGTCGGTGACAAATTCCTCCGTGACGCCCAGGCCAAACCCGGTGATCACCCCGCCGTCGATCTGTCCCTGGTGGGCTAGGGGGTGGATGATGGTGCCCACGTCATGGGCCGTGACCAGCCGTAGCACCCGGACCTGGCCGGTCTCGCGGTCCACCTGGACCTTGGCCACCTGAGCGCTGAAGTAGGTTATGTCATCCCGCTCGTCGGCATCGTATTCGACGGTTATGGTTAGAGGCAGTGCGGCGCCGTCGGCGATGGCCTGCTTGATCTGGTCGCAGGCTTTCATGATCGCCCCACCCTCGGTGTAGGTCACGCGGCTGGCCCGCGGGCCCTCGTCGTAGGGCACGGTGTCCGTATCGCCGACACGCACCCGTACCTGGTCCACCGAGACTCCCATCTCGCTGGCCACCATCTGTTTCTCGATGGTGTGGGTGCCGGTTCCGATGTCCACTGTGGGACTGATGACCGAGAACGAACCGTCCGCCTCGGCAGTCAACACGGCCCCCGCCACCCCGCCGCCGATCTGGCGGCCAAAGAGGGCGACACCCCGTCCGTGGTTCGGCCGGTCTTCGGGTTCGTCCCACCCGGCGGCCTCCAGGGCGGCCTCCATCACCTCGCGGATATTGAGGATATCTATGGTCCGGCCCAGTCCGTCCTCGTCGCCCGGGTCCATCAGATTTACTCTTCTAAACTCAGCTGGATCCATGCCCAATTCAAGGGCCAACAGGTCGGTGTGGCACTCCAGGGCGAACGTGTACTGGTGGGCGCCGGGCGCGCGGAAGTAGCCGCCGGGTACCGTGTTGGTRTAGACCTGCAGGAACTCGAATAACGTGTTGGGTATCCGGTACCCGCCGCCGACGTAGTGATGGGTCGAGAGATAGGCCCTGGGCTTCAAGGCCCCGTAGGCCCCGCTGGCGTGCACCGTGCGGACCTCGCGTGCGGTCAAACGGCCGTCGCGAGTCACCCCAGATTTTACGGTGACGAATGTGGGGTGCGTGGGATTGCTGGCGGTGAGTTCTTCCACCGAACTCATCACGATCTTCACCGGCCGGTCCGCCATCTTGGCCAACAGGTAGGCGATGGGCAGGTCACGGGTGTCGCCCTTGCCGCCAAAATCCCCACCGATCGATGTCACATTAACCCGGATCAACTCTWCGTCCAGACCCAGCGCCTGAGCCATCTGACGGCGGGCCCGGAAGGGGGCCTTGCTGGCGCACCAGGCCTGGATGCGGCCGTCATCGTCGATTGCGATCACGCTGGCGAAGGGCTCGATGTAGCCCTGGTGACGGCTGGGGATGGAGAAGGAGTGCGTCAGAACAATGTCGGCTTCCGCAAAACCTTTTTCAAGGTCTCCCTTGGTCCAAAGGAGCCTGGTCTGCCCGTTGTGGATGTCCGGCGCCAGAAATTCCGTGGGCGCGCCGTCGTAGGCGGACATATCGTCGTGGAGCAAAGGGGCGCTTTGGTTCATAGCTTCCATGGGGTCAAAGACCGCCGGTAGAATCTCATAATCGACATCTATCAGGAGGAGCGCTTCATCGGCGGCTTCTGGGGTCTCCGCCGCCACCGCGGCCACCCGGTCGCCGATGTAGCGGACCTTGTCCCAGCAGAGGACCGGAAGGTCCCGCAGGACCTTCCCCTGGTAGAAACCACGCGCGTCTTCACCGGTGACGATCGCCTTGACCCCCGGTACGGCCCAGGCTGCCGTAGTATCGAAACCTCGGATGCGGGCGTGGGGATGAGGGCTGCGCAGAATCTTGCCGGTCAGCATGCCGGGCAGGACCACGTCGGCGGTATATAGTGTTTCGCCGGTTACCTTGTCGGGACCGTCGATGCGCTGGATCGATTGGCCGATTATTTCAGACTGGAAAACCATTTTTATATACCTTAGTTTGGCTTTGCTTCTAGATCTCTGAAAGCKCTCGCGTTGYTGTAACCTCGATTCTTCCGCAGAAGGAGAGGGGTCTCTTTGCTTTGGTCAGGACTGTTATTGCGGGCAACGAGATTCCTCGTCGGCTGGCGCCTCCTCGGAATGACATTTTTACGGCAGAGTTGGTTCGTCTTAAAGGTTTATTCGTCGGCCAATGACCCCATGGGGTCCCAGGCGGGCAGGACGATGGGCTCAAGTTCCAGTGCTTTCTGGAGTTCGGGCGGCAGGTATTCCTTGGGGACGGCGATCTCGAACATGTACTCCGCGAACCAGGAGTCGTTCATCAGGAAGAAGCCTTTGTYGCCCACYTTGTCRTCCCAGCTGTTCTCCACCCGCCAGCGGCGYGGSACRCCGTCYACYAYGTCGACGCCGGTGAACATCATGGCGTGGGTCATGGCGGTCTGGTGGTACTCCAGYCGAGTGGCTTTATCCATGGAGAAATCGGCGCCGTAGACACTGGCGTAGTCGAAAAGATCGGCGTCCCACAGACCCAGGTCACGGTGCATCTGTTTCCCGGTGTCGCACCCCATCCAGACGGGCTTGCCGTCTTCCAGMATCTTCAGGGTGATGTCCTTCATGAGCTGGATATCGACGTTCAGGTATCTGATTGCAGGGGCGTCGACCACGTTGCCCAGGTATTCCACGGTGAAAGTTGCGCCCTCCGGGCTGGACTCCCTCGGGTCGTGGACCAGGCTTACGTAGTCATGGATGTCGGTCTGAAGATAATTCGCCGCGAACTCCAGCGGGGTCAATTTTCCCGAACGGGTGAACTCTCCGTCTTTGTCCTTCCACTGCCAGTCGACTTCCGTTGGGGGCGTGCCGAGGTGGATGCAGAGCATGTCATAGATGACTTTCAGAGTCTTGTCTTTGATGCGGCGYAGTACGTCCAAGCCCGATTCCTCGGCATAGGCGTCCCTGATGCGCTTCGCGCCCTGCCGTGTCTGGTAGTTGAGGCTGGAGTTCATGCGCGACGAATTTGCCGAGCTCTCGGTCTCATCCATGGCGCTCTTGGGGACGACGCCGTGTTTGGCGACCAAGGCCGTGAACATGTCCCACTGACCGCCGTCGGAGATGGGGTTCTGTAGCAGAAATGCCACGGTCCGGTCGTCGGATGGACGGTCAGCGGTCTCGATGATCGCTTCTAAGATGAAGTTGGCCCGCTCCAGTTTGTCCCAGAACATCAGATAGTTCTGGCTGAACTCGAACTCCTTTACGTTCAGGACGTTTCTGGTGTCGACCCGGCACAGGTTCAGGCCGGCGAACATCCAGCAGCGGCCGGACCGGGCCTGGTTGGTCACGCCCCAATCGTCCAGCACGATGGAGAAGGAATGGGGCGATTCAGTGACGATGGACCGGCTAAGGGCGACGTCGTTGACATCGTGCTGGGTCACAACGTTCTGCACCAGCCGTTTGG
This sequence comes from Dehalococcoidia bacterium, assembly GCA_002746355.1. Taxonomy (GTDB): domain Bacteria; phylum Chloroflexota; class Dehalococcoidia; order Lucifugimonadales; family UBA3495; genus UBA9611. The sequence goes on along the minus strand of NVWX01000022.1, from coordinate 46,470 downwards.
AKGGGTCGGCATCAAAGCTTTCCCGGTAGCCGTTTACGGCCTCATGGGTTAGCGCTCCGGGGCCGCTGGTCTGGTTCTCATTACTCATCTTGCATCACCTAGCACTAATATTCAGAGTTGGAGCTGGTTACTGTTCCGCTATCCAGGCAGCCACCCGTTCCCCAATCATGATTGTGGTGGCGTTGGTGTTGGCGCGGATCACATTGGGCATTATGGAAGCATCCGCGACACGGAGCCCCTCGATGCCATGCACTTTTCCATACTGGTCTACCACTGCCAACGGGTCGGAATCCGGTCCCATCTTGCAGGTACCGGAAAGGTGCTGGCCGATCCAAACGTTTTCCAGCATCCACTGGTCCAGCGTCTCATCCGAGGCCAGGTCTGACTCAATCGGCGAGATCAACTTTTCCACTATATCTGTAAAAGACTCGTGCTCCATCATGTCGATTATGATTCGCACGCCCTCCCTCAACCTCTCGCGGTCTCTRGGCGCTTCTAGATAGCGGCAATCTATGAAAGGCTGCTCTTTAGGGTCGGAGGAATTGAGTTGCAACTCGCCTGCGCTTTCCGCCAATTCAAGCATACAGGTAAAGCGGATGCCTTCCTCGGCCATCGGGTCGCCGCCCAGCGGGGTCGAGAAGGACGAAGGAAAAATCTGCATATCGTTTCGGTTTTCAGAACCACTGGCCGTGTACCGCAGGACCGTCTGTATCCGAGGCGCGTCCGGGTCCAGCGGGAAATCGTCTTTGGTCTTAACCCGCACGGCCACCAGCGGATGGTCGCGCAGGTTTTTCCCAACTCCAGGTAGGTCTGCCACAACGGCGATGCCTTTCTCTTGAAGATGCTCTGCCGGCCCAATGCCGGACAGCATCAGGACCTGAGGGGATGCGATGGCCCCGGCGGAGAGGATGATCTCTCCGGCTTCCATCTGGAAAACCTCGCCGCCGCTTTCCACCTCGACTCCCGTGGCCCGTCCATCTTCAATGAGGATCCGGCGCACGAGAACGTTAGGCCGGATGGTCAGATTGAGGCGGTGGCGGTTGGGATTTATATAGGATAGGGCCGTGCTCATCCGCACTCCGTTTGGATTATTCATCGGGAACGGGCCAAATCCTGTGGCGTCGGGATTGTTGTGGTCGTAGATCTCGGCATACCCCTGGTCCAGGCAGGACGCCTTAAACGCATGCTGCAAGGGCAGCCAGTTTTCGGGTTTATGGCGGACAACCGGCACCGGGCCGTCCGAGCCATGGAAGTCATCYTGGAYGTCAGTATCGGTCTCTAATTTCCGGAAGTAGGGGAGGAGATTGATGTAGCTCCACTCTTCGTTGCCGCCGGAAGCCCATCCGTCGTAATCCTCTGGGACGCCCCTCAGAAAAACTTGACCGTTTATGGCGGAGGTGCCCCCCATCACTTTGCCTCGAGGCACAGCGATCTCGTTCGGCTGGGCCGGCGTCGCAGTGCCGACGAATGACCAATTGTGGGGCGCGCCCATCTCAGAGGCGGTCGGGCTGTAGCCATATTTGACGTCATCCGGAAGGGTGTCAAAATCGGGGTAATCGGGACCAGCCTCCAACAACAACACCGACCGGCCGGGGTCTTCGGACAATCGGGTCGCAATGGTGCCACCCGCGGACCCCGCTCCGATGACAATCACGTCGTATTTCATCTTCTCTCCTGGATTTCAAATATTGGCTAAGCAGTATTCTCTGTGCCGGGTCCGCCGCTTACTAGAATATGCGGCGGCTGGCGCTCAGTTCTTGCAGAAAAAGTTCCAGTCGTTCTTGGAATTCCGGGTCGGCGACAAGGCCTCGCTTGCCTTTACGGGACAGCACTTCGGCCTCTTCGAGAGACGCCACTGAGTAGTAGGCGGGCGGTATGCGGAAYTCGGACTCYCCGGCCAGCACMACSGTYCCAMGGGTGGCGGCCTCCARCTCCAGCCGCTCGGAGCTGCCCAATTTCTCCCGAAGGTCGCTAACCCCGGCCATCCCGTGGTTCAAGTAGACCTCCGACAGCAGGTCCCGCTGTTTCTGGCTGGCCAGAGTCTTCATCACCACCGAGTTTCCGATGCGGCGGCGGCGAATCTTCGCAGTGAGGAACGCATAAGACACCACGGAGGCGGCGAGCAGACCCAGTATCACGGCGGCGCCCATCAGGAACATGATGGCCCGCACGAATTGCACCGCCCAGTTCCCTGCGAAGAGGTCCGATAGAAAACCGGGACCYTCGACCTCCACCGGCACCCGAGTCACCACGATCTCATCGATGCCTGCGATCTTGCCCAGTGCAACTATCTCTGGAGTAACATCCTTGGGGTGGACCACCAGCATATTGAAGGCGAAGAACTGCCCCTTCTCGACGATGGCCTGGTCGAACTGGACGATGTTCTCTCCCAATACCTGGGGGTTGGTTTTGTCATTCAGATAACTGGAGCTGGCCTCGATGGGTCTTGCTTCGATGACCCGTCCACCAATCACCTGTAGGCCCCAGGCCTGRTCCTGGTCAAATTGGGTCTGCAGTATATCGACTTCCCCGTTATTGATCACGCGCATGGCGTAGATGCGCAGGTTGAGTTTCTCGCCTTGGATATCTTCGTCTTGGAAGGTGATCTTGAGGTCTTCCACCGGGGTCCGGACGTCCAGCACGTCRGTCTCCCGGACGATCTCATACGTCAATTTTGGGTCTGGCTCGCTGAGATTGGAGAGCCCGAAGAACAGGGCCAGCGAGACCGATACAGCAAAAGTCAGCCCGGCAAAGGCCCCTCCGCGGTGGTCATTGATCCACCGTCCGGCGTTCTTGATCTTGTCGGTAATCCGGGATTCAGGAAGGGCGGCCATATACCACTCTCAGCCTAGCSCACAAATTCGGAGGCCAGATCGCTGACGTCAACGTTTTCCACGTCGGGCAGCGCCGCCTTGATCTCTTGCATCTCGCCTGCGTCATAGCCGGCGGTCAATTCTTTCAGGCGGGGATAAACTTCCTCGCTGAAGAGCTTCATCGACGCCAGGGTCTCGTCGAAGGTCATAAAACCGGCCTGGCTCATCATCATCAGGTTGCCGAAGCCGCCGCAGTAATCGTAGAAGTTTTTGATCTGGTCATAGACCTGGTCCGGCGTTCCGGCGAAGACGTTGCCCCGCGCCATCTGCTCGGCAAGGTTTGTCGATGTGGGGAGACCCGTGCCGGAATTATTGCCCCGCATCATGGCGGCCGCCATGGCCGGGGAATGATAGCCCGGCGGGTTGCTGAACTGGGGCGGCACCTTGTTGGAGCYCATGTACCAGAGCAGCTTCTCCGCGCCTTCCAGCCCCTCTTTCTCRGTCTTVCCBACATDGATCAGGGCGCARTARGCCAGSCGRTCGATSGGCGCGTCRCTTCCGTGGGYRTCCAGRTAACCCTKCCGGTARCCKTCGAARAYSSTSCGWATCTTGGGATAYCCGGCTAGGAACACCCCGCCGATGTGCCCCCGCTGGGCGACCTGAGCCGCCGAGCCGGCGCTGCCCATGGTTACCCACACCGGCGGGTGGGGCTGTTGGTAGGGCCGGGGCCAGATGTTGACCTGCCTAGCGTGGAACCAGCGGCCTTCGAAATTGAAGGGGCCGTCGTGGGTGGTCCAGGCCTTCATTATCAGGTCGTGGGCCTCCCATAGCTTCTCGGTGCCCCGGTAGGGAAAAACGTTGGCCGGGGCGGTCTCATAGGGCACGCCGCGAACGAACCCGCACTCCAGCCGGCCCTTGGAGAGCACGTCGATCAACGCCATCTCCTCGGCCACCCGCACGGGCTGGCTTCTGTTTGCCACGGGGTTGCCTAAAATGAGAAGGCGGGCGTTCTTGGTCTCGCGGGCTAGGATACCCAGCATGATGGGCGCCGCCGGGACCATGCAAGTGGCCGTCTGGTGGTGCTCGTTGTTCATGATGTTCAAGCCCATCTCATCGGCCGCGCACCACATGTCCAGATACATGTTGTAGAGATCGGCCCCGGTGGCAGGGTCGAAGTGCTTGTTGGGCAGGTTCACCCGGATTGACTCGTAGGAGTCGGCATCCGGTAGGTACGGATAGGCGTCTTCGGTGAAAAACCAAGCTCTCAAATCAGGCACCTTTTAATCAACAAGTTGGAGTTTCGCGGGCTGATTGCGCCCTACTAATCCGAAACAAATTCCAGGAAACGGGCCGCAAACTCTGCGGGCTGCTCTACGTGCGGGTGATGACCAGCCTCGGGAATCACGGACAATCGCGCGCCGGAGATCAGGTCCCGCAGCGCAGCGCCGTAGCCGGGCGTAACTATGCCGTCGTTCTCACCCCAGACCAGCAGAGTGGGTATGTCGATTCGGTGCAAGCGGTACCGTAACTTGGGATTATGCATGTAAGGTTCCCACGTATATAGCCCGTGGGCGATCTTGTTGGAAGCTACGTTTTGAAGTTCGTCGTCAGTCATGTCTGAGACATTCGGGGCTAGCGACCGGTCGTGCCAGGTGGCCTTCTCGAGTWSTTCCGYAGMNGARGNNGCGAACACGTCGGMGATGTCCCGTTCAAATGGTCCGCCCGGCTTGATGCCCACCGAGTCCACGAGGACCAGCTTGGAGAACCGGCCTGTGTTCATCACCGCGATCTCGGCCGCCAGCCAACCGCCCATGGAAAACCCGACCARGATAGCGTCTTGTAGRTCCAGGGAGTCAATCAGRTCCAAGTAGAGAAACGTTAGGTCTTCGAGGCCGTCAAAATGCTCGGGTATAGGCGTGCCGTCGAACCCMGGGTGGGTGGGATGCAGCAACTCGAAGTTGCTTGAGATTCTCTCTGCGAACGGTAGATGGTCGACGAGCCCTTCGCCGCCGTGGAGCACCAATATCGGAGGTCCTGAGCCCCTGCGGACCACTGGGACATCCACCCCGTGCAATGAGACCAAAGTCGAAGTTTCGCTAGTCATGCCCGTCCTTTTGGAAATGGAACTGATACGCGAACCCAGAGTCCGGTGGATTGTACTTCTAGAACCCAAGGCAGGCAAACTCCAGACAGCACGAAAAAATCAGCCCGGGAAATGTTCCCGGGCTGATTCGTGTGCGCTGAGGTGGTGCTATGCCGCTCTATTTTGAGAGCGGTGGGTTCGCGATGTAGTCCTCGGCCAGCTTGCGGCCGACCTCTCGCATCGCCTTGATGTCTTCTTCGACATTGCCGATGGCGGGCGAGTAGACGACCGTGTCGTTGCAATAGGTCGAGACCGGTTTGTCGTCGCGGGACAAAACGTCCGGGTCRCGCCCTTCTTGCACCGCCTTGATGCCGTCTTTGACCAACTTGCGGAACATGGTGATGCCCCGGTCGGTGGCCCCCAGGTGCTCCATGCCATGGATGGCGATGGGCCGTTGGCTGACCTGGGCTTCGTAGTCGGAAGGCTGGCGCTGCTGGTCTTCCAGGTTCTCGGTGATGGGGAGTTGGGCGGGCAGCATCTGCTCCCGGTCGATCCACCATGCCGGTGTGCCTTCTTCATCAACGGCGATGTGGCGGAACTCCAGCAGCATGGTGTGGGTGTCGTCTTGCGGCACGATCCAGCGGCTCATCATCGGCCCGTCGAATYCGTGRGGGYTCTKGCCGTCYTCCCAGATGGGCGCMACCTGYTGCAGGTTGGGCRTGATGTTYTCCACCATGCGCACCCAGATRTTGTCGCCCATGCGGCGWGTGGCGATGTAGATCATCCCGGCCGGTGTTTCGATGAAGTCGAGYTCCGGTATCACTCCGAACTCCTCGGTGAACTGGGAGCCCGAGACGATGGTGTGGAGGAACGACGTGTGGACCGGRTCCATGGCGTTCTCCAATATCTGTAGCCAGTTGCAGGGATAGTTGTATTTCTTGCCGGGCATGAGCCGGTATCCTTCCCGCTCGTAGGTGTCCATCAATGGGAAAGGAGGCATCTGGTCGGGCGGTCCCATATAGGCAAATATGGTGCCGTTGTATTCATGGGTGGGATAGGCGCCGTGGCAGAGCCGGTCCTTGAGGGTGCTGTCTTCSGGCTCGCCGGGYGTYTCCAAGATSGYGCCGTCCACATCGAACAGCCAGCCGTGGTAGCAGCACCGGATGCCCCGTTCGGACACCAGGCCAAACTCCAGGGAYGTSCCRCGGTGGGGACAATGGGCYTCAACCAGGCCDATCCGGCCGCTGAAGTCTCGGAAAGCGACCAGTTCCTCGCCGAGGATCTTCAGGGCTACCGGCAAGTCTTTGAGATCGTCGGAGAAGGTCACCGGCTGCCAGAAACGGCGCAGATACTCCCCGCAGGGGGTGCCGGGGCCGATTCGGGTAAGTTCGGCGTCCTCCTGGGGTATTTCCCGATGGTAGTAACCRCCGTAGCGGGTGGAAAGAAACGGTGCTCTAGTGGCCATGCGAATCACCTTTCAAGACAGAGTCGGGTTTCGACATATCTGGATCGCCCATACAGAGTATCGGGTAGGTGGATATTGATTGAACGGATTATAGGTTCCCGTTCCGTGAAAGGTCAACCACGCTTTTGGTGGCGAACGCATGGATTTCCGGCCCCTCTACTGGGCCGTGCGGCCGCCGTCGATGACCAACTCTGAGCCCGTTACGAAGGACGACTCATCGGAGGCCAGGTAGAGCACTCCGTAGGCGATCTCTTCCGGCCGCCCGAACCGGCCCAACGGCACCCGTCCCATCATCGCCTGGAGGTTGTCGGCGTCGGGCCTGGTCGCCGTAAGCATGTCGGTCTCGACGGGACCGGGATGGACCGAATTACAGCGGATGTTTTCCTTGGCGTATTGGATGGCCGTGGACTTGCTGAATATCCGCACCGCGCCCTTGCCGGCGGCGTAGGCGCCTGAGGTGCCGGGCTGGGGCGCGATACCCGCGCCGGAAGAGATGTTGATGATTGAACCGCCGCCGACGGCCCGCATCATTGGTATGGCTTGCTTGCTGCCCAAAAACGCGCCCTTGACGTTGATGTCCATGGTCCGGGTCCAATCGGCTTCGCTGGTCTCCTCGACGTTGCCCCGGGCGGAGACGCCCGCGTTATTCACCAAGATGTCTAGCTTCCCGAACCGGGTCATGACTTCACCCGCCGCCTGCTCCCAGTCTGCCTCACTGGTGACATCCAAGCGGACGAAGAAGCATTCTCCGCCGCTGCTGGTGATCTCTTCCGCCGTCCGGCGTCCTTCCTCTTCCAGGATGTCGCCTATGACAATCTTCGCGCCTTCCTGGACGAAGATCCTGGTGATGGCGGCGCCGATGCCCCTGGCCCCACCGCTGATCAAAGCTACTTTGTTCTCAAGCCGCATCTCATCTACTCCGGTCTGTTCGGTATCATTGCGGCCCTTAGTATAAGCGACGGCCTTTGGGCGCCGGACCGGGGTTACTCCAGTGCGTACACGTGGCCGTCGTCGCTGCCGATGTAGACCACTCCGTCACCGATCACGGGAGATGAGAACACATCGTTCCGGGTCYGGAACCGCCACTGTTCCGAGCCGGTTTTCGCGTCCAGGCCGTAGACATTACCGTCGAAGCTGCCGAAGACCACGGTGTCTCCGGCGATGGACGGCGATGATTTGACCTCGTCCCCSGTGGYGAAMCGCCACASYTCCYSKCCGGWGNGSGANGTCSASMGCRTAGAGATTGCCGTCATGGCTGCCCACCTAAACGGCCGTGTCGAGAATGGCGGGGGATGACAATATGGAGTCGTCCGCCCTGAACCGCCATTTGAATTCGCCGGTCGACCGGTCCAAGGCATATAAATATGTGTCGAAACTCCCGAAGTACACCGTGTCCTGGTCGATGACCGGTGTGGACGTCACGGCGGCGTCGGCCTCGAAATTCCACCTCTCTTCCCCTGKTTCTAGGTCCAGAGCGTATAGCCGGCCATCGTCACTGCCGATGAAGATCGTTTCCCCATCGGTGGCAGGGGAGGACCAGACCTCGTCGCCAATCTGGAATCTCCATTTCTCCTGACCGGTGGCAACGTCCACGGCATAGACATTCCAGTCCCAACTGCCAACGTAAGCCACGCCGTCGGCCACCAGAGGCGAGGAGAAAACCCCGCCGTCGGTCCGGAACCGCCATTTTTCCTGCCCGCTTTTAACGTCTACTGCGTAGAGGTGGTTACCCAGACTACCGAAGTACACCACGCCGCCAGCGACGGCAGGCGAAGAGTCGACGGGGGTTATCCCCTGTTGCTGTTTGAACCGCTCGATGGCCAAGCTCCAGTTCTCCTGYCCGGTTTCGGCGTCCACGGAGTAGAAGTGACCATCTTCGCTACCGAAGAACAAGGCCCCGCCGACCAACGCCGGGGAAGATCGGACACCGCCGTTGGGCTGCAAGCGGCTGGTTGGGTACTCGAAGCCCGGAACGAGGCCCGACAACCTGAAAGTCGCCCTTTCCCCAATGGTCTCGAAGGCCCACCTGACTCCGTTGAACTGCCCTAAGGGCTCCGTCTCGAAGAACCCGCTTCGCCCGAGGCCCGAACCAAACATCGCCGTGTCTGAGCCATCTTGGAGCGGAGCTTTAGCCTTGGCCGAGACCTCTAATGCATASAGGGTCCGTTYCGTGTCTCCGAAATAAACGACTCCACGATGGACCGCCCCAGAAGAACCCACTGGGCCCGGCGTCTTGAACCGCCACTCTTCTAAGCCGGACCGGGCGTCCACGGCGTAGAAATTGCCGTCATTGCTGCCGATGTAAACGGTCCCGTCATCAACCGACGGCGAAGAGAATATCTCGCCCAGTGTCCTGAACTTCCAGACGGTGCGGCCGGTCTTCAGGTCCAAGGCATACAGTTGGTTATCGCCACTGCCGAAGATCACCGATTCCTCGAAGACGGCCGGGGACGAGACCACCCTGGCTTCGGCATCGTASYGCCAGGCCACTTCTCCGGTTGCGGCGTCAAGGGCATACAGGAAGCGGTCGAAGCTCCCGAAGTAGACCAGACCGTCAACTACCAGCGGANANGATTCCACCCGCCGCCCGGTGGTGAAACGCCACACTTCCTSGCCGGTGGCGATGTCCAGAGCGTACAAGTTGGCGTCGTTGCTGCCGATGTAGACCAGATCTCCCGCAACGGCCGGCGAAGAAACAATCTGGTCTCCGGTGGGGAATCTCCAAACCTCCCCACCGGTCTTGATATCGAGGGCGTAGATGTTGTCATCCCGGCTGCCGAATATCACCGTTGTGCCCACGACAGCCGGGTCAGTATCCACCCAACCGCCGGTCTCGAATCTCCAGACCTCCTCACCGGTCCGCTAGTCCACCGCATAGAAATTCTTATCCCGGCCGCCTAAATACAACACCCCATCAGCCAAGGCCGGCGAAGACTGGACTCCATTCTCGGTGGGGAAAACCCAGCGTTCCTCTCCGGTGTCTAGAGATATGGCGTAGAGGCCGGGCGTGCCAAGGTCGCCATCACTGCCTACGTAGACCGTGTCTCCGGACACGCGGGGCCTGGACCTGATCTGTCCGCCGGATTTGAACAGCCACCTGATATTCGTGTTGTAGACCCCGAACCGCTCAGGGTTTTCCAAGTTGGACTGCCTGGCYGGGTTCTTGGGTCGAAGCGATGGCGGCGTATCGGACTGCAGGGTTTGGGTGGCACGCGGTATGGGAGTTTGCGTGGCCGGAGCGGGCTCCGTTGACGCGCTATTGGAGCAGGCGATGAGTAACGTTATCCCAAGGGCCAGGGCCGCGGTCAAAATGCCATGGGGTTTATGCATACATATCCAATACGCTGCGCTCGCGAAACCAGACGCCGGGCGACCCAGAWAATGCCGGGGCGGCGCCTAGGGTTTCCAGACGTTTTAGATGCCAGGTTRGATATGTAGATRCGCCGGCCTGCATGACCGCCACGCAGGCTATGGGTTGTAGGTTATTCTTCGCCGAAAAACCGCCGCCTGAATGTTTCATCGATCGGGTGGTCTGGTCCGCTGGCGAAGGTATCTCCCCGCCGGGATGGGTCCTCGCGCCACAACGGCATGGCTTGGGCTCTGCGAGCTTCCGCCTCCGRTCCCGTCATGATCARCAATCTTTCAATCCAACTTTGAACGGTGTTCATCACGTTGAAGTACTTGTCGTGCTCTTGGGCGTAGGCTTGTCCCGCTTCGTTCCAGTCTTCGAATCTGAGCAGATTGTCCCGCAGMACCCGAACGTCACGCACCGTGAGAGATAGGCCCTGTCCCCACGTGGGGTCGGTTGCCCCGGCGGCATCGCCAACGAGCACAACATTGTCTTTAAAGGGACTCTCCACCCAAATGCTCGCCGTGCTGAACGAAGCCAGCGGGCCTGCCGGGACGGCATCTTGGTAATAAATCGCCGGAGCTCCGGTTTCAACAGACAGTTCGGAGAACCGCTGGATATCTTTCGCCCCACTGAGTTGGTTTCCCCGGGCGGTTGGATAGCAGAGGTAGGCCCGCACCTTCCCGCCGCCCAAAGGGAAAAGAAGCGCGGTCGTGCCCTGGTCCGGCACCCGGAAGCTCTCAGAGGTGTTTTCGGGCATCGKCATATCATTGAACAAGATTCCGGCTATGAAAGATTGCTCCGGATTTTTTTGGACTTCAAACCCGCCCCAGCCCCTGGTGCGGGAGAACCGGCCATCTGCGCCGACCACTAGCCGCGAGGTGAACTCCTGCTCATTACCGTTCGATGTGGCTATCACTTTGGGGGAATCACCCGGTTCGACCCTCTGGACCCGAGTGCCTCGACGGACCACAGCGCCCGCACCTGAGGCCGCCTCGAGTAGTGCCTCTTGCAGGTCCGGATGAWAGATGTTCAACCGGGGCGTTTCTTGAATGGTGGAGGTTGGATAGTGCCGACGGTTCGGTTCGCCGCGATCTTGAGATTGCTCCCCATATTCGACCTCGACACCCCCMGCCGYTTTCATACACTCATAGATTCCCAGAGCTTTRGCGTCGGCAAYCCYCCAACTCATCATCACTTCACCCCGGATCCGGTCTTTAAAGTTAAGCTCCGATTCCAGCACGAGCACACGGGCCCCGTGCTCCGCCATGACTTTCGCCAGAGCGGCGCCACCCAGTCCCCCACCGATGGTTATGATGTCGTAGTCGGTCGAAGCCATACGCCCTCTGATTAGTTAATGTGGTAGTCGATCCGGCCGGGGTCGAAACGATCGGATGAGTCTAGCATGGTGGGCGCGGATTCCAAGCCATCTGATTGCGGCGGACAGAAAAAAAYGGGCGCGTCCTCCCGCGAAAGGACGCGCCTACTTCTTGGTCACCGGCCTTAGACCCTATCTCCACCAGCGTATGGGCTGGACTAGTCTGCGGTCACAAGACTTACGGACCGTTTGGTCCGCTCTCAGTTCCCGTCCACTCGAACCCCAGGTTGGCGTAGCGGCAGAAGACGGTGCCGCCGGGGGCGGCTAGGGGGCCGTTGGCGGCTAGGAGGGCGATGGTGTGCTGGTCGCCGGGGGATGGGTTGTCGCTGAGGAGCACGCGTTGGGGGACGTTGAAGCCTTGGATGGCTCCCCGGTCGCGGTTGCACTCGCCGTCRATCCAGATCTCGCCGTAGTCGTCGATGCAGGTCTCGAACTGCACGCGCGTCCCTTTGACCGGGTGACCGTTGACCGTCTCCGGCAGGGTAATCTTGATGCGGAACCACATGAAGCTGAAGCCGTGGGAATTGCGCTCCGCCAGGTCGTGGCAGATCGCCCAACTCGAATCGTCGTAGTCGGCCAGCCGCGCCGGGCTGCCCTCGATCTGCTCGACAAGCCCTTCGTTGGGCTGACCGGGCACGTAGCCCCGGGCGTACTTCCAAGTCCCCTTGACCAGCGCTTGGCCCTCGGGGTCCCCGAGATAGATGGTCTCTCTAGGCATTTTGAACTTCCTTTTTTCTTATTTAGCCGTCAGCCATCAGCGTTCAGCGGTTGGCTGTTGTCGCCTTCGAAGGCCCAGTGGAAAGCTTGGGTGATCAATCTTGTGTTGGCTTCGCCGTCGAACCGGTGGCCGCATCCCGGGGCCTCTCTCACCAGAAAGGACTTGGCGGCAAACTTTCCCGTCCGCAGGATCCGGGCCAGGTAGCCTGCCATAGGGTCTTCGTCGCCGTAGACCATGTAGATGTCGCCGGTAAAGTTTGAAACGCCCTCRTAGAAGGGGTCGCCYRSSSYVKMGYRGRKGGWSARCMKSMASRAMMKCYGMACSYYKSKGYACSSGWRGGCSGCGGCCCCCGCGGCCGAGCCGCCCGAGGAGAACCCAGTCAGATAGATGGCCGGGGACTCATTTCCGCAGAGCTGCACCGCGTTCTCCAACGACCAGTCTATGGTGTGGCACAGGCTCTCGATGAGTATCTTGTTCCAACTGGCGCCCTGGTAAGAGTAGGGTTCCCACTCCAACTGGACCTGGAAGTCGGGCCTCGGAGCGTTGTAAGTGACCAGGCTGGCCAGTCCGCGTTCTTGTAAGTGATGCCCCAGGTTCTTCCAGCGGTCCTCTCGGCCGTCTTTGAGCTCCCCGGAACCCGGCGAGTTGACAATCACCTTTCCCGACTCGGTGGGGTAGGCGGTGATGGGGACTTCGTACCCGACTAGTTCTCCCGACTCTCCCCCGGTTTCCAGACGCAGGGTGGTGTCGATCGCTTCCACTATTCTATGCAGCAGCCAATGGCGGCGGTCCGGCAGAATCGTCGTTCCCTGCCAAAGACTTGTGGAGGGCGGTCACCGCCTTGCCCAAGGTCTCCAGGCCGGCGATGGCTTTGGGGTCGGCCAGTTTCCCGTCCTGAAAGTGCTGCGACTGCAGGTAGACTTGGCCTGGGACCAGGTGGGCCCCGAACCAGGCCAGCACCGGCCGCAGTTGGGTGTCCACGGTCAGGTAGTGGTGGTCGGTGGCGCCCATGCTGATGAGTCCGCAGGCCTTGCCCATCATCCCTTCCACCGGGATATGGTCCAGCAGGTTCTTCAGGGCGCCGGTGAAAGACGCCCGGAAGATGGGCGTGGCGATGAGATACATGTCCGCTGCCGTCACCTGCTCAAGGACTTTTTGGGTGTCGTCGCCATAGGCTTCCGGAGGGCGTCCGTCGGCGAAAGAGATCTGGTGGTCTCCCAAGTGGAGCAGTTCCGTGGTAATCGACGGGTCATGAGCCGCGGCGGCCGCAAGGGCTGATTCGAGGGCCTGGTGCAGACGGCCCAGTCTGGTTACCGAGCCGTGGATGCCCAACAGCGTTGGCAATTGACTGCCTCCTAGATGCTTTTAAAAGTATTACTTAACGATCAACCCGGGCTTTCCTGAGCGCTTGCCCTCACCCTAACCCTCTCCCATGCGTGGGAGAGGGGAATTTGCCTACTGATTTTCGCCTTACCGTTCGTCCTGAGCTCCGTCGAAAGATGGGAGAGGGAGTTATCGTTGCGTGGTGGTGCTTTTCGAATACCGGTTCTCGGGTTTGGGTAGGCCCAGGTTGCCCCGGAGAGTGTCGGCTTCGTACTCGGTGCGGAAKAGGCCGCGTTCTTTCARGATGGGCAACACGTGGTCTACAAAGTCGTTGAAGCCCTGCGGGAGCACGCTGGGGACCAGCATGAAGCCGTCGGCGGCGCTGTTTTCGAACCAAGACTGCATGGTGTCGGCCACTTGGGTGGGCGTGCCGATGAATTCGTGCTTTGGGGTGGTCGCCCTTATCGCCATCTGCCGTAGAGTCAACTCCTCTTCCTTGGCCACTTGCTTGATGCGGTCAGTGGTGCTCTCCCAGCCATTGCGGCCGAAGTCACCTAGGTCGGGGAAGGGCGCGTCCAGATCATAGGGCGAGAAATCCATGTCGTTGAAATAACGGCCCAGGTAGTTAAGAGCGTCTTCGATTACCACCAAGTTGGCGATCTCCTGGTATTTTGCCTCGGCTTCGGCCTGGGTATCCCCAACGATGGGCGAGCATCCCGGCAGTATCAAGACCTCGCCGGGGTTACGGCCTACGTCTTCGGCACGCTGCTTGATATCTTTGTAGAACTCAGCGGCATCGGAGCTGGTCGATTGGCCCATGAAGATGGCATCCGCCACCTTGGCCGCGAAGCCTCTCCCAGCCTCCGATGACCCAGCCTGGATCAACACCGGGCTACCCTGTTTGGAGCGGGATATGTTCAGCGGTCCCTGTACCGAATAGAACTCGCCTATGTGGTCCAGCCGGTGCATCTTGGAAGGGTCGATGAATCGGCCCGATTCCTTGTCCCGGATGAATGCGTCGTCTTCCCAGGAGTCCCACAACCCCTTGGTGATTTCCACGAACTCTTCGGCCATGCGGTAGCGCAGGTCATGCTGCGGGTGTTCCGGCTTGCTGTAATTGGCGGCGGAGCCTTCCAGGGGTGAGGTGACGATGTTCCAGCCGGCGCGGCCGTTGCTCATATGATCGATCGACGAGAACTGCCGGGCCACCGTGTAAGGGTCGCTGTAGGTGGTGGAAAGGGTCGCCGCCAGGCCGATGTGGGTGGTGTCCATGGCCAGGGCGGCCAGCAGCGTCAGAGGCTCGAAACGATTCAGGAAATTCGGGTGGGATTTCTCGCTGATATACAACCCGTCGCCGAAGAAGGCGAAGTCCAGCTTGGCTTCCTCAGCCCTGCGGGTCATTCCCTGGTAATACGCCAGGTTCACCGCACCGTCGGGCACTGCGCTGGGGTGACGCCACGAGGCCATATTGCCGCCGCTGCCGGAGAAGAAAACGCCCAATCGCATCTTTCGTTGTTCGGTCATGTTACTTCCTGTCCTTGGTCTGGGATGCTTGCCTTGTTGGCCTCGGTCAATACGTCGCTCAGCAACTCATAAGAGCGGAGCCGCTTTTGGAAATCGTCGATGGCTGTCACCGCAATTATCTCTTCCACGTTATGTAATCTCTGGATATCCAACAATTTCTTTAGGGCGATTTCCGGCGAGCCGTGGACAACCGGGGCGTCAGTCACATTGATCTCGAACTTCTCACCCGATTGCTTGCCGAACCTTTCGGCGGACTCCAGGTTTCCAGCGGTCAGGGTCCGTCCGCTCTCTAAGCTTATGCGGACGACCTTTATCTCAGCGGCGTAAGCGGCGGCCTCATCGGCGGATTCGGCCACCACCACGGGTAGAGCCAGCATGGCGCGCTTGCAACCCGGCCCGGCGGCGTCAAACCGGTCGTGGTAGGTCTTCATGGCTTTGGTCATAACTTCTTGGTCGCCGTTCAGGAAGAGGGCAAATACGTAGGGCATGCCGAACTCGGCGGCCATCTCCGCGCTGGAGACCGTGGTTCCTAAGAGATACAGGTCGGCCGCCTGGGGAGGCTGGGGACTGGCCATCAGTCCGCGCAGCGGGTGGTCTTCGGGCAACTCTCCTCCGAGGAAATTACGCAGTTCAGTGATCTTGTCGCCGATAGACCGTTCGCCGGCCTCCGCCTGCTGCAGGGCCTTTGTCGATTGGGGCACTCCTCCAGGCCCGCGCCCGATGCCCAAGTCAACCCGGCCTGGAGCCAGTGAAGCCAACACATTGAAGTTCTCGGCCACTTTGTAGGGACTGTAGTGTTGCAGCATCACGCCGCCGGAGCCGACGCGGATGCGGCTGGTCTTGGCCAGCAGGTGGGAGATAAGAACTTCTGGCGATGAACCCATCACCCGGTCCGAGCCGTGGTGCTCGGCCACCCAATAGCGGTGGTAGACCCAGCCGTCGGCCTTGGCTGCCAGTTCGATGGTGTGCTGAAAGGCCTGGGCGGCGTCGTCGCCCTGGTGCACCGGACTCTGGTCCAGGATGCTAAGTGTCAGGCCATTGGTGTTCATCTGTTCCGTATCTGCCYTCGGACGGCGTGTTGATCGAAGCTGCCGGCCGCATAATTCTACATGGTTTCCGGCCACCCGTGGGACGCTCCAAGGGTATTCCTGGCCTGGGCTGAAACCGGGAATCCAGGCAATGCCAGAAAAAAATAACACGGATTCCGGTGATCTACCATTTGCATAAAATCGGTGACGTTTTTCTATCTAACAAGAAAATTCGCGTCTTTATACTGAAATTATCCAGCCCGGTATCTTTCGCAGATACTCACCTTTGGGGGTAACGGTATGGCTCAGTCAAACGGCCCTTATCCGGTACAGTTCTCGGTAGATTATCTCGAAGAGCCCCGAGACCGAATGTCCGTTTTCCTGAGACTGATAATGATCATTCCGATTGCTATCGTTCTTGCCGTGATCTCCGGTCAATCTRGTGGGATGCCTTCATTTGGAGGAGCGGCCGGAGGGATCCTCCTGCTCGGCCCGTTATTGATAATCGTGTTCCGTAGGAAATACCCGAGGTGGTGGTTCGACTGGAAYCTAGCCCTGACTAGGTTCACCAATCGGGCGACAGCCTACCTGTTCATGATGGGAGATCAGTATCCCGCCACAGACGAAGAACAGGCGGTCCATTTGGACATTCCCTATCCCGATGTCGAGCGGGACCTGAACCCATGGCTACCGATCATGAAATGGCTCTTGGCTATACCCTACTATATCGTGCTGGCGTTCCTCTGGATCGCATTGGTCATCGCGGTGTTGATCGCTTGGGTCTCGATCCTGGTCACTGGCCGCTACCCGATGGGGCTGTTCGAGTTCGTGGTTGGCGTGATGCGCTGGTCCAACCGGGTCAGCGCGTATGCCTTCTTGCTGGCAACCGATGTCTACCCGCCGTTTAGGCTTAGCCCGTAGATACTACAGACAACCGGGTTCGCCGTCTGTGAGTCATGCAAAGAACCACCGCAGGCCCTGTTTGTCAGGCCTGCGGCGGCTCTTTTTCATCTATCCTAGAAAGCTTTAGGCCGACTTGACGGGTTCAGCCTTGTAGGCGTCCTCGACGAATCCCGCTTGTTGTGTCCACCGGACGTTATCGGMGTCGGTAACCAGACCTACTTCTGCACCCTYTGAMGTTTCAAGGCCGAGGGGGTGGTAGACCAGTTCGATGAGATTTCCGTCCGGGTCGTTGATGTAAGTGTAGTGTTCGTTGGTGTCCTCTCGCTGGCCATGGAGAGGATCATCGCCGCCCGTTGGGGTGAATGATCCGCCGGCCGACCGGGAATAACTCACACCCTCGGAATCCAGATGCGAGAGCATCGCGTCCCAGTCTTCCACTTCTATGGCGAAGTGTACCCGGGGCACGTCTATCACTTCGGGCGTGTCGCTGGTGTGTATCTCCCCGGTGCCGATCCGAAATTGAAGTTGTCTCTGATTCAACTTGGGGCCCCGGTCAAGAAACTGCGCGCCGAGAACCCTCTCGTACCATTCCCGCGTCCGCTGCCGGTCGGAAATCTGGATATTTATGTGATGGATCATGCTTATCTTGGACATCAGGGCCTCCATTCGCCGGGATCTTTCTAGGGATTTTCTGGGAAGGTCGTGGCAATTATCGGGTATGACCAAGTCTATGGCAAGCAGTCAGATGGCCGGCCTCTGCTCGTACCAACGGGCGTGCTGCTGGTAGGTGTAGGCCGCTTGAATCACGCCAGGCTCGTCGAACGGTTTGCCCGCGATCTGCATGCCAACAGGTAGCCCCGCCTCCGTAAATCCGCAGGGCACCGAGATGGCCGGCAGTCCGGTGACGTTGAAGGGAGCAGTGAAACTGCGGCCCATGAGTGTGGTGTTGGGGTCGTAACCCTCGAACGCTGGGGCAGGCTGGGTCATGGTCGGAGTTACGAAGAAATCGACCTTCCGCAGCGCCTCGGCGAACTCCCTTTTGCTCCACTGGCGGCAACGTTGGGCCTGGAGATAGTCGCCGGCGCTGAGCAGTCCGCCGATGCGGAACCGGGCCCGGACGATCTCCCCGAAGTCCTGGGGCCTGGATTTCAGGTTTGGCTCGTGGAAGGCGTAGGCCTCGCTGACCATGATGATGGTGTTGGCCGCACGCACGTATTCCAGACTGGGAAGTTCCACCGTTTCAATCTTGGCGCCCAGTTTCTCCAGTTCCACGACCGCTTTCTCGACGATGGCCACCACCTCGGCATTGACGCCGGGGTCTGGATCGAAGAAATAATGCCGGGGCAGCCCTATAACTTTGCCCCTGATGTCCTCACGGAGGGACAGTGAGTAGTCTGGGACCGGCGCGCGGCTGCTGGTTGGGTCCTTGGGGTCGTGACCCGCGATGGCCTGGAGCATGTAGGCGCTGTCTTCCACCGTCCAGGTCATGGGCCCGACGTGGTCTTGAGACCAGCTCAAGGTGACCACTCCGGACCGGCTGACCCGGCCGTAGGTCGGTTTCAGGCCAACGATACCGCAGAGGGATGCAGGGCCGCGGATGGAGCCGCCGGTGCAGGAACCAAGGGCGCCCATAGCCTGCCCAGATGACACCGCGGAGGCCGAGCCGCTGCTGGAACCGCYGGTGATGTGGGCTAGGTTCCAGGGGTTGCAGGCAGGCTCGAAGGGCGTTGTCCAGTCTGGGCCGCCCAAGGCAAATTCATGCATGGCCAGCTTGCCCAGCAAGATGGAACCGGCCTCTTTCAGCCGGGCGGTGGGGGTCGAGTCTTCGGTGGGCACTCGGTCGAAGTCGACGCGTGAGCCCGCGGTGGTGCGTATCCCCGCCGTGTCGTAGAGGTCTTTGAGGGCGATGGGAATCCCGTGGAGATGGCCCCGATAACGGCCGCCGCGRATCTCCGCTTCGGCGGCGCGGGCCTCRGCCATGGCCTCATCGGACAGGAGGGTTATGAAGGAATGCAGCCGGTCGTCGGTCTCTGCGATCCGGTCGAAGAATGCCTGAGTGAGTTCCACGGGGGAAAGCTCACCGGCCTTCAGCAGTTGGCCCGCTTCGTGAATCGTCAGATGGTGTAGTTTCTTATCAGTTGTAGCCATTTCTCCACCGCCGTTTCTGATTGATCAGTCTTTAGGTAGCCGGTCCGCCAGCCGGTTAATCGGGGTGAAACTCCACCACCATTTCTTCGGGGCCRAAATTTATGGAGTGCACCAACGCGGTGTATTCCATGTACAACTCGTACATGGGTTTCAGGTGGTCGAGTTCCGCTTGGTCCATGCCCAGACCCGCCCGGTCGGCCATGAACTTGAACTCTTCCATGGATATCGTCGGTTTGTCGGCCATGACGCCACTCCTACACCTGGTTCGAGTATCCGAAAAGATACCYGATTATACATCGGCATTCCAAAAGAGAATAATATGCCGGGATTGCGGTCTGCGACGGAGTGGSKGGAGGAGAGGACGACATCTAACCACCCGTTCGTGGTGAGCCCGTCGAACCACCGCAGGGGGTGGACCGAGTTCCCCCTAGGCTTACGCGCGTCCTTCGAGGGCCTCAGGACGAACGGTGTTCTCACTTATCCCCGTTCGTGACGAGCCCGTCGAACCGCCTGCGCCGGAATGACGAAGGCGGCCTTGCCGTTTTCCATCGCAAAGCCGCCTTCCGGGCGCTTATTCATTTCTCCGGTGTAAGGAGAACGGTGATTACCCTAGGCGTACTTCCCGCCGTCCTGGGGGACGGTCCCCTCTCGGCCGGAATCTGCCATCTCCAGTCGAGTGGTCCTGGGCCAGGTGCGTTTTAGGTCGTCTTGCACGCTGAAATGCAGCACTCCCAAGCCTTGCACTTCCAGCTCGACTTTGTCGGCGTTCTGGAACGCACTCAGGCCGCGGTGGTTGGTGCCGGTAGCGATGACGTCTCCGGGCTCCAGCTCGTGGATGGAACTGACCCACTCGATGATTCTAGGAATCTTATGGGCCATGTCATCGGAGTTGAAAGACTGCTTCAGGTCTTCATTGACCCATAGATTTATCGACAGTTTCTGCGGGTCGTCGATCTCGTCTGCGGTAACCAGATAGGGTCCCATGGGTGCGAAAGTGTCCCGGGACTTCATCTGATAGAAGGTGTTTCCACCAGCCTGCAGACCACGGGCCGAACCGTCGATGAAATTCATGTAGCCGAATATGTAGTCAAACGCGTCTTCCTGTTTCACATTGCTGGCATGCTTGCCGATCACCAACGCGAAYTCGGCYTCKCCCTCGAATATGSTGGCSGGRATGTCGGGWAGGACCATGGTGTCKCCRTCKCCRATCACGGAGTTGGGCGACTTCTGGAACGCGTTTATCGGGGCCGGCTCGTCCCGCGTGCCGTCCTCCATGTAGTTGACAGCCATGCAGATTATGTTGGGGGGCTTGGGCAAGGGTGAGCGCAGCCTGACCTGGTTTAGGGGAGTACCCTGGCCGCTGTCCACCGCCTGCTGTAAAGCGGCGCGGTGCTGGGAGAAGTTCTCGATGATCTTGCCGATCAGGTCTTGCGGCGAGGTGTGATCGATACCGCTCACCGCTCCGGAAACGTCGACCACCGTGTCGTCTTTAACGATGCCGAGTTTAAAATCGTCGAAGAATACCAGTTTCATAGCTCTCCTTTCTTGTTCCCACCGAATGCGCCGGACGTTTAGCGGGCATGTTACTGAACCACCGGCCCGGTGGCAAGTAGAGAAGCCGCCGCCGTCCCTGTCCCGCAAGCAGTTACCTGGCGTATAGTAAGGGCGATTCGGAAAATGACCGGCTAGGCAAGGAGATCAGGGACCCCATGACCAGCTATATCAGCCATCTGGAATGCACCATCTGCGGCAAGAGCTATCCCCACGAGCAGTTGATCGGCRTCAGCCCYTGCTGCGAGAAGGTKYTGTTCGCCCGYTAYGAYCTGGMSAAGYTGGGACGTGAGGTMGAYCGMGATAGYCTGGTCAGCCGGCCCGACACCATGTGGCGGTATGCCGAATTGCTCCCCGTGAACGACCCCGGCAACATCGTGAGCCTGGGCGAAGGCGGCACGCCGTTGATAAAGTCGGTGAACCTGGCCAAAAAACTGGGGATGAGGAATCTTTACATCAAAGAAGAAGGCCTTAACCCCACCGGCACTTTCAAGGCCAGAGGTATCTCCGCCGCGGTTTCCAAGGCGGTTGAACTGGGAGTTAACGGGTTCACTATGCCTTCTGCCGGGAACGCCGCCGGGGCCGCGGCGGCCTACGGCGCCAGGGCCGGAATGGAAACCAAGGTGTTCATGCCCAAGGACGCACCCGACGCCAACAAGAAAGAAACTTTGGTGGCTGGGTCGGAACTGAACCTGGTGGAAGGCCTGATCAACGACGCCGGACGCGAGGCCGTGGCCGTGGCCAAGGAATTGGGTCTGTTTGACCTCTCCACCCTGAAAGAGCCATACCGCGCCGAGGGTAAGAAGTCCATGGGTCTGGAAGTGGTCCAGCAACTCGGCTGGAAGATGCCCGATGCCATGATCTACCCCACCGGCGGAGGCACCGGCATCATCGGCATGTACAAGGGCTTCAAAGAACTGTTGGAACTGGGTTGGATCCAGGGTAAGCAACCCAAGTTCATCTCGGTGCAGGCGGACGGCTGCCAGCCCATCGTCAGGGCCTTCAACGCGGGAGCTGATACCTCAGAGATGTGGGAGAACGCCACCACCAAAGCCGATGGCCTGCGGGTGCCCCATCCCTTCGCCGACTACTTGATATTGGAGGCCATAAAAGCCACCGGCGGGACTGCCTTGGCGGTTTCCGACCAAGAGATGATCGCCGCCATGTATGAGATGGCCACGGCTGAAGGAATCTTCCCGGCGCCGGAAGGCGCGGCGACCCTGGTGGGGCTGAAAAAGCTGCTGCAACAGAAGTTCCTGGATCCCGATGAATCGGTGGTGCTCTTCAACACCGGCTCGGGTTATAAATATCTGGACCTGATCAGCGGGCCCAAGGAGAATTAATTCCGGTCCACGCTGGGCGCTAGAGCTTGGTTTCCGGCTCCCGTACCCGCTCTTTCGCGTTAACAGGCACGGTGAAATAGAAAGAACTGCCCTTGCCCGGCGTGCTCTTCACCCAGATCTCCCCGCCGAAAAACTCCACTATCTCCTTGCAGATGGGAAGGCCCAGTCCGGTGCCGGTCGGTTTATCGGATAGTTTCTCGCCCACTTGAGTGAATTTCTGGAAGATATTCTCGTATTCTGACTCCGGGATCCCGATGCCGGTGTCCGAAACACAGATCTCCAGCTTGTCGCCCAAGCCGTCTGATGAGGTTGCCTTGAGGTTYTTGGCGTTGATCCAGATCTTCCCGCCCCGCGGAGTAAATTTTATGGAATTACTCAGCAGATCGGTCACTACTTGGACCAAGCGGTCGCGGTCATTCCAGAGGCGGGGCAGGCCATAGTCCAAATCCACCTTGATGTACAGGTCTTTCTGCATCAACAACGATTGGGTCCCATCCACCGCTGCAGCCACGATCTCCGGCAGGTCCGCTTCCTCCCAGACCCAGCTCATCTGACGCGATTCCTTGCGTGAAAGGTCTAAAACATCGGTGACCAGGCGGGTCAGGCGGTCGCATTCTTTGTTGATGATTCTCAAGAATTCCATCTGGGTTTCCCGGTCTGCATCATCGTAGGTCAGCAGGATCTCAGCCGAGCCTTTGATCGAGGTCAGGGGAGTGCGCAACTCATGGGATACGGTTGATATGAACTCGTCTTTCATCCGGCCCAGTTGCTGCAACTCTTCGTTGGCAGTCTCCAGAGTCTGGGTGTACTGGGCAATCTCCTGTTCTAGCGACCGGCGTTCGGTGATATCGGTCACCACGGCTACGATGCCTATGGGGTTGCCTWGCTCGTCCCTTWCCAGGCTGGCTCTTACTTCGGTGAATACGGTTGTGCCGTCCTTCCGAATGTATTCCTTCTCGTAGGGCGGGATGTCTTCTCCTYGGAGAGCTCGCTCAACCAATTGATTTTCGATCTCTTGATACTTGGCGTCGTACAGAGTCCCAGGCTCCTGGTCCAGCTTGATTATCTCTTCGAGAGTGTAACCCAGCATGTTCAAAAAGGCAGGGTTAAGGTCTTTCGTGGCCCCGTCCAAAGTGCGGGTCCCCATGCCATTCGGCGCGTTGTTGTAGACGGCCCGGAACCTTTCCTCAGAGCGTCTCAAGGCGTCTTCGGACTCCTTCCGGACGGTGATGTCTCTGATGAATGCGTTGAACAGATACCGGCCACCCAATCTTAGTGGAGAAATAGTCGACTCCACCGGAAATTCACGGCCGTCACGATGTTTCGCGGTCATCTCGATCCGCTGGTTTACGACAGAGCCTTGCTCTGTCGCCAAAAAATGTCTGATTCCGGCCGAATGTTGGGCGCCAAAGCGTTCAGGGATGATTAGGTCGGCAAGCAACCGACCCATCGCCTCATCGGCGGACCAACCAAATGTCGTCTCCGCTTGGGAGTTCCAGGCGGAGACATGTCCTGTTTCGTCTATTCCCACGAACGCGWCGTGGGCTGTTTCCAAGATCATCTGGTTGCGGTCGTTGCTTTCGGCCAAGGCGGCCTCAGTATTCTTGAGGTCTGCGTAGAGTAGAGCGCTTCCAATCGCTCCGGCGATCTGGTCGCCAACCCGCTGCGCCAAGTCGATGTCGCCCTGCTTGTACGCATTCTCTGTTTTGGAGACCACCATTAATGCACCGACTACCTCGCCGCGATTGACCAATGGTGCGCACAGCCAAGACCGTGCGTCTGCCTGGTAACTAAGGACTGCGAAGGGGAATCTTTCTTGGAGTTCCCCTTCTGAGAGCCCCTGAACGATGATGGGTTGCCTGAGATTGGTCGCCTCGCCGGTGATACTGCCCTCATCTGGAACCGGCGAGCCGATGGGGATACCCAGAATAGCGTCGCCCCCCAAATGTGCAACTCGTTTTGGTCCGCTGTCACCCTCGACAACGCCGATCGACAGGCAGTCGAACTCAATCAGGTTCCGCATCTGATCGGCAAATGGCTCGTAGACCTCTTCAATGTTCAGAGTGGAGCTGATGATGCGGCCGATCTCGGCGATAACCTCGCTTTTAGATGCAACCCTACTCCGCTCAATCACACTACCCGCCAATTCGGCCTCGGCCACTTTCAAACCATCAAACAGCTCTGCGTTATTTATGGCCCCGGCGATCTGGTAACTGACGCGGTCAGCCAACGCGATGTCCTGGTCGGAAAATGCGCCTTGCTCTGAGGGAAACAAGAGCAGCGACCCGATCATCTCGCCGCGGTTCACCATAGGGATACCGAGCCACGAAAGGGCCTGTCCCAGATTGCTATCGGAGAGATGGACGAACCTCTTCCGCAGGTTCTTACTGGATGTCCCATTAACCAGGACCGGCTTCCCGCTGGCAACAACCTCACCGGTTAAAGTCCCGCTGAGAGGCACGGCCCGCCTGAAATTTAACCGGTAATCGGCAGGCCCAGACCAGTATCWGATGGTTGTGGTCTGGCGGGGATGGTCGATAAAGCTGGCGGCAATCATGTCGAAACTGATCAGACGCCTTACTTCGGCCGCAACTAACTCGAATACTTCTTGGATATTCAGTGTGGAGCCGATCAACCGGCCAACTTCCGCGATGACAGCATGCTCTTCGGCGAGCCGCCTCTCTCGGTCAGCCATTTCACGCATGGTCTCATGGGNCCKCATGTGGCCCGTGAGGTCCCGGGCGTTGACCACTATCCCGGGAGCCYCAGGGCCATTCGGCAACTTGGTGCTGATCGACTCGAGTAGGACCCAGTGACCGTCCTTGTGACGGAAACGAAAGGAATGAGGCTCTCCTGTTGTGGCTATACCGGGGKCTGACACCACGGCACTGAAGGCTTTGAACTGCTCACGCGCGTCGTCTTCGTGCATGAAATCAAATGCGTTCTTGCCRATCAGCTCTTCGGGAGCAAAACCCGTGACCCTCTCTATGGCCGGACTCAGGTAGCKGATGGAGCCRTCGTTATTCAGTACGGCGACGATGTCGAGGGCGGTCTCTATCAGAGACCGGAATTGGGAATCTCCGGTGGCTTCGGTATTGGRATTGGACTGGGGCTTTGATATTTTCCGAGGTTTATTTGCGACCATATCGATCCGCGGCCGGTGATGATTTCGGTTACTTATTGATYCAAGAGCGTTTGCGATACAGGACTGATTTATGTAGCGAATCGGCTTGCGAGTTATACCATTCAAGGTCAGATCTAAATCAGATCGCGAGATKGAAACGAGCGATATCCGGCGGCTTCTGACACCGGCCCATTGCTCAACTTAGGAGTTGGCCGTTAAGATAACTTTCCCAAACCCCATTGAAAAGGGCCGCCGTTTCTTCCTGAGACGCGTGGCCTTTTTCTATTTCCCAGACAACCCCAATATCCCTTAATACCGCCGTAATACTTCTCGTGAGATTATGTCTACCGAGGGAGACATGACGGGAAATCGGGCAACTTGTAATGCGCCCATCAGTCGGACGATTCGGATTCCCAGATATATCCCCAGGAAAGGGCCGGTGCAGGATCCACCGGCCCTTTTTATTTGACCGGGCAAGCCTCTGACATTCGACACATCCGCGATAAAAACGTTATTATTACGGGAACGATTTTCAGGGGCAATTTAGGAGTGATTTATGCGACGCGTAGCCATCGTTTCACCGGTCCGCACCGCGGTGGGCAATTTCGGCGGGGCCCTAAAAGATATCCCAGCCGAAGAACTGGCTTGCACCGTGATCAAAGAGACTCTCGAGCGTAGCAATCTGGACCCGGCCAAGGTGGACGATGTCATTCTGGGCCATGGGTATCCCAGCGGCGAGAACCCGGCCATCGGCCGGTTGGCCCTGCTCAAGGCCGGCCTTCCCATCGAGGTGCCAGGCTACCAACTTGACCGCCGTTGCTCCTCGGGCCTGCAAGCCATCCTGAACGCCTGCATGATGGTCCAAACAGAGAATGCCGACGTCGTGATCGCCGGCGGCGTTGAGAGCATGAGCAACGCCGAATTCTATGTGAATGAGTCCCGGTGGGGCGCTCGATTCGGTTCCATCACCCTCCACGACYGCTTGGCCCGCGCCCGGGAGACCATCTCCCCTGAAGACCGGTTCGGCGTCATCTCCGGCATGGTTGAGACCGCCGAGAACCTGGCCAAACAGTATGAGATTTCCAGGGAAGAACAAGATGAGTACTCCCTGCGCAGCCACCAGCGCGCAGTTGCCGCCCAGGAATCNGGGARANTTCGAYTCCCAGAWCGTCCCSRTMGAGATTCCSCAGCGSCGSGGCGACCCGGTGATCTTCGACAAGGACGAAGGACCCCGGAGTGACAGTTCGATGGAAGTCTTGGGCCGCCTTCGCCCGGTGATGAAAGACGGCACGGTTTCCGCCGGGAACGCCAGCAGCCAGAACGACGCGGCGTCGGTCTGTTTGGTGGTGGCCGAAGACAAGCTGGAAGAATTGGGTCTTGAAGCCATGGGTTTCCTCAAGGGCTGGGTTGTGACCGGTTGTCACCCAGCCACCATGGGCATCGGCCCGGTTCCCGCGGTGAGCAAGCTGATGGAAAAGACCGGCATGTCCCTGGAGGATATGGATGTCATCGAACTCAACGAGGCATTCGCCGCCCAAGTGCTGGCGGTGCTCCGCGAGTGGAAACTACCCAACCATGACAACCTGAACATCAACGGCTCGGGCATCTCCCTGGGCCACCCCATCGCCGCAACCGGYGCCCGMATATTGACCACCTTGCTTAACGAGATGGAGCGCCAGGACGCACAGTTCGGCCTGGAAACCATGTGCGTGGGCGGCGGTCAGGGCGTTGCCGCCATGTTCGAGCGACGATAAAAAGCTAACAGCTTTCAGCGGTCAGCAGTCAGTACGCAGGGGTCCCGAGGCGATCGGGACCCYTAAACATGTGAGGATGGATTATGGCCAAGAGCGAGGATATCGCCGACGTGATCGTCGTCGGCGCCGGGGCGTCCGGGGCGGCGTTCACCTGGAGCCTGGCCCAGGCAGGGATAAATGTCGTCTGTTTGGAACAGGGAGGGTGGGTCCCCACCGACGCTTTTCCCACGTCTGATAACGACGCTCAGATCCACTCGCAGACGGATTTCCATCCGAACCCTAGCTTTCGAGGACTGCCTGAGGACTACCCCATCAACGAGGATGGAACGCCGATCGCGCCCTTGATGTACAACGCCGTCGGCGGYAGCMYGATCCACTGGGGCGCACATTTCCCCCGGTTCCATCCGTCTGACTTCAAGGTTAAGACCCTGGAGGGTGTGGCCGACGACTGGCCCGTAACCTATGAGGAGCTGGAACCCTACTACGACGAGAACGACGGGATGATGGGCATTTCTGGCCTTAGGGGAGACCCGGCCTATCCGGAAAAACCGGAGCGCCCCTGCCCTCCATTGTCGATCAAGGCCAGCGGCCGGCTGATCGCTAAAGCCCTGGATAAGCTGGGCTGGCACTGGTGGGCCTCGGACACCGCCGTCTCGTCGGTAAGCCACCAAGGCCGCGACCCGGATATGGGGAACTTCTTGCGGTCTTTCGCCTCAGCCGACCTGACGTACTGGCCCGCCGCCCTGGAATATGGCGCACGCCTTGAGACGCATGCCAGGGTCAGGGAGATCACCATCGACGATGACGGCAACGCCACCGGGGTGCTCTATTATCAAGACGGCGAATTGAAGGAACAAAAGGCCAAGGCCGTCGTGTTGGCTTGCAACGGCGTCGGCACCGCCCGGTTGCTTTTGAACTCGACCTCGGCCCTTTTCCCCAACGGACTGGCCAATAGCAGCGGCCTGGTGGGCAAGTGTCTGATGCACCACCCGGTTGGCGCGGTGTTGGGTATCTTCGAGGAAGACCTGGGGATGGAGGATGACGGACCCAGGGGCAGCACTATGCTGAGCCAAGAGTTCTACGAGACCAACCCAAACCACGATTTCATCCGCGGCTATGACCTCCAGGTGCTGGCTTACGCCGGCGCGCCGTTACCCGCGGTTCTGGGCGGTCTGATGGGGCAGCGAGTTGCCTGGGGCGAGAATCACCACGATGAATTCAAAGAGCGGTTCGGCCATTCGGTGGGYATCGCGATCATGACCGAGGACCTGCCTGAAGAGCACAACGTGGTAACCCTAGACCCTGAACTCACCGACAGCGACGGTATTCCCGCGCCCAAGATCAATTACACCGTCAGCGACAACACCGCCAAGATGCTGGAGCACGGGGTGGCCCGCGCCACGGAAATCATGGAAGCCGCCGGGGCCAAGAAGGTCTTCTCGTCCAACCTGCGCCGGAACGCCGGTTGGCATCTGCTGGGCACAGCCCGGATGGGGGAAGACCCAGACAAGTCAGTGGTGGACCGGTGGGGCCGGACCCACGATGTCTCCAACTTGTTCATCATCGATGGCAGCATCTTCACCACCGCCGCCTGCGTGAACCCCACACCCACCATCCAGGCCCTAGCTCTACGCACCGCCGACTACCTGAAGGGCGAGGGCGGACAGGTTTTGAAGTAGCCGGCAGCAATCAGCGGTCAGCNNNNANNNTCGAAAACGTGCATTCCCTTCGCTCCACTCAGGGTGACATTTACCGAGGGTCGATTAATCAGAAATTAACTGTCTTCGTTCCCTTTGTTGTTRCCTGCCGGTTGGTGTGAATACTGGGATACGGGGGTGTTCTGCCGCGGCCATTGACACCTGAATCAGCCACACTTAGGATAATCATGCCTGCCCGTGCCACTTTCCCCAGGGTAGGAGACGCAGCTAAAAATCGATAAACAACAGAAGGTGCACGACATGCCAGAAGTCTACGGTAAGGGTGATTTCCGATATAACTTTGTTGAGAACTGGGCCAAACTGCCCGACGGCATGTCCTTCAAAGAGTGTCCGGGCGTCGCGATCGACTCCCASGACAACGTCTTCGTCCTCACMCGYGGCGAGGAACCAATCATCGTTCTGGACCGGGACGGGAACTACATCCGGTCCTTCGGTAAAGGCCATTTCAGCGAGACCCGGACACATGGTCTGTACATCGCCCACGACGACTCCCTGCTCTGCGCCGATGACGGCATCCACACCATCCAGAAGTTCAGCGCCGACGGCGAGAAGTTGATGGAGATCGGTGAGCGAAACAATCCCAAGCCCCGCTGGAGCGGCGAGCCATTCAACCGGCCGACCTCCGCCGCCATCCACCCCGGAAACGGCGACATCTATGTGTCGGACGGATACGGTAACTCCCGAATCCACGTTTACACCGGCGAGGGCGAGTACAAGTTCTCCTGGGGCAGCCCCGGAATCGACGCCGGGCAATTCATCCGCCCCCACAACATCGCCATCGACAGCAACGCCACCGTGTACGTAGTGGACCGGGAAGCCCACCGGATCCAGCTCTTCGACACCGATGGCAAGTTCATGACCATGTGGAGCAACATCCACCGTCCCGACTCCATGGTCCTTTGGGGCGAGCATATCTATGTCGGGGAGTTGAACGGCATGGGCGGCGTGGACGATGCCCCCGGCCTGGGACACCGCGTCTCGATCTTCGACCTGAAAGGCAACCTGGTCAGCCAGTTCGGCGACGTGAATGAAGGGGAAGGCCCCGGACAATTCATCGCCCCTCACGGCATAGCCGTCGACTCCCAGGGTTCCATTTACGTTGCCGAAGTGTCTTACACGATCCGTGGCTCCCACATGGACCCGCCCAAGGAACTGCGGTCGCTGTCCAAGTACACCGTGGCGAAATAGCCGGTAGCTATCAGCGGTCGGCTTTCAGCCATTAAGTAGTCCCTTCTCCCGCGCACGGGAGAAGGTTAGGATGAGGGCTACTTCTCGGGATTAACATAGTCTCCAGATGCAATGGCCTCCGGTACAGTCACCTGGAACMAACTGAAGGGTGCTTTTACCACAGCAACGAGATTCTTCTCCTTCCACGGAAGGATCAGAATGACAAAAGCCGCGAGGCGGGTAGACACGTAACGGAGGACAACAATCTTGCCTGATTCAGGCGATACCACTACCGGCGAAACGACTACTGTTCAATGGGACTCGGCCTTGGAGGCCATCGAGCGCTGCTATGAGTTGGGTTGGACCGACGGTCTGCCGGTGGTCCCGCCCACGGAACAACGGGTGGGGGAATTCATCGAGCGTTCCGGTCGGCCGTCTAATGACGTGGTCGGTGAGCTCCCTGAGCGCCGCCGCGAGATAACTGTCGGCAAAGTGGCCGCAAATGCGGTGATGGCCGGGTGCCTTCCCGAATTCATGCCGGTGGTGCTGGCCGCCACGGAAGCCATGTTGGAGCCTATATTCAACCTGGTGGGGCCGTCRTCCAGCATGGGTGGCGCCGCCATACTTTCCATCGTGAACGGTCCAGTGACCAAAGAACTGAACATCAATTCCCGAAACAACTTGTTCGGTCCGGGGAACCGTGCCAACGCCACCATCGGCCGCGCCATAMGGTTGATCCTGATGAACGCCTGCGCCGCCATCCCCGGCGTCTTCGACCGCAGTGTCATCGGCCATCCCGGCAAGTTCACATATTGCATCGCCGAGGCGGAAACTGAGACCCATTGGACCCCGCTGCATGTCGAACGCGGGTTCACAGCAGACCAGAGCACCGTAACCGTTTTCGCCGGGGAGTCGCCCCGGCAGGTGAGGGCCGTTGGACATCCTGAGCCTATCCTCATCGCCCTTGCCGACGCGGCATCCAGCCTCGGCAGCAACATGTCCACTTCCGGTTCGGTAGGCGACACGGGCATCGGCATCCGGCAGGGGCAGATCGTAGTCACCATCGCGGGCAATTCAAGCCTATGGAAGGATTGGACCAAAGCCCAAGTCAAAGAATTCATCCATGCCCGGACACAACGTTCCGTGGCCGAGTTGAAAGCGGCCATGGTCCTGAGCGGCGACCCGGAACCGGCCGACACGGAGACCATGATTTCGCTAATCCCAGAGCCTGACGATATCCTGCTGATCTTCGCCGGCGGCGAGGAGGCCAATATGTCTTCGGTGATCCCCAGTTGGGGTCCCAAGGTCGGCTCAACCGCCGTGACCAAGCTGATCAGATAATCTAGGGAAGAGATTTGCCGGAGCAGAAAAATATTCCCTCAAGGGCCATCTGCTATCCGGCTGCAACTGCGACTGGGGCTGCCCTTGTAATTTTGAGATAGCGCCATCGTACGGAAATTGCGAGGGGTCCTATTTCTKGCACGTGGAGACCGGGCACTACGACGAGGTCTCTCTCGATAACACGACCTTTGGCCAGTTCGCCCTTTTTCCCGAAGCCGTCCACCWGGGAAACGGCACCGGTTTCTATGTGATCGACGAACAACTGTCTCCAGACCAGCGGGGAGCCGTGGAGACCATTCTCCAAGAGGTGCCGCCCTTCGGGATATTCCATGAACTGTGCCCCAATTTCCTGGGGTTCGCCTACAAGCCATTCGACCTGAAACTCGACGGCATAAATAGCTCGTTGAGGATACCCGGCGTGCTGGACCTGCGGTTGGGCGCTATGAAGAATCCAGTGACGGGAGAGGACGAATTGGCCACGCTCACCAAGCCTAGCGGGTTCACGGCCAACATTACCGAGCYGTGCTCTGCTGAGACATTTACCTTTGAGATCGATGGGRAATCATACGACTACAGCGGCAAATACGGGGAGTTCTGCCCCTTCGAGTATTCCAACGAGTAAGTCCGCCGCGCAAGCCGTTGATTTTTCACGGCAGTGCCGCCACAATTCAAGTAGCGACCACCAAAGCGTCCCAATAGGGCGCGGAGAGAGGGAAACAAATGGCCCAGACTGAACATGTACTGGTAAACCCGGTCACGCAGCCGATTGTGGCGCCCTTCGACGGCGCGCCCCGTTTGGCCAGCCTGGCGGGCACCCGGCTGGGGATAATCGACGACAGCAAGCGAAACGCCGATGTTCTTCTTGAAGAACTTGCAGAGGTCCTTAGGACGCGCTACGAGATATCCGATGTGCAGTGGCACCGGAAGCCCAGCGCCTCCCGCCCCGCAGACCCCAAGGCCTTGAAGGAGCTGACTGAGAAGGTGGACTCGGTGATCATCGCGATAGGTGATTGAGGGTCGTGCAGTGCGTGCAGTGTGCACGACGGGATTCACGTGGAGAACGCCGGCATACCTTCGGCCACCATCTGCACCGACCGGTTTGTGCCGACGGCGCAGGGAATGGCCAAGATGTGGGGAGCGCCCGACTACCCGACGATCTTCACCCAGCACCCCATCGAGAACCTATCCCGGGAAGCCCTCCGCGCCAGGGCCGAGGAACTGGCTCCCATGGTCGTTCGGGTTCTGACCGGCGAAGGTTAGACCCAAGTTCGCTCCAGGCAAAAAAGGCCCCCGTTCCTCGGAGGAATCACGGGGGCCTTTTGCATCGTTCGGTTATGCGGCTGCCCGCTTAACCCAGAATCTCCAAGTACAGCGCCTCGGTCTCCGACTCCGGGTCTGTGCCGACTTCGGAGGCCAGCAACTCCCGGAACTCGTGGTAGGCGGNTACGGSCTTGGCCCGGTTGCCGGTGGCGGCGTAGGCCCGCATCAGGGCTCGGTGGGTGCGCTCCCGGTAGGGGTCCAACTTGATGGCTTCCAAGGCCGATTCCAAGGCCGTCTGCAGCTCGCCGATCTCCAACTGCATCTCTCCCAGGCAGTCCAGCGCCCGGACGAGTTGGCGGTCCAGCTTGCCCTGCAAGCTTTCCCGCCAGAAACCGTCCACTCCGGGCAAGAACGGGCGGCGGGCGATGGATGCCGCCACCGCGGTCGGTCCCAGGGCATTTCTCGCCTCGTTGTTGCGCACCGCGGCCTCGGCCCGGTCGAGAGCCGAGTTCCCGGCTTCGATGTCGACCCAACTGTCGCTGGGCAGCTTGAGTTGGTACTGGCCGAACTGGCGCGAGAACGACATTCCGAGGTCTTCGAGACCTTCGGATGAGAGCAACGCCGCCAGCCGGCTGGTGAGGGCGCTGAGGGCAGCCTCCCATGCGTCCGACTGCTCCTCCGGCCACAAGACCAAAGCCAGCTCCTCCTTGGCCACCGGGCGGCTCCGTTCGCAGACCAGATAAGCGAAAAGCAACCGGCTCTGTTTACCTCGGAACCGGCGCTCGTCGATCACAACCTGGCCGTCAACTTCAACGGCCACCCTGCCAGTGACGTAGACCCTTATCCCCATCGCTTKCCAAACATTTGCCAAGATTTCGCCAAATACAGATGTGTATTGTAGCGGTGGATCCCGATCCAATATCAAACTCCATAGGAGGTCCAAGATGGCCAAGGTAGTAAATTGCCCATGCGGGSAAAAGATCACCGGTGACACCGACGACGAGTTGGTGAAATTGGTCCAAGAACACGGAAARGCAGTCCACCAACAGGRCGTCAGCCGGGATGACGCCTTGGCGATGGCCCAACCCGCCGACTAACCACAATCACCCCGGAAAACCCAGATGGCCCGTCCCGATCATATCGGGGCGGGCCAAATGATTATCGCCCCCCTATCTTAGTTGATTTTTAATCTGTAGAAAGCAAATGGAGGTAGATCTGTGTCAAAATTTAAGACGCCCATTCTATTCATCGGAATCATGTTTGCCGCGATGTTGATCGCCGCATGCGGAGAATCAGAGTCATCCAAGCCGGCTGACATCCGGGAGGAAAACCTGGAGGTCGTCAGCGGGTTCATCGAGGAATTCAAGAACAACACGAACCATGGGATCGTCGATGAACTGATGACCCCGAATTTCGTCCATCATCTGACCGACCCCAGACTGCCCGCGGGCCGTGATGGGATCAAGGCGTTGGGCCAGGTGATCGTGGCGGCGTTCCCGGACGTTCATGCGTCGGTCCAGGACCTGATAGCCGACGGTGATAAGGTCATCGAACGGACTCAGACCAGCGCCACGCACACCGGGGAATTCAATGGCATTCCGCCAACCGGGAAGCAGGTAGGGTGGACTGAGATCCACATCTACCGGCTGGAAGGCGGCAAGATCGCCGAACAATGGTCCGAGATCGACCTGCTGGGCCTCTTGGTCCAATTGGGCGCCATTCCCGGAGCGTAACCGGCATCAGGCGGGGGTTGGCTATGCCAATTCCCGCCGCAGGTCCGGCGGCAGCAGATTGGGGATCGATTCCTCGATCGGGTAGGACTCGTTGCACGCGGCACACTCAAGGCTGCCGGTTATCACCTCGTCGCCCTCGTCCTTCTCTGAGTGCAGGACGAGTTCGCCCTTGCACACGGGACAGGCCAGTATATCCATCAGGTCTTTCTTCATCTTCACTCCATCGCCTTTTAGCTAGCCCAACGCGTTTTCCAGCAGGCCGTCCAGCACGTCAGACAATCCTATCACCACGACGCCGGTCACCAAAAGGGCTGTTGTGCCCGTGAGACGCCCCATCAGCCGCTGCCACCGGGAATCCCCAAGTTCTGGGTCCTCGGGGTAGCTGTCTTGGCGCATGAACCGGACCACGTAAAACATGTAGAGCGCCAAAACGATCTTCGCCACCAGCACGGCCACATAGGGGCTGGTTACGGCGTCCTCGGTCAGCCTGGAGACGGACAATATAACGCCGGTTAGCAGCAATATCGCTATGGCGGTGCTGACCAGGCCCCGGAATTCGACCCCGATGCTCCGGCTGGTTTCCGCCGGCAGCCCCCTCGCCTGCTGGACCGCCGGACGCAACACCATCAGGTAGAAGATCCCGCCGCCGACCCACGACACGGCCGCCAGGGCATGCCCCCAGCGGATGGCCAACAGTATCCAATCTAAGACGTCCATATCCGGCCGCCTAGGACGCCGGGCCTCCGAGCAACGCCCTGACCTGCTGGACGATCTCATCTGTTTCCAGGATTCCCAAGTTTGTGGCGACGATATTTCGGTCCATGTCGATGTAATAGGTTTTAGGAAAAGCGTCGAAGTCGTAGGCTTCGGCGATCCGGGCCAGTCGGTCAGTTGCGAAGCTGAAGGTCAGCCCCAGTTCGTTCACAAAGTCCTGTGCGTCCCGTTCAGAGTCGAATCCCTGGGGAACGTAAAGACCCAGGATGCGCACGGGCTCGTCCTTGAGCTCCTGCCAGGCCGCCTCGATGGCGGGCATCTCCTCTCGGCATGGAGGGCAACTGGGGTACCAGAAATTCAGCACCACGACCTGGCTCTCGGCCTCCTGGGACAACCGGAATGTCTCGCCGTTGAATTGGACCACTTCGAAGTCCCTGGCGCGCTCCCCAGAACCCCCGCAGGCCACCAACAGAATCAAGCCGGCCAGGGCAGCAACGATGACGAGCGAGGTTCTGAGATGGGGGTTCATTACAGAAGGGATTGTGGCTGGCGTCGGTTCCATTGAGCGTCATGCCCATTCTATCGGCGGCCCAAAGTCCGGTCAATCGAGTCTCGGGACCAAGGGGCGCCTTGACTCAGGGTATCCACGGGTTAGAATCGGCCCAAGAAAATAACGGGAGAAAACTTCATGCGTCTGGAGAATAAGGTTGCACTGATCAGCGGCGGGGCCCGTGGGATGGGCGCGGTGGAGGCCAAGCTATTCGCCCAAGAGGGCGCCAAGGTGATCATCGGGGACATGTTGGAGGACGAGGGCCGCAAGGTGGAGGCCGAGATCAACGAGGCGGGKGGGGAATGCGTGTTCGTGTTTCTGGATGTGAGCAGCGAAGAGGCTTGGCGAAATGCGGTGAACGAGGCCGTTACCCGCTACGGCAAGCTGGACATCCTGGTCAATAACGCCGGCATCTACCGGGCCCACAACGTGGAAGAGACCACTGAGGAAGAATGGGACCAGGTGATGGACATCAACGCCAAAGGGGTGTTTTTGGGAACCAAGCACGCCATCCCAGCCATGCGGGATGCCGGAGGCGGCTCTATCGTGAACATCTCGTCGGTTGCGGGTCTGGTGGGCAGCCGGGAGACGACAGCATACACKGCATCAAAAGGCGCCGTGCGGCTGTTGACCAAATCGACGGCGATCCAGTATGCCTCGGTTGGTATACGGGCCAACTCGGTCCACCCCGGCACCATCGAGACTCCCATGACCGAGGGTCTCTTGGCACAAGAAGGCAAGCGGGCCGACCGCATGAACCGCACGCCTCTCAAACGCTTGGGAAGGCCAGAAGACGTGGCCTACGGCGCCCTTTTCCTAGCCTCGGACGAAGCGTCATTTATGACTGGTTCCGAGTTGGTGATCGACGGTGGGCGGACGGCGGAGTAGGGGGTGTCGTTTTCAGAGGGAGCATGGCCTGCAGACGCCGCCCTCACCCAACCCTCTCCCATGCGTGGGAGAGGGGATTAATACCTCCGGTGGCGAGATTTGCTGTCACTTCCCGCCTTTCATTGAGTCCAGGCTGGGAGACCCCCCTCCAGGGGAGGCTACGGATTCCCTATCCCTTCAGGRAGAGGGTTAGGGTGAGGGCGATGGCCGTGTTGAAGCCGGTCCGGTGGCGCAAAAAGAGCCCCGTCCTTCCGAAAAAAGACGGGGCTCTTTCCTTCGAAAGCTATCGGGAGCCTACCGCCCCATGGCGTAASCGTCCCTCCTTGGGTCGGCGCCTCCGTTGCGGCTTCCACGCTCCGGGTCAACATGGATGGCGCAAAGGCAACCCATGCGCGGGGTGAAGTCGTCCCAGACTTCCACCTTATGGCCCCGTTTGCGCAGGTCCTCGACCACGTCTGGAGCGATGCGGCCTTCCACCCCAACGAAGCCGGGGTTGTAGGCGTGGGGCCAGAAGGAGTTGGGGAAGCCCCAGGTGGAAACGCGGGGCGCTTCGATAGCCTCCTGGACTTCCATGCCGAACTCAACCACGTTCAAGAACAACTGGACCATCGATTGAGGCTGCACATCCCCGCCCGGCGTGCCGAAAGGCATCAGCGGCTTGCCGTCCTTCATGGCCAGGGCCGGATTGGGGGTCAACCTGGGACGCTTGCCCGGCTGCAATGAGCTGGGGTGGTTRTGRTCCAGCCAAGACTGGGAACCGCGTCCGGAGACGATGAACCCCAGACCGGGGATGATCGGATTGTAGGCGATGGTATCGCTGGGCGTGGCCGAGAAGGCGTTGCCCCAGCGGTCGATCACTGCGGTGTAGCTGGTGTCGGCCTGCAGTCCGCCGCCCACAGGCTCCGGACGGGCGGGCTTGCCGTTGGGCGATTCCATGCCCTGGTGACGCCAGGGGTCGCCTGCCTCAGGCATCTCGCCGAAGGCTTTTTTCATATCGATCATGGCCCGGCGCTCTTCGGCGTAGGACTTGGACAGCAAACCCTCCATGGGCACGTTGACGAAATCGGGGTCGCCGTAGAAAGCCTCGCGGTCGCTGAGCGCCAGGCTGAGGGCCTCCAGCACCGCATGGATGTAGTCAGCACTGTTGTGGCCCATGGACTTCAGGTCCACGCCCTCGAGTATCTGAAGGGCCTGGATGCTCACCGGTCCTTGGCACCAGGGGCCGCAGGTGTAAACGTCGATCCCCTTGTAGGTGCCGTGGGCCGGGGCGTTGACGCCTACGTGGAAATCTGCCAGGTCCTCCATGGTCAACAGGCCGCCGTTCTCCTGATGGAATTTCACCATCTCCTCGGCGATCTCGCCCTTGTAGAAGAAATCGCGAGCCGCTTGGATGGCGCCTTCCCGGCCTAGGGAAGCGTTCTTCTTCTCAACTTCGATCAGACGCTTGAAGCTGCGGGCCAGGTCTTTCTGGACCAGAATCTCCCCCTTTTTGAAGGCCCTTCCACCCGGGTAGAAGATCTCGGCGGTGGACGGCCACATCACCTGGTCATCGGTTTCGTGGGTCATGCTGTCGCCGGCCGACTTGGCGAAATACGATGCCAGAGTGGCAGGCACGGGGAAGCCGTTCTCGGCCRGTTCCATGGCCGGTGTAACCACCTGCTCGAAGGTCATGGTGCCGTAGAATTTCAGTGCGGTCATCCAGGCGTCGGCGCCCGCGGGGGTCACGGTACGGGGGATACCGGCTGGCAGGTCGCCGCCGAACTTGGCCAGATAATCGTCGATGTTGGCGGCTTTCGGCCAACGTCCCAGACCGCTGATCTCGACCGTTTCTTTCTTCTGGGCGTCATGGATGATGATCGGTGCCACGCCGCCAAAGTTGGTCCACTGGGGCAGCACCACGTTCAGGGTGATACCGGYAGCCACACCGGCGTCGGTGGCATTGCCACCTTGCTCCAATATCCGGTAGCCCGACGCGGTAGCCAGGTAATGCCCGGCGGTAACCATGTGGGTCGACCCTGAGACTGTGGGACGGTAGGACTTTATTCCGATTGCCACGTTGCACCCCCTCGGTGATGCCTGAGACAGCAGATTTGCGGTGAAAGTCCGTGCCTGGAAATGGCGGATTCACCTTTGAGGGAATGATACGGAGAGGCCTGCGGGGTGTCAATACGAGCCGTCAGCTATCAWCTATCAGGAAAGATTGTATTTCGGCTTTTTACAAAGAGCCCCCTTTCGTAAAGGGGGTTGGGAGATTTTCGCTTTCTCCAAGCAGGCCTGTCCGCCCATCGTCACACCTGGCGAAGGGTCTGATTGGGTCTGACCGGCGCTTGTTCCCAAGGCAATGAGATTCCTCGGCTGATGCCTCGGAATGACCACCATTGTTGGCCTCGGAACGATAAGCGTTGTTGGCCCTAGAATGAAAGAATCGAATGACGGCCAAAAGCTGACGGCTGATGGCTGTTAGCTGACAGCTTCGTTAAACGAACCCGCGAAGTTCGACTGCCCGCGCCACTCTTTGCACCCCGATGTCGAACGACGCCTGACGATGAGTGATCTGTTGTTTGATGCTCCGGGTCCAGACGGCGTGGTAGGCCTTGAGAATGGTCTTCTTGAGTTCTTCGTTGACCCGGCTCTCCTCCCAACGGAACTCCTGGAGGTTCTGGGTCCACTCGAAGTAGGACACGATCRCCCCGCCGGCATTGACCAGGATATCCGGCAGAATCGTGACACCNCCCTGGTTGAGAATTCGGTCGGCTTCAGGCGTGATCGGATGATTTGCCGCCTCCAGAATCAGGTGCGCTTTGATGTCATGGGMGTTGTCCTCGGTGATGACGTTGTCGAYGGCCRCCGGGACCAATACATCACAGTCCAATGCCAGAAGYTCACGGTTGGATATWGGGCCGCCGCCGTCAAATCCCAGTATCCCGCCGGTCTGCTCTTGGTATTGCTGCAACCGGGCGATGTCCAGGCCGGCGGCGTTGTATAGGCCGCCGTCGACGCAGCTCACGGCGATGACRCGGCAGCCGCTGTCATGGATCAGCCGGGCGGCCCAGGAGCCGACGTTCCCGAAGCCTTGCACCACGATCTTGGCCCCATTGGTGTTCAGAYCCAGGTCGACGGCAACTTCTTGGAGCAGGTAGGCCACGCCGCGGCCGGTTGCCGACTCACAGCCCAAGGAYCCGCCCATCTCCACCGGCTTTCCGGTCACGATGGCCGGAGTGTGGCCGTGCAACTGCCCGTAGGTGTCCATCATCCAGGCCATGGTCTGGGCGTTGGTGCCCATGTCTGGGGCCGGTATATCCCGGTTGGGACCGATCAGGTGYTCGATATTSTGAGTGTAGNGCCGGGTCATCCGGTTGAATTCGCTGGTGGAAAGCTGCCCCGGATCCACTTGAATTCCGCCCTTGGCGCCTCCATACGGCAGGTCGACCAAAGCGGTCTTCCAAGTCATGAGCGAGGCCAGGGCCCGCACCTCTTCGAGGTCGGCTTCCGGATGGTAGCGGACCCCGCCTTTGTAGGGGCCGCGGGCGGCGTTATGCTGCACTCTGGAGCCGCTGAACACCTGTACCTGGCCGTCATCCATTCGGACCGGCACTTGCACCAGCAGTTCTCGCCAGGGCCGCCTCAGCATCTCCCGCAGGCCATCGTTCAGGTCCAGTCTGTCGGCGGAATCGTCGAAAAAGAGGTTAACCTCATCGAAAATACTTTGYTCAGGGGTTTTTAGCATCTATCTTCTCCGGAGAAATTCCTTTTCCATTAAATGGTGTAGCGCCTTGGCGCCCCATAGCGTAGCCGTCCCTACCTTCGGTTTCCAAGGAACCCCCCACCAGGTTTATCCATTACTTGTATCCTAGATATATCGCAAACACGTATTAACATCCGTCCTCCAGAGCCCCATCGGGTGGCCCATCAGGTACCGATTAAATGGCCGTCTCGCACCTTGTTATTAGGAGCCGGGCCGGATGATAGTATGGGAAAAACGTTGCGGGGAGCCGAAATTTATGCTGGTCGAAGTGGAAGTCGTGGGCGGGGAGAATAGCCCTCTGGACCTGCACCGGATGTTCGATCTGTTAAGCGATCCGATCGAGGTGATGCGGGTGTTCGCCACAGATCCCATGGGCGAAGACCTCTGGTGCCGAGTTACCGGCTGGAGTTCCCAGGGTCCCTGCGCCGCGATGTCGGCCTTGGCCGAGGACTCTGGCGAGGGCGTGGTGTTGCTGGTCTACGGCGGAAATGAAGGGCTCCGTTTGCAGCCTGCTGGGTCCAGTGACGCCTGGGAGATCACGAACAGCAACCAATGGGGGGAGGCCTGCCTGATGCTGGCCAACGGGACGCCGGTGGAATAGTCCGGCGGACTCAGAAGGGCGRGGAATTCTGACTGGGCTTCGCGAACTCTTGAACGAGCGCCGCAAGCGATTCTTGGAAGCGGGCTTCGTCWTCACACCCMCGGAARTCCACSACTACACCGTCSCGCARTCCCGAGCACAGCCGGTCCTCACGTTGGTAGAAGATCTCGTCGGCCGCCACGGCCACCAACGATKCKMCCRTCRACGGGCCCTGTCCRTTWARCAGGCTGGCGAARTARCGGCTGGTGATGGGGTTCTCCAGAGACTGGGCGGTGCAGAGCAGCACCAACCGGTCATAGTAGACGGCGTTGTCCAGGTTCGTCGCGCCGGACTGCAGCGACGCTTCGTCATCGGCGGCGATGGTCCAACTCGGGACCTGGGCCTCCGCAAGACCGGCCTTGATCTTGGCGGCAAATTCAGCGTCATTCTCCGACCCCAGCAGCAACACCCGCGTGTAGGTCATCCCAGACTCTCTGAAGGCGTCCTGGGCGGTGGCCAGAAGCGGTGGTACCCCAGCCCCTTCCAGGAATCCGGTGGAAACCTGGCCCCTGGACCGGGAAAGGGTATCCAGGGAGATCATGCTTGGTCCGGCGTGCCGKACGTCATCAAGGCCAATGACTCGCGTCAGGTCGCAATTGGCGATGATGGTTACCCCGAATACAGCTTGGCTGAAGCTGGTGCTGTTCAACTTGGTATTGATGATCGTCGCGCCCTGTAGGTCGGCCCCGGTCAGGTCGGCCATGTCCAGGTTGGCGCCGATGAGACGGGCGCCGCGAAGGTTGGCGCCGCTGAGATTGGCCCAGGAAAGGTCGGTCTGGCTGAGGTCGGTCCCGGAAAGATCGGCCCGTTCCAGGTCAGCATAGGAAAGGTTGGCGAAGGCGATGCTGGCCCCTTTAAGATCTGCCGCCTTTAGGACGCAGTTGGACATGTTGGTGCGGCCCAGGGTGCAGCCGGCCATGTTGGCCTCGTTGAAGTTGGCCCTTGAGAGGTTGGAACGCCAGAGGTGGGCCCCCTGAAGATTCGCGCCGGAAAGGTCGGCCTGATGCAGGTCCGACTGGGTGAGATCAGCGCCGCTAAGATCGTCGTGGGACAAGTCGGCCCCCGGCAACTTGGCCGCGTTCA
This sequence comes from Dehalococcoidia bacterium, assembly GCA_002746355.1. Taxonomy (GTDB): domain Bacteria; phylum Chloroflexota; class Dehalococcoidia; order Lucifugimonadales; family UBA3495; genus UBA9611. The sequence continues at coordinate 5,127 of NVWX01000022.1, read as the reverse complement.
ACATGGCGCCCGACAGGTCCAGGGATGGCCGGCCATAGACGTAATCAGGGGTGAATGTTTCGCCCGCGGACCGGTCTTCCAGCCGGTAACCGAGCGAATAACGGGGCTTCTCGGTGTTGGGTCTTCGCCAGGTAGCCTCCCGCCAGCGGGAGATCTCGCTGGGTCCGGACCTGGCCAGGGTTACATGCTCTGGGTCCGCCAATGGCCGCTCCTGTGCCGGGCATGCCTGCTAAGTTGGGCGTGCCCTCGGTGATTCTAGATGCTGGTGCTAACTCCGGTTATTGAATGCCGGAATCACTTCGATTTGAATACCTGGTTTAATTCCGCTTATCAAACGCCGGAATAACCTCTTTGGAGAAGATCTCCAGTTGCTTGCTAAGCTCATACCACGGCATGCCCTCCGGCCACTGAAGAACTATGTCTTCAAGGCCGGGATACTTCTCCTCGAAGTACCTTAGGGTCTCCACGAAATGCTCGGGAGGGCCGCAGATCCAGGCCTTCTGCTGCACGCCGTCTTCCACCATGGGAGTGCGGGCCGGSGCGCCGGGGCTGCCCCACATGCGGCCTTCYTCGTCGGTGTAGCGCACCAGCCCAAAGGGGGCGAACCACTTGTAGCGTTCATCATGGAAGGGCCGGAGCTTCTCGATCGCCTCTTCCTGTGTGTCGGCGATGTAGAAACCGAATCCAAGGGCCATGTCCTGTCCCAAGGTCAGCGTTCGGCCGGCTTCCTGAGCGATGTCGCGGTAGGTGTTGAAGAACCCGTCAACGACTTTTTCGCCGCTGAGGGCGGTCATGCCCTTGATGCCGTTTTTGGCGATGAAATCGATGCTGCGTCCGCTGGTCATGGGCTGCCARATCTCMACCGGCAGGTGGATCGGCCGGGGGACCAGAGTGATGTCCTTCAACTGGTAGCCCCGGTACGGAACGTCTGGTGGTATGTCGTAATGCTTGCCGTGGTGGCTGAAGGAATCCTCATTGAAGGCCTTCAAGATGATCTCGACCTGCTCTTCGAAGAGCTCACGGTTGGCGTCCTGGTCGATCAGGGGCGAACCAAATGTCTCGACCTCCCTAGTCTGATAGCCCCGGCCGATTCCGAAGATAAGCCTGCCGCCAGTCAAGATATCGCCCAGAGCGAAATCCTCGGCCAGGCGCAGCGGATGCCACAAGGGGACGATGTTGAACGCGGCGCCAAATTTAAGGTTCTTGGTGTGCGCCGCCAGGTGGGTTCCCAGCAGGGTCAAGTTGGGGATGCACTCGTAGCCTTCCCGTTGGAAATGGTGCTCGGCGGCCCAGAGGCAATAGTAGCCGGAATCGTCCATCTGCTTGGCCAGGGCCATGGCATGCTCGTAGGTCTGGGCCAACTGCTCGTTGGTGTAACGGCGTGCGTCAGGGTCGCGGCCATCCGCGCCGATGTCTTCAAGATCGATCTGACCCACATACAGGACTGAGAATCGTTTGATCAACTAACTTTCCCCGTAGCTAAAATCGGCTCAAAGTTAATAATAATGAGCCCTTAATATTCCAAGAACCGCGAGTCGCTGGGCGTGATTCAAGGCGGCGCTGGAGTCCGTTGGAGCGGCCATAGTATAGCACGGTTCGAGGCTAAATCAGGGCTCCGGAGAGTGCATCCGAGATATTACTGGACCACTTGTCTGCGCATCAGATCGGCCACGGCTGCGGCGTCGAACCCCAGTTCCTCCAGAACGCTGGACGTGTGCTGGCCGGTGACCGAACCCAAGCTCCGTACTTCGCCGGGGGTGTCCGAGAGATGGATGGACGTCGCCACTTGCCGCACTTTGCCCTCTGGGATATCTGGGGATTCGATCTCCAACACCATGCCGCGCTTCTGGGCGTGGGGGTCGTCCAGGGCCTCTTCGATGGAATAGACCTTTCCCACCGAGATATTGGCGTCTTTCAGGGTCTCGAACCATTCGTCCCGGGTCTTGGCCAAGAACGCATCCGACAGCGCCTGCTCCACCTCTGCCTTCTTCGCTCCGGTGGCGTCTTGGTGGGGCAGCAGGCCTTCCAAGTCCAACGCCCGGCAAAGATTCTCCCAGAACCAGGGTTCGATGGCCGCGATGGAAAAGTATTTACCGTCCTTGGTCTGGTAGACGTTGTAGTAGGGCGCGCCGCCGTTCAGCCGGTTGCTCCCCCGCTCGGCCGGTATGTCCCTGGAAAGGACGTCTGAGACCAGACCTGAGAGCATATAGAGCACGCCCTCACTCATGGCGATGTCCACGTACTGGCCGGCGCCGGTCTTCTCCCGGGCCATCAGTGCCGCGAGGATACCGACTGCGCCGCACAGGCCGCCCCCGGCATAGTCAGCGATGAGGTTCAGCGGGATGGAAGGCTTGCCGTCTTGTGGGCCGATCAGGCCCAGTGCTCCGGCGAAGGAAATGTAGTTTATGTCGTGTCCGGCCATCTGGGAGTAGGGACCGTCCTGGCCGTAACCGGATACCGAGCAATAGACCGCTCTGGGATTGATGGAGCGGACCTGCTCATAACCGGCGCCCAGCCGGTCCATGACGCCGGGCCGGAACCCCTCCACCACCACGTCGGCGGTCTCGGCCAGCTTGTGGAAGATCTTCTGGGCGTCTGGCTCCTTCAGGTTCAGGGCGATGCTGCGCTTGTTGCGTTGCAGAGCATTGAATGCGGCGTGGCGGCGCTCGTCTTCCAGACCGTCGATTCCGGCGACCAACTTCTCGTACGCGGCGCGGGTCTCGTCCATCGGCCGTTCAATCATCAATACATCCGCCCCCAGGTCGGCTAAAACCGTGGTGGCGAACATGCCCGGTGCGTTGCGGCAGAAGTCCAGTACCTTGGTCCCCTCGAGCGCTTGCATATGCTCCCTCGTTCCCCGGTGGTGAATTGCGCCCAATTATAGCCGACCAGCCGTCGCTGGAGCTTTTTCCGGCTGATGGTGCAACCGGGGCCTTGTGCATCTATAATCCCAGCATCGAAATCCCAGATAAATTTTCAGGAAGTACAGGAGGCGGCAATGGACCTGGCGCTGCAAGGCAAAGTGGCAATGATCACCGGAGGCAGTCACGGACTGGGGAAACAGGCGGCGGACTCATTGGCCAGGGAGGGCTGCAAGGTTGCGATCTGCGCCCGAGGGCAAGAGAACCTGGACGCGACGTCCGCGGAGTTCAGGTCCAAGGGATACGAAGTTCTGGCGGTCCAAGCAGACGTGATGAGCCAGGCTGATTTGAAGGATTTCCACGATCAGACCGTGGCGAACCTGGGAGAAGCCGACATCTTGGTGAATAACGCCGGCGGGCGCAAGGGCACGGCGGACTTCCAAGAGACCGGCGTCGCGACGTTTAGGGAAGGTCTCGAGTTCAATCTGATGAGCCCGGTTGAGTTGATAGCCCTGGTGTTGCCGCACATGCGGGAGCAGCGCTGGGGACGGATAATCAACATCTCATCGATCTACGGCCGGGAATATGGCGGGTCCATCGACTACATGACCGGCAAAGCCGCGTTGATCGCTTTCTCCAAGCACATGGCGCTCAACCTGGTGAAAGAGAACGTTCTGGTCAACTGCATCGCCCCTGGGTCCATCGACTTTCCCGGCAGCAGTTGGGACCGGTTCCAGCAGAACAGCACCCCGGAAGAGGTGGCCGAATTCATCGACCGGAACCTGCCTGCGGGAAGGTTCGGCTGGCCGGAGCCCATCGGCGACACAGTTGCCTTCCTAGCTTCAGAGAACGCCAACCTAATCACCGGCACCTGCCTAAACGTAGACGGAGGCCAGTCCCGGTCGCTGTTTTAGGGGGCGGCTCTTGAATGGCCAAAGGCCAAGCAATCCCCTCTCCCAGGCCAAAATATTCCCTCTCCCATCCTTCCCCGGAAGGAGGAGAGGGTTAGGGTGAGGGCGGTAGCTTCGGTGAAGATTGGTTTACGGAAAGCATTCCACCCTCATCCTAGCCTTCTCCCTGAAGGGAGAAGGGATTATTGGTGGGGCCCAGAAATGTCTCAGCCCCCGCTGATCTCCCCCAGGAACTGACGCCAGGCTAGTACGCATTCCTCGGGCGCTGAGTGCTGGACATATCCGCTGGTCCCGGGGATGGCGACCAAGCGCCCGTTGCCCAGTTTCTCCGCTAAGGCCGTGGTGCGGTCAGGGTTGTCCTTGGCGTTCTGCTCCGAGGCCAGTATCAGCGTGGGAATCTTGATCTGGGGCAGGATGTCCGTCAGGTCCTGGGTGGCCAGGTAGGCCAAGGTCTCCAGCACCACCCTCGCCGGGGTCTGAGACATCTGGTCTATGTACCACTGATGATGGGCCGGGTCCGACTCTCCCGGCTCCAGCCTTCGGTCGGCGGTCTGCTCTACCCAAGCCCTCACACCCTGTTCGCTGACTAGCTTGTGGGACGCCAGGTAGGTATCGATGCCAACGAATTTGTAGGGCGAAGTGCAGGTGGTGAGGGTGCGCAACCGCTCCGGATGGTCGTAGGCGAACTGGACCGCGATGGTGCCGCCAACGGTCTCGCCGATCAGGTGCACCTTGTCCAGTTCCAGCACGTCCAGCAACTTGAGCAGGTCGGTGCCAAAGTTGCTCAGCGACCAGTCGTAGCCTTCAGGCGGGACCGTGGACCGGCCGAAGCCGCGGGCGTCCAACCGTATCACTCGGTACTGCCGGGCCAGCAGCGGCACCCAGGCATACCACAGCTTGGTGTTCTTGGAGTTGCCGTGGTGGAGGACGACGGTCTCAGGTTTGCGCCACGGGTCGGAGAAGTCGTCGTCCTCGTAGTACATCTCCAACGTGTCGTCGATCTTGGCGAATGGCATTGTTATCTCCGGTATTATCTACGGCTGGCCTTTCTGGTTGAGCGTGCTAGTAGTCATTTCGAAATGAGGTTCGACGGGCTCACCACGAACGGACAGCGAGCAGGGAACGCCCAACAAACCCGTTCGTCCTAGGTTAAGCAAACGCCACCTGCATCCATCTTAGCATCAGGCATAGGCGTACTCTCAATCAGCACTTGGCTCGACCAGATATCCAGAGTAGCCTAGATTGTTGTTTGTGGTGGAGATGGACTAGAGTCGAACTACAACTGAAACACGGGTTGGTAGCGTTGGTGTTAATGGGTTGGCCGATTGCCACGTCATCGAAGAATCAAGAATAGG
>NVWX01000057.1 GCA_002746355.1 Dehalococcoidia bacterium | reverse complement strand
ATCTCCGAGGGTTCGGTGACGTTCTCGGTGTGGCCGCCGAAGGCTTCAAGGATCTTGTCGTACCGGATGTCGGGAGTGTAGGTGGCAACCCGTTCCGTGTAGCCCTCGGGCAGACCCATGCGGGATTCCAAAGCCCCGCCGACGATGCCCGAGTTGTTGTTAATTACGAAGACTATGGGGACATTGTGGCGTACCGCTGTTTCCATCTCCATGGCGTTGAAGCCGAAGGCACAATCCCCATTGACGCTTACCACGGGAACTTCCGGCCGGGCCAGCTTGGCGCCCACCGCAAAGGGAACGCCGACTCCCATGCAGCCGTTGGAGCCGGAGTTCAGACGGCTGGCCGGCGTGTAGCTCTGCAAGACCTGACGTCCGGTCGCCAAGGTGGTCTGGCCGTCCACGGTGTAGATGGTGTCCCGGGGGAACACCTGGCTTACCTCGTGTAGTAGCCGGTGGGTGATTATAGGGTTGGCGTCGGAGGTCAAGCGGGCCTGGATACTCTCGGCGTTCTTCTCGACGCGGTCCCTCAAGGCCGTCAGCCAAGGTCCCTCTTCAGCGCGCTCGGCCAATCCGGCGGTCCGGCCCTCCATCTCGGCCAGGATCTGCTGTAGCACCGCTTTGGCGTCGCCGACGATGCCGACTTCTGCTGCTCGGTTGGCGCCGATCTCCTCTGCTTCGATGTCGATGTGGATAATCTTGGCGTCCGCCGGGAACTGGCGTCCGAAGCCGAACATCCAGTTAAGCCGGGAACCGGCGATGAGCACCACGTCGGCATTGGTCATGATGGCGCTTCGGGCGGCGGCGAAGTTCATGGGATGGTCGTCGGGAATGAAGCCCCGTCCCATGGGAGAAGTAACGTAGGGCATGCCCAGGGTCTCCACCAATTGGCGAAGCTCTTCCGTGGGTTCAGACCAGCGTACTCCCTTGCCAATAATCATCATGGGACGTTCCGCGTTGATCAACAGATCGGCGGCCCGCTTGATCTGGTCCGAGCCCACGGAAGAGCTTCGCCAATTGGTGGAGACCCTGGGCATGCCCTACGTTACTTCTCCAATGGGACGGGGCTTCATTCCCGACGACCATCCCATGAACTTCGCCGCCGCCCGAAGCGCCATCATGACCAACGCCGACGTGGTGCTCATCGCCGGTTCCCGGCTTAACTGGATGTTCGGCTTCGGCCGCCAGTTCCCAGCGGACACCAAGATTATCCACATCGACATTGAAGCCGAGGAGATCGGGGCCAACCGGGCAGCAGAAGTCGGCATCGTCGGCGACGCCAAAGCGGTGCTACAGCAGATCCTGTCCGAGATGGAGGGCCGGACCGCCGGATTGGCCGAGCGCGCTGAAGAGGGACCTTGGCTGACAGCCTTACGGGACCGCGTCGAGAAGAACGCCGAGAGTATCCAGGCCCGCCTGACCTCCGACGCCAACCCTATAATCACCCACCGGCTACTGCACGAGGTGAGCCAAGTGTTCCCCCGGGACACCATCTACACCGTGGACGGCCAGACCACCTTGGCGACCGGACGGCAGGTATTGCAGAGCTACACCCCGGCCAGCCGTCTTAACTCCGGGTCCAACGGCTGCATGGGAGTGGGCGTTCCCTTCGCGGTAGGCGCCAAGCTGGCCCGGCCGGAAGTTCCCGTGGTAAGCGTCAATGGGGATTGTGCCTTCGGGTTCAACGCCATGGAGATGGAAACAGCGGTACGCCACAATGTCCCGATAGTATTCGTAATCAACAACAACTCGGGCATCGTCGGCGGGGCTTTGGAATCCCGCATGGGTCTGCCCGAAGGCTACACGGAACGGGTCGCCACCTACACTCCCGACATCCGGTACGACAAGATTCTGGAAGCCTTCGGCGGCCACACCGAGAACGTCACCGAACCCTCGGAGATCCGGGCCGCTCTAGAGCGTGCGCTCCAAGCCACCAAAGAGGGCAAGGTAGCCTGCGTCAACGTGATGTCCGAGCACATGGAGATCGCCCCATCCCGCGACGGCCGAGCCGGCGCCCTGATGGGCTACGACCGCTAGCACAAAACCTGGATCAATTGTGATGCAGATGTAGGGGCACGGCTGGCCGTGCCTCTACTGCGTTGGTAGCCAGGCGGCGTTTGGACCAGCACATCTTAATTGTTTCACAGAGAACTGGAGTGAACGATATTGTTCCGGTATGTATTGACATCGACGAACGCCAACCCTTGCGGACGCGCCTAACATAGCGACGTGGTCGGGGAGACGGGGGAGAGTCAAGCTCCCTCGGAAACACTGGCTGGCGATACTTGTTGCGATTAGTTGGGCAGGGAACCTGCAGACACTTAAGACAATCCCGCGAGCTTTAGTTCCTGATTACAAACAACCTACGCCTTGAGTATCTCCCACCACAGCACGCGCTCCATCAGCGGCCTCATGCCCAGCTCCCGGGATTTAGCCAGAGATTCGTCCAAAAGGGCCACGGCCTTGGCTCGGTCCCCTCAGCGTCGCGTTCTTTCAACATGTCCGAGTAATCGCAGCATGTCTAGGCTAGCATGGGCCGGAAGCCGGCGCGGCGGGCGTATTCCAAAACTTCATCGAAATGGCCGGTCGATTTGTCCAGRTCGCCCATGGTATGCGCCAGCAGTCCGAACAAGCAGTAGGTGTTCTGGAAATTAGACTGACCACKATGAAGAACCCAGTGACTGAAGAACCCGAAGATGTGCAACTAATAAAATCCACCGGCTTTTCTTCCAAGAACTCCGTCCTCGGTACATCTACGCACTACCGTTACACAGGTGGACTCCTGCATGACCACTCAGGCAAATACGCCGAATCCGCCCCATTCGAGTACGCTGGGCCGTAACCATTGGTGGCGATGCGATTGAAGGTTGGGATAGACAGAAGCCCCCTCGATCGAKGGGGCTTNTSTCTCGCTTGTGTTTACGCAGAATACCCAGCAGACCCCTATAGAGGACGGCAAACCTATCCACCGTCCCCGTTATTGGAACATCAACCACCCACAGTTGGGAGCATTGACATACCACTAAGGCAGCACCGTCCAAAGTTCGATGCAGGCATCGTAGTACAAGCCAAAGTCATCAGCACGACAACTACTATTGGTTTGGTTTCGGCTCTTACGTACCGGCGGCTCCCAACCGGAACACGGGTGACCGGCGCATCCTGAGGCCGACCACGGACGCGGACAACACTGTCGCAACTAGACACAACAATCCCACCGCCGGAAAGCCGCCTAGAGACAGCATAAGCCCCCCGGCCGAGGCGCCGACAAGGCTACCGAATTGATTGCTCGTGGACAGCATTCCGCCTGCGGTACCTCGAGATTGGCCCGCCAAGTGCATTATCAGTGTCAGCATGACCGGCATTGAAACGGACACCAACACCGATGCTACGAAGGCCATCGCGACGACTATCCAGGCGGACGCTCCCAAAGCAAAGAGGAGTCCGGCCACCACCCCACCGGCCAGGCTGATGGCGGCCAACCAGTCCAACCGGCGAGCCCGGCCAGCGATCAACCCTCCGGCGAAGCTGCCAATCACCGCTCCCACGCCCAACAGGGCAAGTCCTAGAGCCGTGCTTGCCTCGTCCCAACCATAGCTTTCCATCATGTGGGCAGCAAAGTATGTCATTAGTCCGAACAGCGCCATCTGCTGAGTGAAATTAGCGATGAGCACGTACCACGGCGCCGACTGACGGCCTATGACCTTGAAACGGTTGAAGATATCTATCCTCTGACTCGGACGCCGTTGGCCCGAAGGTAGCCAAAGCCACAGGGGCACCCAAACGGCCAGCGACAGACCACCGATGATGTAAAAGGGCAATCTCCATCCGCCGATATAGCCAAGCAAGGCRATCGCCGGCACTCCCACCGCGACCCCAACCCAACTCGAGGAGGTTATGAAGCCGACGGCTTTCCCTACCTTCTCAGGCGGCAAGTTGTCGGCCAGCGCCGCCATGATGGTCGGGAGAACCATTGCGGATCCTATGCCAGTGATGAGCCGTAGGGCCAGTAGGGAACTGTAGCTCCACGCCGCTCCTGACCCCAGAACTCCCAGGGCCATCAGCAAAAGCCCAATCAGGAGCACCGGTCGTCTGCCGTACGTATCTGAAATAGGYCCAACCAACGGCGCRGTTATTCCCCAGGTCATGAAGGTGGCCCCGGCGAGCTGTCCCGCCACAGCTATAGAAGTGCCGAAATCGTCTGCCAACGCCACCAGGAGGGGCCCAAGCATCAGGCTTACCGCCCTGACCAAAAACATGGTGGCCGCAAACAAGAGAAGCGTCGACGACGAGACTCCATGTTGTTGGACTGCGGTCAAAGCTACTCCGCGACGAACYTWAAGGYSCAGGYTTCMCTCCCYASTCATGGCMGCATTCACTGSAACGCCATTCAGGGGSYTTGGYCTTYCTGCTGTAACCTCTGGCTCCACATTCAGGGCMACGCATCGGCTACCTCAATCGTCGAACCCAGATATCCCTGCTATTGTAGTCCAGAGTTCCATGCTCAGTGATAAACATCAACYAACCGCCTTTCACAGTAGTGTGCCTGATGTACTCGCCGGCCACCGAGGTGGGTTTTGAGCAGGTAACGGCGCATTTCCTATGCTTAATATTGTACGGGGCTAGGATCTTTCTCGGYATCTTGGTCTCCCGGAGCTCGCAAAGTGGGGCCGACTAGCCTGGCCATCCGCTGGTTGGCAACCCGTGCTGACTAGCCAATGTCTCGTCTGGCACATTGGAATTAGCCTTGATTAATGGGGTTTTCTACCCATCGAGGCGCAACATCTAAGCCACTGTTTTCCACCAGGTAATCGAACCGATTTGAAWCCACCGGGATTCCTGGAAAGTTAGTTGCTGGAGGGCTGGACCCTASTCCRWCTCCYRATACCCAACTTTTATTACCTTCAGGCATCGATGTTCGCGGAATCGAGTCTTGGATACGTAAATTGGCCTAGACCCAGGGCTCATAATGCCCCGAATCTAAATCGACGCCCGCCCACAGGGCGKGCTTAAGATGTGGGCTTCCAATCGGTTCGGCTGAGGTCAGCCAAAATGGGAAATATAGACAAATATCTACTACAATATGCGAACAAACGTTACCAGGAGGGTCGGGGACTCATGAAAAGCGACMAAGTCAAGCAGTTGGTCAGCGAACGGTACGGCCGCTTTGCTGTGGCAGTGCTGGCACATGGGGCGACAMCTTGATGCCTTCAGSCACAGCCCGGTTCGGGCTACGCWCCTGAYCAGGGGCTTTACTCCGAGGAGGAGTTGGCCTCTATCCCGYCCCTTGCCCTTGCCCTCTCCAGGGGCTGCGGGAACCCGACCTCTTTTGCAAGGCTCCAGGACAGGGAAACGGTTGTCGACCTGGGCTGCGGAGGTGGAATAGACCTCATCCTCGCTGGCCGGAGGGTCGGTCCGGGTGGCAGGGTGCTGGGCGTGGACTTCGCGCCGGAGATGCTTGAGCGCGCCAGGCTGTGTGTTGAAGAGTGCGGACTGGAGAACGTGGAGCTTGCCCCGGGGAACGTCGAGTCACTGCCTTTACCCAACGGTGGCGCGGACGCCGTCATCTCCAACTGCGTCATCAACCTGGTTCCCGACAAGGAAGCCGTCTACCGCGAGGCGTTCCGGGTTCTCAGGCCGGGTGGGCGCATCGCCATCTCCGACATAGTTACCTCATGCCAGTTGGAGCCAGACCTTAGAACGAGGTTCCAGGACACCTGGGCTGGTTGCCTGGGCGGAGCGATGGAGGAAGGGGCGTATCTAGGTCTAATACAGGCAACTGGGTTCGGCAATATGGAGATCATCGCACGCCACGTCCTCAGCCCTGAGGAACTCCAAGGGATGGTGCAGTGCCCGGGAAGCGACTTTACGCCCTCCCCGTTGCCGGAAGATTTGGCCGCCGTGGTCGGCAAAGTCCTGAGCATCAAGTTCAGGGCCACCAGGCGATAGGCTAGGGTTTCAGTTTGCCGAGGTGCAGTTGACGAGGAAAATGCTGACCAGAATACTAGAACGGATCAGCCAGCTTCGGTTGGCACCTGGCTAGCCCACCTGGGCCGTGCGGGTCTTACCCCCCAAGACAACTCTATCGCCATCCCTAATGACGTGTTCTTCATGTGGTGAAAGCTTATTGTTGTTCAGGTACGWGCCGTTAGTGCTGCCAAGGTCGGATATATAGAAAACGTCTGACTCGAAACGAACTTGGAAATGGCGCCTGGAGACGAACCGGTTTTCCAGTTTGATGTCCACGGMGTCGGAGTTGCCGGCAGTTACCGATGGCCCTTCTATAGCAATAACAGAGATACAGTCGAGGCCCTGGGTCACGTCGAATGATGCAGGAATAGGAGGGATCATCAGATTACTCCAAACGCATGGAGAATTATTATGGGGAGATTATAACGGAGCAGGATCAGAAGATTCTCAAATGGTACTCGCGGGATGGATTGCGCCGRCTGATGAAGTTGTCTAACGGGGGAGCTAGACTTATCGTTGGTTGGCCAGGTATTGCTAGTCGATGATTATTCTTCTTAGMACATTATTCTTGTTACGGTCCACTCGTAACCACCGCGGCCACGGCTATTGATTTAGTGCCTGCCAAACATTCTTCTGGCAAGGAGAATGGTAGTTATTCTTTCCAGTCTCGGTTGCCCCATCAATCGTCGAACTCCAAGACCCCCGCAATCACGTTCTAGAGTTCCAGACCGCCTAGCAAAAATGTTTCGTGCACGTTGTTTACCACTGGTCAGCAAGACGAAGGCYTCCAGATTTCTCGTCTGGGGGCCTTTTGTCCGCCTAAAATAATTGGTTCCGAAGGTCAGAGTAGAACTGACACGGGGTCACCCCACCGGTTTTTGAGTCTGGTGCGAGTCGTTCTACTCCATCACACGACATCCCAAGTAATATCCTTTCGAAGCCCCAATAGCGGCAATTCYAATTGTAATWTCCCTACCCARGYTCTCTTTGCATTTTCTCTTTTACCCGGTGGCACGACATATTCGTTGCCAGTTTACAGTTTTGACATTGAATCMGGAGCTACAACGGRGCATGATGGGATAGCAAAGTCAACCTCCTCTTGAATATGGCGAAAGTTGGCCAGGCATCCGGTCGAGGCGCGATTTCAAATAAGATGACCCAACCCGACACTAAGCCCAGTGCTGCGACCCGAGTGCTAGGGCTGTTTTATGGCTGGAAATTAGTCGGTCTTACGGTATTGGTGACTGCGATGGCCGGCGGGCCCGTGTGGAACGGAGTRGGTGTGTGGGTTAAGGCCTTGGAAATGCACTTTGGTTGGAGCCGTACCCAACTAACGGGCGCCTTTTCCATGGCTCAGCTTGAAGGCAGCTTGATCGGTCCTCTCATGGGCTACTTGATCGACAAGCTAGGCCCCCGACGGATGGTATTCATCGGGTTTTCGATTACCGGTTTGGGGTTCATCCTATTCAGCCAAACGACCMATATAGTTACCTTCTACGTCTCATACTCGTTCATCATGCTCGGGACGGCGGCGGGCACCTGGCTGCCCATGATGGCTGTAATAAACCGTTGGTTTAACCGCAAGAAGGGCCAAGCCATGGCGGTGGCAGGCGAAGGCTCATTTCTGGGCGGACTGCTGTTGGTTCCCGCGTTAGCTTGGGCGGTGAACCCTGCTCAGCACGGGTGGAGCGCCACGGCGATGTGGATTGGAATCGTGTTTCTCGCCGCGGGATGGCCTCTATCTCGGTTAATACGCGAGCGCCCAGAAAACTACGGTGAACGGCCAGATGGGGCTCTTCCATCGAAAGCCCCGGAACTCCTTGAGGAAGGAGCCTCAATTGATTCGGACAGTTTGGACGACGGGCCRGAGTTCACCGCACGGCAGGCTATACGCACCAGCGCTTTCTGGTTCATAACCTTCGGCCACGCCCTGTCGTCGATGCTCATCGCCACCTTGACGGTCCACATGGTGCCCATGCTGACCGACCAAGGGCTGTCCCTACAAACTGCAGCCTACGTCTGGTCTGTGCTGATGGCGGTGGGCGCGGTTTTCCAGCTAATTGGAGGTTACGTTGGTGACCGGGTGCCCAAGAACCTGGCCATCTTCGGTTTCACGACCTTGCAGGCGGTTGGGTTCCTTATGGCGGCCTTTGTTGACAACCTGACCAYGGCCGTGCTGTTCGCAGTCGTCTACGGCGCGGGCTTTGGCGGGCGGGTCCCGTTAACCACAGCCATAAGGGGAGACTAYTTTGGTAAGGGTGCCTACGCCACCATCACGGGGATTTCCATGGCGCCGCTTTACRTGTTCATGCTGATAGCACCGCTTTTCGCCGCCGCCATGTTCGAYGCCCGTGGRAACTATACGCTGGCATTCCTCATTCTCGGGGGAATCGGGTCTTTAAGCGGGGTACTTTTCTTGTTCGCCAAAAAGCCGCAGTTCTCACCGTCCTACCGACAGGCGCCCCCGGAATCCCGCCAAGATTAGCAGGGACTCCGACACCGTCACCAATACCCGCCCTCGGGCCTTCCCGATGTGGGGTGTCGCTGAAACTAGAAAAGCCCTCTCGTTTGAGGTGGCTTCTGTGTTATCAAAAGGTGGTGCCGAAGGTCAGAGTCGAACTGACACGGGGTCACCCCCACCGGTTTTCGAGTCTGATGCAATCGGTCTTATCTAATGCAATCAGGAACGATTACGCCCGTTTATTGCAATTTTATCGACTCCAAATTTATACCTGGATGTTGCCTACTACCGTTTGATGTTCATAAGTTTGTTATCAAGAATTTGCATTCAGCGCCCCGTGGATCAAAGCCCCTTRCCCAGTATGTTGYCCTATAGCACCAGATACGTTTTTAGAACTTRTCGTCCGGCCAATTTCTGGCTGTTTATGCCTGTAGTACTAACGGGCGTTGCCACGCGGTAAGAAGTTTGGCAATAAGATCTTGGGCCATTCTAATAACTGCCAGGGAGGGCTAGTTCTTCAGGTCCTGGGATTTGGTCCAGTCCATAATACTGATGTTCGATCCTGTTCTGAGAAATCTTGATTATCCTAAATCCTGACGGGTCGTCGCCCAATGGATACCCTACCGGCCCCGTGGTAACCATCTGGATGTCTTTATGATTTAGGTAGTGGCACTTGTGCCAATGACCGGAAAACACTGCTGAGACTCGGTGGGTCTCAAATAAATCAAGCAATACCGAGCGTTTGTTCAGGGGAATGACCGCCCAACTGTCTTCTTCACCAGGGTCATAACTGTACAGTGGGTGGTGGAGAAATATGACGATGTGGGCGCTATCGTTATCGTGGGCCTGAACCAGAGATGCACGGAGAAAGTCGATCTGTCGGTCCCACTCGCAGGGAGCCCGGGAGTCGTCGTAGCCCACGCAACTGTTGAGGACGATGAAGCTSGACCCGCCATACTGGAAGGAGTAATAATCAGCGCCGAAATTGTCCCGGTATTGTTCCAGAGTATGGGGGGTGGGGGTAATGCCTACATCCCAATTTCCAGGCACCCAGTGGGCCGGGATATGTGGGTGTAGCTTGGCGGTTATGCGGCGTAACTCGGCCAATTGATTCGGGTCGTTCTGGTCCTCCACCATGTCTCCGGATATGACAACAAATGCCGGGTTGAGACGGTTGGCTGCCTCGATGGCCTTTTCGTAAAGTGCCGTCTCTTGKGCGAATCCCACAGTTTTGGCAGTGGGAATAATGTTCCACCCGYGACTCCGGTGAAGCTCCGCGATACGATCGTCATCCAAGCTGCTGAGGCGAGCGAACATGCCGAACTGGGGATCCGACATTTGGATGAAGAAAAAATCCATTGCTGTTACCTCGGCGAGTCTACCGTTGGCCGTCATTCGCCTTAGGCGGGCCAAGCCGTTAATTGGGCCGGTTTCGGCGATCAAAGTGTAGTGTGATATTTAATTAGCGTCAATGCTCGACTTGCGTGGCCCTCGAACACTGTCTTATTAAGATCATCTGCTGGGGGACACTCGCAGGTTATGGAACGCACTTTAATCCCGGAATTTCGCCGTGAAGACGCATAATTCGATATTGMTTCCCMGGCTGAGATGAGGCTGGCACGCTTGCAAACCCGTTTTCCGGCCGACCGTGCCTGCATAGGCCAATTACCTGCTCATTTTAGTTGCTTAAGAGTAGCTTCGGATGTAGTATCYCCRAAATATCTGCCAACAGTTGGGTTGAAATGTGGCGGTAAGGAGCGAACGCGATGCGTCTACAAAATAAGGTGGCACTGATTAGCGGTGGTGCCAAAGGCATGGGCGCKGTCGAAGCYAAGCTCTTCGCCAAAGAGGGCGCCAAGRTCGTCATCGGCGATGTWCTGGAAACCGAGGGYAAGCAGATTGAAGSCGAGATTAATRAAACAGGAGGSGAATGCCTGTTTGTACCGCTAGATGTAACCGACGAAAACCAGTGGAACGAGGCGGTAGCCGCAACCGTAAGACGCTTCGGCAAGCTGGATATTCTTATCAATAACGCAGGTATATTCCGCACCAGTCSGGTGGAGGAAACCAGTTCCACCGAATGGGATCAGGTGATGGACATCAACGCTAAGGGGGTTTTTCTGGGTGCCAAAGCCGCCATACCAGCCATGCGCGAAGCGGGTGGCGGTTCCATCATCAATCTCTCATCTGTCGCAGGACTAGTCGGAGCAGCCTACTCATCCGCCTATAGTGCATCCAAGGGAGCGGTGCGGCTTTTCACCAAATCCACCGCAATCCAATACGCCACCGATGGCGTCAGGTGTAACTCGATTCATCCTGGAGTCATCCAGACTGATATGACGAAGGAAGCCATCGCCGACTCTCAGTTCAAGGCTCAGCGATTGGACCCGACGCCGCTTGCCAGGTTGGGGCAGCCTGAGGATGTTGCTTACGGCGCGCTTTATCTGGCCTCTGATGAATCTTCTTTCGTTACCGGCGCGGAGCTGGTCATCGACGGCGGGTGGACCGCCCAATAGCTGCGCAACTAGCGGCACTGTKGTGAACACCTCAATSGGGAGTATAGATTGTTTGGGATTGCAGGAGACCACCGTAATCCTCCTCGTTTTTTNGCCCAATAGGAGATCTGGATACAATATCCTCAAACATTCGACCACCGGYGATTATTCCGGCTGTCCTAATAAACCCGGCACCGGACGTTAGTTCCTAAGAAAATGCGTAGTAGCATTCCCAGCAGCATCAACACAGCGAGGTAATCGGATGGTGAACCGAGAAGATCTGATTCGCCGGGCCGCTGACTTGGTCCCCGTACTGCGCGAACGTGCGGAGTTGACCGAGGAACTGCGCCAAATTCCACAAGCGACATTAGATGACTTTCACTCTTCAGGAATCTTGCGCGCCGCTCAGCCTACTCGTTTCGGTGGATATGACATCGATTACCCGGTGGTACTGGACATTGCTGCCGAACTGGGGCGGGGCTGTGGCTCTACAGCTTGGTGCTACGGGATCTGGGCTGCCCACAACTGGGCTGCGGGTATGTTCCCAGAAAAAGCTCAGGAGGAGTATTGGTCTGACTCAGTGGAKRKSWTKKMGKYYRYYTCCYKSRWCCCMTMMCRSKCYRWRSTSMCYWYWATSRWKKKCRSCWMWSWGCYSMKMGKWSSSYGGWKMTTKKSCRGTSSAYSYGMCGYCKMWRMCYRGSYSMKMKYSGSWRRSRTGGGACCGGGCGGGTTGATCTGGCTCCTGGTACACCAATCTGATTACACAATCGAAGACAACTGGTTCGTCTCGGGACTGAAGGGTACAGGTAGTAAAGATGTCTTGGTTCACGAGGTCTTCGTCCCTGAATACCGTGTCGTCTCCGTAGCTGACCTCCGGAGAGGGCAATCCCCAGGCCGCACCATTCACAAAACGCTCAATTTCCGGATTCCTCTACAAACCATGTTTGCTTACTCTTTGGCAGCTCCTATCGTGGGCATGGCACAAGGAGCCTTGGAAGCCTTTGAAGAACTTATGGGAAGCCGGGTAGCCTATACCACCGGCGAGAAGATGATTGAAAACCCTCTTGTTCACATCAGGCTTTCTGAAGCGGAAGCGGAGGTCAATTCCGCTCGWTTGATTATGGCAGACGATGGCAGGGAAGTTGTCGCCAAGGCCAAAATCAAAGAGACTCTGTCGCTAATGGAGCGGGCTCGCGTCCGTCGCAATCAGGCTTACGTGGCCAAACTATCTGTCCGGGCAGTGGACCGGCTTTTTGAGGCCAGTGGTGGGCACGCCCTCTTTGACTCCAGTCCGATGCAACGGTTCCATCGTGATGCTCACGCCGCCTCTCACCACTTCGGCCTCGCCTGGGAAGGGGCGGCTGAGGAATATGGCCGGATTAGACTTGGCTTGGAGCCCAAGAATCCCGCCCGGTTGTAATAATATAAAGTGGTCCTTATTACTTAATCTTGTTTGTGCTGTGGCCATAGATGTCCAGGGGTGTTCTCAGGCGTAATTCCAATAATGCCTCCCCTGGGTTGAATCATGGCCAGACATCYCGGGCCGCCGATGCGGTGCTGCCCCACGTCACCCGGTTTTTGAAGGAAGTATCCCAGAAGGTTGGCGCGGGCCGCTAACATCCCAGCTGATATCCTCAAAGATCCAAGTGAGGAGAACGCAATATGTCCACGGTCTACACGGTTTTAGGTCTAGTGGAAGCATCGGACCTTGGTTTTACGCTAAGCCACTAGCACGTTCTGCTCAGCGCCGCCTGGATCGACAAAACTTATCCCGGCTTCATCGACCACCATGCTGTGACAGCGGAAGGAATCGTCGATCTCAAGGCGGCTTACAACGAGGGCGTGCGCACGATCGTGGATGTCACGACCTTCGACCTGGGCCGGGATATCGGCCTATTGGAAGAGGTTTCCCGCGGGAGTGGTGATCATATCATCGCCTGCACCGGCAACCACCTGGCAGTCCCTAGAGACTTTGCCGCATCCACGCCCCCAGCCATCGCCCTTCATTTCATMCGGGAGATTCAGGAGGGCATCGAGGGCAGTGGGATCAARGCGGGCATTATCAAGGTTGCCAGCGACCGGGGAGGGATCACCACAGCCCAAGAGTGTAGGCGATAGAGGATTCTTGGCCGCATTCGCCAGCCGGTTCATCYCCAGGGCAAACGGCTAGAYATCACCCATTTATTGGGTGCTGGCAATGGTCCAGCCRGGGGGAACARCTTTTYTCCCGTCGCTGCATCTTCTACCGTAGTGGCACTAACYGGACAGTTTTCCGCCGCCTCCAGAATCTCACCCGCCCTGGACCGCACTATTCGGGCATAGTGTGCACCGCTGTTRATCAGATCAATGAGAMTGGCTGATCGGGCGCTTGAGTCCGTATTGCTGTCTCAATGCGCGCTCCGTTAGCACAATGATTTCCCTGGCATAAAAACCAACTCGAAAAAACCCCGCTGGCACTAGAATTGAGACTATTTTAACCAGCGGTGGCCGTCATGCCGCTCTGAACCAACTCTCCCTTACCGAGGCCAAAATCCCCGGTCCGGCTAGTTCAATGAGGTGGACCCACCCGCGGCGGCCTGGCTTGGCGTAACCCTTACCGGGGYGGGAATCGGGACAGGTTGTTCTCTTCTTTGGTCATGAACTCGATCAATGCCGGCTGTCCGGTATCCATCGCTTKCTTGGCGCGCCCTATGGCCGGGATTATTTCCCCCGGATCAACGACCCTTTCCCCGTGGGCGCCCAGCGACTGGGCCAGGCTGGCGTAGTCCCCATACAGGTTGGTGAAAGCGAAGCTGTCGGTGGCTACCGGGTAGTTTCTGGAGTAGCCGCTTAGCACGTGATTGTTCAGGACTATCGTCAAAATGGGTATCTGGTGCCGCACCCCGGTTTCAATGTCCATACCGGACATCCCAATGGCGGCGTCGCCCATAATGTTGACGACCATCTTTTCCGGAGCGCCTAACTTTGCTCCCAAGGCTAGGCCCAGGCCATAACCTAATTGGGAAGAGTTCCCCCAGCCGAGGTATCCCCGGGGGACGATAGACTCGTAAAAGGGGATAGTCTGGTCGCGGGGATGGCCRGAGTCGTGCGTCACGACTGTCTGGGTACGGTCAACGGTGTGCATCAAGTCCCAGATGATCCGGTAAGGRTTGATGGGCACCTCGTCGGAGGTAAGCAGGGGCATCCACTCGCCCAGCCACTCGTCCTTAACCCGCTTTACCTCCGCTTCCACCGAGCCGTTGCCCCKGCGGCCCGCCGCGCCYACTTGCATCCGCACTTCTTCGGTCAACTGCTGTAGCACCAACCGGGCATCGCCGATGATGGCGTGGTGGAGCTGCTCCTCTTTGTTCAGATCCTTCTCATCCACGGTGCACTGGACCAACACTTTCCCCTTGGGTATCCCCACGGAAGCTAGATTGGTGGTGAAGCTGCACCCGATGCCAAATACCAGGTCCGCATTGTCCAAGAATTGACGGGCCATCTTGGTCATCGTCCCGGCCCCGGTGCCCAGGGATAAGGCGTGGTTCTCCGGGAAGGCGCTCTTCCCGGTGTTGGTGGTCATCACCGGCACGTTCACCAACTCGGCAAACTCCCGCAGCTCCTCCGACGCCTCAGCCCACAGTATTCCCTGTCCCGCATAAATAATCGGGCTTTTGGCGGCCAAAAGGGCCTTGACAGCGTCGGCTACGTCRCTGGGGTCACCGGAGCTTCTGTARCCCTTGACCGGGCGGTAATCRAAGGCGGCCTCGTCAATWTCCGCCGTGGCGACGTCGCCGGGTACTTGGACCATGACSGGGCAGCCCCGGCCCGACCGCAGGAAGGTGTAGGCTCGACGCATCATTTCCGGGATACGTTCKGCCTGATTTATCTGCGCCACCCACTTGGTTACGCCCCGGTAGGCCGACATGGCATCGAAATCGGGCGGTTGCCCCAATCTCCCGCTGGCGGTGCCGCCTGGTATGGCCAGGATGGGCGTGGACTCGGCATAGGCATGGGCAATGCCGGCGAAGGCATTTTCGATACCGGGGCCCGACTGAGTGACAAGAACTCCGGTACGGTGTCCGTTGGTCATGCGGGTATAGCCGTCTGCCATATTCACCGTGGTACGCTCGGTACGCGACATGATGGGTTTGATGCCGGCGACGGCGGCGGCCTCGATCAATGTATTGGCCGGAAAGCAGAAAAGGTACTCCGTACCTTCCATTTTCAGTATGTTCGCTATGGCTGTGTTGCCGTCCATTTTGCCTTTCCTCCTTCGTGCGTCCTCAGCGGACTATTTATCCGGCCTGRTCCAGGTTCCCACCGTACTCTACRGGCTGGCCTAGATGGAACCCCTYTACCGGGAAGAACTTCCCAGCCCTTAGGGCCTCAAGGAGACCATCTTGGGTGCGTACATCTCCCGGAAACACCGTGACTCCTTTGCCTAGGGCGTTGACCGAATGAGCGTCGCTYCCTCCGGTCCCAGCTCGGCCCCAGAGCCCGGCAACTTCTTGAGCTAAACGGTGTTCCTTCTCCAGATTGCTCCCGTTCATCACCTCTATCGCGTCCACAAGTTCGAAGATTGGGGGCTGTATCGCCTCTTCCGCCGTCTGGGCCACTGTCCCTCAGTCTTCGAACAGGATGTTCTGGGTGTAGTTGCCCCGGTTCTCAAAGAGGTGCCGGAACGGGTGGGCCAGAATCATAAATCCGCCGAYCCGGTCGACTTCCTTGCGGAGGGTCTYGATCGTGTCCAGTCCGCCGGAATAGCCSGTTACGTAGTGGTCAAGTCCCAGGGTGATGATGTGGCCCAAGGGCGTGTACGCCTCAAGGGCGAGTATCAGGGGNAGGGTCTGCTGGCTGGCGAAGGCGTTGAATTCCGGRCGGGGCCAGCCCATATGCTCGGTCACCAAAACTCCGTTTAGACCTAATCGCGAACAATTGCAACGACATGGTGGTTATCATGCAGGATGAAGGTGGCCTGATCGAACCCAGTTTCGAGGTGCCAGTCAGGCTTGAGCCTCTGCCCGTGGAAGGCAAGCTCCAAAAGCAGTCCCTCAATGATAACATCATGCAGGACTGTGGTTTGGCTGGAGGGACTACCTATGTTACCCGTGATGGTGCGGTAGGATGCGCCCCTGCGCCCCATGGTGACCCTACCTACGAACAGTGGCTATCAAACCACGCCCCCTGGTTTTGAAGGAGAGGACAGCCCTAAGTCCCCGTTCGTGAATGGCCAGCCTCAATATCAGCCCCCGAATGAGGCAAGGGTGGAGGACTGCAATTTGGCCGGAAGGCTTGCCTACGTCACCTCCGATGGTGTGTTTCGGGTGCGTCGTCGCCCATGGTCTTGAGGTCAGTGGTGAGGAGCTGGTGTCATCTTCCCAGCCTCCAATCGTAATC
>NVWX01000021.1 GCA_002746355.1 Dehalococcoidia bacterium | reverse complement strand
ATATACTTGTCCAGCAGGCGCCCCTGCCTGCGTTCCTAAAGCGAGCGGGCGTAACTCAGGGGTAGAGTGCTTGCTTCCCAAGCAAGATGTCGTGGGTTCGAATCCCATTGCCCGCTCCAAGCTCTTTTTCGGCTCAGAGTTCACACGTGTGGTGGATAGTGTCGTGGACCTGCGGTTTTAGCCTCTTCAACACCCGGTGGCCAGAATCCCCCTGCAGCTTCAGCCCGTTCTCCCGGCATAGCTTCGCCCAGTTTATCCGCGGCTGCCCGTCAACACCGTTCTCCGATGGGCCGATGCCCAAGAGGGCGTTTATGTGTTGCAACCTGACCTCGACCGACATGAACTCGTCCACGATCGGTTTAAGCTTCGAGAGCAGTTCTTCCAGGGTCGCTTTCTCTTCACGAAGAGAGCTATCAAGCACAATCTTCTCCTTCTGACTTCTGATTTTCTTCAGATTATCAGAAGTGAAGCGCGGAGAACTACGAAATCAGAGAGGGGTTTCGAGGAGAAATAGAGGAAGCCGACTGAAGGCGCCGGCCTTGGGCTGGATCAGCGCTCCAGGAACCTGGCGAGTACCAAGAATAGGCCCCAAGGCGCGGTTATCGCGACTTTGAGAACGAACAACAGCGTTGCGAACGGGGTGAACGCTACCGAAGCGAGGGTGCCCCATTTCTGTTTGATCTCCGGGATCGCCGCCAAAGGCCCTTCCAAACCATCAAGGTAATTGTCCAGGCGCCGCTCCCATTTGTTGTTGTCCATCGTTACCCCGCTGTTGATAAAGAGGCCGCCGCCGACCCGGACTCCTGCGCGCCCGGCGTGCTTTGTGTATCTGCCAGGCCATTAACTAGCCCGGGCATTCTACCCCAGAACGGCGCTGTTCATGGGCCAAATCTAGGACTTCATCCCGTCTCGCCAGACCCGGCAAGTTCATTATGCCAGATTAGGCAGGCTGGCGACGTTGATCATTGGTCCGTCAGGTGGTAGCGTGGTTATGTCTCTCGGCGCCGGATGGGATTTTCGAAATCACCTATCGCGTCTCGTTGTTCGTTACGTATTCGATTAGGCCTTTCCATTGTCTATGTACGGGAATTTTCGCGAATCGTTAGGTGTTCGCACTCTATTGTCAATCGTAATATTTGACACCCGACGAATACCGAATTACACTCCCCCAAGTGTGTCGGCACCCATCCAATAAGGTACTTTACTTAAGTTTTGGCGACACAAGTTCGTTATTGGCCAGCGAATTAACTAAGGGAGCGGAACTCTGATGGCAGACAACAATCAAGAGGAAGCCAGCACGCAGCCAGAGGCAACCGGAGACAAGCAGTCCATGTTGCTAAAGCTCGCCGAGCGGACCGTTGTCCAGGCTGAAGCTTTGGCGCAGGAGATCACTGACCATGCCAAGCAAGAAGCCGAAGCAGCGGGCGCCAAGATCATAGCCGACGCCTCTGAGAAAGCAAAGGCGGAAGCTCAGCAGACGATCGACAGCGCAAAGCGCCGCAGTGAGACCGTCACCAGTGAGGCCGCGGCTGAGGCCCTGTCAGAAAGCGAGAAAACGCTGAACAGCGCCCGCTCTGAAAGCGAAAAGATGCTCAGCAAGGCCCAGTCAGATTCCGACAAGCTCGTCAGCAAGGCCAAAGAGGAAAGCGACAAGCTCCTGAACAAGGCCAAGTCCGACAGCGAAGCCAATGTGGGCTCCGCCAACAGCGAGGTCCAAGAGATTCTGGGCAAGGCCCGTCAGGAAGCCCAGGGCATCATCAAGGCGTCCCAGACCCGCGCCGATAGCACCGAGTCCAATGCCCGGTTGGAGGCTGAGTTCTTCATCCGGAAGACTACCCAGAGCGTTACAGACGAAATCCGGGCCTCGGTCATGGAGATCTGCAACAATCTGCTGCCCACCGTAGAGGAATTCGGAAAGAGCTCGACCGCCGAAGCGCTGAGCGCTGACGACGGCGACTTTCCGGTGGCCACCGAGACTCCGATGCTGGAAAGCGCCGATGCGGATGACGGCCATTCTGCCGCCACCAACGGCGTGGAATCGGGTAAGCCCAAGGCCAAGGCTCCCAAGAAGAGCTTAGCGGCCTGACACTTTCGAAATGTCCTTCCCGAATGGGTAGGGCCAACGGTAAATGAAAAAGACCCCGGCGGAATCGATTCCGCCGGGGTCTTTTTTTCAGGATTGCGGTAACTGCGCTCAATCACGCGGCAAGCAGGCCTCACCCGGTCGGGCTGTCAGCGGACTGCGACCGCAGTTCGGCCACCTTGGCAAGGTCTCTCTCCGATTCTTCATAGTGCCCGAGCCGGTGGTACGCGATCCCCCGGTTGTGGTACGCATCCGGATAGTTGGGATCGATGCGTATGGCATGGTCGTAGTCTTCAACGGCTCGTTCGTATTCTTCCATACCGGCGAGGATGTTTCCCCGGTTTATGTAAACGTCAGGGTCGCTGGGGTCGAGTCGGATAGCCTCATCGTATTCATCGATGGCCCGCTGGAATTGTTCCAGGTCGTTGTAGGCGTTGCCCCGGTTGTTGTAGGCCGCGGCATAGTCGGGATTGATGCGGATCACCTCGTCATAGTCCTCGATGGCCCGCTCATTCTCACCCAGGGCATGGTAGGCGGTCCCCCGGTTGCTGAAAGCGGCCACATTCTCGGGGTCCAAAGAGATTGCTTCATCGTAGTCTGCGATGGCCTGCGCATGTTCTCCTACGGCCAGGTAGGCGTTTCCGCGGTTGTTGTGGGCCACGACGTATTCGGGATTGATCCGGATGGCCTCATCGTAGTCGTTGATGGCGCGCCAATGTTCGCCCAGATCGTAATAGGCGATCCCCCGATTATTGTAGGCCGCCGAATACTCCGGATTGCGCTGGATGGCCTGATCGTAGTCCTCTATGGCGCGCGTGTTCTGGCCCAGGTCGTGGTAGACGTTCCCCCGGTTGTGGTAGGCCTCGTGGTATTCGGGGTTGATGCGAACAGCCTCATCGTAGCTTTCCCGAGCGCTTTCGAGTTGGCCAAGCGCGTAGTAGGCTACCCCTAAATTGTAGTAAAACCCGGAACGTTCGGGTTTAGGCTGATTCGTCGCCATCGTTCACCGCACATTCGTTTCGAGCCTGGGCATTTGCTCCCGGACGGTCGATAAACCGCTCTCCGATACCGCGAGCGGAGTATATCATTCCAAGCACGATATTGAGGCGAAACCGAGTGGGTAAAATAACACCGATCAAAATTGACCCATACCGGCTTTCGGTGAATCCACCGCCGGACTATGTTGCGTATAAGTCCCTGTGATGCACCGCCCTTGCGGTCATTTTCATTGACTTGAGTTACAGCACGAAAGCCTAAATCTGGTGCGTCCACTTGGACGGTTAGGTATAATCTGGAAATGTCACGACTACTAGCTCTGCCGTTGATGGCGATCGTTATCGGGGTAATGGGCTGCGGGACGAGCGCGACCCAAGCGCCGACAACCACCACGCAAGCCAGCCAGACGGTCCGATCGCCCACCAGCGCGCCGTCATCGGACGCTGCGGCCGTGAGCAACCCCACCGGCGCTTCACCGCAGACTCTGGTAGACGAGCCCACATCTGTTCCGGCATCAGCACCCTCGTCCCAACCCACAGCCGCTCCTGATCTGAACCCTGAATCGGAATCCGCCACTGCGCCCGCATCATCGCCTCTCCCGAGCTCGACAACGGCGCCGAAGCTTGTGCCGACTGGAGCGCCAACCGCCGCTCCCCCTAGGGCTGCCATCATAGTGGACCAGCCTGAGGTCGGGACCACCGTCGGCAAGACCGTGCCCCACTTCGAATTCACGCTGATCGACGGCACGAAGCGGTCGACCGCCCAGCTAGCCAGTCAAGGCAAACCGGTGTTCCTCTTCTTCTTCGCAACTTGGTGACCGGTCTGCCGCTCCGAGTTACGGAGCATGAAGGATGTGTGGCCGGAATTCGCCGACAAAGTAGATTTCTATGCCATCGGCCAAAGCCGGTTCGAGAGCATCGAACAATTGGAGTCGGACCGCAGGAAAGAGGGCTATCCCTGGCCCATCGCTGAGATCGACCCAGATGTGCTGAAGGACCTGCGCGTTCTCCAGCAGTCCACCAAGATCGCCCTGGACCACCAAGGAATCATCGCCTACCGGGAAAGCTATGCCAGGGGCGGCGCGGAAGAATGGCGAGAGCTGTTCACCGATCTGATCGAGCGTGCCGGCGGGTAATGACGATACGGTGAGCCCGCCTTGATTGACTCTCCAGATCAGCAATGGTAGATTCCCTCAATCCGATTAAGGCAGCTCTGGCTGCGACATAAATTGCCGGAATCGGGGGATGCCATGCTGATTAAGCCGGTCTTCAAGGTATTGGACGTACTCCAAGTCCCTAGGTTGTTAGAGTTTATCCTGAATCTGCTGGTCAACGTCACTCGGTTAACAGCAGAAGAGTTGGAGGCGGCAGGCCAGGTGTTGGGCACAAATGCCATCGATTACTCCGCGGAGAGAGTGGGGGAGGGCCGGTTGCTGCCCCTTTACTTCATGATCAACCGCGACAGGGCGACCACATTGTTCCACACCATCCTCTTTCCCTCTAAGGGCCGTCACGCCAGAGGCCGTCTCGATCTATTCGTACATGAGTTGGTCCATGTGTACCAGTTCGAGAAGGTCGGCAGCATCTACATCTGGCAGGCTATCATGGCGCAGATGGGAGCTGGCTACAGATACGGAGAAGTGGACGGACTGGAAGAGCGGCGAAAGGAAGGCCAGACATTTAGCGGGTTCAACCGGGAGCAGCAAGGCCAGGTCGCCCAAGACTATTACCATCACGTTCTCGAGAAAGATCTAGCAGCGAACAGCCGGGAGCGGTTGGCGTTTCAGCCTTTTATCGAGGAATTGCAGGCAGGCCTGCTATAGTCCAGCTACTCTGCGTTCAGCGCGGTGGGCCAATGCCATACACGGACAACGACGGCACACGCATTCACTACAAGGTCGAGGGCAGTGGCCCTCCCTTGATTCTTCAGCATGGGATGTTTTGGGACTTGGAAGGCTGGGAACGATGGGGATACGCTAATTCCCTCAAACGGGATTTCCAGTTGATTTTAGTCGATGCCCGCGGACATGGTGGCAGCGACAAACCGCATGATCCCACGGCCTATACGCTCTCCAATCACGTGGCGGACGTACTAGCGGTCCTTGATGCATTGGAGATTCCTACTGCCATTTACTGGGGTTTTCAATGGGCGGATGGATCGGCTTCGGGATGGGAATCATGGCTGCGGACAGCCTGAAAGCGGCGATCATTGGCGGCGCTCACCCATACGGGAGAAAATTACCCGACGGCAGCCGGCTGGATGGGACCAACCCAGATCTGTTTCTAGAGCGATTTTTCCAACGCCAGGGGATCGACCGGGAGCAGATGGGACCCGCGAAGATAGCCGAATTCGTCGATAACGATTTTCAGGCCATTGCGGCGGCACAACAGGACAGACAGACACTTGAAGCGTCTCTCGCATCAATCGAGAAGCCAGTCTTACTCTACGTCGGTGAATCCGACGGAGGTGCGGCTCAGGTCAATCAATGCGCCACGCAAATGCCTTCTGCCGAGTTTTTCTCTCTCCTTGGTTTGAATCATCCTGAATCATTTTACCGGTCTGACCTCGTACTACCTCACGTCTTGCCGTTTCTGCTGGCACAGTGAGATTCATGGCCATCGAATCCGCTGTTTGATAATTCCCTATGGAAGGGAAACGGTCATGATTCCGATGCTGCCAAGAATCTCATGACCGCGTCGCTAAATTGCCGGTGTTCCTCGATGATGCCCAGGTGTTTCGACCCTTGGATGATCTCCGCCCGGGCGTTGGGCATCGCCTGCGCCATGTCTTCCGCCATCCTAGGCGTGGAGCCGGGGTCGCCGTCACCGGTGAGGACGAGGGTTGGCATAGATAGACTTGCGAAATCCACGGGATGGTTTTCCGCGTTGGACAAGAGTTCATAGCTCTCTAGGAACTCAGCCGGGTCGTTGTTCCGCAGGCGGGCGAGTATCTCACGCTCTACACCCGGGTTGGCCTTCAGAAACTCCGGACTGAACCACCGCTGCAGCGCCGATGCCTCCAGTCCTTGCCGGTCGCCGGCTTTAGCCTGTTGGACCCGGAAGGCCATTGCCTCACGCTCCTCTGACGTCCGTTGGTAGGTGGTGCTGATTAAGACCAGCGCCTCAACCATCTCTGGGTAGGACGGCGCAAAATGATTAGCCACCTGGCCGCCCAGAGAGAATCCAACGAGCACCATCCGCGAGATTAGGAGTTCTTGGACCAGCCCCCGCAATTGGGCGACGAAGGGCTGAAAACTCTGTTCTCCCAACGGCTGGCTAGTCTCGCCATGCCCGAGTAGGTCATAAGTGAGCGTGGAACGGCCGCTGAAATCGGCCAACATCGCCCGCCAGATGTTCTGGTCAAGGCCCACACCGTGGACGAAAACGACCGGAGTCGTCCCAGGGACTTCCAGATACTGAAAGGCGGTGCCACGATCGTCGACGCTCATGAGGTTGGCGGTCCTCGCATGTGATCTGACTGGGCCGGGGCTAAATTGACACTACTTGAACCCGGTGCTAGCGTCTAGTTCGCCGAGTATAAACACCCTCGGCGAACAACCAAGGAGAAAACATGAAGTTTAGCAACTTCCTATTCCCGGAAAGCCAGACCCCCGAAGACGATTTCGCCATTATCGAAGAGTCGCTGCGAGAGGCGGAATTGTCCGAGGAATTGGGCTACGACGTCGTCTGGCTGGCCGAGCATCATTTCGACGGGGGTTGCGCCTACGTCGACCCCACTACCTTCGCCGCCGCAATCGCCGCCAGGACCAAGAAGATCAAGATTGGGTTCGCCGTGGCCCAGATGGCCCTGCATCACCCCATCAGGTTCGCAGAGCAGATCGCCCTGGTCGACAATATCAGCAAGGGCCGCATGATCGTGGGCGTCGGCCGGGGAACCGCGTACAACTTCTACGAGTTCCGTGGCTTCGGCATCAACCCCGACGAAGCTCACGACATGCTCTTGGAAGTGGAAGATATCCTGGTCAAGGCCTGGACCACCAAGGACTACAAGCACGACGGCAAATACTGGCAGTTGGAGTTGCCGGTGCTGCGTCCTCAGGTGTACCAGAAGCCTCATCCGCCCATGATTCGCGCCTGTTCCGGCCTAGAGTCGACCTTGGAGATGGCCCGGGAGGGGCGGCCGTTCATGATGAACGTCCAGAGCGATGCGGTCACGGTCGAACGGATGGACCAATACAAGGCTACGATGTCGGAAGCCGGCCACAGCGATGAGACGGTGGCGCGCAACGTAGCCGACTCGTGGGTCTGGCGGAATATATTCGTGGCTGAAACCGACGCCGAAGCGGAAGCCGTGGGAATCCCCTATTTCAAGGGCATGCGGGCGTACCTGCAGACGAACCGCGACCGCATGAACACCACAGCGGAACTAAAAGCTCAGGCGTCTGGGGCCGTGGGCGCGGCTAGAAACTCCCTGGAGCACGGAATAATCACCGGCTCACCTGAAACCGTGTGTGAACGCCTTCAAAAAGTGAACGGCACCGGCGTGGGCGGGGTGATCATCCACTTCCGTCTGGGGGCCATGCCCTACGATGTCGCAGCCAACAGTCTGAGGCTTTTCGCAGAGAAAGTCGCGCCCAATTTCAGGGATTCCGGCGCCTAGCCTCGGAAACGACCCTTGCCGGCATCCGTTCGTCCTGAGCCCCGTCGAAGGGCCTCCTCTTCGGCGTAGTCTCGTTCGTCGCCGGCTATTTCATGTCCAGCAGTTCAACCTCGAACTTGAGGGTGGCGTTGGGGGGAATCACTCCGCCGGCGCCCGACGCCCCGTAAGCCAGGTCCGGAGGGATGATCAGTTCTACCTTGCCGCCGATGTTCATGGTTGCAACTCCTTCGTCCCAACCCTTGATCACGCGTCCCGCGCCCAGTTGGAACTCGAAGGGCGTGCCCCGGTCCACGGAGCTATCGAACTTGGTGCCGTCCAGCAGCCAGCCAGTGTAATGGACGACCGCGGTCTTTCCCGCTTCCGCCTTGTCCCCTGTCCCGACCTCAATCACCGTGATCTGCAGCCCGGAGGCTGTGGTGATGGTTCCGCTTTCTGCCATGGTTACCTCTGATTTAGGTTCGGATTCCGCGGGTTGCACCGCCGCAGTGGGTTGCACCACCTCAGTGGGTTGGGCCGTGGCGGTGGGCGCCGGCGCCTATTTTGCCACGGTCTCAGACTCGGGATCGGAGGACGACCCACATGCGACTCCCAATGTTGCCAGGAAAACCAGGACCAAGAGCCACCGCATGTTTCCCACCCTCCGTTGCAATGCAAATCGCGGCTGTGTGCGCGCCTAAAGATGGTAGCACAGCACCTGAGTCGATGAAGTATCATCTGTTCCCGATGCGCGGCATTTAGACTATGATGTCAGCTAGTTCAATTTGGGAGGCCACATCGATGACCGATGATTTCAGAGCGCGGGTAGAGGCTGCCAAGGGCGAAGCTACTTCCGTGAGCGTTGCAGATTCAAAGGAGCAGATGGACGGAAAACCGGAGATTCTCTTGATCGAGACTCGTCTCCGAGAGAATGTCCCGCTCGAGGAACAGGCCGCGAACGTGGTCTTCATGTCAGTGGAAGACCTGGACGCGGCGGCTGAGGACTCGTCCAAGCTGGACCCACGATTGTCGGACCACAACGTCCAGATCATCACGACTTGAAAACTTGGAAACAGGGCCGCCGTGGGCGCCCAGATACTCCAAGGGATGGGATTCAACAACGTGACCTACATGGAAGGCGGGATGACGGCCTGGAAAGAAGCCGGGTTCCCAACCAAGGAATAGTGCTGAGCGAATAGGCGGTGAAATCATGGCCGAGCGAGTCTGGGACAAGTTTCTCACGCAGCAGGACAGGGACCATGTRGCGATGGGAGAGAATCGGGAGGTGGGTTTCGGTGAAAAACCGGCCCTGCTGCTGATCGACCTCTACAGGTGGGTGTTCGGCGACAAACCTCAGCCGATACTGGAAGCGACCAAAGAGTGGCCGGCGAGCTGCGGCCTGGCCGCCTGGGACGCCATCCCCGCCATCCAGACGGTGTTGCAAGCCGCCAGGAACGCCGGCATCCCCGTGATTCACGCAACCGGCCGCGACGATGACGGATTGGCCGGGTGGAGCACCGGACGCCAGATCTACGGCAACCAAGACCGCAGTCCGGAAGCCCTGGAACGGCGCAACCGCCGCAACGACATCATCGACGAGGTGGCGCCCATCGACGGCGAGCCGGTCATGCGGAAGGACTCGCCCAGCGCTTTCTGGGGCACCCCGCTCATCGGCCACCTGACCGCCCACAACGTGGACACGATCATCGCCGTAGGCGAGACCACCAGCGGTTGCGTCMGGGCCAGCGTATTGGACGGCTGCACCAACCGGTTCCGCATGATCGTGGTCGAAGAGGGCGTGTTCGATCGGCACGAAGCCGCCCACGCCATAAACCTRTTCGACATGAACCAGAAATACGCCGATGTGCTGCCCCTGGCCGATGTCCTGGAATACCTCGGAGAAGTCGGCGCCAAGCGGGGCACTGCGGTGTAGGCCCAAAGCTACGGCACCTACGGGCTGGTTGATTGGGAATCGTGCCTGTGTTAAATTAGTTTTAATCAGATTGGCCAGCRATGGCCGGAGATTCGAATGGCATACGTTACCCCTCGCGAGGGCGAGAACCCGGAGAGCCTGGTAAACCGGTTCCGGGCCTCGGTACAGCATTCCGGCATACTGCGCGAGCTCAAGGACCGCCGGTTCTTCCGCTCCAAGGCACAGAAAGAGCGTTTGGCCGCCCAGCGCGCCGCACGCCGCCGCCGCCGCCAGAACCGCCGTTAGGCTGCTGGGTCCGTTCGATTCCGGTTGGATTTCGCCCGGATCTGGGCCTTAAAACGCCTAATCTCCATGATTCTTTTATCAGGCGGCTTTTCGAGCCGCCTGTCTTGCTTAAGGCCGGATTGCGGCCTTTTTCCTTGAGCGTCGATGTTGCCTGAAAAACCCATCAGTCACGTTGACAGCTATAAGTGCCCCTGGTAAATTGGATTAGTTGCCCTTAGCACTTAATCGGTGCTACTGCCAAAGGGCAAACACACTCAGGAGAAAATCCTTGCCTCGATACGATTACCGCTGCGAAAGCTGCAAAGATGAATTCGAACTGGTGCAGTCCTTCGCGGAAGCCGGAAAAGGCGCCTGCCCCGCATGTGGCGGCGCGGGCCAGCGGGTCTACCACGCAGTCCCGGTTATCTACAAGGGCAGCGGTTTCTACACCACCGACTACGGCCGGCCCAAACAGCCTTCAGAGAGCAAGAACGGCTCGAGCGACAGTTCTTCCGACTCTAAATCCTCCGACGATTCCAAATCGACCGCCGACTCCAAGTCGTCCGGTGATTCAAAGTCGGACACGGCTGCCAAGTCCACCAGCGACAGTTCGTCCAAGTCGTCTACCGAATCCAGCAGCAGCAGCACCTCCACACCCGCCAGCTCCAGTTAGTCTGCCTCGCTGGCGGCATGTCAGACGTTTCTTCCCCAACTTCTAATAATTTTCCCCCTAGTATTAATGAGCGCTCATGAAAGCATTGGTCCAGAGAGTAACCAAGGCTTCAGTCTCCGTTGCCGGTGAGACTACTGGGGAGATCGGCGCTGGCCTGGTTGTGCTATTAGGCGTCGCCAAAGAAGATGACGAGGCCGACGCGCGCTACCTGGTGGAAAAGATCGCCAACTTGAGAATCTTCGCCGAAGACGAGAACCGGTTCAACCGCTCCGCCCTGGACATCGGCGCCGATGTGTTAGTCGTGAGCCAGTTCACTCTTTACGCCGACACACGCAAGGGGCGGCGTCCCGACTTCAACCAAGCGGCGGGACCGGAAGTGGCCAAGCGCCTTTACGACAACACGGTGCAGTTGTTTCGTGGTATTGGGTTAACCGTGGCCACCGGAACGTTCCAGGAGCACATGTTGGTCTCGCTGGAGAACGACGGGCCGGTGACCTTGATGCTGGACAGCGCAGACCGCCAGCGGCCGAGGCGTGGTTCGACGAGCTCACCGTGAACGGGAAGGGGCACGGGCCACGGTAAATCCGCTCTTCAGGCGTTGAACAAACGCCACCACCACCCGATTTGCCTTCAGGAATCGCTGTTTTAACCTTTGGCGATTGAGTCGATCAATTTTCAAAAGCCGGCGATACCAATATTTGGCGTTGATTTACTCGCACCTGTCTCCACCACGAAAACGAATCAGACGCCCCAGACTCATCTTGAGTCTGGGGCGTCTGATTTTACACTACTCCACTCCCTGCTCTGGTGGTCGTATTTTCGAACGACCGGGACATTTTCTGAGGTTTATAACTTTAGTCGTGGCACAAGACATAARTTGTTGTGATGAATAGCACARGAACGGAGTGACCAAACTCATATCCCTATATTCCCCTGCGCTGCTAGGCTCTGGATCGGCCYAAATAAGGCTGAATTTATACCTTTTGTTATGGAGCAAATTTGACTTGACAACATAGAACTCAACTCGGTTGAGGGGGAATTTTAAGAAACGGTCCAGCCAACAGTATATTAGGAGGCTCGTTRGGAATGACTAACGTAGGGTATTTGGTAAGTTCACCGAAATTTTTGATATTGGCTATTGCGGGCGCAYTATTAGTGGCGCTCGTTCTTGTTATTAACGGGTTCGCCAATCCTGGTCAGACGTTTGCCGCTGGCGGTCCCGCGGGCCTGGTGGCGCACTATACATTTGACGGCCAAGATGGCACCGATTCCTCGGGCAACGGAAACCATGGCACCCTTGCAGGAAGCCCGACATTTGCGGCGGGTCCTTCGGGTTTCGGCGACGCGATGGTCGCGGACCTCGGTAAATACGTTGTCCTACCGGACACGACCGCACTGTCGCTAAGAGACCACGACTTCACCGTCACCGCATGGGTCAATGCATCTGCATTTTCCGGTTTGGGCGGTTATGGCGGCGACTGGGCCGTCCTGGGAAACCGCGGCCCCGGCGGAGGTGGTAGCACAGGACTGCACTTGGTTATGCGCGATGGACGCCCGTACATGGGATTCTYCGGAAATGACCTAGGCAGCGGCAACAATCTTTCGCTGAATACCTGGTACCACATYGGTTGGAGATACACCAAAGCCACAGGCGAGATGACGCTGTTTCTAGACGGTAACCAGATTGCCAGCGGYGGTGGTCACGCGCCGTTCATCGGTATCGGCGATACTTTCATCGGCCGCTGCTGCGAAACCTGGGATTCCCCCAGGTATGCCAAGGGGTTGATTGACGACGTACAGATCTATGATCGACCGCTTACGGAAGGGGAAGTCGCTTCCTTGATGAACGCAGCCCCTCCTGAGCCTCCTGAAGGTCCTTCCGGCCAGGTGGTGATCCTATCGAGCGCCGATATCGGCCCATACGCCGGATCGGTTGCGTCTTCGTTCGAAGCCGCCGGTAAAACTGTGGTTTATAAGACTCCAAGCGAGTGGGCTGCAATGACCACTGCCGACTTTGCGAGTTACGACGCCATAGCATTGCCCGACCCGAATTGCACTTTTAATACCGGACCAATCGCAGCTGCGATAGCAAACGCTAGTGTTTGGGGAGCAGCAGTTGATGGCAACATAATAATCTTTGGTGCGGACGAGCAGTTCAACCACCGCGCTGGAGCACCGAACCCGGAAGGGCAGCCGTTCTCAGATTCAATGGCTCCCTTCGTCGTCGCGGATGTGGGTAAAACCGGCGCCTTTGTGTCGTTGAGTTGCTACTACCATGGCAAAGGAACCGGAACAGCCATACCAGTGTTAGACGCCTTCTCGGTGGGTGGGGTCACGGTAGTGCACCCACCAGGATGCTTCAATAATGGACACATCGTCGAGACGGATCACCCGGCTATGAACGACCTCACCGACGAAGTGATGAATTCCGGAGCTCTTTTGGACTTGCTCAGCTCACAATGCATTCAACACCTGGCCCTCCGATTTCCAGGTCCTGGCCAATGCGCTAGGTGTCGGTAGCTACGTAGAGTCAGACGGAAGTATTGGCTTGCCATATATCCTAGCTCGCGGGGCTTCCTCTGGTCCTCCGGAACCAACTGACACAACTCCTCCGGTTATCAYGTCGACGGTAACTGGCACACTGGGCGACAACGGCTGGTACGTCTCCCCAGTGACGGTGTCTTACACTGCCAGCGACACCGGCTCAGGCATCGACGAAGACGCAAGTGACCTCGGCGAYGACGACCTGCTCTCAGATAGAGATGGACAGAGCGCCTCGGGCACGGCGGTCGATAACGCCGGTAATTCGGCGACGGCAACGGCCTCAGACATCGACATCGACCAGACCGACCCGGATGTGACCACGCCAGCAGACCAAGTAGTCTCATCGGGCGACCCAGCCGGGGCGGTGGTCAACTTCTCGCCGACCGGCTCAGACGCCACGTCAGGTATCGCCTCCGTGACGAGCAACCCGGCAAGCGGGTCGGTCTTCCCAGTTGGAACGACGACGGTCACCCACACGTCGACCGACAACGCCGGTAACACCTCGGAGGGCACGCATACGGTGACCGTCAGTCTGGTCTTGGACATCGACATCAAGCCCGGTAGCGACGTCAACCCGCTGAACCTGAACGGGAACGGCGTGGTGCCGGTGGCAATCCTCGGTTCCGACGTGCTGGATGTAACAACGATCAACGTGAGCACAGTCAGCATCAATGGGTCGACACCAGCCCACAACGGCCACATCGAGGACGTTAACGATGACGGAGTCGCAGACTTGGTCGTGCACCTAACGCCAAGTGACTTCGGTATCGACACCGCCACCCCGGGCGGCACGGTCCTGACCTTGACATTGACCGGAGAGTTTAACGACGAAACGGCGTTCTCAGGTCAAGACGACGTCCGCATCAACGGAAACAACGAAAATTCTAAGGGTAAAGGGGGTAAAGGCCCCAAGTAACCCATAACAAGGACGCACCTAAAGAGAAGAGGCCCCTCATGAATGAGGGGCCTCTTTGTTTTTATCCCGACGCTGGTGAATCTGTAGCGGGAATCCACGGGTTATTCGACCAACGGCGGTCTGTCGAAGGTCCGATGGGCAGGCAACCCGAATGCTCAGCCAGCCCCTACCGGAACCAACCTCTGCCACGGTAGAAGCCCCTCAAGTAGGCTATCTGGCCACCGTGGGCAACGGTGTCCCAGACCATCTGGCCCATGCACACCGCCACCGTGCGCGGTTCAGGCACCGGGTTAATGACGATCTCACGCTCCAGCTCCTCGGTGGTTATGTTGGCCAGAAATTCTCTGGCGTGGTTCTTGACCGCTTCGTAATAGGCCAACTGCACTTCTTTGGCAGGCGCGCGCCACTGGGCGACGTCGGAAGCGCTCCAGCCCACTCCACGGTCTTCCTCATCGGCAGGCATTCGGAATTTCTCATGCCATCCTTCCGACACCCAGACTTGGGTCAGGTCCCGGAGCCGGGTGTGGATAAACATGTCGGTCACCCGCGTCAGGTGCCACAGTATCCAGGCAACGGAGTTGCACTGGTCTGTGGGCTGGCGGGCCATGGCCGACTCGTCCAACCCCTCAAGGGCCGCGTCGATCATCTCCCAATTCCGTTCCATCGCCAGGACCACCGGGTCAACTGGGCTCACCATGGGCTCCTCCAACGAGTAGATCGAATGACTGGTCGAATTCCAGGTCGAGGCTGATATCCAGTGCGTCCACCGAGTGGGTCAACCCTCCGATAGAGATCAGGTCTACGCCTGTTTCCGCCACCGCCCGGACGGTGTCGTAGGTGATGCCTCCAGATGCTTCGACGATCGCCCGGCCGCCGATCACCTTCATGGCGTCGGCCATCTCAGGGACCGACATATTGTCCAGCATGATGATGTGGGCGCCGGCCTCGAGGGCTTCTTTCACTTGGTCCATGGTCTCGACCTCGACCTCCACCTTGATGGTGTGGGAGGCCCGGGCCAGGGCCAGTTGAATCACGTCTTTCAGGCCCATCTCCCGGAACCGGTTGGCCTGGATGTGGTTGTCTTTGATCAGGATGCCGTCGGCCAGGTTCAGCCGGTGGTTATAGCCGCCGCCCATGCGCACCGAGTACTTGTCCAGATAGCGGTGGCCGGGAACGGTCTTGCGGGTGTCCACGATGCGGGCTTTGAGCCCATCCACCGCCTGGACGTAGCGGTTCGTGTCAGAGGCGATCCCGCTCATGCGCTGCATGAAGTTCAGCGCGATGCGCTCGGCCCTCAGTATGCCGGCCGCCGATCCGCGCACAACGGCGATGTCGTCTCCAGGAGAGAGTGGGGCTCCGTCTTGCAAGATCGCTTTGACATCTAGAGTAGGGTCGACCCGCTGAAAGACAGCTATGGCCACATCCACCCCCGCCAGAACCCCAACAGCCTTGGCACGCAGCATACCGGTCCCCTGTATCTCCGGAGGGACCACCGCCTGGGTCGTGGGGTCGTTGAACGTTTGGTCTTCGGCAACCGCGGCATCGATCAACGCATAAACGTCTGGGGGAAACTGGGTCATGGCAAGCCTTCCTTACTCTCGATAAAAGCCCGGTGGGTCGACAGGCGAAATTGTAACGCAAGTACCATAGCTGGGCCACAGGTGAAACGCGGAGAGAAGGGGCGGCTACTTGAGGGACAGCATCCGTTCCAGGGCGATTCGGGAGTCCCGCTTGATGTCTTCCGGTACGGTGATCTCGTTGTTGACCTTGCCTTCCAACAGCCCTTCTAGCATCCAGAGCACGTAGGCCGGGTGGATGCGGTACATGGTGGAACAGGGGCAGGTCACCGGGTCCAAGCAGAATACGATTTTATCGGGGTTGTTGATGGCCAGCCTATTGACCAAGCTGACCTCGGTGCCGATCCC
This sequence comes from Dehalococcoidia bacterium, assembly GCA_002746355.1. Lineage (GTDB taxonomy): Bacteria > Chloroflexota > Dehalococcoidia > Lucifugimonadales > UBA3495 > UBA9611. The sequence continues at coordinate 51,171 of NVWX01000021.1, read as the reverse complement.
CCACTTGCTGCCGGCCGGCGCCGAATTGACCTTGTCCCGGATGAATTCCGTTGAGCCAACCATGTCCGCGGCCTGGACGGTCTCCATCGGACATTCCGGGTGGACYACGATGTTGATGTMSGGGTRGMGGGCCYTRGCCGCGTCGATCTGRCTGGTYGTGAAMCKSGTRTGKACCGAGCAATGSCCTTGCCACARGACCATCTTGGCCCTGCGGAGCTGCTCCGGMGTATTKCCRCCCAAYTGSCGGAACGGGTTCCAGACCACCATCTCATCGAGGGRRATCCCCATRTCCAGGSCYGTGTTGCGGCCCAGGTGCTGGTCGGGCARGAACAAGACCCGCTCTCCSTGATCGAARGCCCACTCRAGCACYGCCTTGGCGTTGGATGAGGTGCATACGGCGCCGCCGTTACGGCCGCACAGGGCYTTGATACCGGCGATGGAGTTCATGTAAGTGATGGGAACGATGCCCCCCGGTCCCAAGACCTCTTCAAGGTCGACCCAGGCGTCGTCAACATCTTCCATGGGGGCCATATCGGCCATGGAACAGCCGGCGGTGATGTTGGGCAAGATGACTTTCTGGTGGGGCGCGGCCAGGATGCAGGCGGTCTCCGCCATGAAATGCACGCCGCAGAAGATTATGTAATCGGCTTCGGGGCGGGTCGCGGCTTCACGGGACAAGAGGAATGAGTCGCCCTGGAAGTCGGCGTACTTGATCACTTCTTCCCGCTGGTAATGATGGCCCAAGATGGTGACTGATTTGCCCAGTTTCCTGCGGGCTTCACCGATCTTCACGTCCAACTCCGCGGCGGTGTAGTGCAAGTATTCCGGGGGAATCGGCTGCCACCGGACATTGACAGCCATCTCTTCGGCCAGGGGTTTGGAGGGGAGGTCGTCTTCGGTCTTGCAGAATGCCGAGTGCTCGATCTCGGTGATCGGCACGGTGGGCCGGCGGCTTGCTAAAGCCATGGATAGTTGCCTCGAGAGATTACGGTGTTAAGAATTTCGCTTTCACAGCCAACGACCCTTGCAGGGACCACGGGCTGGAGCGTTCAATCTTCACTGTGACCATTTCACCTTGATGATAGGCCTCATCTTCGAAGAAAACCAGTTTATGGGAGCGTGTCCGGCCTTGCCACTTCCCTCTSCGGCGGCCTTCGACCAGAATCTCTTCGTATCGGCCGACCAACCTGGCGTTGATCTCGGTCTGGATCTCCTCTTGTAGGCGGTCAACCCTCTGGCGGCGGCYCGTCTTTTCAGCCTCCGGTACGGCATCTTCCATGGTGCGTGATGCGATGGTCCCCGGCCTGGTCGAATACGCAGCGCAGTGGACCTTGTCCAGGCGCAGCTCCGAGAGCAGGTCAAGGGTTTGCTGGAACTGTTCTTCCGTCTCCCCGGGGAAACCCACGATGATGTCGGTGTTTAACGCGACCTCGGGCATCGCCTCCCTGATTCGGCCGACCAGGTCCACATATTCGGCCCGGCTGTACTGGCGCCGCATCTCGTCTAAGATCCCGTCGTCGCCCGMCTGCACCGGCAGATTGATATGCTCGCAGACCTTGGGCAGGTCAGCCACGGCCTGGATGATCTCCTGGGTCATGAATTTGGGGTGGGAAGTCAGGAATCGTATACGTTCGATACCGTCTATGTCGTTGAGCCGGGTGAAAAGGTCGGCCAGGTTGGGTTGGTCCGGCAGGTCATAACCGTAGGCGTCCACGGTCTGGCCCAGMAGGGTCACTTCTTTCACGCCCCTGGACRCGAGAGTCTCCACTTCCAAGGCGACCTCTGGGATSGGGCGGCTCWCCTGGCGGCCACGGCGGTAGGGGATGATGCAGAAGGTGCACATCAGATCGCAGCCGTGAATGATGGGCACGTGGCAGGTAACGTSGGGCCGGTTGGGAGTCAACGGGCCGACGCAGCCCTCCCAGTCGATGCCGAGCCGGTCTCCCACCATCTCCAGCAGCGGCTCGAACTGCTGGGGCCGCATGAACACATCCACGTAGGGGAAGCGGCGGGCTAAATCATCGGACTTGGGCCCGACCATGCAGCCCATAAGAGCCACGATGCGCTCGGGCTGGTCTTTCTTCAGGGGGGCCATCCAGGCCAAGTTGTTGACTACTTTGTCTTCCGCGCCCTGGCGGACCACACACGAGTTGAGCACGATGATATCGGCGTCGGCGGCCTTCTCAACCGGCTCGATCCCCATCTGCTCCAACGCGGCGCCCAGGCGTTCGGAGTCCGCGGTGTTCATCTGGCAGCCGATGGTCCAGAGGTAATAACTATTCATGGGAGACCGTGGATAGGGTTGGGTCGATTCCTAAACGCATTATCCAAAACCAATGATAAATGGGAAAGTATCTACGGAATATTGTGGAAGTAGTGGCGGAAAGAGAGGGATTCGAACCCTCGGAACCTTTGCAGGCTCACGCGATTAGCAGTCGCGCACAATCGTCCACTCTGTCATCTTTCCCTACACTGAGTAAATGTTACCAAATGGGCCTATGCCCATCAATAGCCAGAGTGAAAGGTCCGTTGCGGACCTGCCCGAAAGTTCAGACGGCTCATCCGCGGGGCTGCTATTCACTTAATGCACATTAACCAGGCAACATTGATCGGGATTCGGCCAATTTCGGCAGCTTCTGATACGATTCCGGTGTTGACACCCCCAGAAACCGGCCATATGATTGGGCGGGGCTTTTTGAAGAGACGACAGCAAACCCCTAGTGGGCGCAGTGATACCAACTGGCCCTCAAGCCACGGAGAGTGAGACCCATGGATGAACTGGACCGAAAGATAATCGCCCTGCTCCAACTGGATGGCCGGGCGTCCAACGCCAAGATCGCCCGCGAAGTTGGAGTTAGCGAAGGTACCGTCCGGCGCCGTTTGCGCCGATTGGTCAACGACGACGTGGTCAAGATAATCGCCGTTCCCAACTTGGAAAAGCTGGGTTACGCCACCACCGCCCTCATCGGCCTGCAGACCGGGCCAGGAAAGTCTGACGAGGTAGCCGAGCAGATCGCCAAACTCGATGAAGCCCACTACGTGGCCATCACCACCGGCGCCTATGACGTGTTCATCTGGGCCGGGCTGGAATCAGCGGAAGGACTGGGCACATTCTTGCGGACCAAGGTCGGCACCATTGATGGCGTCCAGCGCACCGAGACATTCGTGAACCTRTCTATTAAAAAGCGCACTTACGGCCTAGTACTCTAGACCCGCCACTCATTCCGAAACTATAACCACCGCCCTCCCGGCGGTGGTTATTCTTAGCCCTCCCGTGTTGCAAAGATGGGCCGCTATGCTATAATTCCAGTGCATTTCGCTCGCCGCACTCAGGCTCAACCACAAAGGTACGGGCTGGCGGTGGATTTGAATCGATAGGAGTCCCTCACCATGACCTACATCATTGTCGAACCTTGCGTTGGCCTAAAGGATTCGGCTTGTGTCGATGTTTGCCCCGTGGACTGTATCTATACCCGAGACCAAGACGATATGTTTTACATCAGCCCCGACGAATGCATCGACTGTGCGGCCTGTGAGCCCGTTTGCCCGGTGACGGCCATCTTCGCCGAGGACGCTGTCCCCGAAGACATGACCAAATACATCGCTATAAACTACGACTACTTCAAGAACGTCGACCCYGCCGAAATGAAACGCAAGTAGCCCGGTCTTCGGCAGGTATTTGCACCCCAGGGCCGGCCTCCTGAGACTCGAAATCATAAAACCTTTAAAGGGTCGCCCTTTAAAGGTTTTATATCGTCAGCCAGATACCTTAATCACTGAGATAGGCTCGGTTAGAGCGGGATATTTGGGTTGGGAGGCGAGCCATAGGCCTCCCGGATCTCCAGTGATTTTCCCATGGACCGAACCATATAAGTCATCTAGGAGCCCCAAATGAACGTTGACTCMACCCCCCAATTCGTCGAAGAAGCCTATAAAAAAATGGAGCGCAAACTAGAGGTCGTACGGTCCCGGTTCAACCGGCCGCTGACCCTGGCTGAGAAGCTGCTCCTCGGTCACCTGGACGACGCCCAAGGCGCCGAGTTGGACTCCGGTGAAAGCTACATCATGCTCRACCCCGACCGGGTCATCCACCAAGACGTGACCGGCCAGATGGCCATCTTGCAATTCATGCAGTCCGGCCGCACCGAAGTAGCCGTGCCCACAACGGTCCACTGCGACCACCTGATCCAGGCCCGTGTCGGCGCGTCATCCGACCTCCAAGACGCACTCAACGAAAGCAGCGAAGTCTTCCAATTCCTGGAATCCTCCTGCCGCAAGTACGGGATGGGCTTCTGGAAACCCGGCTCCGGAATCATCCACCAAGTCAACCTGGAGAATTACGCCTTCCCCGGATGCCTGGTCATCGGCACCGACTCCCACACTCCCAACGCCGGCGGCCTAGGCTGCTTGGCCATCGGTGTGGGAGGCGCCGACGCCGCTGATGTGATGGCCGGCCTGCCCTGGGAGGTCAAGTACCCGACTCTAGTGGGCGTCCGTCTGACGGGCGAGCTCAGCGGTTGGACGGCCCCCAAAGACGTGATCATCTACCTAGCCGGCGTGCTGACTGTCGCCGGCGGCACCAACGCCATTATCGAGTACTTCGGACCCGGCGTGAACTCCATAAGCTGCACCGGCAAGGCCACGATCACCAACATGGGCGCTGAACTTGGCGCAACCGGGGACGTATTCCCCTTCGACGAGCGGATGGCCACCTACCTGAAAGCAACCAACCGCCCTGAACTTGCCGAGTTGGCTGAGAGATACAAGCATCTGCTCACATCCGACCCCGAGGTCGAGCAAGACCCGGCCCAGTACTACGACCGCATCGTGGAGATCGATCTTTCGACTCTGGAGCCTCAGATCACCGGGCCCCATTCCCCCGACCGCGCCCGCCCTATATCCGCTATGGCCAAGGAGATCGAGGAGGAGGGCTTCCCCGACAAACTCTCCGTGGCCTTGGTCGGTAGCTGCACCAACTCCTCCTACGAGGATATGAGCCGCTGCGCCGACGTGGCCMGTCAAGCAACGGAGCACGGCCTTCAAGCCGTGTCCGAATTCATGATYACGCCCGGATCGGAACAAGTACGGGCCACCATCGCCCGCGACGGCCAACAGGCGGCTTTAGAAGAACTAGGCGGCATGGTGTTGGCCAACGCCTGCGGCCCCTGCATCGGACAGTGGAAGAGGGAAGGAGTTCCGGATGGSGAACCGAACTCCATCGTCACGTCCTACAACCGGAACTTCCCCAAGCGCAACGACGCGAACTCCGGGACCATGAACTTCATCACCAGTCCCGAGTTGGCCGTGGCGATGAGCCTGAGCGGCCRCCTKAGKWTMRATSCGSWMMYCGWKRMWCKGAYCSRSRMYSAYSKCARMGMWWTCMYRCWGGWARSRCSCRKMYMCGMCMCRSAMRYMYMYSMSGRCGRSWTKGACGCCGGCGAGCAGGGCTACGTAGCCCCGCCCGAAGACGGAAGCAGCATCGACGTCAATGTTGATCCAAACAGCACCCGGCTGCAGATTTTGGAGCCCTGGCCCGCCTGGGATGGCGAGGACTTCAAGGCTATGCCGGTGCTGGTCAAGGCGGCGGGAAAGTGCACCACTGACCATATCTCTCCGGCCGGGGCCTGGCTCCGCTTCCGCGGACACCTGGATAACCTGAGCGACAACATGTTCTTGGGCGCGGTGAACGCCTTCACCGACGAGCCTGGCACCGGGAAGAACCAACTATCCGGTGAGCAGATACAACCCATCCCTCAGATCGCCCGGGAGTACAAGGCCCAGGGCATGCAATGGATCGCCGTCGGCGACAACAACTACGGAGAGGGCAGCAGCCGTGAACATGCCGCCATGTCTCCCCGGATGTTGGGCGCGGCGGCAGTCATCACCCGCAGTTTCGCCAGGATCCACGAAGCCAACCTCAAGAAGCAGGGCATATTGCCCCTGACCTTTGAGGACCCAGGCGACTACGACCGCATCAGGGCCGACGACCGGCTGAGCATCATCGGGCTGTCGGACCTGGCTCCAGGTCAGCCGCTGGTCTGCGTGGTCTCCCATGAGGACGGGGAAGAGGAGCGCATCAACCTGCGTCACACCATGAACCTCGGACAGATCGATTGGTTCAAAGCCGGCTCAGCGATGAACCACATGAAGAACACGGCAGGAGGGTAGGCGACCCCTGATTCTGCCTTGACCAGATGTTGTTGGACCAAGCTAAGCCGTGGTTCGACAGGCTCAGCTTGAGAGGGATGAGAGTAATACAAATCCGTTCGTCCTGTCCTTCCCCGGAAGGATGTCGAAGGACCGGCATCAGTCAAGCTCTCAATGTGGAACTGAAACGAAAAAGGGGCGTCCCGATCAATCGGGACGCCCCTTTTTGCTAGTTCGCGCCAGAAGTTGTTTAACCCAAGTCGTCCAAACAGGCCTCAACGGGCTTGGCGATGCAGGAGAAGATGGGGGTATCCACCAAAGTGTAGGGCCGGGCCTTGGACTCGCGAAGGTCCATCACCAGGTCCAGGAAGTGGGACGGGTCGTCGGTCTCAAATCCGAGCACGAATTCCTGGTCGTCGAGTCCGAACGAATACGCCGTGCTGATCTTCACATCAGGGTATTTATGCCCGATGACGAAATGCTCGTTCATCAGCTCCTGGCGTTCTTCCTTGGGTAGTTGATACCACTCGTGGGTCTTAATGAAGGGATAGATGAACAGGTACTTCCGGCCGATGATGCGCATGGTCGCGGAGCCCGTTCCCTCTTGGCCTTCGTGCTTATGATCGTCGATATACGGCGACCGGCGGGTCATGGCCAAGTATGAATAAGGCATCGTCAGGTAGCGGGCCAGATCGGTGTGGTTAACCCTGGCCATCAGCTCGTTGATGGCTTCCAGTTCCTCGCTCACCTTCCACAGCAGGAAATCGGCGTCGCCACGGGTGCCAACCATGCTGTAGCTGGACATGGACACGCGGTCGGAAAACTCTCCCAACACCTCGGCAAACTGGGCCTTGTTGTCCTGGCGTTCCTTCTCCGGAAGACGCCGCCACTCGGGGTCGACCTTGAAGAATGAATACTTCACGAAATCTCGCCTGACTTGTTCTGTCATCTAACCCTACTTCGCGGTTTTTCGGCCCGCCGTCGAATCTTGGATGCGGGGATACCGAAATTATCATAGCAACGGCCAATGGCTCGTGGCAACGTAAAGCTCGTCTTGGGCCGGTTGACCGAAATATAAGAACCGGGTCTGCGGCCTCGTTGCTTTCCCTTGTGGCGGTGCTACAATCTCCGGGTGTCCCTTACGGGGGCTTAAATCACCAGAAAATTAACAGAAATCGAGGATGTAGCGATGGTAACTCTTGGCTCAGGCGCCTTCACTTATGAGGTAGAAGAGGGTTGGGGCACGCTCCCCGACGGTTGGTCTTACAAAGAGTGCGCCGCAGTCGGAGTTGACTCCCAAGAAAACGTATACGTTTTCAACCGGGGCGAGCATCCGATGATCGTCTTCGACAAGGACGGTAATTTCCTCCGCTCCTGGGGCGAGGGTGTCTACCCTAGGGCTCACGGCATCACGATGGGGCCCGACGACAGCATCTATCTGACCGACGACGGCGACCACACCGTGCGCAAGTGCAAACTTGACGGCACCGTCATCTTCACCCTGGGCATCAGCGGCAAGCCGGCGCCCTTCATGAGCGGAGACCCCTTCAACCGTTGCACCCACGTTGCCCTGGACCCTCAGACAGCCGAATTCTACGTATCCGACGGCTACGGCAATGCCCGTGTTCACAAATACTCGCCGGACGGCAAGCTGCTGTTCTCCTGGGGCGAATCAGGCACCGGACCGGGCCAGTTCAATATCGCCCATAACGTCTGCACCGACAAAGACGGCTGGGTCTACGTGGCTGACCGGGAGAACCAGCGGATACAGGTCTTCGACAAGAACGGCAAGTTCGAGACTCAGTGGAAGGACATGGCCCGTCCCTGTGGCCTGTTTATCGACACCAGCGGCGACCAGAGGGTCTACGTTGGCGAATTGGGCGCGGCTATCGGCCCCAACGACCAGGCGTCTGGCTTAGGCCCCCGAATTGGCATCATGGATCTGAAGGGCAATTACTTGGCCAAATTGGGCGACATTCCCGAGGGCGAAGAGCCCGGCACGTTCATCGCCCCCCACGGTGTCTGCATCAACGGCAAAGGCGACATCTTCGTGGGCGAGGTATCCTGGACCCACACGGGCAGCCGCCTCAACCCACCCCGTGAGGTACGCTCCCTACAGAAGTTGACCAAGAAGTAGGGGTAGGACTTCAGAGAGCAGCCCTTCGCAACGGGAGGGAGTTAGGGTGAGGGCCGCCCTCTCGCACAAGACACTTAGATCGGAGCAAGACAACTAAATGGAAGTAAGACTTGGCAGCTTGGTGCGTGGCGCCCAGGAGGCCCAGGGGACCGCGATAATCATCGACGTGTTCCGGGCCTTTACGACGGCGGCCATCGCCTTTGACCACGACGTCAAGGAAATCACCCTGGTGGCCGAACCGGAGGAGGCACTGGAACTGCACCGCAAGGGCGTGGGCGATTTTCTCATGGGCGAGGTGGCCGGCAAGCGGCCCGAGGGTTTCGATTTCGGGAATTCGCCCTACGAGATATCCCAGGTCGATTTGGCCGGCAAAACTCTGGTCCAGTCCACAAGGGCCGGCACCGTGGGTGTGGCGGCGGCTGTGAACGCGTCAGAGATATATCTAGGGTCTTTCGTTGTCGCCCAGGCCACGGCGGAGGCCGTCAAGAAAGATGGGCCGGAGTTGGTCTCGATCATCGCCATGGGAGACGAGGGTTTCAACCGCTCCGACGAAGATGAACAATGCGGCATCTACCTTCGCAACATAATGGAAAATAGGAAGCCTGACTTCGATGCGGTGAAGTCCCTGATCATGACGGGCGGAGCAACCCAGAAGTTCTTCGACCCATTGCAGCCCCAGTACCATCCCGAAGACGTGACGCTGGCCCTGGAGGCCGACCGGTATTCGTTCGCCATGAAGATCAGCCGGGAAGACGGCCTGCTAGTGGCCCGCAAGCAAGCCCTTTAGACCTTGGCCGGGAACCGGTCCAGCTTCAGGTGCTCCGCTCCGCTAACGTCCGCTTTGCCGTCGGCGATCAGGTCCAATATCGTGTGGGCCATGCCGGTGCTCCAGAGGATGCCCTTGCGGCCACCGCCGGTAGCGACGTAGAGATTGTCCCACCCGTCGATCTTGTCCACGATGGGCATTCCATCCGCGGACATGGGGCGAAGACAGGCGGTCTGCTGCAATAGTTCGGCGTCGCTCATGCCGGGAATCATCTTCAGGAAGTCAGCCATGATGCTGTCGCGGGCCGCTGAATTTGGGCTGTCGTCGAATCCGGTCTCTTCCTCGGTGGTCCCGGCCCAGATCAGGCCGTCAGACTTGGTAGCCACATAACTGTGCTGGTAGTTCACGGACAATTTGAGTGGATCGTGGGAAGTCCGCATCCTTAGGATCTGTCCCTTCAGGGGTGTCACGGGAATGTCCACCCCGCACCACTCCGAAGCCAGACCGGTCCACGGGCCCATGGCTAGGACTACGATTCCGGCGTCGATGCTGCCGTTCTCCAGAGTGACCCCAGTGCACCTATCGCCATCACTGATCAGACCTGTGGCCCGGCGCTGGAGCATCTCCACATGGTAGCGCTCTCCAGCCCGCATAGCCGCCAAAATGAACCGGTAGGGCTCCACGGCCGCCGGGCTCTGGGCATAGACCCCTCCGGTGATCTCACCGCTAACCTGGGGCTCGATTTCCCTGGCCTGGGAGTTATCCACCCACTCTACGTTGAACCCACCGATGTCTTTCATCCATTCGATGCCCTGCTTGGCGGCCCGCGCATCATCGTCGGTGAATGCCAGGTTCAGCCGGTCCCGCAACTCGAATCCAACGTCGATCCCAGTGGCCTCGTGAAGTTCTCGGGCCAGACTCCGGTGCCGTCCGTAGCACCACAGGCTGAAATCCAGCAACGGCTCCGGAAGACCGACCCCAGTCAGCGGGTCAAGTCCGCCGAATGCGAACCCCGAGGCATGGGAGCCTAACGAGTCGGCCTCCAAGATCGTAACCTTGTAACCTCGGCGGCCCAGGAGATACCCGCTGAGGCAGGCAACGATCCCGCCGCCAACGATCACAACATCACGTGAACCAGTGGTCAATTTAAATATCTCTCTTTCCCAACCCGTCCTTTCGAGAAGAATGGGTGGGATGTTATGTCCGCTAACGAGCTTATCACAGGCGCGGCGCGAGTTTACATCCTCACGGTTAAGTCCGGTTAAAGCCCATTGAACCAGACCTCGAACTGGTCCAGATGGGAAACATCGCCGTCAACCGACAGCCTGCCCAGGTGAATGCCGTCAGACGCGGTCAGCCGCCCGTAGGTGAACAGCAGATACTGCTCGCCGGTGGCGGAGATAGAAAGGTCCGGCTGAGAGGCCTCCCCTGCTTCCATCTGGAACGCATCTCCCGTGACCGTCATTCGGTAGGATTCGCCGCCAATACTGAACCCATAAACCACCGGCTTGGGCAATGGGGCCGAGGGACGGAAGCACATGCCCAGCCATCTGGGCGACATGTCCAACAGCACCGGCACGCAATCGGGGTCGAGACCCGCATTGGTGTCAAAGGCGGAGCGGATGTCCCAGTCGTGGATAGCCAGCTCCTGGATTCGCAGTTCCACGTAGGCCGCACCAGTCATGGCGCCGCGGCGCACGTGCCAAGCCAGCGTGTCCCAGGAGCACTTGGCGAATTCGTCGAATTCCCTGTGGAGCTTCTCGTAGCTGGCATCGAAGGACTCCAGGATGTGGCCCGCCATCTCGTTTCGCCGGTCGATGTCCCGCTGAGCGTTGGCGGCGGATAGCGCCGCGGCATCTGGGGGCACGAACCCGGCCGGTGGGTTAGCATCGCCGCCCCGGCCCCGTTCCATGCTTTCGGCCTGCCGTTCCGCGCCGCCAATCAGGTGGCTGACCACGTCCCGCACCTGCCATTCGGCGCACGCGCTTTGTAGTTCCCACTGCCCTGGCGTCAACTCACCCAGGTACGCCCTGATGTTTGCAGCCAACCGCCTGGCTACGGCCACCCGGTGGCCGATCTCAGTATTTTCATCCGCCATTCAGTCTCTCCTGTATCCCGGTTCTGGGACGGTGGCATCGGCATCGGGGTTCTTGTACAATTCCAGGCAACTCAGCCTAGAGGAAAACTCAGCCATGAAATTGTGCTTCTTCCACCTGATGCCGTACCAGGACTTGCCCGATAACTTCGAGAAAGATTATCACAGCGTGTGGGTGGACGCACCCAACTCCCTTTTCGACCCGGAAAAGGGCCACCGCATGTACAACGATTTTCTGGACGAGTTGGAGTACGCCGAGGCCATGGGCTTCGACGCCATCTGCGTTAACGAGCACCACGGAAACGCCTACGGGATGATGCCCTCGCCCAACCTGATGGCGTCGGCTATGATCCGGGCCACCTCCAAGGCGGCCATCATAGTGCTGGGCAACAGCTTGGCCCTCTACAACCCGCCCGTCCGGGTGGCCGAAGAGATGGCCATGCTGGACGTTATGAGCGGCGGCCGGCTCATCGCCGGTTTCCCATTGGGCACATCGATGGACACCATCTTCGGCTACGGCCAGGTGCCGGCCACCCTGCGGGAGAAGTATCAGGAGGCCCACGACCTGGTGATCAAGGCCTGGAAGGAGCGGGAGCCCTTCGCCTTCAACGGGAAATTCACCCAGCTCCGCTACGTCAATATCTGGCCTCGGCCCTACCAGCAGCCCCACCCGCCCATCTGGGTGCCCGGCAGCGGCAGCCTGGAGACCTGGGACTGGACGATCGAAAACGACTACGTCTATTGCTACCTCAGCTATTCCGGCTACAAGGTAGGCAAGACCATCCTGGACGGGTTCTGGGATGAGATGGAGAGGAAGGGCAAAGAATTCAACCCCTACCACGCCGGGTTCCTGCAGTTGGTCGCCGTATCGGAGAACGACGARCAGGCCCAGGAGTACAAAGACTCCATCGAATATTTCTTCAAGAAGAGCCTGCACATCCCCGCCGGATACGCCAACCCGCCCGGCTACCGCACGGTGAAGACCAACGCTAATGCGGCCAGCGCCACAACCATGCAGTCCCGGAGCAAGCAGCTTAGCGACTTCACCTGGACCGACTACCTGGAGGCGGGCAACGTCATCGTGGGCAGCCCGGAGACCGTCGTGAAAGAGCTGACCCACGCCATCAAAGAACTGCGCGTGGGCAACCTGATGTTGCTGCTCCAATTCGGCGACATGCCCAAAGAACTGGCCATGAAGAACACCACCCTGTTCGCCAACGAGGTCATGCCCCACATCAAAGACATCTGGTCGGAGTACGAGACCCGCTGGTGGCCGGAGAAGTTGACCAAGGCCGCCCAGGGCGTTAACCGGTAGCGTGGCGGACCTGCTTTGACCCAAGAATCGGTCTCAGCCCAGGATCCTCACCCGCGCCGGCGAATCTCCGCTGGCGGGACAGAGATCTCGTACGTGGAYACCGGCGATRGCGACCCCATCGTGTTCCTGCACGGGAACCCCACGTCGTCATATCTTTGGCGTAACATAATTCCGCATCTGAGTCCTGTCGGACGGTGCCTGGGGCCGGACCTGATGGGCATGGGCGAATCGGGTAGTTCTCCCAACGGATCCTACCGTTTCACCGACCACAGCGCAGTTTTGGACGCATGGTTCGACGCCATGGGTCTGACCGGCGGTGTCACCCTGGTAGTCCACGACTGGGGCTCGGCCCTCGGGTTCCACTGGGCCAAACGGAACCCGGAACGCGTCAAAGGACTGGTCTACATGGAGGCCATCGTCCGGCCTGTGACCTGGGAGGAATGGCCGGATGCCGCACGCCAGGTGTTCCAGGGGTTCCGCTCTCCGGCAGGCGAGGAGATGGTGCTGGAGAAGAACATCTTCGTGGAGCGGGTGCTGCCGGGCAGCGTGCTCCGTGGATTGACGGAAGAGGAGATGGAGGTCTACCGMCGTCCCTATCTGGAGGCCGGAGAGTCGCGGCGGCCAACGTTGACCTGGCCCCGGGAGATCCCCATCGAGGGTGAGCCCGCCGACGTGGTCCAGATCGTGTCTGAGTACGGAGATTGGCTGGCCGCCAGCGATGTGCCCAAGCTGTTCATCAATGCGGAACCGGGCGCCATCCTAACCGGGCCCCAACGGGAGTTCTGCCGCACCTGGCCMAACCAGCARGAAGTAAYGGTCARGGGAAYCCACTTSRYSYWWGMSGASKCSMYGGWKGARAKKGKNACGRRCRWYCNGMCGGSNTNSGTNCGGCGRGSKCYGMCMYTWYAWCYRGGWSKWSTYGYMMRNGKARMKCSSWCRKSCKAWCSYTSKSTSSTWYSCSGGMMGRACSKSNNAGAASSAWKWRTWSAACGGAGTAAMCATGCCGGAGACCTTGAAYATWTCCCTGMGGGGCGGTGATTTYGAAGCTGARGTGCTKAAGGACGGCAGCGGWCCRCCTTTGCTGTACCTGCACGGGGCCATCGGGCAGAAGGGCTGGGCGCCGTTCTTAGACACCTTGGCCAAGTCGTTCACGGTCTATGCGCCCTACATGCCCGGCTATTCCAAGTCCACTGGCCTGGAAAAGCTGGACGATGTTGCAGACCTAACTCTCTACCAATTTGAACTCTTGGACGCCTTRGGTGTGTCCAAGACCCATGTGGTGGGCCACTTCCTGGGCGGGATGATCGCGGCCGAGATGGCCGCGCTGTCGCCAAGCTACGTTGACCGCCTGGTGCTCGCGGCCCCCGCGGGAACTTGGCGCGATTYGGACCCAGTGGCCGACCTATTGTCCATGACCGCCGAAGACCTTCAGAACGAACTATGGTCTTCGGCTTCCAGTTCCATGAGCCTTTCCCCCGCGGATTTCGAGGCCAATTCCCGCCTGAAGGCCGAGTTGGCGGCCGACCGGATGCAGGACCTRACCGCCGCCGGGAAATTCCTATGGCCCATCCCCGACCGTGGACTGAAGCGCCGCGCCTACCGCATCAAGGCGCCGACCCTGGTGTTGTGGGGAGAGAACGACCGCATCATTCCTCCGGTCTACGCCGAGGACTTCACGCGTCTGGTGGCCGGAGCCGAAGTTACSGTCATTCCCAACGCCGGGCACCTGCTGATGATCGAGCGAGCTGAGGTGTTCGCCGCGGCAGTCTCGGATTTCCTAAGTTAAGTCCAGGATCGCGCCGAAGATCATTTAAATGGGGTCTATGATGTATGACCTATCTGAATTCTCCTTGGCGGACATGACCCGTTGCGGCGCTGAGCTGCGGAAGATGGGCGCAGGCGCTTCAAGCATGGAGCAGGTGGCCAACAAGATAGTGCGTTTTCTATACGACCACATCGTCGATGAGGAAACGGGAGAGCGSCGTATCAGCCTGGTCCGGCTCTTYAAGACCCATCCCTACGAAGACCTCGACTCAGACCTAAAACGGTTCGCAGTGGATGCCCTGGGCCAAGAACCCGAAGTACCCTCCACGAAGTGCCTCACCCTATTGGCCACCGCCGGTGAGAAAGAGGAGTGGAATTCCCGGCTGCTTTCCAAACACCACAAAACGATCCCGCTGCCCAGTGAAGAGATGGTCCACGCCTTTCCCATGATTTCCAATCTCGTTAGTCAATTTGGYCTGGAAGTAACCGAGTTTCTTGACCCCAGCCCTAGCATGATGCTGGATATCGACCAGCGCACCTATAACGTGTTCCATGTCGGGGATGCCGTGGGGAGCGAATTCATCGTTGATCAAGAAAGCTTCGTGATACCCATGGGCATCGCGTCCACAGTCGGGTTTGGCGGTATGCTGCCTTCGGGCAACCTGTTCGCCGTCATAATGTTCTGCAAGGYACCCGTGGATGCGGTGGTTGCATCGATGTTTCGCACCATCTCCTTGAGCGCCAAATTAGCCTTGTTGCCATTCGAAGACCAGGTGTTTGACAAATAGCCCTTGAGGCTTAATGCCTGATCCAGGGTGATTCCGGTCCTTTAAGAAAGGACCACTTGAGGTSGAGTAGYCATGCTGCAATCAACGATAGCMGCCTTGGAACAACTATTAGAAGTCCAGGACCTTTCTGTAATTGAGCAGACCGAACGCCTGGAAAGGGAGTTGAGGAGCAGGTTAGCCTCCTCCTCAACTCCACCGGAGAGGGTATATACGGAGTCGACCGGCACGGCAACTGCAATTTTTGCAACCCGGCCGGTCTCAAGATACTGGGTTTTGAAACGGACCGGGACCTCATCGGCAAAAACATGCACAGCCTGATTCACCACTCCCTTTCAGACGGAATGCCAGTCCCGGACTCGGAATGCAAGATTTACAAGACCCTTCGGTCCGGAGAGGCGTCCCACGCTGACGATGAAGTCATGTGGCGGGCCGACGGCTCCCAGTTCCCCTCGGAATACACGYCGCATCCGGTCCACCGGGATGGCGAATTGGTTGGCTGCGTAGTCTCGTTTTTGGATATCACCCAGCGCAAGCTCTCCGAAGAGACTCTGCGGCAGAGTGAGGCGCTATACCGGGGAATATTCGATAATTCCAACGAGGCGATCTTGCTGTCTTGTCCTTCCGAAGACCGCTTTTTRGACGTGAMCMCCCNCGCCTGCAGCATGTTGGGATTCTCCCGGGACGAACTGCTAAGCACACCGCTCTCGGCCATACACCCCCACGACTTACCGGCATTGGAAGCCTTCGCCGCTTCTGTTTTTCAACTCGGCAGCGGCTGGACCAACGAACTGACCTGCGTGACCAAGAMCGGGTCCCACATCCCCACGGAGATATCGGCGTCGGCCATCGATATCTCYGGCAAACCGTGCATCGTGGCCCTGATTCGAGACCTAACCGAACGGATCAATGCCGATCACGCGATGCGGGAACTGGCAGTGTTGGAGGAGCGGAACCGGCTGGCACGGGAGTTGCACGACTCGATAGTTCAGTCGCTCTACACCATGACCCTGTTTGCCGAGGCCGGGGTGAGAAACGCCGATCATGGTGACACGGTGAAGGGCACGCAGTACATGGAACGCATCGGTGAAACTTCTCAGCAAGTCCTCAAGGAGATGCGGCTGCTGGTTTTCGAACTTCGGCCATTGGCGCTGGAACAGGAGGGTATCGTGGGCGCGTTGAGCCAACGGTTAGACGACGTCGAGCGCCGCGCCGGCGTGGAGGCCCKCCTGATCTTCGACGAGCCCATCTCCCTCCCGTCACGCATGGAAGAGGAATTGTACCGGGTGGCGCAAGARGCCCTGAATAACTCTCTGAAACACGCAGCAGCCACCCACCTTTCCATCCGCATCGCCACGAACGATGGCCTGGTCGAGATAAACGTTGAAGACGACGGCGTTGGGTTTGACACGGACCTGGTCAATCAATCGGGCGGGATGGGACTCCGGAATATCAAAGAGAGAATGGAAAGATTAGGGGGCTCATTCACCATAATCTCCTCAATCTCCTCGCCGGGAGAAGGAACCAAGCTGCGCGTTCGGGCCCCGATATCGGATCCTCAGACCACAGGAGAACCGGCCCACCCATAGGAAGGTTATCCCGATAATTAGACTCAAGAACCAAGAGGTCTCATGGTAACCAAATCGATAAAAGTATTGATCGCCGACGACCATCCCCTGGTCCGGGAGGGTCTTCGCGCACTGATAGCCACGGAACCGGATATGGACCTGGTGGGTGAAGCGTCCGACGGTGTAGAGGCCGTGGATCTGGCCATGTCGCTGCAGCCCGNNNTGATACYKYTGGACCTGATGATGCCCAACAAAACCGGCATCGAAGCCATCCAAGAGATAAAAGAGGAAAACCCTGACGCCCGAATCCTGGTGGTAACCAGTTTCGGCGAAGATGAAAATGTATTCCCAGCCATCAAAGCAGGCGCATTGGGATATCTGCTCAAGGATTCCAGTCCCCAAGAACTTTTGTCTGCATTACGCGAGGTCCACCGTGGCGAGCCATCACTACACCCGACCATCGCTCTTAAATTGATCCGAGAGCTGAACCACCCCTCCCAGGCCAAAGCTGAAGGAACACCGTTGACTGRGCGAGAAGTCGAGGTCTTGAAATTAGTTGCCCAGGGGCTCTCCAATCACGAGATTGGCGAGACCTTGGTCATCGCCGAGCGGACGGTCAGCAAACACGTCAGCAGCATCATCGAAAAGCTGCACGTGTCCAACCGCACTCAAGTTGCCCTCTACGCCTTGAAAGAAGGACTGGCTACGTTGGATTCCGCCTAACCCGCTGGATTCCATCCAACTCGCTCCCATACTCCTTTCTTACACCCAGTCGGGCCTATTTTGGTCAGGCATGAGATTGGCCTTTAGCCTCGTGCCAAACACCTGACCCCGTGGCAGTATTCTCGGGCGAGTGAGAGTCTAACAARTCGCCCGTTGGTGTCGGCTATGAAAAACGGTTCTTCGGCTCTCCTAGTCGCCATGCCTGGCGAACTGCGAGAGGGATTGGGATCTCTACTTCTCGCATCAGATGGGGTCGCGTCCTTGATCATAGTGGACGATCTTCGGGCCGCGTCGGTGTTCATGGAGTAGAATTRCCCGCATCTTCTGGTCATCGACTTAGCCGCAACCGGCGCTGATCTGCTTTCAGAACTAACGGGAATCACGGCTAAATGCCCCGGATCCAAATTCTTGGCTTTGGCCGAGGATGCGGCGCAGGCGGCCACGGCTGAGTCCGAATGGGCGGATATCGCCGTAATCAAAGGCTTKCGGGCCGCGGAATTATCGGCCACGGTYTCAAAGATGCTGGCATSATCAAAACTCGCTCACTGACAAATAGTGGACGCCGACTCAAGACGGAATTATCATTCTGAAGTCGATTCCAGTCAGATTAGCCCCGGATCACCGGAGGTCCAAATGGCGCTCCAAGCCCAAGACAAATTATTAGCCCTGGAAAATATCCTCCAAGAGATGGGCTCCGTGGCCGTAGCCTTCTCCGGAGGCGTTGATAGCACCTTGGTCGCTGTAGCGGCCCACCGTGTGCTCGGTGAGAAGGCCCTGGTGGTTACCGCAGTCTCCCCAGCCTTGGCYAAACGCGAACTTGAAGAAACCATCAGACTGGCTGAAACGTTCGGGTTCGCCCACCGCATCATCCACACCAATGAGATGGACCGGGAGGGGTACGTGGCCAACTCGCCCCAGCGGTGCTACTTCTGCAAGACGGAGCTCTACACAGAACTCACAGCGCTGGCCGATAAAGAAGGGATCGAGTGGGTGGTCAACGGGGCCAACACCGACGACATCGGAGACTACCGTCCCGGTATGGTTGCCGCGTCCGAGCACCGGGTCCGCAGTCCCTTGCTGGAGGCCGAACTGACCAAGGTCGACGTTCGCGCCATCGCCAGATCATTGGACATCCCGATCTGGGACAAGCCGGCCCAACCCTGCCTGTCGTCGCGGGTCCCCTACGGCATTCCGGTGACCGTCGAGAACTTGTCCAAGATCGAGCAGGCCGAAGACTATCTGCGCGGTCTAGGCCTGAGAGAGGTCCGGGCCAGGCATCACGACCGCCTGTGCCGCATCGAGGTCGGAGAGGATGAGATCGACTTCGCATTCGGGCACCGCAAGGAAATAGTCGCGGCGATCAAGAAGATCGGCTACCTGTGGGTGTCGCTGGACATGTCCGGACTTCGGTCCGGCAGCTTGAACGACCAACTCAACCTCACAGAAACCGTGTTGAAGGCCTGATAGCGCTCATGAGAATCGCCTATATCCAACCCATCGGCGGCGCCAGCGGCGACATGATGCTGGGCGCGCTGACAGACTTGGGCATGCCCATCGAGCACCTGGAAGCCGAGCTGGGTAAGTTGAACGTTGACGGCTACCGGCTGGAGGCGCGCCAGGAGACCCGCTGCGAGATGCGGGGCACCTACCTGAAAGTGGACCTGGAAGACAAGACCCGCTACTCCCCGAAACAACTCCTGGAAGCCGTCGACGGCAGTAGCCTCTCAGAGTCCGTGAAAGAAAGGTCCAGAGAGGTCCTGAACGCCCTGTGGACAGCGGAATGCCGAGTCCACGGCGAGACTCAAGACATCTTGGAACTGGAAGAACTGGGCAGCGTGGACACGTTGGTCGATGTCGTCGGTTCGGCCATCGGCTTTGAATACCTGGAGGTTGCCGGCATCCACGCCGGGCCGCTGGTCATCGGGAACGCCACCCCACCGCGCTGGGCGGGCGGTTATTCCAATCCGGCGCCGGCCACTCTGGAGCTCATCGCCGCCGCGGGCGCGCCGGTTATCGGCGACAAACCGATGTACGAAAAGGCCGGCGAACTCACCACCCCGACGGGAGCAGCCCTGATCACCACCCTGGCGGATTTCAGCCGTCCCGCCTTCAACGTAGACCGCGTTGGCATGGGACTGGGCACCAAGGACCCGGCCGGGTTCCCCAACGCCCTTCGGGTGTGGCTTGGCGAACTCACCCAAACTGAAGCCCCATCTTCGGTAAMAAAAGGAGAAGTGGTGCTGCTGGAGACCAACCTGGACGATGTTTCCGGTCTGGTATTGGGTTACACCCAAGAGCGGCTGTTCGCCATCGGCGCCCTGGACGTTTGGAACACSCCGATACAGATGAAGAAAAACCGCCCCGGGACCGTGCTATCCGTCCTGGTGCCCAAAGACAAGGAGCGGGAGGCCTCGGAACTGATCTTGCGGGAGACRCCGACTCTGGGCATCCGCACCCGCCTCGTCGACCGGTACGTCGCCGGCCGGAAGATGGTCACCATCGAGACCGATCTGGGGCCCGTCACCGTAAAGGTCAAATTGCTGGATGGCGCCGCGATCAGCGCCGCTCCGGAACCGGATGAGGTACGCCGCATCGCCCTGGAGACCGGGACGCCGTTCCAAGAGGTCTATCAAAGAACGACAGAGGCGGCCCGGCGGGAATTGCTGTAGCCGGACCAACCCAAAGCCCATCGTTGGTCTGATCATCGATACATAACCAGTCCAAAAAAGCCTAAATAAAGGGAGGGGAAAATGTACGACTACTCTAGATTCTCGGATGCAGATCTGAAGGAGTGCGGCGCCAATCTCGCGGCGTTGGGGGNCGGCGCTTCCAGCATGGAGGACGTAGCGAACAAGATCGTAAGCTACCTCTACGAGAACATCACCGATTCTTCCGGCGGCAGCGCCAACGCCCTCGTCCGTTTCTACAAGACCCACCCGTACGACCAGCTTGACCAGGGGCTGCAGGGCTTCGCCCAGGGAATCTTGGGATCGGCGCCCAGCGACGACACGAATTGTCTGACCATGCTGGCAACCATGGGGGACAACGACGACTGGAAATCCCGAAGCAAGTCTAACGGGCACCGCGCCATCCCTCTGGCGTCCGCGGACATGGTGGCTGGAATCCCCATGACCTCCCGGCTGCTGACCCAATTYGGCCTCGATGTCGGATCGGTCATRCGCCCTGACCCCATGCTGATCGGCGACATGTCGGCCAAGACTTACAATACCTTCTACGTGCCCGAGGCAGTGGGCAGTCCTTACATCCCGGCCCAAGATGACTTCGTCATACCCAACGGGATCAAATCGGTGCTGGGATTCGGCGGCGTCTTGTCCTCCGGAGAATTATTCATGGTGATCATGTTCTCCAAGGCCAGCATCCCCGCCGATGTGGCGGGCAAATTCAGCGACATCGGCGCCAGCGTCAAGGAAGCCGTCGAGCCYTTTGTGGSCAACAAGGTTTTCGCTTAGAATCAGTAGTGGATCGATCGGGACCGGCGTACTCCCACCGTCGGCCCCATCTGGCTTAAAGGAGCAACACCATCGAAGAGACTCGGTTGAGGGACCTTCTGACCCGGTTCAAAGAGAACGGTATGACTGTGGATGCCGCGCTGGAACAGTTGCGCGATCTGCCGTACCAGGACCTGGATTTCGCCAAGCTGGACCACCACCGCTCCCTGCGCACCGGCTGGCCCGAGGTCATCTTTGGCAAGGGAAAGACGCCGGAGCAAGTGGCCTTGATCGTCTCAGCCATGAAGGGCCGGGGCCATCCGGTATTGGTCACGAAATCGGACCAGGAAGCATATCAGGCGGTGCTTGAAGACACGCCTGAAGCGGAGTTCCACAAACTATCCAAGGCCATCGTGGTCCCCGCGCCACAACCAACGCCTCTGGTACAGGGGATAACCGTGGTGACCGCCGGCACGGCCGACCTACCGGTGGCTGAAGAAGCGGTACTGACGGCGTCGCTCATGGGCAATGAAGTTGATTTGATTGCCGATGTCGGCGTGGCCGGCCTACACCGGCTGCTGGACCAGGTKCCGGCGCTCCAGAAAGCGCGGGTGTTGGTGGTCGTGGCGGGCATGGACGCTGCCCTGGTGGGCGTGGTCGCGGGCCTGGTATCAGTTCCGGTGATCGCGGTGCCCACCAGCACCGGCTACGGCGCCAGCTTCGACGGTCTGGCCCCGCTGCTCAGCATGCTGAATAGCTGCGCTCCCGGTGTGTCGGTGGTCAACATCGACAACGGCTTCGGCGCCGGCCACCTAGCCGCCCTCACTAACTGCGTTGCCGGTACAACCGGTTAGATACCTCCGGTACTCCAACCAGTGGCCCTAGTTAACTCCTCGGTCGGCTGGTAGACTTTTTCTGTGAACCAACGATGGGGCTGCATGATTTTCTCTTTCGGACTGGCCGCGTTGGCGATTATGGTCCTGTGGTCGGTCCGTATCGGCGGGCTGCCTTTTTAGGTGTATCCTCTTCGTCYTCTCCCTCTCACTCCTCCAGCGCGTTCTCCAGATGGCTAACCCCCAACAACTTGCCTTTCTCATCTAGGTGGATGCTGATCAGGTCTACGCGCCATGGTGACTGCTCCAGGCCGTTCTTCTGAAGGTAGTCTTGGGCGGTGGCGATGAGGCGATGGGACTTGGTGGCGGTGACTGATTCTTCGGGGGTTCCGAATCCAGCGCCCCGGCGGGTCTTGACCTCTACGAACACCAGTTCCTCACCCTGCTGGGCTACGATATCGACCTCGCCCCAGCGGCTGCGGTAGTTGGTGGCCGACACCGTGTAGCCTTTGCCCTCCAGATAGCGGCGRGCATGGTCCTCTCCCCACCGGCCCAAGCGGCCTTGAGGCGTGGCCAATCTCAGTCRTCGCCGGTGAAAAACATGCTGGCCTGGGCGACCGGGGCGAAGGAGCGGCGGTGGATGGGACAGGGGCCGAGTTCGTTCAACCGCTGGAAGTGGGCCTTGGTGGGATAACCCTTGTGCCTGGCGAAGTTGTAGCCGGGGTAGGTCGCCTCGGCCTCGACCATCAGACGGTCCCGGGTGACCTTGGCCACATTGGAGGCGGCGGCGATGGAGTAGCTGCGGCTATCGCCCTTGACGATGGTGTCGTAGGTGTAAGGGCATTCGCGGACGTAGATGTAGTCCAAAAGTAGGTGCCCAGGCGCAAACGGGAGTTGGCCCACGGCGCGCAGCATGGCCGCCAGGGCGGCCYGGCCGATGCCCATCTGGTCGATGTCTTCGGGGCTGACCGTACCCACGCCGACCGCCAACGCATGCTGGTGGACCGCCTCTGCGGCGCGTTCCCGCCGGGCTTGGGAGAGCTTCTTGGAATCGTCCAGGAGCTGGAGCCAAGGCTCAGAGCCGGTCAGGTCCGGGGGAAGAATCACGGCCGCGGCGACGACAGGCCCGGCCAAGGGCCCCCGTCCCGCTTCATCGACTCCGGCTACAAATTGGATACCGCGCTTGTGGACCCCAGATTCCAGGGAAAGGTCCGGCATTGGCCACCTCGCTTGATACTAGGCAGTTGCCGCGGGCTGGTCCTCTGGGACGCCGGTAATTACGCCCGGCTCTATCGTCCCACCGCCCAACAGCACATCACCCTGATAGAATACCGCAGCTTGGCCCGGCGTGACCGACCGCTGTGGCCGGGTAAACCGGACAATCGCGCCGTCGCCGCTCGGGTACAGCACCGCCGCCGCTTSGCTGGACTTGTAGCGGATCTTTACGTTGATCTCAACCGGTCCCTCAGGCGCAACTCCCAGGGGATAATTAACGGCTGACACACGCATCTCATCCCGCATCAGGGCTTCTACCGGCCCGATGATCACCCGCCGCGTCTCWGGCTNCAGACGGATGACGAAGCGAGGCTCGCCTCCGGCTATGCCCAGGCCACGGCGCTGCCCGATGGTGAAGTATTCGATGCCTTCATGCCGGCCCACCACCGTCTCGTCGAGTTCAACTATGTCGCCCGGGACCGTGTCCAGCCTTTTTTTGAGAAAAGACTTGTAATCTCCCGAAGGGATGAAGCAGATGTCTTGGCTGTCGGGCTTGGCGGCGTTCAGCAGTTTGGCGTCCTCGGCCATCTGCCGAATCTCGCTCTTGGGGTAGGCGCCGACGGGCATGAGCGTATGGGCCAACTGGTCCTGCCCCATACCRAACAACACGTACGATTGGTCTTTGGAGGCATCCACGGCCTTCTTCAAGACGATGCCRCTGGGTGTCCGTTCGATCTGGGCGTAGTGTCCGGTGGCGACGTAGTCGGCCTCCAAGACGGCCGCTCGTTCCATCAGGTGGCTGAACTTGATCTTGTCGTTGCAGGCGATGCACGGGTGGGGCGTGCGGCCCAACTGGTACTCAGACGTGAAGTAGTCCACGACCTCTGACTGGAATTCCCGCTGGGTGTTCAACACATAGTGGGGTATTCCCAACTTGCGGCAGACGGAGCGGGCGTCTTCCACGTCATCCAGGGTGCAACAGCCCTGATAATTGGGCGGGAGGTCTTCGCCGTCCAGGTTGTAGAGCTTCATGGTGACGCCCACGACGTCGTAGCCCTGYTGCTGCAACAGCAGAGCGGCCACGGATGAGTCCACCCCTCCGCTCATGGCGACGACCACTTTTTCCGGCATCTGTTGGCGCTCTCCAAAAACTCTTCGATMTTCAGACTAGCACACRCTATTCTGGTGGTACAACCGCCCCCAAAATCTCGTAGCTACAGCGGGTGAGGCTACTTAGATTCCATCCATCCGAAGCTCAGGATTCGTAGTAGTCTATTAACGGGCGTCTTTTGTATGACGTTAGAAGCTTTGGAATCATTTTACCTGGGACGGCAGATGGCGGAAGCAGAGCATAACGATTTTTCGGGAGAGCGGTTCTGCGGGAACTGCGGGTCAGCGGTGGCGACGGGCGCCACGGCATGTGTCCATTGCGGCACTGTGATAGCGGCTGACCGAGTACTCGACGTGCTTGAGGACGGCTACATCCCCTATTGCCGGGCCTGCGGGGTGCCGGTGGCCAGGGAAGAGGCGCTCAATTGCACCAAGTGCGGCGTCGCTCCATTGTGCCGGGAGCACTTCTTCCCGTCGACCAGGTCCTGCGCGCTGTGCCCGCCGATTGAGTCTATCGACCAGGCCGGAGAAGGTTCCACTAATCTCCCCGACCGGCCCGGTGGCCCGTGGATCCAGCCGGCCGGGACGTTCCCCTGTGACCGATGCGGGGCGCGCCTGCGTCGAGGCGTGGGGTTCTGTCCCAATTGCGGGGCCGAGCACGCGGGCGTGCATGGCGATTCAAAATACGTCGGTTTCTTGGCCCGCCTGGGCGCTGCCGTCATTGATGTCATAACCCCGATCATCGCCACCATTCTCATTTCTTTCGTTGCGGATATCCCTGGCGTATTTCCGGTCTTATTCATTAGCTACCACACCATCTTCACCTACAAGCTGGGACAAACCCCCGGCAAGATGTTGCTAGGCCTCCAGGTGGTGGACGCCGACGACCGCAAACCATCGTTGAAGCAGATCCTCATGCGCGAGGTGCTCGGGAAGGTGATCGTGTTTCTAATCATGTTCGTTGGGTTCCTGTGGGTTCTCTGGGACCCCAAGAAACGGGGTTGGCATGATTACATCGGCGGCACCTACGTGATCAAGAGGGAGCGGCACTAGATTCTTCCGGTGCCGCAGTTCCCGTCGTCTGCTACACTGGCCCCAACTTGGACCAAGGCAGAATATGGAGGGACCTGATGGCAGTCACTTTTGGAACATCATTGCCCAGCCGCGGCGAGATGGCGGGCCCGGAACAACTCCGCAGCGTGGCCCAGCGGGCCGAAGACCTGGGCTACGACCACGTTTGGGTCAGCGACCACATCGTGCTGCCCAAGAAAGTCGACTCCTTCTACCCTTACGCCGCCGACGGCGTCGCCACCTTCCGGCCAGACGAGCCGTACTACGAACCGCTGGCGGCCCTAAACTTCATCGCCGGCTGCACCCAGCGGGTCAGGCTGGGCACTCATGTGCTGATCGTTCCCTACCGCAACCCGGTGCTCACGGCCAAGATATTATCGACTTTGGACGTGCTTTCCAGCGGCCGGGTGATCCTGGGCGTGGGCGTGGGCTGGATGGAGGAGGAATTCCAGGCCTTAGGACTGGACACCTACAAGGAGCGCGGGGCGGTCACCGACGAGTACCTGCAACTCTACAAGGAACTCTGGACCAAGGAGAGCCCGTCTTTCCAGGGGAAGTACTATCAGATCTCCAACACCGGGTTTGAGCCCAAGCCCGTTCAGAAGCCCCACCCTCCGATCTGGGTCGGAGGACATACCGGCCCCGCCATTCGCCGGGCGGCCAAGTACGGCGACGGCTGGATGCCCATCGGACTGCGGCCCCCGGCCATCCTGGACCCC
Organism: Dehalococcoidia bacterium; assembly: GCA_002746355.1. GTDB lineage: Bacteria > Chloroflexota > Dehalococcoidia > Lucifugimonadales > UBA3495 > UBA9611. Next base: position 25,474 of record NVWX01000021.1, on the reverse strand, counting down.
GAAGAACTGGGCGGCAAGATCGCGCGGCTACGCAAGCTGACCGTGGAGGCCGGGCGTCCCGAAGACGCAGTGGCGCTCACCTTCAGCACCGGGATCGTCTTCGACGATTCGGCCGGCAGTTCCCGCGAGATGATGCACGGAGGGTCCGAACAGATCGCCGCCGACCTGCGTCAGTACCAGGMCCTTGGCGTATCAAACTTCATCATCAACTTCCACGGCGCAACGGTTCCGGAGCTCCWGGAAAACATGGAGCGCTTCTCCAGGGAAGTCATGACATTGGTGCCTGATTAGTCGGCGGATAGAGGCTTAACCCCACATCCGCCCCGCGATCCCTCGCATCGGTCATCCTGAGTGAAGCGAAGGATCTGTCCACTGCGGTCTGGCGAACCAAAGTTCTCGACATTGCGACCGGTGCGCCCATGTCGCTTGGTAGATTCTTCTCCTTCCCCGGAAGGATCAGAATGACAGATTGGGAGCGTGATGGTGGCTAGGCCTTCCTACTGGCCAGGCGGCCGGTAGGAAATCTCTTTGGCTTTTTGGGCCGCTGCGAACCCGKCGGCAGTCGAAATCAGCACAATGGTGCGCATATTAGCCACCGTGCCAGACGCTCCGAAGGCCATCGCCAGACTCGTCATCGCTGTGTTGTCGGGCATCTCTAGGACGCCCACCACGTCGAATTCACCGAAGCAGTAGTCTAAAGTAATGRCNTTTCCTCCGGCCGCCTCCACGATGGATTTAAGCACGCCAGTCCGGTCTTCGGGGCTGGAANCCMACCCTGCCACATCTTGTTRTGTGTAATTCGCTTGGATCAAATAACGGCCCATGACACCTCCAACTTTGATAGATCTATACCCGAATGGTGCGGTCTGCCCTAAACCACCGGCGCCTCAGTCACGCCGTAYTTCTGCTCCAGTTCGTAGATGTCATCCAGGCCCATCAGCCCGGCCACGTCCCAACGGGTGCCGTAGCGCTCAGGGTTGACCGCGCCTTCTTCCATCAACTCGGTGAATGAGTCCTTGAGCTGCTTGTAGATCAGCCAGATCGTGCTGCCGCAGATCATGACCTTGTAGCCCAGGGCGTCCATCTCTTTGGTGTTGGCCAGGTCTCCGTTGTACATCCGGGGCAGGCTGCCCATGTCCCTGGCGTAGTTCTCGATATCTTCGCGGCTCTTGATGCCGTCCACGAACACCAGGTCCGCGCCGGCTTCGATGTAGGCGTGGGAGCGCTCGACGGTGTCCTCCCAGCCGGTGACGGCATAGGCGTCGCAACGGGCGATAACCACGAAATCGGGGTCGGAACGCGCGTCCAGGGCGGCCTTGATCTTCTGCACCGCTTCTTCTTGAGGGATGACCTGCTTGCCGGCGAAGAAACCGCATTTCTTGGGGAACACCTGGTCTTCGATGTGTACGCCCGCGACKCCCGCCSCTTCGTATTCGCGGATGGTCCGCCGAACGTTCAGGGGATTGCCGTAACCAGTGTCGGCGTCGCAGATCACCGGGATATCCACCGCTCCGGCGATGTATTTGGCATTGGAGACCATCTCGGTCATGGTCAGCAGCCCCACGTCGGGAAACCCTCGCTCGGCGGAGGTGCCAGCGCCGGTCATGTAAACGGCCTGAAAACCCACCGACTCGGCGATCTTGGCGTGGAAGGCGTTAAGCACGAACGGCGCCACCGTCAGGCTATCCGAATCAATCATCTGGCGTAGCTTAGTAGTTGTCTTCATAACCTGGTCTCCTCTCAAAAANCTGGGTCTTATGGGCCCAGACCCACGGATTGAGAGCATGATAACCCAGGGTTTGAATGACTGCCAGCGAAGTACGAAAATCCCCTCGGTCCCGCTTTTTAAATCGGRAAAGTTGAAGTCCCCCTTTCGTAAAGGGGGATTTAGGGGGATTCTGGYCGCCACGGTCATGGTCACCTKCAGCGAAGAACGCCCCCATCCTAACCTCCCCTCCTTCCGCGGAAGGACGACGGGAGAGGGGACACTGCGTCCTAGAGAACGTAGCTAGACAGGTTTTCCCAGCGGACATCGGACGCCCAACTGCCGTGGCTCCAGTCGTCGCCTGCGCCTTCCGACCGGTAGCGAAGCAGGGACAGTCTCCAGGCGCGGGCCACGGATGGCACGCCCACGTCGATTGCCACGCCTTTGGCGAAGTCGGTGGCGTCGGCCAGGACCGCGGRTGGCAAGTCGGCGTACTCGATGAGGTTGATCTTGGCTTGAAACTCGCCTTTTTCCGTCGGCAGGTCCGCGCCGGGGAGGTTTTCCACCAATCTCACGGCGTCGCGTTGCAGTAGCGTCAGAGGATGATTGGGGTCGGTCTGCTGAAATTCCAGAAAAACGTTGTTGCGGTCTCCTCTGTCGGCGCCGCCATTCCAGCCGCTGGCCACACCGAGGCAATTGATGGAAAACCGGGGGCTGCGCTGCCGGCTCTCTTCAGCCAACTGGCCGACGCCGTGGGCCAGATGGTCCAGTACGGAGTCTGAACACTGGAAATAGCTGACCACGCTCATACGCARCATGTGCATCTCGGCCGCCCAGGACGCGTACTGCCCGCAGACTATGTTCCGGGTGCGGTAGGCCCTTGCGGTGAACGCGGGCTCCAGGACCAGTTCGAYTCCGAACCTTGTAGACATTGCTTCCTCCTCACATWGGGCCCTGCCCACCACCCTAACCGTCCGGGGGCATCTATCTCGTTGACTGGTTGTTAGGTCTGCGTCAGTTGGTCGGCCAGTTCAGCCAGGCCGGGCACTTCCAGGTCCGCCTGGGAGCCGTCGGCGTCGACATAGGGGATACCGTAGCGGTTGATGTAGGCCCCGGCCATGCCGGCCGCTCTGGCGCCGCGTATGTCCCAGGCGTGGGCCGCGACGTGGAGTATCTGTTCGCCAGGCAGACCCAGCTCTTTGATCGCGTGTTGGTACACCCCGGCGTGGGGCTTATAGTAGCCTGCCTGCTCGGCGGAGATGGCCCCGTYCACGGGTATACCCAGTGCGCTCACGGCGCGATCCAGGGACGCCAGGTCTCCGTTGGACAACACCCACAYCCGGTATTTGCCGAGGGTCTGTAACCGGGCCAGGTGCTCTTTTACGTCTGGGAATAGCGTCGGTGTGGCCTTGGTGGTGACTAGCTGCTCGATGTCGTCTTCGGTATGGGATATCTTCAGCTTGTGGAAAAGCTGGCTGAGGGTCACGCGGCGAACGACCTCAAATGGGGTGCGGGGCCGGTTCAGCAGGGAGTCCACGTTGCTCTCGTGGAGGTAAGTGGTCTCCCAGGCTTGAATCACGTCGTCGGCGCTTCCGGCATAGCCTTTGCTCTTAAGGAATTCGTCGAATCCGGAAGCGAAGCTGGCGACCAGGTCCAGCAACGTGCCGTACATGTCGAAGGTGATGGCGCGCACGGGTCCGAGGGGTAATTTCTGCATTAAGAACGCCTACAGATGTTAGATTTCGCCCCTGTCGGCTTCAGCGATTCGCCGGGCGGCTGAGGGGCATCGATGTGATGCGGTTAGCGGACCGCCCGGTTCGCRATCACTACGGTCRAAACGATGAATGCGACGACAGCCACGATGGTTGCGGTGACCATCCATTGGGGCATGAGCGTTGAAGGCCTTTCGCCATCTTGCTCATGTTCAATTATCTCTTGGGGTACGTGTTCGAGGACTTCCCGGGCGCGGGACTCGTCGCCCTCGTAGACCAGCAGGTCGTGGGGCAGATTGTAGGCCGTTCCCCAGAGGCCGGGGCCGCCGCGCAAGGAACGGATGAGACAGGGTATTCCCTCCATCTGGAGGCGTTGTTCCGCCATCCGGGCCGTGGGCTCGTTGTCGAAGACCCTGAGGCTTACCTGCTTTCGGCGTGGTTCCGGCGACATGCGACTATTATAGAGGTTGGATTGGCTAGGTGTTGACCGTGGCAAGCAGGGTTGGCCGCCAGGCTTGAATATGGGTRCCGCCATGCCTAAGAGGTGATATAATACCGGCGCGCACGGTTAGGCCGAGGTGGTGGAACTGGTAGACACGCGGTCTTGAGGGGGCCGTGGGCGTAAGCTCGTGTGGGTTCAAATCCCACCCTCGGCACCAWRWMWCGGCRYYCNRGCCNWAKAGMGWMMMGNSGGCSMCNNAGSCNNGCRGWWAMGGSSGASGTMKSCAARWSSTYWAKKCGGCGGTTCGAATCCGCCCGTCGCCTCCAAATTTTACACCCCTTCAGGCATAAATTTTACGGCTGCAACCCGTCAAATTTGACGGATAAAACAGGCAGGCCCCAAGCGTAAAATTTGACKGGCCGCAACCACTTAGCTAACCATTTAACTGTTACACCACTTCCCTGTTACACCTGGGRAGACTATGCCTGCTGAGTTTTTCGACCGCCTTAAACAGTATTTTGAGTCTGTAGGATCAGTTTTGCGCGGGGAGGCGGCCGCAGCTTCAATTTTCCCAAATTCCACCGATCTAGGACAATCGCGTGAATTAATTTACGCAGATTTTTTCGTACTCACACACCTGCGAACTGTAACGTGTTCTTAGGTGGGTTCGTATTCGACATGGANGGGGCTGAGTCGAAGCAACTGGRCATCGTTGTCACCACAAATTCTTGTCCACGGTATATGTTGACGACTGGCGAACACGCAAAAAGTTTTGCACCAATCGATGGAACCATTGCAGTCGTAAACGCGAAATCAACGTTGACAACAGAACAGCTAGAAGATGCTCTAGATAATCTCGCTTCAATCCCAACCCAAACACCGTTGACGACGGACCGGTTAGCGGTTGGCGCCAATATCTCCGATTACGAAGATTGGCCATACAAGGTTATCTACGCGACTGACGGTATTGCTWTGCCAACTTTGCTGAAGTCTATTGACGCCTATTATAGAAACCATCCCGAAATCCCATCAACGCGTCGACCCAATCTAATTCACGTAGCGGGCAAATACAGCGTCTTGCGAATCCTCCACGAAAACGCAGAAACCACGTGCGGAAAGAAAATCCCTAAAGGGACGTTTTTCGGCCAACCTGACGAGACTGACGTCTATGCGATCCAGCACACATTATCGGTGATTCAAGAAMGAGCTCTTTCGGCACAGTTCATCGTCTTTGAGTATTGGGACATACTCAATAAACTTCCAATCACCATGGCGGATGACGCCCGATATATACTTCCACCCGAGTAGCGCCGAGCGTTATTCTATCGGCGTATCGCGGTCTAAAACACTTAAACTGTTACACCAAAAAGGGCTGGCAGATTGCCAGCCCTTTTTCTGTTGCACCCCCGATGTTGACGATGCGCGTCTATGGCAGGTTGGGAGACCCGGAGATCGACGCCGAGTACCTGAAGGTTTCCAAGACGATCAACCTACCGCCGCCGCCCGCCCACCTGGGCGTCCRACACCAGATGGCGATGGAGGTTGGGTGATGGGGCCAAGGCCCCATAGTTTTTCTAGACATTTTTGTACCCAAATATCGTCAGGAATAATAGCCCTCCCATGAACGCTCCTACCGATGTACCAATGAATGCCCCCGAAACATACGATACAAACGATTGTGCTGAAGGCTCGAAGTGCTCGCCATAAAGTAGTCAAACCCCTTCGAGGTGATATTCGCAAATATGGCAACAGCTAAGAATACCYACGCGATTCTCAGAAATTCGGTCGASTTCAAGGATTCCGCATTGGCAAGAAATCCAACTGAGAACCCTAATACCGTACCGCCGACAATCAATATTGAGTCGGTTAGCCTCAACCTTGCATTTTTAAATTCTGGAAAGATTTCTRACGATTCAGAATTTCCCATATTTTTCCCATGTGCCAACTAATCTTACCAAATCATCAGAACCGCTAGCAGGCAAAAWTNGGTCCTGATAAGACAGCGGCGGAGCGTGAGGGGAAGCGGTGAAAGCTCATTGTTCCAAGTGCAAAGCATCCTGGCACGGCCAAACGCGGGAGTGCCCGGCCTGCGGCGCGGGATTAGTGGCCAATGTTTCTAGCGCGCATTAATCGCTGGAGCTCCGGAGATCCAAGACCTTTAATGCGTCACCAATTTTGTGCCGGCGGCGTTTTGCCGGCGCTCCAGATCTGTTTCCATGACGCATTAACCAGCTGACCGCGGACTCCTGCAGACAAGTTTTAGCGCGCAAAAGGACGGCAAGGGCTAGGTGGATTTGTTGAGGAATCGGAAGTTACGCAATCTAGAAAGCGTGGCCTTGAGYAGCCATCCGACTGAGGCGATAACCACGCCTGACAGTCCGAGGCCAAGGCCGATAACGAAGCTTTCTAAAAACAAAGAGAGCACAACTTTCCACCCTGGAAAATCGCACTCCGTTACCTGGCGTCATTGGCGCTTCACATCTCCCATGCTCAGCGGCAATGCGATTAATCTATGCCGTATTTTATCACACTGGGAGTCAGCCATGAACGGTCAAATCCCGCCCCAAGGGCACGAGTTCGGCACCAACCTGGGAGCCAAAAAGATTCACCTGATTCCCGAAGGATGGCAAAGCTCCCTGTGCGGCCTGCTCATGTACCAGCTCCCCAGGCCAACGACRGCCAAGGAGGCGATTTGGACTGCTATAATTGGGCCGCAGGGCAACTCGGTTGAGAGTTCTGCGCAAGGCAAAGCCGGGATGGCGGAATGGCAGACGCGGCGGACTTAAAATCCGCTACCTTTGCGGGTGTGTGGGTTCGAGTCCCTCTCCCGGCACCAATTTTTTTCTGAGKCTGAATAGGCCKCCGATTGAGGCGGTCTCCTTGTTTGCCTGCCCACGTAAGAGAGTCAACCCGCCATCTCCTTGAACTTAGCAGGGATGTTGTTACCCTGAATCTAAGGGAAGTTATGCTAAGGAGGCCAGGGTATRGTCTACGTGCTGGTTGTTGAAGACGAAGAAGATATCAGGAACCTGCTGGTTGAGCAGTTGGAAGATAGGGGTTGCGACGTCCGGAAGGCCGATAACGGCGCTGTGGCTTTGCAGCGGGTCAAAGAACAGACTCCCGACATCATCTTCGTGGACGTGAAGATGCCGGTCATGGACGGCTTTCTTTTCATCTCGGAGTTGCAGGAAGACCCGGAGACCTTCCAAGTCCCGGTGGTGTTGGTGACCGCGATCAACGTCCCAGAGGTAACCGCGAGAGCAGAAGCGTTGGGAGTGAAAAATGTGCTGACCAAACCCTGGGAGCCGCAGGCGTTGGACCTGGTGATCGATCAAGCCCTAGAGCGGTTAAACCACGAATGGGATATCCCCGCCCCTCAGGCGTGAACGAGACTAGCAAGTAGCCAAGATACCGGGCAACGATCGGGCCTCTGAGATTTCAGAGGCCTTTTTTATTCCCCATRGGAACAAACACCAACCCAACTACCCCCGGCCGCGCGCGTCTATGCTAAAGTTCGCCTACAACTGATAATGATGGCTACCGCCAATGGAGATTCCCCAAGCGGCGGCCTAGTCGAATACGATCGGCGYTACCGGTAGACAGGGAGAGGAACCCCGATGCTGGAAATGAGGAACATAACTCCCGAAGAGTTTGTTCAGTGGACACGCGCGGAAGCGCGGGCCCACGGCAACCGGCTTAACGACGACCCGGAGATGCTGCGGCCTCACTTCGATCTTGACCGCTCGATAGCGGTGTTCGACCAAGGGGAGATCGTCGGCGGCGCCCATTCTCACCGGATAGAGATGTCGATACCCGGGGGCACAGCGGTCACTGCAGGGGTGGCCAACATCGCCGTCCAACCCACGCATACGCGGCAGGGCCTAATGACAAGGATGATGCACCATCAGATYCACGATCTTCACGAACGTGGGGAGCCTCTGGCCGCGCTGTTCGCCTCGGAAAGCATCATCTACCGTAGGTTCGGTTACGGTATCGGGTCGTTGCACGAGCGATGGACCATCGACCGCCAGCACACGGGCTATGCCAGACGATATGAAARTCCCGGCCGAGTCCGCTTTGTAGATCCGGTCGATATACCAAACGACCTCCCAGAGGTCTTCCGGCGGACTACCGCGGGCCGTCCCGGGGTGTTTCAGAGACCACTACACCAATGGAAGCGGGATTCCCAAACGCCCGAGCATCTGCAAGGCGGCCAGGGCGGACTGTTCTATGCCGCCTACGAGGACGGCGGGAGGGTGGACGGATACGTTGCGTACCGAATCACCAGCACCAACCTGTGCGTGAACGAGCTGATGGCAACGACCACCGAGGCGATGACCGCATTGTGGCGCTTCTGCTTCGACGTGGACCGRACCAGCACCACGGAGGCGCTGAAGCGGCCGGTGGACGACCCGTTGCCCTGGGTGTTGGCCGACCCGCGCCGGTTGCAGCGATCGACTCGGGACGGGGTCTGGGTGCGGGTGGTCGATGTAGCCGCGGCCTTAAACCTGCGGCGCTACATGGAGCCCGGCAAGCTGGTGATCGAAGTTAAAGACGATCTATGCCCCTGGAACGAAGGCCGGTTCGAATTGGAAGGGTCGCCCGAGGGGGCTGAATGCCGTGCCTCAAGTTCCTCTCCGGACCTGGTGCTGAGCATTTCCGATCTCGCCTCGGCCTACATGGGCGCCGTGAGTTTTAGTACCCTCGCAAGTGCCGGCCTGGCGGAGGAGCGGACCCCGGATGCGTTGCTACGCGCTGATAGCATGTTTGCTGTCCAATATCCACCTTGGACGCCGTGCAATTTTTAGGGGTCTAGATTGGCGTGGACTCCCGGTCAGCACCGGCGAGGRATTCTAAAGACGCGTGACCCCGATGATCTTTAGGCAGGACGGGCAACTGACCAATACCACCACCTCTTTATTGGTGGATTCGACCGCCTGAGCTATCGGGCGCGATAYGATCTGGTTGCAGTGAGGACATTTATTCATAATTTCCCCTGTTGTTCAGCGGGGATACTTGGCACTGGCGGTCCATTGACCGGGCCTGCGCCCGACCCCGAATCTAGGAGCTACGGACCTAAGGACTGGAAGTTACCGCACCGACGATGATGTAGGTGTAGATCGAAGCGAAAGCCGCCATGGCTACCACGACCGCCATCATTTCAACGAGCGTGATCCCATTACTGTCTTCCGACCCTCGGCGTATCGTTTTCTTAATGATATCTAGCATTTTCCTTAACTCCAAGAGGTTGCTCATATTGCAAGACCAAGACCATCTGCCTAGCAATAATTATCCAAGACATGGGCCTGCGGTTCTGTGATTAGCCGACCTGTATTCCAGTGACCTGGGTCACCATGGTTGTTATATGCCCCGTATCTAGGTTTAAGCGTTCTGCACCGTGGTGATGGGAGCTGATCGGCCTCTTCCAACAGGCCTGGTCTCCGATGTACGGCCAACCCTCCTTGACGCTGCCATCGTCAGTGATTAGAATTGGGCCAAGTTAATTTTGGGATYCTAGAAGRTGAATCATSCGCAGATTTCTGATTCCGTTGGTTTTCGTRGCCWTGTTGRCSGTTGCSRCGGTSRTKCCCGYKGYMGCMARTTCKSRWGACGRAGYGCCCWCYCACTCRGGYAAGRSCTGCGGCGTCAATCTCTAGGATTCGCCCTAGGTTTGCTGCTCGCTAGTGCGTCGGTGCCTGTGATGCCGCTGATTCAAGCTGAGTAGCMTATTATAGATTCGGAAATTCGGCCCGGTCMTTCCYGTACRGGAAGGAYCGGGACNTTTTTTTGGCAAGAGTAGATTGGAAGAAGTCCTAAAAATAGCCGCGGTGGTGGCGGCCACCACCGTGGGATTCACYATCGCCGGAGTGGCCGGATTCGGCGGTGGCATCGTCGYCCTTCCCGTACTCGTCTGGGTGTTCGGCATCCGGGAGGCTATACCCATACTGTCCATCTCCCAACTCCTGAGCACCGTCTCCAGGGTTGGGTTGCACCGGGATGGACTAAACTGGCCGGTGGTCCGCCTGTTCGCTYTGGGAGCCCTGCCCTTCTCCGTCCTAGGCAGCTTCATCTTCGTCTCCATCGACACCACGGTTCTGGTGCGYATCCTTGGGGTGATGATGCTCCTCTTTGTGGTCTACACCCGGATGCCGATAGGACGCAATTTCAACATGAAGCTCTGGGGTTTCGTACCCTTGGGCGCCGGCACCGGATTCGGCTCCGCGTTCTTGGGGATACCGGGACCATTCGCCGCCGTGTTTTACCTGGCGTACGGCCTGTCGGCAAGCGCCTACATCGGCACTTCCGCCTTGGGGATGGGCATGATTCAGGTACCCAAGTTGATAATCTTCGGCACCAGCGACCTTCTGTCGGTGCGCGTCCTGGCACTGGGCCTCGGTTTGGGAGGCATCGCCGCGGGCTCCGCGTATCTGGGCAGGATCATCCTGAGGCGGGTGCCGGAGCATGTTTTCCCCAAGATCATCACCGCGTTGCTTTTGATCTCCGGAGTGGTCTTCCTGATYAAGGGGTAATCTTCGAAAATTTCTGTAACTCTTGGGTAATTCTCGGCACGGTAATATCGAGTCTCCGGACCGCTCATCCATCCATTTTTGTCCGGACGAGGACCTATGRCCTTGACCGTACAGCGCCTCGACGACGGGTTTGCTGCCGTAGCCAACCCCGAACCGGCAACCAAGCGCCGCAGCCGGGACCGCCAGCCGTTCACACCAGACCCCATCGTGGCCACCGTGTATTGGTGGTGGACCGAAGATGGCCGGACGGCCTGCATGGAGAACCAGTTCTCCACCATGGCGGCCACTCCCATCCGCTTCCGGTGCCTCGGCACCAACGGCGGCAAATACCCCAAGCGCTTCCGGCTCGATCTGGCCCAAGCACTGGACCCTTTGCCGGAGATCAACAAGCGGGAGATGAAGGCCTTGGGAATCGCCATCGTCGAGTCCCTGAGCCGCAAGCTCGGCGTGGAAGTGGCGTCGATCTCACCAGATATCATCGACACGGTCGTGGACGACGCCTAAATCGCTTCACGAAAGACCTTTTGGACTAAAAGCCCCCGCCCTTCTTAGGAAGGACGGGGGCTTTTTTGTTCGATCAGGCAAATACGGTTATCGGCTGGCGGTTAATACCCTATTGAACACCTTCCCCAGCACGTCCGCCTCCTCCTCGGTTATGTGCCCTAGGAAGATCTCCCAGGCGTCCTTGGAGTGGTCCGGGCCCACCTTCTCGATGGTGTCCCGGCCCAGTTGCGTGATGACGGCGTAGTAGCCGCGCCGGTCTCCGGGGCAGGGTTCACGCGCCACCAGTCCGGCCACGATCATCCGGTCGACGAGACGGGTTATGCCGCTGCGGGTCAGCAGCACGGAGTCTGCAAGATCACCCATGCGCAGCCGYCCCTCCSGAYCGTCGGCAAGCTGCTGTAGCACGTCCCACCAGGCTAAGGGCAGACTGTGTTGCTCCTGCATCCGGCGCTCCAGGTACTTCACCACAGTGGAGTGGGTCTCCAAGAACGACCGCCACATCCGGAKATGGTCTTGCRTGTCTGTTTTTGCGATAGAATCTTGCGCCATGTGTGGATTATAAGACCGTGTATTTGGTGAATCAACTATTGACGGCGCAAATTGATGACGATGGATGGCCGCCTCCCYACCGGGAGGTCGCCTTCGTTGACATATAATGAGKGTCCGATCWATCTCTCAGCATTCTTGCCTTGTCTCATATCGCGTTTGAATGACGGTGAAATGGTAACCACTATCAGCGACGACATGTTCGCCCCGGACGTCATAAAAGACCCATTTCAATACTACGGACGGATCAGGGACGAAGATCCCGTACACTGGAACGAACTCTACCAACTCTGGGTGATCACCAGGCACGACGACCTGGTCTGGCTGGCCCGGAACCATGAGCGATTCTCCAACTCCGTCTGGAAGAACGACCCACTCCCCGCCTACCCCGCGATCTACGACTCGGACCAAGAGCTCTACGATTTCATGCGGGACTACCGGGGAAACCAGTTGGTCCAATTCGACCGGCCGGAGCACCTGGCCATGCGGAAGGTTGTCCACTCCTACTTCACGCCCAARTCCATGGAAGAATGGCGGCCTTTGGTGAAGTCGGCCATCAAGGAGCTTCTGGATGCGGCCGAGGAGAAGGGCGACGTGGACCTGATGCGGGACTTGGCCGTGCCCCTGCCGGTACTCGTCATCGCCGAGATGATGGGCGTGCCCGAGTCAGAGCGCCCGCACATCAGGAGGTTGGCCGAGAAGCTGCTGCACGCCGGACGGGGCGAACCGGACCGGATGCGGACCGTGGCCGAGGGCATGCAGGGGATGTTGGATTATGTAAAYCCCATGGTGGACGAGCGCATCATCCACCCCAAAGACGACTTCATATCAGTGCTGGCCAGCGGAGAGAAGTCCGGGGTGTTCACCCGGCAACAGGTGCTGGTCAATACTTCGTTGCTGTTGGTAGCCGGGCACGAGACAACCATCAACCTCATCTGCAACGGCGCTCTGGCCCTGATGAACAACCGCAGCCAATGGGACCTGTTCAAAAACGACACGCAGGGRCTGATGGTGCGGGCCACCGAGGAAGCCCTGCGTTACGACCCGCCGGTGAAATCGATCCAGCGTATGGCCACCGAAGACGTGGAGATCCGGGGGAAAATACTCAAGAAAGAAGACCGCTTGCGCTGGTTCACACCCTCAGCCAACCGCGATCCCAACAAGTTCGAGGACCCGGACACCTTCGACATCACCCGGTGGCCCAACCCCCATGTTGCTTTCGGCGCCGGCGTGCACCACTGCCTGGGGGCCACCATCGCCAGGGTGGAGGGGCAAGAGGTGTTCAGCGCGCTGGCCGAGCGGTACCCGAACCTGGAATCGACTAACCGCGAGACGGAATACCAGGAAAGCCTGACCTTTCGCTCGGTTAAGAGCCTGCCCGTATCGCTCAACTGATCCGCGGGAACTCGTTTTCCTGTCGTGACCTGATTTCGGTTCCAAGCGGTCATAGCCAAAGACGGCGGCGGTCTCAGAGTTGGGCCGCTTGGCTACGACGTATTCATGGCATAGTCCTCGATAATTCKCTGGTATCACGTTAAGGTTTGGCAGTTGACGGCCCTGACTTGCCGATTTAAAGTACCCGACAATTCAGCGGCTACATCATTCGTAAGATCAGTCCAACTTAAAAACCYAACCGAACACCCGTCCAGCGCCCAAGGAGCTTCCATGCTGGCAAATGTCGGGATCAATCGTCTCTGCGAATCTGGACTAGACGGCTCAAGCGCCCAACAGATCTACCGTTACATGCTGCTGACGCGGGCCATCTCCGAGAAGAGTTGGYTCCTCACCCGGCAAGGGCGGGTCCTGTTCTCCATGCCCTGCGACGGCCAAGARGCRGCSGAYGTSGCCAGCGCCTACGCSCTGGAYMSYGRCAAYGACTTCATCGTTCCMTAYGCCCGSRRCYTRGGSGCCATGCTAGTCAAGGGYATGACYASCCARGAGGTCATGCTSAACATGTTCGGSAAGGCYGCGGACCCCAACAGCGGCGGCCGCCAGATGCCRMWGCAYTRGGGMCACAARAARCTMGGSATMWTCTCCATGGGCAGCTCGGTSGCRACRACCATCCCCAGGGCSKCGGGSGTGGCRTTRGCYTSCAAGCTCARGRRSCARRACGCCGTGACCATSGTCTAYTTCGGCGAAGGSKCGGCCAGTGAAGGCGATTTYCACGARGGMYYGGMCYKMGNCGGKCNGWCCMCYKCCWRCCNRYGGYGNYKMWKMTGCNMCRACANCGRWKSGKYCANCKTCNGTCYCSRTCRKMSWSSAKMSCNGSCGAGCCTCAGGTCTCGAAGCGGGCCGAAGGCTACGGCTTCCCCGGCGTCACGGTGGACGGCTTGGACCCGTTGACGGTTTATCAGGCGGTCAAGACGGCGGTGGACCGGGCACGGTCGGGGGATGGTCCCACATTGGTGGAAGCCACGACCATCCGGATGATGCCCCACTCCAGCTCCGACGACCATCTGCGTTACCGGAGCCAGGAAGAATTGGATGCGGAGCGGCAGCTTGACCCGCTGCCGCGCTTCAGGGACTTTCTGATCTCCGCCGGCCTCCTGAACGAGGAATCAGACCAAACGCTGCGAGACTCAGTGGACCAAGAGGTTGAAGCGGCGATCGATTACGCGGACGCCGCAGCGCCGCCCGACCCAGCGACGGCCCTTGATGGGGTCTACGCGCCGTAGGGCGGCCCCATGGTTGAGAAACGCTTGATCGAAGCCGTTCGAGAAGGCCTCCGCGAGGAGTTGGCGGCCGACCCCAACGTGTTCCTCATCGGCCAGGACATCGGAATGAACGGCGGCGTGTTCCGGGTCACAGAAGGCCTGCTGGAGGAGTTCGGTCCCGGCCGGGTGATTGACTCCCCGCTGGCCGAATCGGGCATGGTCGGCGTGGCCATCGGTGCGGCCATGAATGGGTTGCGTCCGGTGGTGGAGATACAGTTCGCCGACTTCATATTCCCGGCGTTTAACCAGTTGGTGAGCGAGGCGGCGCGGATGTATTACCGCACCAACGGGGAGTTCGCGGTACCCTTGGTGATCCGCGCGCCGTACGGAGGAGGCGTTAGGGGCGGATTGTACCACTCCCAGAGCGTCGAGGCGTATTTCGCCCACGTGCCCGGCCTGAAGGTGGTCGTGCCTTCCAGTCCCCACGACGCCAAGGGCCTCTTGAAAGCCGCGATCCGTGACGATAACCCGGTGCTGTTCTTCGAGCATAAACTCGCCTACAACACGGTGCGGGGCGAGGTGCCGGACGGCGATTACACGGTGCCCATCGGGGAGGCCGTCGTGCGGCGGGAAGGGCGGCAACTGTCCCTGATCTCCTACGGACTCTCGGTTCACCACTGCCTGGAGGCGGCGGAGGCCTTATCGGCGGAGGGGATAGACTGTGAGGTGGTGGACCTGCGCACGGTGAGCCCCTTGGACACCGTTACCCTGCTGGATTCAGTGAAGAAGACCGGCCGCGCCTGCATCGTCCATGAGGACAACCTGACCGGGGGCGTGGGCGCTGAAGTGGCGGCCATCATCGCCAAGGACGCCTTTGAATATCTGGACGCCCCAGTGCAGCGGGTGGGCGCGCCGGACGTTCCATCGTTTCCGTACAGCCCAACCCTGGAAGACGCACTCCTGCCCGGCCCATCGGACATCGTCCATGCGGCGCGCGAATTGGCCACCTACTAGAAGCGGACCGGCCGGCCAAAAGCGCCGGTAAATCAATGTCAAAGAGCGGTCAGGTTAGCCACACTAAAGAACACTTTAAGAGAACCTCGACCGGCAGCCAACCGATCCGCACCAGAAATTCCAGTTCTTTGGCTGTGTATATCACTCCATCGCAAAATAGCAACACCATGACGCTACCGTCGCACGCAACGGGGACGCGGTTAAGTTCCGGAAGGGTCACGATGCCGGAGCCAACGGGTCCAAATACATAGACCCAGGCTTACGGCGGCTCCCGACTGGTCTAGTAGTGAATCGCCCGGCCCACTCCGCCGCCGCTACCGGCCTCAGAGCCGCATACCGGCATGGTACATCCACCAAACATGAGTTATCATGGGCCGCGAGAATGTGAAGTTCCATCCTGTCGCTGAGCGTAGAGAAAGTAAATGGCAGGTTAGTCCGGAGGCTTAACAACTTGGACTAGGTGGAGAACTCGTATGACTACGCCATCATCTGACGAACTCAAAGCGTTCCGAGCCTTTGAGCAATCTGGCTGGGACGCCTCAGCCGATAAGTACGACCAGCGTTTTGGCCACCTCACACCATTTTTTTGTGAACCGCTACTTGATGGCGCGGGAGTAACAGCGGGTATTCGGGTTCTCGACATTGCCACAGGTCCAGGATATGTTGCCGGCGCCGCGGCAGATCGCGGCGCCGATGTGATAGGCATAGACTTCGCGCCCAATATGGTGACTGCGGCCCGCAAGCTAAACCCCAATGCATCGTTCTAGGAAGGGGACGCTGAGGATTTACCCTTTCCGGRCGAGAGCTTTGATGCAGTGGTCACCAATTTCGGGATGCTGCACTTCTCAAGGCCAGAAGTAGTGCTGGCTGAAGTGTTGCGTGTTTTGCGCCCGGGAGGAAGCCTTGCCTTTACGGTATGGGGCGACCCACAAGAAGCCGCGGCGGGACTCGGCATACTCCTCCGAGCGGTTGAGACGCACGGAATAATGGATGTGGGTCTACCTACAGGCCCTCCTMTGTTCCGCTTCAGCGACCACGATGAAACCCGTAAAACACTCCTTGATGCGGGTTTCGCTGATCTTGAAATTACAGATCTGCCACACCTTGGGGAGATTTCCAGTTACGATGTCCTATTCGACTCATTACGCGACGCCGGAGTCCGCGCCGGAGAGCTTCTTCGTTCTCAAAACCAGGAGGCGCTAGAACGCATCGTTGGGTTTGTCCGCGATGAACTCAAGTCTTACGACCGAGAGGGTATCATCGGTGTTCCCATGGGGGCGGTACTTGCTTCCGTCAAAAAGCCAACGTAAATATTTCGATTGGCTTTTTAGTAGTGAATCGCCCGGCCCACTCCGCCGCCGGCGGCGATGGCGTCGCCGTTGATGGAGATGGACTTGGGGGAGGCTAGAAAGGCTATCACGTAGGCCACTTCACGGGCGTCGACGATGTGGTGGATGGAGTTTCCCTCGGCCATCTGGAGTTCCGCTTCCTTGACGGTGATGCCTTGAGTCTTGGCCCGTTCTTCCAGCATCGCCGGGACCCGTTCCGTGTAGGTCATACCCGGATGCACGGTGGTCACGTTGATGCCCTKGGGCCCCAGTTCGTCGGCCAGGTTCTTGGTCAGGGCGGAGACTGAAACGTTACGCATGCTGCCGATGGCGTAACCGGCCTGGCGGGCAGCCATCCCGCTGAGGTTGATGATCCGGCCCCAACCCTGGTCAATCATATAGGGAGCCACGGCCTGGGCGCAGCGCAGATAGCCCATGACCTTCACGTTCATATCGCCCCAGAAATCTTCTTCGGTGATCTCGCTCAACTTGGGGGTGTAGGCGCCGCCGACCCGGGCGGCTGAGTTTACCAGGACGTCGATACGGCCCAGCTTCTCCGCGGCCTCTTTGACCATCGCCTTCACCGACTCTKGGTCTCCGGTGTCAGCCACGATGGTGATGAAGCTCGCGCCGGTCTCCTCGGCCAATTTCCGGGCGGTTTCCTCCAGGGCCTCTTGCCCTCTGGCCACTAGGGCGACGTTCATTCCCTCTAGCCCGAATTCCCGGCCCACCGCCTTGCCGATTCCCCGGCTTCCGCCGGTGATGATCGCTGTTTTCCCCTTTAGTTCAAGGTCCATGAAGATGCTCCTAGTCCGATTAAACTCTGGTTTTGGGGTGCAGTTTAGGCGTGAAATCCGCGCTAATCAAGGCCTGACGGAGATCGAGGCTGCTCCATTGCCTTCTTGATGCGGGACAACTGACCGTTGGTGCGCAGGCGGGGAAATACTCGAAACAACCAGCCAATAAATAGCCGTGAGACCAAGCCTTGGACAAATTCCGTCGCCACCTTAACCACGTAAAAGGGTCCCGGCATGTGGGCACTCCTTTTGTTGGCCATCATCAGCACGGTGCCGGCGCCTTCGGGGAACAATCTGAAGGAGATGGATTCCGAACCGATGGACAGGCCGTTGTAGAGATCCTTGGTCTCGAAGTCGATACTCCGATTGGGTTCGCAGCCCGTGACGGTGAGGCTCTTGACCCAGGAGACTTGGCTGGAGAGGGCGCCACCCCGCAGGGTGGGTGCCTGAAATATCTCAAACCGTTCTCTCTCACAGAATGAACCCTCGACAACCGGTTCATCCGATATCCGCACCACCTTGAACCCTGTATGGGCGTCCCATTCACCGTGACGCGGCARATCGGCCAGATAGGCGAACACCGCCTCGGGGCTGGCGTTGATCAGCACCCACCTCTCGGATCCCTTGATCGGACCGATCATTGAATCACACGCCGGAGGCCAACACGTTGTGTCAACCCAGCAGCTTCCTTACTAGCCATCGTTGATTGTCATGGTCACTTCCCAATCACCCTCCGACCTCACGCCCATGGCATATAACCCCGCCTGGGGGTTCTCGCCCGGCGCTCCGCCACCCACCGTGAACCGGTCTTCCCCCTCATGATCGCCAGTAACTTGGACAATCCGGTATAGCGGCAGACCCTGGGAATCGAAGAGCTCGACGGTGAAAGCGGAGGTCCCGGTATGATTGGTGGTCATGATGTAATCACCCTCATCAACCTCGATTCAACTGCCGCCGCCGTCTCCGCTGCCCGTCAATGCGATCTCTGGCTGTTGACCTCTGGGAGGCGCGGTCCTGAAACAACCGCACGCGCCAGGGGCCTGTGGCTTCRATGTCCACGTGGTAGTTTCCCGGRGCCAGCCCGCCAACATTGCCTTCGAACACGCTGTGGACCTGTTCGCCATTATATGGGCCCGGCCTGGATTCTATCGACCTCATTTCACCCTGGTCCTCGTCCACAAATGTCAGGGAGAAGGGACCATCGCCTTCATAGCGGACAAAAACGGTTATCACCCCGAGGCCCATCTCGTATGGACCGAGCACATCGGGGCCGTCACCTTCCAGTTATGCCTGGAGTTGCCGCGGGGCAAGGGTGATGGTGGGCCTGGGCGTGGTGGTCGTGGGGCCGGCGGTNGGGGCCGATGTGCCCGGAACCGACGTGGCAACCGCGCCACCGCATGCAACCAAAACGGCGGCTGCGGCCATGATGGGGGCAGTGTCATAACCCTCAGCATCCTGTGTTTCTCCATGAACCYCACTGGCCACCCGCATGCGCGCGCGGCAGACCGATTCAGCCAGATTGTCCAATAAAGACGGTTGCCAGGCACCTCACAGCGCCGGAGCCAAGGACAACGGCGTGGTTGACCAATCTATTGGATGCAACAAAGGAGAGAAAGGGGCGTCCCGGCTCATTGGGGCGCCCCTTTGACCATGCCCGCCGGACAGCTTTGGCGGTCCATCTCCCCCGGTTGGCATGGACAGATTGGCGGCCATTGTTTCCCAAKCTCCGTCGGCCAAGGGAGTTCAATTCTGCTGGTTTCAGCTTGAATGGACGCCGGCCRAGTGTCCGGRTGTGCCRCCCGAGTCAACGGCAWTCACCTGACGGGACCATACACCTGCCAACGAATATGAACCAGGCGCCGGCTTTTGATAACCGGCGCCTGATGACGCTCCAGTTGGCGGCCCGCCGAGGCTAACTCTGGCCGAAGAGGGCAGACCCGAAGAAGCTAGAAGCCCCTTCCGCCTGCATCATGTCAGATAATGCTGACGGGGTCTCTACCGGCGCCTCGTCGAGGAAGGTCGTGGCCGCTTCAATCTCCGTGAAGTCCATCGCGCCCTCACCCATAAGGTCCGCTCCCATGGTCTCCATAGCCTCGGACATATGATCAGCGCTCATTTCACCCAATTGCTCCGCATCCATGCCAGCCATCATAGTCCCGACCATGTCAGACCCCAGGGCGCCCAGGTCTGAAGCCTCCATCGTCGATACCATGGCGGCTACCGACTCTGCCGCCATCCCCAAGACCTGGCCCGGGTCTTCAGCTATCGCGCTGGCCATGCCTGCCGCCTGATCGGAGCTGAGCTCGGAGAACTGGTCTGCCCCTAGCGCCCCTCCGATGCTCGCCGCCTGTTCCGCGCCCAGGGATTGCAGATTGTCCTGGGATAGCGCTCCGGCGATGGCGCCCGCCGATGCCGCGTCCAGGGTCTCAGTGATGGCCTGGCCATCCATGATTCCAATCATTGCGGCCAAGCTGTTCTGGCCCATTGCTCCAACAGCAGCGCCGGCGCCCATGGAGTCCATCATGGCCGCGGCGCTATCGGAGTCCAGCAACGCCACGTCGGAGGCCTCCATCTTTCCGGCCAAGTCTGCCGTCATCTCTGGTGTGATCGCAGCTTGGACCTGACTCGCGTCCATGGCCCCCAGCATGGCGGCCACCAGGCCCGCGTCTACAGCAGACCCCTTGTTGCCGAGTTCGCCCGGCTCCATCACCGTTATGACTCCTTCAAGCAACACTGCCGCGCTCTCACCGTCCATCGTTTGGACGTCGTCATTCGACATCTTCCCGGCCGCCTGGGTCAGGTCTTCGGCAGTGAAGGCCTCCGCCATATGGCTGGCGTCCATGGCCCCCAGCATGCCGCTAAGTTGCTCGCCTCCCAGCGAGGCCAATGCCGACTCTGTCCCCATGGTATCCATCATGGAGGCAGCGGCCTCGGGGTYCATTCCCGCTAGTGCCTCCCCAGTCATGGCTCCAGCCATTTCAGTGAGGGCCTCTCCGCCCACCACACCCATAGCTTCGGGATCCATGGCCGTCATCATCTCAGCCAGGTTGTCGGCCCCCATACCGATGGCGTTCGTCGTACCCATGGTGGTCAGGGCCTCGGCTATGGTCTCGGTGCCTAGGGTTGCCATCTGTTCGGCATCCATGGCGGAGAACATGCCGGCCACCCCCACTTCACCCAGGGATCCGAAAACCTGTTCAGCGCCGAGAACATCGAACATGGCCCCCGCCCCTTCTCCGGACATGGCCCCGAAGTCCTCTATGGTCATCTTTTCCGCAGCCTCCATGAGAACCTCGGATGGCATGACCTCTGCTAGCTGGTCTGGGTTTATCGCCCCGATGAGGCCTGCCAGTTGCTCGCCTCCYARGGCSKCGGTGGCTTCGGCGGAGCCCATGGTATCCATCATGGCTGCAGCAGCTTCAGGATTCATCTGCCCTAGAGCGTCACCGGTCATGCTCAGGGCTGCCTCTTGCATCCCCTCAGCGCCCACGGAACTGATGTTGTCACCACCCATAGCGCTGAACATTTCTGCTAGGCTGGCGCCACCCATCCCAATCGCATTATCCATGCCCATCGCACTGAAGGCGTCGGCCACCCCTTCGCTACCTATATCTGACARCTGCTCCGTCCCCATGGCACCGAACATTCCGGCCATGGCGTCGCCTTCCATTTCCATGACCCGGTCATYGCCCATGGTCTCGTACATGCCGAGGGCACTGTCATTACCCATCGTCATGAAGTCCGAACCGTTCATTCCCTCGACCATGTCGAAGAGCGCCCCGCCTTCGATGGAACCGATGTGGTCGGCTCCCATGGCGTCAAACATGCCGGCCATGGTGCCGCCTTCCATTCCTTCAACCATGCCATTGCCCATGGTCTCGAACATSCCGAAGGCACTGTCATTACCCATCGTCATGAAGTCCGAACCGCCCATTCCTTCGACCATCTCGAAGATCTGATCGCCACCGATKTCCTGGATGTGGTCGGCTCCCATTGAGTCGAACATGCCGGCCATGTTCGCKCCACCCATGTCCATGAAACCTTCTGTCCCCAWAGTCTCGAAGGCGCCAAAGGTCGTATCGCCTGCCATGCCGGAGATATCTCCCTGATCCATGGCACCGAACATGCCGCCCATGGCGTCTGCATCCATATCCATGACCCGGTCATCGCCCATGGTCTCGAACATGCCGAACGCGCTGTCATTACCCATCGTCSMGAAGTCCGCRCCGCTCATGTTGCCGACCATGTCGAAGATCTGATCGCCACCGATGTCCTGGATGTAGTCGGCCCCCATGGCGTCGAACATGCCGCCTAGCTGTTCGCCGCCCAGGTCCCCAACATCACTGCCGATGGTCTCGAACATGYTRAASGCGCTGTCCGCCYCCATGCCCGCTAAGGCTTCTTGGTCCATAGACTGCGCAGCGTCGAACATCTGATCGTTGCCCAGGCTCTCCATCTGTTCTTGGTCCATAGCATCGAACATGCCGGCCATCTGATCGCCTTCMAGTTCCAGGAACTGGTCGGCGCCCATGGTATCAATCATATCCAGTGTGCCGGCGCCACCAAGGYCCGCGAATCCTTGAGTGTCCATGTCGGCAGCGACACTGAACGTGCCCTCAGACCCGAGGGTTTCGAAGCCATCGCCTTCGGCCATTTCCAACGCTAGATCGGACGCATCGGTGGCGGACTCATCACGGGGTCCCATGTCCATGCTCCCCATGTCCATGTCGGCCGCGGGCATGTCCATGCTCCCCATGTCCATGTCGGCCGCGGGCATGTCCATCGGGACATCAGCGGGGACGTCAGCGGGCATGTCCATCGGGACGTCAGCGGGGACGTCAGCGGGCATGTCCATCGGGACGTCAGCGGGGACGTCAGCGGGCATGTCCATCGGGACGTCAGCGGGGACGTCAGCGGGCGCATCCATCGGGGCTTCGGGCGCGGGCATGTCCATTTGAGCGTAAACCGACCCGACAGCTCCGTACCCCATAGGCAAGGCTGTAGCCACCAGCACGAAGAATGCCAACATCACGGTGGTCATGCGGAATATCAAACTAGTCTGGTATATCTTCGTGAACATGTGGAGCACCTTGTCTCTTAAGATTCGGGACTTAAATGGGCCTAGGCCCGGGAGGCCATATTAGACAGCAGCGCACGAAAAGTTGTCGACCAAGCGGGTGAACCGGAGTTGCACCACTGCGGCGTCCTCTCCCGTGACGGTCATCGTGAAAGATATCTGTTCATCCAAGCAGTTCCAGGCGCCGATCAGTCCGCCGCCTACTATAGTATTGCCCGCGCCGGTCGACTTGAACCCCAGCACTAACGCGGGTTCCAGGCCAACCGTAATGTCCGCTTCGCTAACCGTTTCCAATGTGAGGCCCGGCTGGCTGTCCTGCAGCATGGCGAAAGTGCCAGAGACAAGGCCCTGATTGGTCACACCGTTGATGGGCACCCAACTCAAGATGACATTTACACCGCTATATTCAAGCTGCACCATCCCCTGGGTTGCCGTGTTTCCCGGGAGACTGGTGAGATAAGCCCCGCGGTCAAGTACCAAGGAAAAGCCGAACTCGTCAAACACTGCTGAAGGTTCAGGTGTCGCGGTTGGAGCCACTGTTGGAACCACTGTTGGAACCACTGTTGGAACCACTGTTGGAACCACTGYTGGAACCACTGTTGGAAYYACMTGTGGTGGCGCAGCCGTTGGCGCCAAGGTGGGGTCGGGCGAAGCCACAGTGGCCTGGACTGGCATCGGTGGGGCATCGGCCCCGCCACCGCAGGCGGCCAGCATCGAGACAACCGCGGTGGCCACCAAAGCTAAGGCCAGCTTTCTCCTTTTGGACTTGAACATAGTACCAGTTAGACCTCCAGAGACGATTGAATCTAGCGGGCCCAGTAAGGCCAGCGCTTACCCGCTAGGTTACGATGATAAATCTCATGTCAAATCGACAGTAAAACCAAGAACATACCAACCAAAATCGGTCGTAATTATAACCAGGAATTCGGACGGTTGTACAGTTTCCCAGCTGGAGTGGCAAAAAGGAAAACGGACCACATGATAACCACTTGCCCGGGTTTGTTTACCATCTTTTGGGCCGTCTCTCAAGGCCGCCTCTTGGAACAGTACCTCCGTCTCCAGTATCAGGGTGACTGAGTCCGGGCTGTGGTAGTATTTGGCAACAGTGGGGGCCAACCCAGGCTCGTTTGAAGTCAAATGGTCTGGAGCGCCTACCGACTACCACCGTAGGCCTAGCTCGCCACGCAAGGAGATAACTGAAGCATGAAACCACTTGAGGGGATCAGGGTGTTGGACCTGACCCGGGCACTGGCCGGACCATTCTGCACACTGATGCTGGGAGACTACGGCGCCGATGTAATCAAGATCGAGATTCCAGGTTCCGGCGACGACACTCGAACATGGGGCCCTCCGTTCATTGGCGAAGAAAGCGCCTATTTTCTATCGATAAACCGGAACAAACGGAGCTTGACCCTCAATTTCAAAGAGGAAAAAGCCCGCCAGATTTTCTTGGACCTGGCAAAGAACGCTGACGTTGTGGTGGAGAACTTCACCCCAGGCGTGATGGACCGGTTCGGCCTAGGCTACGACGCGGTGAAAGCCGTCAATCCCGGCATCGTCTTCTGCTCCATATCCGGGTTCGGCCAGACCGGGCCCTACAAGAGCCGGCCGGCCTACGACCAGATCATGCAGGGCATCAGCGGCTTGATGAGCATCACCGGCGAGCCCGACGGCGATCCTCAAAAGGTGGGTATCGCGGTGGCCGATATCGGCGCCGGAATCGGCCAACTCCTGTTGCAGGCCGTCAATGATCGCCCGGGCAAACAGGTCACAATAGAAATTCACCGCCCGAATGGCGTCGTCGTTTCCGGGAATGGGGTAGGTGATCAATTCGGGATCGCAATTGCTGTCCACCACCGCGACGATGGGAATGCCCAGCTTGCGGGCCTCCATGACGGCAATATCCTCTTTGTTGGTATCAATCACGACGAGAATATCCGGGACGCCGCCCATATCCTTGATACCGCCAAGCGCGCGGTCCAATTTGTCGCGCCGGCGGGTGAGTTGCAGGACTTCTTTCTTGGTCAAACCGAGATTCTCATCGGCCAGATGCTCTTCGAGAGCAATCAAGGTTTTGATCGATCCGGACACCGCTTTCCAGTTCGTCATCATGCCGCCAAGCCAGCGGTGATTGACAAAATACTGGCCGCTCCGGCGCGCCGCTTCGGCGATAGGCTCCGAAGCCTGGCGCTTGGTGCCAACGAACAAGACCCGGCCGCCTCCGGCCGCGACGTCGCGTAGCGCCGTCAATGCCTGATGAAACATCGGCACCGTCTGCTGCAGATCGAGAATATGAACGCTGTTTCTAACGCCGAAAATAAACGGACCCATTTTCGGGTTCCAACGGCGCGTCTGGTGTCCGAAATGTACGCCGGCTTCCAATAGCTGGCGCATGGTGAACTCTGGAAGAGCCATGAAATTTCCTTCTCCGGTTATGCCTCCGCGGAGTTGGTCCGGAATTTYTTGCCGGACACCGGAGCGGCGCGCGCCATATGTCGGCGCGCAGCGCACATCCGCGTGCGAATTCCCCGCACACCACCGCGCGGGAGCGAGACAAATACTCCCGCCACACCCTCGGCGCAAGTCAAATCAGCGGAATTTATAGGTCTCTGACGGCCATTATTCCCGGCAGCGCGTCGATTTCGGCCCGAACCGCCGGAGACAGCGCATATCGCTCGCCCAGCCCCACTTCAACTTGACCGCGTTGCGGCGTTTGAACCACGAAACGTATCTGCCCCGCCCCGGCGCCCTGGCGCTCTAGAATACTTCTCAGCGGCGCCAGCGGCGTACTCTCGGAAAAATGAATTTCCAACCCTTTCATACGGCCAACCGCCCGCAGCTCCAGATCGTCGGCGCCCTGGGCGGTGAGCTTCGCCGTTTCGCCTTCCGCCCGTATATTGGCGTGGACCAACAGAAAACGGCCGGGCTCCAGGAGTTCCCGCGCACTGCTATAGGCTTCCTGAAAGAAAACGACCTCAAAGCTGCCACTCGGGTCCGAGAGCTGCACGAAGGCAAAACGACGACCGTTCGAGTCGCGCTCCTGCACACTGAGAACGACGCCGGCCACACTAATGCTGCTGAGGCCCTCATTCGCATGCTCGAGAAATTGCGCACACGCGGTGGTGTTCAGGGATTCGAGTACAGAGCGATAAGCCTCGAGAGGAT
>NVWX01000020.1 GCA_002746355.1 Dehalococcoidia bacterium | reverse complement strand
GCCCGCACTCGCAACCTGGCCATCTGGGTCGGGGGCGACAAGGACGTGTTCGACCGCTGCAARCCGGTRCTGGATGCCATCGGCGATAAAGCCTACTACGTTGGCCCCATCGGCAGTGGCGCGGTGGCCAAGTTGGTGCACAACTGCGCCGGATATATCATCCAGGCGGCCTTGGCAGAGGTGTTCACCATGGGCGTCAAAGCAGGCGTGGAGCCTTTGGCGCTATGGGAGGCGGTCCGCAAGGGCGCCACGGGACGGCGCGGGCCCTTTGAGGGAATGGCMGAGCATCTGCTGCCCGGCAAATTCGACCCGCCGGACTTCGCCCTGAAGTTGGCGCGAAAAGACGTGGACTTGGCGGTTTCGGTGGGCCGCGAATTCGACGTTCCCATGCGCCTGGCTAACCTGACGCTGATGGAGATGACCGAAGCCATCAACCGGGGCTGGGGCGACCGCGACTCCCGTGTGGCCATGCTGCTACAGGARGAACGCGCCGGGGTGGAAGTSCGGGTRGACGAGGATGCSCTGAACGCGMTACTGGAGGAGGAGAAGAACGGCTAGGCCGATAACTAGCGYGGTTCGACGGGCGTGATAGCAGGGCCACACGGTTCTCCTCGGCGACCCTTGATCGCTAGTCCGCCGCCTCTGGCTGCCAGCGTAGGTCGGGTTGGCGGGCCGCTTTGGCCTCATCCAGCCTGGCCACCGGGGTGGTGTGGGGGGCGTTGTTCACCAGCTCGGTGTTCTCCGTGACCTCGCGGTCGATGTCGATGAGTGCCTGAACGAACGAATCGATGGTCTCCTTGGTCTCTGACTCYGTTGGTTCGATCATCAACGCCTCGTGGACGATCAGCGGGAAGTACATGGTCGGAGCGTGGAAGCCGTAGTCCAGCAACCGTTTGGCGATTTCCAGGCCGCTGGAACCCCGTTCTTTCTGCCAATCGGCGGAGAATACTGCTTCGTGCATGCAGGTGCGGTCGTAGGGCAGGTGATAGACGCCGCGCAGGGCGTTCATCATGTAGTTGGCGTTCAGGACCGCGTTGCCACTGATGGACTTGATCCCCGCGCCGCCCAAGGTCCGGATGTAGGTATAGGCACGCACCAGCACCCCGAAGTTGCCGTGAAAACCGCTAAGCTTCCCGATGCTCTTTTCCGGCGTGGAAAACTCGTACGCCCAGCCGTTTTGCGTGAYGATGGGCGCCGCCAGGTAGGGGGCCAGTTGACTGGTGGTGCACACCGGTCCGGCCCCGGGCCCGCCGCCGCCGTGAGGTGTGCTGAATGTCTTGTGCAGGTTCAGGTGGGCCACGTCAAAGCCCAGGTCGCCCAGCTTCACCCGKCCCAGGAGGGCGTTCATGTTGGCGCCGTCACCGTAGACCAGGCCGCCGGCTTCGTGGACGATCCGGCAGACCTCAACGATATTAGTGTCGAATAGGCCCAAGGTGCTGGGCAGCGTGATCATTACTCCGGCCAGATCGGGACCGGCTATCTCGTGCAGCGCCGCTAGGTCAACGTTGCCGTCTTTGTCCGATGCCAGCTCCACGRCCTCGAAGCCGGCCATGGCGGCCGAGGCGGGGTTAGTGCCGTGGGCGCTGTCTGGAATGCCCACCTTGATGCGTCCGGTATCGCCGTTTGCCAGGTGGTGGGCCCGGATCATCAGCATGCCGGCCAGTTCCCCGTGGGCTCCGGCCAGCGTTGAGAGCCCCACGGCGGACAGTCCGGTGATCTCTCCCAAGAATCCTTGAAGCTTGTACAGCAACTCGAGAGCCCCTTGGGACTGCTCGACGGGCTGCATGGGGTGGATACCTGCGAATCCCGGCGCGAAAGCGACTTCGTCGTTGATCTTGGGGTTGTACTTCATGGTGCAACTGCCCAAGGGATAGAAATGGGTGTCGATGGAGAAGTTCAACTGGCTCAGCCCGGTGAAGTACTGGACAACTTCAGGCTCCGACACCTCCGGCAAGGGCAGTTCGTCCCGCAACAGAGAGGTGTCTGGCAGGGGCTGGGCAGGGACATCCAAGCCCGGCATAACCACGCCCACGCGGCCGGGCACACTTCTTTCGAGCAGCAATTTTTCGGTCTGCCGGTTTCCGCCTTGTTGCATTACTTGAACTCCCTTAACGCCGCAACCAGCGCATCGATATCCTCTTGGGAGTTCATCTCGGTGACGCAGAGCAACATGCCGTTCGTGACCTGATCACTAACGTCCAGGCCGCCCAGGATGTTCTGCTCCATCAGCTYCCGGTTGATCTCGGCGGGAGAGGAGGGGCACTGGACGACAAACTCTTGGAAGAAAGGGCCGTCTATGGGCAGCGAATAGCCCGGYAGTTCGCTGATCTTGGCRGCTGCGTAGTGGGCCTTGTGGTAGCACAACTCGGCCACCTGGCGGAGCCCCTGCTTGCCCATTGCGGCCAGATAGATGGTGGCGGCCAGCGCGTACAGCGCTTCATTGGTGCAGATGTTGGATGTGGCCCGCTCCCGGCGGATGTGCTGCTCCCGGGTTTGCAGGGTCAGCACGTAGCCCGTCTTGCCGTTCTTGTCCAGCGTTCGGCCCGAAAGCCGGCTGGGCATCTGGCGGATGTATTCCTGYTTGGTGGCGAAAAGTCCAACGTAGGGGCCGCCGTAGCTTGARGGAATCCCGAGTGGCTGACCGTCGCCGGTGACGATGTCGGCGCCGTAGTGGCCCGGAGTCTGGAACATGCCCATGGCTGTCGGGTCGGTGGAAACCACCGCCAGCGCGCCCTGGGCGTGGGCGGCGTCGACCAGATTTTGCAGGTCTTCGATGTATCCGAAATAATTGGGGTATTGCAGCACGATACAAGCCGTCTCTTCGCCTAGCTCTGGGCTGGATGGGTCCACGGTTTCCACCGCGATGTCTTGAGACTGGCAGTAGGTGCGGATCACGGCGGAATAGGCAGGAGAGATACTGTCGGCCAACGCCACTTTCTCCCGTTTGGTCACCCGGCAGGCCATCAAMGCGGCCTCGGCCAGGCTGGTSGCGCCGTCATACATGCCGGCGTTGGCCACCTCCATGCCGTAAAGGTTGCAGATCAGCGTCTGAAACTCGTAGATCACCTGGAGGGTCCCCTGGCTGGCCTCGGCTTGGTAGGGGGTGTAGGCGGTGAGGAACTCGCCCCGGATKATCAACGGTTTGATTATCGCGGGGATAAAGTGGTCGTAGGAGCCTGCGCCCAAGAAAGAAGGGCCGCTGCCCAATGGGCGGTTCTTGGCGGCCATGCCAGCCAGCTCTTTCTGGATCTCCAGTTCCGATAGAGGCGCGGGCAGGTCCAATGCTGGATTGCGAAATTGTTCGGGGATATCGGCGAAAAGGCGGTCGATGGAATCGATGCCCAGAGCGGCCAGCATCTCTGCCTGTTCGTCAGTGGTGTTGGGGATGTAGTGTGACTGAAAGTGCCCCTCGTTCAGTCCGGGCGTGTTGGGGTGGGTAGCAGTCATTACGGCGCGGCGGTGAATGCGTCATATTCCGCGGCGGTCATCAAACCGTCGAGCTGCGCGGTGTCTGAAATGGTGGCCTTGATCAGCCAGCCCTCGCCGAAGGGGTCTGCGTTGACCAACTCGGGATGGTCTAGCAGCTTCTCGTTGATCTCCGTCACCACGCCGTCGATGGGAGAAAATAGGTCTGAGACCGCCTTCACCGATTCGACCTCACCCATCTTGTCCAGATGGGTCAGGCTGTCGCCAACCTTGGGCAGTTCGAAAAATACGATGTCTCCCAGTTGGTCCTGGGCAAAGTCGGTGATGCCGGCGACGGCRATATTGGCTGCCGCGCCGTCGAGCATGACCCACTCGTGYTCTTTGGTGTATCTGCGGTCGTCGGGGCTCACTTTGATCAGGTCCTCCTGGGGCGGGTGTAGAAAGGGARCTCTGTCACAGTAACCTGAACAGTGCGGCCCCGAATGTCCAGATCCAGCGTCGTACCGGACTCGACATAACGCTCCAAAACGTAGCCCATGCCAATGCTGGTGTCAAGGGTAGGTGAATAGCTGCCGCTGGTCACACTGCCGATGGTTTCTCCCTGGTCTAGCAGGCTGTACCCGGCGCGGGGGGCGCTGCGGCCCGGCAGGGTGAACCCCACCAATTTTCGTTGGACTCCGTTCTCATGCTGGTCTTTCAGCACGGTGGAACCGATGTATTCTTTATCGAAGCGCACGAACCGGTCTAATCCAGCCTGGATGGGCGTGGTCTCTTCGTCGATTTCATGGCCGTGGAGTGGCAGGCCTGCTTCCAAGCGCAACACGTCCCGGGCGCCTAGTCCGCAGGGAACCGCACCGGAGCCGGTGAGGGCGGTCCAGACTTTGACCACATCGGGGCCTGGGACCAGCATCTCGAACCCGTCCTCTCCCGTGTAACCGGTCCGGCCCACGAATACCGGCGCCCCCTGGACGTTGCGCTCGGCCCAAGAGAACGGCCGCATGCCGGAAAGAGGTGTGTCGGCCAATCGGTCAATCACTTCCGCCGTACCGGGGCCCTGGAAGGCGATCAGGCCGGTCGATGCGGTGACATCTTCCATGGTGCAGCCCGGAGAGAACTTTTCGTCGATCCAGCGTTGGAACCAGGCAACTACCGCAGGGCGGTTGCCGGCGTTGGGGATCAGCAGGTACCGGTCTTCGGCGAGGCGGTAAAAGATCGTGTCGTCAATCACGCCGCCCTTCTCGTTACAGATCATGCAGTAACGGGCCCGGCCGACTGCGAGGGACGCTGCGGAACCCGTGAGCACCCAGTCGAGAAATTCGGTAGCTTTGGGGCCGGACAGATAGAGGCGGCCCATGTGGGACACGTCAAATAAGCCTGTAGCAGTGCGTACGGCCTTCACCTCGGCCAGGATGCCGGACGGGTACTGCACCGGCATGTCCCAACCCCCAAATTCAACCATGCGTCCGCCCAAGGRAACATGGGTGTCGTAGAGCGCGGTTTTGAGGTTTTCCGAGGTCACTTTGAAAGACGTTCCAAGCTGSGAATAATCACGTGTGCGTAGGCACGAAGAGAATCATAACTGGTGGTGGGGGTTGAGGCAAGGGGAATGGACAGGCCGMACCTCACTGGGTAACTSCGCCACGCATAGCGCAGCAGGGCTTGCTCTGGCGCCTATTCGGTATAATTGCCTCCGCCAGACAGTAGCAACTCCATCGCCAAGGTCAGGTTTTAATGATGAACGAACACATAGCTAGAGTGCAATCAGAGATCGATTCGATAACAGCGACGGCGGAGAGCAGCCACGATCTTCCGGTCATGATGCTTAACCTCAACCGCTACACTGATGCTGCCTCTTATCCGGACGGCTATGAGTACCGGACCTATATGGCYGCAATCGACACGTCGGTTGGTCGGGTTGGCGGGAAGGTGATCTGGCGTACCCCGGTGTCTGGCCAACCGGTCGGCTGCGAGCATGATGGAGTTGATGAGATTCTGGCCGTTTGGTACCCGAGCCATGCAGCGTTTCTGAGTCTCYGTACGGTGGCCGGGTCTGAAGAGATKTACCGGCTGCGGAAGTTGTGCSTGGCCAACGCTGTGRTACACCGCTGCCCAGGYGACCGATTTCCTCTTCAGCCTTAGTCTGCGCCGTTCGTGTCTAGACGTGTGCTACAATCTGCGCCTATCCACAAAACTGCCTCAGGAGCACCAATTTGACCGGCAGGCTAGAAAACAAGGTCGCCATCGTCACCGGCGGGGCCTCGGGTATCGGCCGGGCTATCTGCCAAAGGTTTGGCCGTGAAGGTGCCAGGGTGGTGGTCGCCGACCGGAACATCGCTGGGGCTGAGGAGACGCTGTCTCTGATGGAAGCCACGCCTGAAACGGCCGCCACGGTGGACGTGAACATCTCCGACGCGTTTCAAGTTGAGCGGATGGTTAACGAGGCGGTYACCCGGTTCGGCCGGTTGGACATCTTGGTCAACGGCGCAGCGATCCTGATTCGCACCCCGCCCCTGGTGGAAGTGGATGAAGTGCTCTGGGACCTGACCATGGAGACCAACTTGAAGGGCGTGTTCCTCWGTTGCAAGTACGCCATCCCCGCCATGRCCGCCAACGGCGGAGGGTCCATCGTCAACATCTCGTCGATGTCGGGCGTTCGCGGCGTCGGTTACTCCGTGCCATATGCCGTGAGCAAGGCTGGAGTTATCCACTTGACTACGGTTGCCGCCAGCCAGTACACCTCCCAAGGCGTGCGCATCAACTGCATCGCGCCCGGTGGCGTGGACACCCCTCAGATGCGGGGCAGCACCGCCAGCGCCGAGGCGTTCTCCGGCCGGAACGATGGCCATCCCATGGGCCGGGTGGGCACCGCAGACGAGATCGCCAATATCGTGTTGTGGCTGGCCTCGGACGAAGCTTCTTACGTAAGCGGAAGCACCTACATCATCGACGGCGGCGCCTGGKCCTCGGCAACCTAGGTTAGAGAGATGGAAAAACTCATCGACATAGCCAACCGCGCCGTGGCCGACTATGGMTTYCGYCARGCCGTGCTCTACGGGGCYGCGGACATCGCCCGCAGATGGGAGCTGACCGAAGAAGAAGCAGTGCTTTTGTCCGGCCCCGTGCTGGCCGAGCTCAGCGCCCTGCCCATCCCCGTGCAGCCGGCGGATATCCCGGCAGAGCAGGCCAGGGTTTCGGAGATCATCAAGGGGCTGATTACTTCCTAGAGACGCCTGGGAATACTGCGCTCGATCAAGGGACCGGGGTTGGCTCCAATTGGCTAGGGTCATAGCCCACCAGTTCCACAAACCCCCTGCCGGTCACGTTGCGCCCTTGGCTCGTCCCCGCCACCCTTACCTCCCCCTCCCAATAGGCTGCCGGGGTGAACCGGCTGCCGGCGAACTCCGAGTCAACCAACACGGGCTCCAGTTCCAAGCTGAGGTCCAGTGAATCGACAGTCAGAGTCCAGCCGCTAGGATACTCGATGCCGGTGACCGGGCTGGTCCAGGTCTCCGCAGAGGTGATCGAAACGTCATCTTCTTCCAGCGTTAACACAGAGCCTTCCGGAGAAACAAGGGTACCGTATCGTGCAAATGGAGCCCTGTTCGAAGGGTCCCAGACCAATACCGCCATCAGGTCGCTGCCGTCGTTCAACTGCACACTAACCCAATCCCAACCGACCCTCTGTCCGATGACGTCGCCCCACTGGTGGTCCATCCAGGCTACGCCGGTTACGGGACGCGATTCGCCGCCGATGGTGATGCTTCCGGTCACATCCAGGCGGGGGCGTGTGTAGTAGAAGGTGTCGCCGGCGGGGCCCAGGTYGACCAGCCCGATCCCCTGATGCAGCACGGGAGGCCTGATGGAGACCGCCTCAAGATCTAGGGTGTATTCCCCCAGAGTGAATCCCAGACTGTAGGACTCCCCGTCTCCCCGCATCTTCCACCCGTTCACGGCAACGTCGACTCCGGTTGCSTCCCGGTCTAGCGTGTCCAACAGCACCTGCTCTCCGGTCAGGTGCTCGCCGGCCGTGTGGTCGCCTAGGCTAGCCTGCAGCAGATGRGGAACGGCGGTCCCGGTGGCCTCGCTTTGGAAAGTGACATAGTGGTAGCTGTATTCCCGGTCCCGGTCGTCGATCAGCAGCCCATTGAAGTACCACCACTCGATGGCGGAATCATGGGGGCCCTCGTCTTCAGGGAAGCTGATTAAAGCCTCAAGCGCGGTCGGGACGGCGGATGGGGTYRTTTGAGGTCCCGGAGCGGCGCTGGTGGAAGATTGGGTCGCCGCCTGACTTGGGGCGGTGATGGCGGCCTCCGGCGTGGCGCCGCCGCYGCAAGCGACCGCCAGGAGTGCCGCGGCGCCGAGAACCAAGGCCCGAAGTTTCATTTRTTTGACCCCATCGGCCGWCCCCGTTACTGAAATGATTTCCTGGTGCRAACKGTCTAATCTGATATATTAGGCCAAACCCTCACTTGAGACTATACGGAGCATAGCTATGGCCAGACTCAGCAAAGAAGAACAGGAACTAYTSCTAACCCAACCGATGATCGCCCATCTGSTSACSCWGNMGGCCNNCGGKTANNNYSSWCGWTGCNCSKNKTCYGGWTNNWMKSSKRCGSCGNRSWCGKRRYMRWASKCCRSGSTKGNGGKCNTGGCTGACGGCGGCGCGGTCAAGGTCCGGAATATCCRGCGCAATCCGTCGGTAGCGCTGTCCATCGCGGCGCCGGAGCGGCCCTTGTCCTATGTGGTGCTGGAGGGACAGGCGGAGATAACGTCAGATGACTTGGACCAGGTGGTGGAGCGGATGTGCGTGCTCTACGATGGACCTGGGCGCGGCAGCGAGTACGCCAAGGAGTTGCTGGGAGAGGAACGCATGGTCCTTTTGCAGATCACCGTCGACCGGGTTATGTCCTGGAAAGGTGACGACAGCTAACGGCTTATTCTTTGGGAGGCAGCACCTTGGTCATCCAGGGAACAAGGTCGGCGAGCTCTTCGCCACTGATCTCGTGGGCCATRTCGTAGATGTGGAACTCCGGACTGTAGCCGTWGCTTTCTAAAAACGACTTTGCCGATTGCGCCGAGKCGTCCGAGACCATCTGGTCGAATCTGCCGTGCCCGATGAAGATGGACT
The DNA here is from genome assembly GCA_002746355.1 of Dehalococcoidia bacterium. Classification (GTDB taxonomy): domain Bacteria; phylum Chloroflexota; class Dehalococcoidia; order Lucifugimonadales; family UBA3495; genus UBA9611. The sequence continues at coordinate 59,475 of NVWX01000020.1, read as the reverse complement.
GGCCGCGTCCCTCAGGCAACCGGGCCGCAAGCTCGTCTTGGTCTGGGAGCGTGGCGCTCAAAGCTGCCAACCCGGCGAAGTGGTCCGCCCTTCCGAGCCCGCAGCGGTAGGTCATCCCGCCGCCTTGCGAGAAACCCAGTAACACTGCCTGGCCAGGTCCAACGTTGAACTGTTTAAATACGGCGTCGAAGAAATCGCTGAGGAGCTTTTCTGAATTGGAGGTTTCCTCGGCGGTGCCGCCGCCTCTGGGTGTCATCCAGCCGAACCCTATTTGGCCCGGACCGAGCTCGAATGAGATCGGAGCGTTGGGGCAGGCGTAGACGTAGCCGTCGGCGTTGATGGCGGGGGCCAAGCCGGCGAGGTCTTGCATGTTGGCGCCGAAGCCGTGCAGCATGACCACTAAGGGATAGGATGAGTCGGCCGAGTATTCGTCTGGCACCACCGTGATGTACTGAAGCCCGTTCCCCTCGTGTCTTTCGGAGCGCATTCTGGAAGTCCTCCCCGTTTGTTGCGGGTTTCATCCTATCACCCGCCGCCTTGGGGTACAATTTGCGGCGACGGGMCGTTCGCGGCGATTTTGCAGGGCCGCTCCGGTCGATATCCTTTCGGAGACCAAATCATGGCATTGATATTTCATTTGACCTATAAAGACGCCTGGGAAGCCGCCCGCCCGGCCGGCGAATACGCGGCGCCCAGTCTGGCGGAGGAAGGCTTCATCCACTGTTCCAAGGACATACCGCAGCTACTCAAGGTAGCGGGGCGTCTCTACCCCGGCGAGACCGGTCTCTTGGTGCTGGATGTTGACCTAGAGAGGCTCACTTCGCCCCTGAAGAACGAGCCAAGCCGCTCAGGGGAGATCTATCCTCACATCTACGGCATCTTGAACGCCGATGCCGTGGTCCGGGAACGTGTCTTGGAGGTAGATGCCGATGGCGGACACTTCGTGGAAGGCTGATGGGCTTAGTATTATTTAGCGGAATAAAAAAGTCCCCTTGGGCTGACCCGAGGGGAYTTTTATGATTCACACGAAAGTGGGGCTAGTTGACTACGAAGTCTCCGAACATGGTGAAATTGTGTCCGGGGAAAGTGCACACGAACTGATAAGTTCCCGAGGCCGGAGCCGTGAACGTTACCTCGCCCGAATCTCCGGGACCGATCAATACCGAGTTGGCGATCACCCTTGAGTCTCCTGGTTTCACCCAGTTGTTATCTTGCCCGGCGACAGTTCCGTCGGTGGCCACCGCGTCTTTGGTGCCGTCTTCCACTATGACAATGTTGTGGGTGTTTGCGGTTGAGGGGTTGATGAARGTGATGGTAACTTCATCCCCGGGCGAAGCCGTGATGTCAGAGGTATCGAATRCCAAGGAATCGCCTACCGCGCTGATGGTGAGCGTAATTGGACCCGGCGCAGCGGTTTCGGTAGTTCCGCCTGCAGCCGGAGTGGTCGTCTCTTCTGCTTTTTCAGTCTCAGCGTGTTCAACGTACGGAATGGCCCGGTCTAAGGCGTAAGACCTCTGATCGCCGTTCAGGCCCGTGAAAAGCCCTAGCAGTGCCACACCCACCAAGAACGCTAGAGCCAATCCCGCGATGAAGATTCGGGTAAAGATCTTGTCGTCGAATCGCAAGTGCATGTAGAACATGATTACGATGTAGAACTTGACCACCGACAGGCCGACCAACAATGGTATCTTGGCGGAGCCTAGGTCGTCTTGGATGCCAACCCTGTCCCAGATCAACAAGAATTCGACGATCGTGATCGCGAACAGGATTATCGCGATCAGCACATATTGCTTGGTCGAGGGGTGGTGAATGTCTTGTTGGGTTTCGTGGGCCATATTTATTCCGAGGTACTCCTGAAGGAGATAGGCATGAGATCGATGTTATCCGCCCGGCGGAACGAGAGGGCCTGCATCAAAACCGCCGATCAGATATAACAGTGTAAAGATCACGATCCAAACGATGTCAACGAAGTGCCAGTACAAACCGAGAAGTTCGACGTCCAAAGCAGTTTTGGGGCCCACGCGCCCCTTGGCCGCCATTATGGCCATGGCCAGGAGCCAGATGATTCCCAATGTTACGTGAGCGCCGTGGAACCCGGTGAGCGTGAAGAAGGAGGCGCCAAATAAGTTGCCTCCCAAAGTCAGCCCTTCGTTCTTGAACGAGTTGAATTCGAAGACCTGGAACCCGATAAAAATAGCGCCGAGGAAGGCCGTGGCCAACAGCCAGCCGACTATGCCCCGTTTATTGTCTGCGTTCGTCGCCGCCAGCGCCTGCACCATGGCGAAACTGCTCATCAGCAAGACAAATGTGCTGATGGTTGTGACCGGAACGCTGATGATGTCGATGGGATAGGGCCCGACCAAGCTTTGGCCGCGGTAGACCATGTAAGTGGCGATCAGGGCGCCGAAGAAAAGGCAGTCCGACCCCAAGAACACCCACATGAGCATTTTCCGGTGGCTTAGACCGGTGGTTGTGTATTCAGGTTCTACAGCGTGGGCCAAGATTTCAGTCTCCTAATGATGCTCGCTGGGCGCGGCCGCGGGCTCGTTGCCCCAGCCGATGACGCCTATCATTGCTATTGCGCCGCCCAAGAAGCTGATGGCGTAATGGGAAAGCAGTCCGCCGCCGATCAGGGCCACGCCCACAGCAGTGAAGATTGGCCAGTACGACGGGCTGGGCATATGAATCGAACTTGGGTCCACTAAAGCCTCGGGTTCGGTGAGGGGAGTTCCGGCGGCCCGGGCCCTCTCTTTCATGATCCAATACTGGTCTAGTCCCTCGACTTGGGGAATCTCCGCGAAGTTGTACGCTGGAGGCGGGGAAGCGATGCTCCACTCCAGTCCGAGGGCGTCCCAGGGGTCGTGGCTAACCCGCCGTGAATTGCGGGTCTGCCAGAGGTTATATATGAAGACCAGAAACGCGAAGAACAGTACGATGTAGCCCAAGCTTGCTAATMGGTTTAGATTCTCCCAGCCGAATTCTGCGGTGTAGGTGTAGATTCTGCGGGGCATGCCGTTCAAACCAAGGAAGTGCATCGGGAAGAACGTCAGGTTCATGCCGATGAACATCAGCCAGAAATTCAGCTTTCCCAAGGTCTCATCTAGCATCTTGCCGGTAAGTTTGGGATACCAATAGTAGAGGCCGGCGAATGCGCCGAAGATCGATCCGCCGAAAAGAACGTAGTGGATATGGGCGACGATGTAGTAAGTGTCCTGCTGTTGGAAGTCCGACGGGGAAATGGCATGCGATATGCCGCTTAGACCGCCAATGATGAACAACGCGATGAACCCTAGGGCGAACATCATCGCTGTGGTGAACTCGATGGCCCCCCGCCACAGCGTACCGATCCAGTTGAAGATTTTCACGCCGGTCGGGACCGCGATCAGCATGGTRGTTATGGTGAATACCGAGTTCGCCACCGGACCAAGGCCCACGGTGAACATGTGGTGGCTCCAAACCGCCCAGCCCATGATGCCGATCACTATTCCGGAGAACACGATGAATGGATAGCCGAACAAAGGTTTGCCGGAAAACACCGGGAAAATCTCTGACACTATACCCATGGCAGGCAGGATCAGGATGTAGACTTCAGGATGGCCGAAGACCCAGAACAGGTGCTGCCAAAGGATCGGGTCGCCACCTTCGGCCGGGATGAAGAAATGGGTCCCGAAATTCCGGTCCATGGTCAACTCGATCAGTCCCACGGTGATCACGGGGAAGGCTAGGACCAAGAGGATGGACGTTATGAGGGTCATCCACACGAATACCGGCATACGCATCATGGACATGCCAGGGGCACGCATGTTGATTATCGTGACTACGAAGTTCAGCGCGCCCGCCACGGAAGCCGCTCCCATGACCAGAAGGCCGATCGCCCAATAGTCCAGACCCCGGTCGATGCTGAAGGGCTTCTCGGTGAGGTTGGCGTAAGAGAACCAGCCGGCGTCTGGCACCTGGCCTACGAGGAAGCTCATGTGCATTATGAGCGCGCCGAACAAGAAGATCCAATAACTCAGAGCGTTGAGCCTGGGGAATGCAACATCCCGCGCGCCGATCGCCAGCGGCACCACGAAGTTGAAGAAGCTGACCGACAGCGGCATGATGACCATGAATATCATGGTTGTTGCATGCATCGTGAACAACTGGTTGAATCTTGCGGGGCCSATGAAGTCGTTATCCGCTGATGCCAACTGCATGCGGAGGAAGCCTGCTTCTACSCCCCCGATAAGCAGGAAAATCACAGCGGTTACGCCGTAAAGTACGGCGATGCGTTTGTGGTCGACTGTAGTCATCCAACCCCAAATGCCCGCGTAGCTCGTTGGCCGTGCTAATACGCCTGTTATCGCTGCCATCGTATGCTTTCTCCGGGTCTCCCACCGGTTAGTCCGGTGGTAACTCCGCAGTCTTTGCTCCTATCGGTCGAATCTACCGCAGGTCCAACAGATACCCGATCAGGGCATCTATCTCTTCTTCGTCCAGGCTAACGGAACCGCTTTGGTACAGGACCGCGCGTGCTGACATATAGTTGCCAGGTTTGATGTCTTCCGGATCGTGCAGCCAGTTGCTGAGAGTGGTCTCTGACAGTTCCATCAGGCCTGCCGCCAGAGTCTGCCGGGTCCGGAGGTCGGTCAGATTGGGCGCCGGTACGGGAGTGATATCTCCGCCGGTCAAGAATCCAGCCAATCGGCTGGCAGAAAGCGCCGGGTCATCTGGCCCATCGATAGTATGGCACAGAGTGCAGTTTGCCGCGAACACTTGCGCCCCTTTCTTGGCTTTGTCGGTGATCGTGGGAGGCGGTCCGTAGCCGGCAACCCAAGAATCGAAATCAGCTTGTTCCATCACAATGACGCGGAAACGCATCAGAGCGTGGGCTATACCGCACAATTCGGCGCACTGCCCGAATAATGTGACCGGCAGATCTTCGTCAATCTTGTCTGAGTCCGCCTGGAACCACATCTTGTTGTTGTGGGTAGGCACCATGTCCAGCTTTCCGGCAAGCTTGGGCACCCAGAAGCTGTGAATCACATCGTCCGAGAAGAGATTCAGCTGRATGGGCCGGTCTACCGGGATGCGCAACTCGTTGGCGGTGATAATCTTCTTGCCGTTGCCTGCGTCGGGATATTCGAACTCGAACCACCATTGGTGGCCGGTGACGTTTACCTCCAATGGCGTGGGGCCGTCGGAGGGAGGCTTGTCAATCTCAAATAGTACGAAAACRGACCAGATGCCCAACCCCATCACCAAGATCGTGGGGATGATCGTTAGCACGATCTCTAATGTAGTGTTGCCGTGGGTCTGTGGCGGCCTTGGCTGCCCTGGGCGCTTGCGGTAGCGGATGATGGCGTAGAGCAGCACGCCTTCAACCAGRAAGAATACCACCACCATCAGCCACATTGTGACGTTGAACAAGTCTAGCTGCGATTGGGCAACGGGACCGAAAGCTTCCCAAGTTGACATGTCGTCTTTGAAACATCCGGTAGCGAACAAGAAAAGGGCCGCTATTAGACCAAAGAGGACCGTTCGGTTCTTCAGACTACTGCGGCGTCCCGTGGGTGCGCTGGAGATCGAGGCGGAAGGTTTCGCTAGATATCCTTCCCGCCGGAAGGGCAACAGCCCCATTTCATGACTCCCAGGGTTTTTAGCTTGGAATCTGGGCCCGAAGCAGGCCGTTTGGRAGGGACTTTTTCGACCCAGAATCACGGTTGCTTGAGCGTGTATGTGCYAAATTTCACTAACCATTGGGGAACTTAACACAGGCCTAACTTGCCTGTCAACGTATCTGGGCATGCGGCGGCCCCTTGCCGGTTGGCTTGGAGGAACACTGGAATGGGAGCAGGCCGGGCTTAGAACCGGTAAACGCCGTCCGCCAGCATGACCGCGAAAAGGAGGGCCAGATAAAGAAGTGAGAATAGATATAGGTGCTTGGCACGGCGGATGGAATARTCGGTCTTGAGCTTCCAGGCGAAGGCGACGAATATCGCTCCCAGGACCGCCGCCGATCCCAGATACACCAGACCCACAGCATCGGAAGCGGCGAAGAGCAGGGTCAACGCCACCAGAGCCAGGCTGTATACGAAGATATTTTGGGYGGTGCGTTCTTCCCCCACCACCACCGGCAACATCGGCACGCCTGCCCGTTGGTAGTCTTTCTGAATCATCAAAGCCAGGGCCCAAAAATGGGGTGGAGTCCAGAAAAATACGATGGTGAATAGATAAAGGGCCGGCAGTTCTAGGCTGCCTGTGACAGCGGTCCAGCCGACTACAGGGGGAATCGCTCCAGCGGCKCCGCCGATGACGATGTTCTGGGGAGTGGTGCGCTTGAGCCAGCCGGTGTAAACCAGAACATAGAAAAGCGTGGCCGCCAGCGTGAGAGAAGCCGAGAGCAGGTTCACCCAGTAGGTCAGAACCAAGAAGGCCCCAAYGTTSAGGGCGAYWCCRAAGGCCAGGGCGCTGATCGGCTGGACCCGGTGTGAGGCCACGGGCCGCTTCACCGTGCGAGACATCATGGCGTCGATGTCCTGGTCCAAGAAATGGTTGATGGCGTTGGCGCCGCCGGCCCCCAATGCTCCTCCCAGGCACACGAAGGCCAGGGTCTTGAGCGACGGTATACCCTCCGCCGCCAGGAACATACCGCCGATGGCTGTGATCACCAAAAGGACGATGATCGGCGGTTTCATCAGCGTCACGTAGTCGTTAGCCAGCGCTATGACGCCGCCGGGCTTTTCAACCGCTGTCTGACCGGAGTCCACTCCCTCAGCCATCAGTCACACCGCCCCAACGGGTGTCCGGGCTGGAGAAGGTCATCACAGCCAGTGCGGATACGGCGATCCACACAGATGTGGCCATGGCCAGATGCAGGGCGCGCATGTCCTGGCTGAAGTCTCCAAAGACAACARCTGCACCGACCAAGACCTGTGCCACGAATAGGGCCACCGCCGCCNYGSASMWGAKCNSKGATSWMTTYCGKCTNGCSTCCTGNSCTSSSMMMSCSWSMTSCNSAYTWKMTNGSACGMWSWGGSYSRCNMYCGMAGCAACGTAGCGGTGGAACATGTTAATGACCTGSARGCGCTNMTCNMGGRGMAYSCSWWAKCCRAMRWGCWSGTSSRCCMYKMSKMGCMSSCGCCAAATGCCCCGGTGATGGTCACGTAGGACCCGGAAAGCAGCAATAAGAATACCGCTACCCCGGCGATGACTACCAATATCGGAAACCGCCGGGTCTTTCCAAGCCCCCAGCCGGGCATCTCCAGCAACAGGGGTCCCCGGTATGCCACTACTGCCAGCAGCACCAGGACTGCAACCAGGGATTCACCGACTGCTAGGTGGGCCATSACCGTTGCGCCAGGGAGTTCACTCAAAACGGTGGCGCCGCCAAGTCCGGCTTGGGCTATAACCAGTCCGAAGGCCAGCGTCGCAGGAATCACGACCCAGCGCTCYCGCCGATACCGTACCCAAGCGGCGATGCACAAGAACAGTATCAGCGGGCCAACAACGAACGACGCCGTGATCCGGTGGGAGTATTCTATGAGGGCTTTGGTTTCCAGGGGCGGGAAGATGCCGCCGTCGCAGCCAGGCCAGTCCGGGCAGCCGAGGCCCGATTCCGTGACACGCACCACTCCGCCCAAAATGACCAAGGCGAAGGTTGCGAGTACCGTAAATGCGGCGATTCCGCGGAACCAATCATGGAATCCCCCCCGTTGGCTTAGTTCCATGACGGTGGCCGATTAGCTGTAACTGAAGGGACTGGGCCTACGTTGGGGCTGTCCCAGTTTGGCGCGCGGAGCGGAGGCGGCGGTTGGTGACTGCGTGTCATTGGTTCCTGGTTGGTGGTCCCGCGGACCGGGACCGGACTTCTGGAGTCGGGGTTCCTATGTTATCACCGCGGCGTTTTCGGCCGGGCCAAGATCATTGTCCGGAATCGCTCACGGCTCGGTCGTACAATGTGCCGCCGCAGCGCATCGAACGTTATCATAGGGCCCAATTGATGTCAATAAATTTCGTGCCTGGCCACGCACGGKCCACCGGCCCGGTTTTAGTCTGGACTGTGGTATCATTTTCTGCGCTATTATGGAGCCTGCAGTCCAAGTTGAAAATCTAGTTAAACGATTCGGTTCGTTCACCGCGGTTGACGGGGTGACATTTGCCGTTGAACGGGGTGAGGTCTTTGGGATATTAGGCCCGAATGGGGCCGGTAAGACCACCACTCTCGAGATTATCGAGAGTCTCCAGAAACCAACGGAAGGCCGGGTCAGTGTTTTGGGGCTGGATGTACAGTCCGACGCAGCCAAGGTGAAGACCCGGATCGGTGTGCAACTCCAGGCCTCCGCCTACTACGACTATCTGAACCTCAAAGAGATYCTGGCCCTATTCGGAAGTTTCTACCCTTCCAAGGTTTCGCCCGAGTCTCTGCTTGATCAGGTCGGACTCGCCGACAAGKCMGCCAGCCGTATGTCGGAACTCTCGGGCGGCCAGCGGCAACGGTTCGCCGTGGCGGCAAGCCTGGTCAACAACCCCGAACTGGTGATATTGGACGAACCCACCGCCGGACTGGACCCCCAGGCACGACGCAATCTTTGGGGCCTCATTCGTGAGGTTAACGGGCGCGGCGTTACCGTGGTGATGACCACCCACTACATGGAAGAAGCGGAGACGCTCTGCAACCGTCTGGCTATCATGGACCATGGGCAGATCTTGGCGTTGGACACGCCCCGGAGCCTGATCAATCAATTGAAAGCCAGCTATGCGGTGAAACTGACTTTGGATAAGCCCATGACCGTGGCCCAATTGGAGTCCCTGAACGGCGGGGTGGAGTTGGTTCATTCTGAAGAGCAGTCCGAAGAAACGGCTGATGAAGACGCCAARRCGGAGAACACCTACCTGCTAAGACTCGCCAACAGTCCCACGGCATTGAGATCGATGCTGGATGAGATCGAYAAGGCCGGCCTGGGACTGGAAAAYCTACAGATCACCCCGGTCACCTTGGAAGACGTTTTCCTCGAAATGACCGGCAGCGAGCTCCGAGACTAACGTTGATCGCTCTTGTCCTAGCAAATATGAAGATGATGGCGCGAAACCGCCAGGCCATCTTCTGGGCTTTGTTCTTCCCTTTGATGTTGGTGGTGGTATTCGGCCTGTTCGATTTCAACGGCGTAGGCGCGGCCGACGTGTCCGTGATCGACCAGTCCGGCGGTCCCAGGGCCGAACTTTTCCGCGAACGACTCAGCGAGATCGAATTTTTGGACCTGGAGTTCGAAGACCTCGACATCGCGGCAGCGCGGGACAAGGTGGCTGACGGCGACCTRGGCTACCTGATAATCATCCCAGAGCTTTTCGACGACCCGGCAGGGCAGGCCCAAGCTGAGGGACCGGCGCCGGTGATGCTGGTTTACAGCACCCGCAACCCTGACCGGAACCAACTGGTCGACGGCGCGGTCCGTAATCTGGTCTCTCATATCCAGTCGGGCGGCGCCCCGGTGATCCCGTCCCAACTTCTCACYGCAGATGTCATTCAGGTATCTGAAGTCGACTATTTCGACAACGTGCTGCTGGGGCTGTTGGGGCTGGGCATCATGACCAACTCGATCATCTCCATCGCCGTCCGCATCAGCACCTTCCGGAACCAGTCGATACTGAAGCGTCTTTTGGTGACGCCTCTTCCCATCTGGAAATTCTTTGCCGCCGAGATCGTGGCCCACGTGATTCTGGCGTTGGTGCAGGCGGGAATCATCCTGTCTTTGGGCGTTTTCGCCTTCGGCGGGCACGTCAACGGAAACATAGTCTGGGTCTTGGCGATCACGGCGTTGGGCAGCATCGTTTTCTTGAATATCGGGTTCATCCTGTCCGCCTGGGCCAAGTCACCGGCTGCTGCATCCGGGATGGGGAATGCCGTGGCACTGCCTATGATGTTTTTGGGCGGGACGTTTTTCTCCACCGCGGCCCTGCCTTGGATATTGCCTGAGTTGTCGTTCGCTCTTCCCCTTACACCCATGCTGGCGGCGCTGCGGGACGTGGCYATCGAYAGCGAACCCATCTGGGAAACYTGGCCCTACCTGGCGGCTATGGGCGGCTGGGTGGTTGCCACCGCCCTGGCGGCCACCAAAGTATTTAAGTTCGGATGAGTCAGGCCCCGGAGCGGCGCAGCCTGAAGAAAGTGTCTATGGCCATGGTCGCGGGCGCAGCCATGCTGCTGATTGGGCTGGCCTGCGGCGGTGACGGCGATAACACGGTTACGGGACTGGTCATCGAGGCGGTGGAACGCGATCTGGTGGAGATCGAGCTGCTGCGGGTTCGAGACAGTGACGGCAAAGTCTGGGAGTTCTCCACCAACGGCCCTGTCGGGATCAGCGCCTCGCATCTAAGACAACACCAAGTGCTCGGCGAAAGTGTGGTTGTCACCTACAGAAAATACCGAGGCAACCTCATCGCCACCGACGTTCGCGACGCAACGGGACCGGGCGGCTAGAGGATCTCCAGGAGCTTGGCCTCTATCACATCGGCCGTGGTGAACTGCTCGAATTTGGCCTGCACCAAGCCCTGGCTGTCGATGATGAATGTCCACGGTTCTGTGGGCAATCCCCATTCATCGACCGCTGGCACCCGGTCGCCGGTGGATCTTTCACCTTTCAACAGATGGGGGTCTTYGAAGACCTCAACGTGGATATAGTTCGCCCGGTCTCCCACACGGTCTTTGACCTTGCTCAACTCTCCCACCTGGGGACCGCAGGTGGCGCTAACGCAATAGSCCGGGGTGGCGAACACAATCACCAGCGGCTTGTTCTGCAGCAACGCCTCGTGGATGGACATCTGATACAGGTCCGGGTCCGGTTCCGGAGAACTGGTGATATGGGAGATGTTGTCGGCGCCGGCGGCGGTRTGSGTCACGCTGGCCGGAGCGGGAGAGCCGATGGCCGGGGTGCTAGGCTCTTCCTTGACGAKGAAACTGGTCTGAGCAAATATCGGTGTGCCGTCRTTGSYCGTGAAATCGATGTCGATCTCATAGGCCCCGGCTACATCCAGATCGARTTCCGCARCGAAYACSCCRCCSACYGAGGTYGGCCAGCTTACGAATKMRGCGGTGGCCGAGTCTTTCAGTTCCCTGGCGTCTTGCTCTGGCACGAGGAAATAGGCGGCAACTTCCGACGTCACGCCATGCACCGGCATACCTTCGCGGGTGACGACGCCGAACATTATTCGGTTCTGGCCCACACCATGGTCCAGAGTGATGATTATCGCGGAGTATTCCGGTCCGCCGGCTTCTTGTTCACTGGAGAAGATTGGGGCGTTCGAGTCCGAGGAACACGCCGCTGCCAGGACCAGCAACAAAGGAGTGAGGAAGAAAAGGGTCCGCCGGGTTAGCGCTCGTGAGGCGAGTCCAAGTCCGTTAGCCAGGTTATGCATCTATCGTTCCTGTTGGTTCATGTCGTGAGACCGCCGGTGGGGTCGTGCCCAGTTTCCCGTAATTGATAGGGCCTTGCGTTTTATGCTTGTGTGTTCTGATGCCTCATTCAGAGTATCGGATGCGGTTGGCAAACGTGAGGGCTAGAAGTTCATTCCCCGGCCTGCTCCTCCCTCGACGGCGATGGTCTGGCCGGTGATGGCCCCGGCTCGGTCTGAGACCAGGAACAAGATCAGGTCGGCGATGTCTTTGGATTCCACCATACGGCCGATCGGTATGTCCGCGACGGCGCGGCGTTCGGCCTCTTCAACTGAAATACTGGCATGGTCCGCTCGAGCGAGCAGACTTCGGGTCTGCCTTTCGGTCCTTGTTGTTCCGGGATGGATGCAGTTGACCAGGATTCCGTCGGACGCGAACGCATCAGAGAGATTCTTGGCCATGTTGGAGACCGATGAATTGGTTACGCCGTTGCTGTTGGCAAGTGTATTCGCTTGCCGGGCAGCCATGCCGCCGATATGGATTATTCTTCCGCCACCCCGGGCCTGCATGTGGGGAATCACCTCCCGGGAACAGCGGACGTAGCCCATGACCTTGACGTTGATGTGGTTCAACCAGTCCTCATCGGCCAGGTCCATGAAGGGCGCCGCCTTGGAGTTGACTGCGTTATTGACCAGGATGTCGACTCCGCCCAACTCGGCAACCGTGGTTGCAACCAGGTTTTTGATGTCGTCGGGGTTGCCCATGTCGGCCTGCACGGCCAGAACTTTTCGGCCGGTGGCGGCCCGGATCTCGGCGGCGGCGGCTTCCAGGTCTTCCATGCCCCTGGCGCAGATCGCCACGTCCACGCCCTCCTGGGCCAACGCCAACGCCGTGGCCCGGCCGATTCCCTTGCTGCCGCCCGTCACTATGGCGATCTTTCCTTCCAACGATAGATCCATGTTGGTTGCGCCCTCACTTGATTTACAGATTCAGGCTATTTTGGTCCGTCTAGAATTTTGTCGCCATCCGTTCGTGGTTCCTTCCGCGGAAGGACGTCGAACCATGATTGCGCCTAGACAACGGTCCTTCGACGGAGCTCAGGGCGATCGGTTGGCGCGGGCGGCTATTGTTAGATTTAGGAACTAAGCCGGCACTCAGGTCCCGATGTGTGCAGCACCGAGGCCTTGAGCTTGTCCGCCACTTGGTCAGGGAGATCGCCATATTCTAGGGGTGCSAGGAAACGGGCATAAGAACGGCTGAGGGCGTCGGGCATGTACGCACTCCGGAAAGGGGCTGTGGGCGGACAGGCCAGATTGTATTCCGCTGTTTCGCGCCGGTCAACGAACGGCGCGCGCCCGGGCATGCTCGGATCGAGGCCGCTGAAACGCTTTGGAGGCGGRTCCGGAGTTATCGAGACCGGCCGGTGGAATTTTCGCGTCAAACCCGTTTCGGTCGCCGAGGGACCGCTCATCGTTAAAATGAAAAGATGGGGCTAACCGCCGCAGAGTGCAGCCAGGCCATCGCGTCATGTTTCTTTGACCGCTGATAACGGGGCTAACTCGAAACGGAKAAACCAGGTGATCCGGCGGGTATCTTGATGAGAGGAAGCCTATATTGCTGCTGATTTTGCTGGTGGGAACCGGTGGTTTTTTCGGCGCCGTTATGCGTTATCTAGTCTCTGGATGGGCTCAAGAGATATTTAGCGGCGTTTCATTTCCCTATGGGACGCTAACCGTTAATATCATCGGATGTTTGCTCATCGGGCTATTGGCGGGCCTCTCAGAGAACCGCAACTTGCTTGGTCCGGAAACGCGGGCGTTGTTGCTGATCGGCGTGTTGGGAGGATTTACCACTTTCTCGGCCTTCAGCTACGAAACGGTCGAGTTGCTCAAGGCTGGAAATTCGTTGGCTGCGTTTTCGAATGTGGGCCTCCAGGTTTGTCTGGGACTCGCGGCGGTCTGGGTTGGTTATTCCGCTTCACAGGTCTCGTTAGGCGGTCCWGCATGAGGGGCGGCCTTGCCCAAAGAGCTCTGTCCGGTTAGGCGAGTCACCTAATCAGGCTATTGGCGAAGTCCAGCCACACCCTGGCGCAGGGCACCGGCATGATGTGTTGGACGAAGCCGTAAACGCCGGGGAAAATCACCTTGCGGCCGTTGGGGAACAGGTCCGCCGAACCCCTGAAATCTCCCAGGACTTCCTCTCGAAGGTTAGCCGCCGCCAGCATCAACATGGGAGTTTGGACATCCTTCAGCATGGGGCCGATGTCGCCCCCGGCGTTGCGCTGGAATCCGGCCACCACGTGGGCGGGGGTGGCCTTCATCTGCTCGGCGTACCAGCGGATATAGGCGGGGTCGACGATCTGYGGGTCCAAYCGGCGSCCGATGGACTCTTCCACCCAGACGTTGATCCCCTCGCGCTCGATCAGGTCGGCGCTCTCTTTGTGATGGGAGTCGAAATTGGTTGGTGAAGTGGCCACGGTCAGCGAGTGCAACCGCTCCTGGTTGTTGATGGAGTAATTCATGGATATAGACCCGCCCACGGTCTCACCGATGAGGTGGAACTTCTCCAGCTCCATCTTGTCGACGAACTCTTTGAGGTCGCTGGTGAAGCTGTCCAAGGTCCAGGCGTGCTCCGGCCCCGACACGTCCGATAGTCCCATGCCACGCATGTCGAAGCGGATGACACGGTAGTGCCGGGCGATGATGGGCACCCAGCCGAACCACATCTTGTGGCTCTTGGCCATGCCGTGGTGCATCACCACCGTCTCAGGCTCGGTCCAAGGGTCGGTGAAATCGTCGATGGTGTAGAAAAGCTCTATCCCGTCATCAAGACGCAGTTTCATATTCTTTCTCCTCTATTTTCTCCCGATAACTTTTAGGCGCTGATGCCTTGTTCCGTGAAGACTGAACGGGCCACCCGCATGGCGGTCCGGGAGTTGATGTACCCGCCGTAGAGGATCAGGTGGAAGAACACCTCCATGATTTGCTGGGGTGTAACCCCCACTCGAAGCGCTCCTTCGATGCGGCGGCGTATCTGCCGGTCATATTGGCCCAGTACGGTCATAGCTGAGAGAGCGCAGATCGCGCGGCTTTGCGGGTCGAGATCTGGCCGGGTGTAGATGGCGCCCCAGAGGTATTCGTCAATCAGCCGTCCGAGCTCCATCTCGATGGAATCGGTGTCCTCGATYGGGTATAGAGATGATTCGCCGATGTGCTCTTCGAAGSTCTTCTTGCCTATCTCATATAATTCGTCCGCCGACAAGGTGGAGTCGTAGACCTCCGTCGGAGTGAACTCGATGCCGCGCTCTTCGAAAATATCCTTGGTGGTGCGCATCGCCGCTTCCACCGCCGGCACCCCGACGTAGAAAGTGAGTTGGACGAAAACTTCCACCACCTCCTCTGGCGTTAGCCCCAGGTTGAGCCCGCGCTCGATGTGGCGGCGCAGCAGCGGCAGATGCCCGCTGGCGGTCAGCGCTGAGATGGTCACCATGCAGCGGTGCTTGGGGTCAAGTCCGGGCCGGGCCCAGATCTGGCCGAAGAGGGCCTCGTTGATGATCCGTTTCAGGTCTGGGGCCAACTGGTCTATGCCGGGCAGCGTGTAATGGCTTGGGTCGCCTTGGGCCATCAACGACCGCATATTCTGGCCCTTTTCAAATCGGTCGTTCAGAGATTCCATGAAGCGCCTCCTAGCTGAAAAATAAGGTTATCCATAGATAGCCGGTCTAGGTGACGGCCATAACTTCATCGGCGAACCTCGCCATGCGGTCTTCTGTGTGTTTCGGCTCTCCGGTACGGAAGTCGAAGATCAGATGGGTGACGCCCACGTCGGCGTAGGTCTGGACGTCTTGGCGGACTTCGTCGGGCGAGCCGCTGAACCGTCGGCGGGGACCGGTTGAATCTCCGGCATCATACAAGGGCGCCTTCACCGAGACCTCTATCTTTGAGGGGTTCCGGCCGGCCTTTTCGGCGTATCGGTGTAGCAACACAAGGTTCTCGGCCAGCTCTTCCGGCTCCAGCGGGGCCGCGGGTATGGCGCCCACTGGGTGCCAACAGTCGCCGATCTGCGCCGCGCGCCTGATGGCTGGTTTGCTCTGTCCGCCGATCCAAATTGGCGGATAGGGCTTCTGCACTGGCTTGGGCAGGAATGTGATGTTCGAGAAACTAACGTACTTACCCTCAAACGTGGGGTCGTCTTTCGTCCACAGTTCGATGAAAGCCCTTAGGTATTCGTCTGTGACCGCGCCACGCTCGGCGAAGGGAGGCGTGTCCAGCAATTCGAACTCTTCTTCCATCCAGCCCACGCCCGCGCCCAGGATCAATCGGCCCTTGGACAGCATGTCCAAAGTGGCCAGCATCTTGGCCGTGAGGATCGGCTTGCGGTAAGGGATGATCATCACACTGGTGACCAGTTTTATAGTCTCAGTGATACCCGCCAGCCAGGCCAGAGTCGTTACCTGTTCCAAGCGCTCATCCGAGGCTGCCTGATGGGCCTGCTGAATGTCGCCGGTGACACTGTAGGGGTATTGGGACTCGACGGTCCGTGGCTGAACAACGTGGTCCGGCATGACCATACAGAAGAAGCCCAGTTGGTCCCCCAGCCGGGCGATGCTGGCCAGATTGCCGGGCTGGGCGGCAGGCCCGCCACTGGGAAGGTAGAAGCCGTATTTCATTGAACTCCTTGATACGTCCTTTCAAATGGTCCGGTCAAATGGTCCGGGCGGCTGTCCTAGGTGACGGCCATCACTTCTTCGGCGAACTGAGCCATCCGGTCTTCAGTCTGGTGCGGGTCGGCCGTGCGGAAGTCGAATATCAGGTGGGTCACTCCCACGTCAGAGTAGGTCTGGACATCTTGGCGGACCTCGTCGGCTGAGCCGCTGAAACGCCGCCTGGGGCCGCCCGAATCTCCTGAGTCGTATAAGGGCGCTTTCACTGAGACTTGAATCTTCGATGGGTCCCGGCCGGSCAGCTCGGCGTATCGGCGCAGGAGGACCAGGTTCTCAGCCAGCTCTTCCGGCTCCAGAGGCGTGGCTGGTATGGCGCCCACGGGATGCCAGGCATCGCCCAGCCGGGCCGCGCGCCTGATGGCCGGCTTGCTCTGTCCGCCGATCCAGATGGGCGGATATGGCTTCTGCACCGGCTTGGGAAGGAAGGTGATGTCCGAAAAGCTAACGTACTTACCCTCGAACTTGGGGTCGTCCTTGGTCCAGAGCTCGATGAAAGCCTGGAGGTATTCGTCGGTCACCGCGCCCCGTTCGGCGAAGGGAGGAGCGTCCAGAAGTTCGAACTCTTCCTCCATCCAGCCGACCCCCGCGCCCAGGATCAACCGGCCCTTGGACAGCATGTCCAGGGTGGCGAGCATCTTGGCGGTGAGGATGGGGTTGCGGTAGGGAATGATCATGACGCTTGTGACCAGGCGGATGCGCTCGGTAACTCCGGCCAGGTAGGCCAGGGTAGTGATCTGCTCCGGCCACTCGCCGTCCCCCGATTGTCCGGCCGCCAAGATGTCGCCGGTCAGGCTGTAGGGGTAGGTGGAGTCCACCCGGTTGGGTTGCAGGATATGATCGGGCATCACCATGCAATAAAAACCCAAGCGGTCGCCCTGCTTCGCTATGCTGGCCAGCGCGTCAGGCTCGGCGCCCGCGCCGCTGTTGGGAAGGTAAAATCCATATTCCATTGGTGGAGACTCCTGGGAAAACGCCTGGCGGCCGGCCCCGGTTGCAAGTCGTTCCCAGGCAGGAAACGTGCCTGGATGCCGGGCCGGATGGGCATTCCAACAAACTATATAGCGGCGTGGCTGGTGTGTCCAATATCTTAGCCCGATTTCTTGACACTCAACAGGCCGACAGATAAACTTTCTCTGCACTGAAACAGGAGGTATTCCGTGACTACTCCCGCGTCATTTTTGACCGAAGAAATGATTAAACAGGCCATCGGACAGAAGAGCGCGCCGGCCACCATCGAGATTGAGAAAGGGGCGATAATCAAATTCGCCCAAGCCATCGAAGACGACAACCCGGTCTTTAACGACGAGCAGGCGGCTCGAGAGAGTCGTTACGGCGGTCTGATCGCTCCGCCCACCTTCCTCCGTTCCGTGGGTGTGGACCGCCCGACCTATCCCTTCGATATGCCTTTCACTCGCCTGCTGGACGGCGGCAGCGATTGGGAGTACTTCCACCCGGTGCGGGCCGGTGACCGGATCACGGCCATCTCCGAGATTGCTGATATCAACGAACGCACCGGACGCATGGGGTTGATGATCATCACTTCTATCGTGGTCACCTACCGCAATCAGTTCGATCAGGTAGCCGCCAAACAGACCAGCACCTCGATTCGATACTGAAACCGCGGATACTAGATCCGCGGACACTAAACGCCGGTAACGGCGATGGGAGCCCAGCATGGCCGATCAGGTTTATTGGGACGACATTGAAGAAGGCACGGAATTGCCGAAAGTGGTTAAGAACCCGACCACCCAACAGTTGGTGAAGTATGCTGGCGCGTCCGGTGATTACTATCAGATCCACTACGATCAGAGTTTTGCAAAGAATAACGACCTGGACGACGTGATACTACACGGCGCGTTGAAGAACGCTTTTCTGGGCCATCTGGTGACCAAATGGATGGGCCCCGACGGCGACCTGAAGCGCCTGGCTTGCCAGTATCGGGGCATGGACATTCCCGGCACCCCGGTCACCGCCAAGGGCGTTGTGACCAAGAAATACCAAGAGGGCGGGGCGAATCTGGTCGATTGCGATATCTGGTTGGAGAACGAAAAGGGCGAGAAAACCACGCCCGGTTCGGCGACCGTCGCGTTGCCCATACGTTAATTTACCGGCCCCCGGTTGCTCAAAAGTGATTAGCAGTAAACGGCAGTTCTGTCTGCCCAAATTTAAACCAAGCCCAGGGAGGCAATAATGGCGGAAATGTTGAATGGAAAGGTGGCCATCGTCACCGGCTCCGGCCGTGGTATCGGCCGGGGCATAGCCAAACTGATGGCCGCGGAAGGCGCCAGCGTGGTGGTCGTTGACCCCGGCGTGAACGTGGACGGCAGCGGTCAGGACCAGTCCGTGGCGGAACAGGTGGTCTCCGAGATCAAGGCCGCCGGCGGAAACGCCGCCGCCTGCATGGAGTCGGTCACCGAGATGGAGGGCGGCGAGAAGATCGTCCAGGCCGCTGTTGATAATTTCGGAAAGCTGGACATCGTTGTAACCTGCGCCGGGATACTCCGAGACCGCATGATCTTCAATATGTCGGAAGAGGAATGGGACGACGTGATTGCCGTTCACCTCAAGGGCACTTTCACCGTGGTGAAGAACGCCTGCATCCTTTTCCGCCAGCAACGCTCCGGCCGGATCATAACGTTCWSWTCCGAKKCCGGKCKRMKSGGCAMCWYSGGMCAGRYCAAYTACGGCGCCGCCAAATCGGGCATCGCCGGGTTCACCAAGGTCGTGGCCAAGGATATGGGCCGTTACGGCGTGACGGTCAACTCAATCGCGCCCCGGGCCAGTACTCGCATGATTGCGGACATCCCCGACAGCGCCGCGGAGATACGGGCCCGCAGTGGGGTGGCCCCCATCGCCGGCGACGAAGAACTCGCCAACTTGGAYCCTGACCACATCGCGCCTTTCGTGGCCTACCTGGCCAGCGATTTTTCCGAGAACGTCAATGGCCAGACTTTCTTGGTCTACGGAGACACCATCTCGTTGGTGTCCCAGCCCAGGCCGCAAAAGGCCATATATGAGCCGTCCGGCACCTGGGACATCGAGAAGTTGTCCCAGATGGCCCGCGATGTGTTGACCAAAGACATCCCTAACCCGGCCCCGGCCAGGGAGCCAAGCTAGGCGTGGCTTCCGATAATTTTGCCGGTACCTGGCGGTTGCTGGAGTGCTACGGAAAGTGGTCCGACGGCCGCATCAGCTACCCCTACGGGGACAAGCCCGAGGGCCAGTTGATCTACGACGGGCACGGTAACTTCTCCGGCCAGATCGTGGGCAGCGGCAGGCCGGAGTTCGAGTCGGGCAACCTGCTAAAGGGGACCGAGGAAGAGATTAAGACAGCGTTCGAAGGGTACATCGCCTACTACGGGACCTACGAAGTGAACGAGTCCAAAGGCCAGGTGACCCATCGGGTTGCGGGAGCCCTCTTCCCCAATTGGATCGGCGATATCCAGACAAGGAATTACGAGTTTGAAGGGGAGCGATTACGCCTCAGTACCCAGCCCATCAAGGGATCGAGAGCTGACCTAACGAATGTCCTGCTCTGGGAGCGGGCCTGATCGCCGGACCCCAATCAATAAAGAAATGATAATTAACCAGATGGAGATAATCTGATGGCTGACCTGCTGAAAGACAAAGTGGCGATAATAACCGGCTCGGGCCGCGGCATCGGCCGGGGCGTCGCCAAGCTGATGGCCGCCCAAGGGGCCAAAGTAGTCGTGGTTGACCCCGGCGTTAACGTAGACGGCACCGGCGCCGATTCATCCTTCGCCCAAACGGTGGTGGACGAGATCAAAGCCGAAGGCGGCGACGGCGTAGCCTGCYTGGAATCCGTTGCGACCATGGCCGGCGGCGAGAAGATCGTCCAGACCGCCCTGGACAGCTTCGGGAAGCTGGACATCGTAGTCACGGTGGCCGGGATTCTCCGGGACCGCATGATATTCAACATGTCCGAACAAGAGTGGGACGACGTCATCGCCGTCCACTTGAAGGGCACATTCTCGGTTGTCAAGAACGCCAGCGTGATCTTCCGGCAGCAACGTTCGGGCCGGATCATCACCTTCAGCTCCACAACGGGGCTTTACGGCAACTCCGGTCAGGCCAATTACGGCGCGGCCAAAGACGCTATCGCCGGGTTCACCCGGGTGGTTKCSMGRGAYATGGGMCGTTATGGTGTTACCGCYAACKCYATYKCMCCSAGYGCSKCYACYMGKATGAYYRSYRGCRTYCCYGAYGAMKCTCGYRASCTRMGSKCYGCYCGTGGMATNNNNWYCGGNGCGGYYCWGANMYTSMGGGGCGRGGCYGAMGAYRTYGCMCCCWTKGTKACWTGGCTGGCCTCCGACGAMGCRGCCCACGTRAACGGYCATGTATTCCACGTCACCGAGGGCCTGGTGACCCTGCTCAACGAACCCGAGCCCGTGAGGACCATCCAGAAGGACGGCATCTGGACCGTGGAGGAATTGGTCCGGGTCTTCCCGGTGACCATCGGCATCGAGTTGGTCAATCCCGCGCCCAGCCAGGTGCCCAAGGAGTAGCGGTTCGCCGCGTTTTGCTTGGACCAGCTGCCTAGCTGTTGATAAGAAAGGGGCCCCAGAGATKGGGCCTCAATCTATTGAAAACCAGATATTAACCAGGGGTTAAAACAATGATCAGAAACTTTTCCGCTTCTTACGCCGGCCACGTCGTCGACGAAAATATCGGGCTAGCCGGTACGCCGGCTAATGACCGGTGGTACACCAACGAACAATTGGTTGAGACGTTCGACTGGGCTTTGGATATCTCCAAGCACCTGGAGAAGACCGGCTTCCAKGAGTTCTGGATGGCCGARCACCATTTTCAGCCGGAGGGCTATGAAGCGATTCCGAACCTTCTGATGCTCGGCCTTTACCTGTCCACCCAGACTGAAAAGCTGAAGTTCGGCTGCGGTTTCAACATCGTTCCCATGTGGCACCCCCTCCGCCTGGCCGAAGACTTCGCCATGGCCGACGTTCTGAGCAAGGGCCGGATCATCTTCGGCGTGGGACGTGGCTACCACACCAGAGAGGTGGAAACCTTCGGCGCGCCTATGCTGGACTCAGACGCCAACCGGGAGCTATTCGAAGAGCAGTTGGAGGTCATCACCAAAGCCTTCACCCAGGAGAAGTTCTCCCACCAAGGGAAGCACTACCAACTGCCCCCGGAGGTCCCATACCGCGGTTACCAGCTTAAGGAGCTGACGCTGGTTCCCCGCCCACTGACCCAGCCGGTGGACATCTGGCAGCCATTGGTTAGCGCCAACCCCAGAGGCATCGACTTCATGGCGAAGATGGGCATCAAGCCGTTGATCGCCAACAACCCGCCCGCGGCGCTGGAAGAGAAGCTTCAGATGCTCCAGTCTGCCCGAGCCAAATATGGAAAGGAATCAGGACTGGGCGAAGATGTGGCGTTAGGCTTCCGCATCTTCATCGCCGAGACTAAAGAGAAAGCGATCAGACAGGCCCGTCCTTATTTCGAAGAGGCCATGAAGTTCGCGGGTCCGTTGGGTGTCATGCCTCTGACCGACGAGCAGAACGCCTCGGTGGTCAACAAGGGCCAAACGCCGGGCGTCGCCTTACCCACGCTGGATGAAGCAGTGGAGGCCGGCTCTTGGCTCTGTGGAACGTCGGAAGATGTCGTGGAGCATTTCAAGGGTATCGAGGAGAAATATCCGGGCGTGGAAAGGGTAAACATCGGCGCCGTCATGGGTATGCCTCTGGAAGTCTTCAAAGACCAATTGAGCATCATCTCYGAAGAGGTCATGCCTGCATTTAGGGGTTAGTCCGCCGTCTACAGACCGGAACTAGTCCTCTAACGGGACGCTCTGAAATACCCCCTGCGTGATGCCGGGTTGCAGCTTCTCGGCTTGGCGGATAGCGTAGTGGTCGGTCATGCCGGCGACGTAGTCCACGGAGGCACGGCCGGGGTCGGCGCCGGGGCTGAAGTAGGGCGGCGGGATYTCCTCGGCGTTCTCCACGAAATAGCGGTAAAGCAGCTTGACCACGTCGCGGCCGACTTCTGATCGCTTGGTGTTGCCCAGGGGCAGATAGACGTTCTGGAACATGTAGTCCCGCAGCTCCATCATGGCCTCCCGCGCATCTGGGTCCATGCCGATCACGGGATTTTCTTCGACCGCACCGTCGGCCAACCCAGAGGCGGGCCACGATTCCTGGACGATTCCAGTTACCAGGGAATCGATACGCTGGGAATGGGTTGTCCCCAGGACCCGGTTGACCCGTTCCGGCAGGTCCTCCACCTTCAGCATTCYGGCCCGGATGGCGTCGGCGATGTCGTGGTTCAAGTAGGCCACCGAGTCGGCCAGCCGCAGTATCTGGGCTTCCAAAGTAAGTGACTCGTCTAACTTTACGTCTAAGAAATCGCCCTGGGGCTTGGAGTGGGAGATGATGCCCTGTCGGACTTCCCAAGTTAGGTTCAACCCTTCACCRTCCCTGGCTAATTGCTCGACGATGCGCAAACTTTGGGAACTGTGGGTGAAGCCCTCAGGATAGACCTGATCGAGGGTTTCCTCGCCCAAGTGTCCAAAGGGCGTGTGCCCGAGGTCGTGGCCGTAGGACATGGCTTCCACCAAGTCCTCGTTCAGGTTCAGCGCCCGCGCGATGGTGCGGCCGATCTGGGCCACCTCCAACGTGTGGGTCAGGCGGGTCACGAAGTGGTCGYCGGAGGGGGCTAGGAAGACCTGCGTCTTGTGCTTCAGGCGGCGGAAAGCGTTGGTATGGATGATCCGGTCGCGGTCGCGCTGGTACTCGGTGCGCAAGGGAGACGGYGTCTCAGACCGCTCGCGGCCCAATGACCGGCTGGACCGGCTGGCGTATGGAGATAGGCCATCTTCCAAAGCTTCCAGCCGCTGCCGTACTTGCAGGTCTTCCACCGGACCGGACACTTTTTAGCCGTTCCTCTGCGTCTGCATAGTTTGGCCGCTAGTCCTTGAGGGGTATGGTGCCCCAGGTGATCGCTCTGGAGTCCTTGGAGAGACCTTTCTCCTGGGCYATYTCGCGGATGTTGAGCAAGGTGGCGTTGACCTCGTTGGTCAGGAAAACCCAATCGGGCTCTTCCGGGATCCAGTACGGCGAATTGATGCGCACCACCTGATTATCCTGAGCGTTCAAGTAGATGCCGAATTTGGATGCTTGCTGCATAAGTCTCTCCGAGGTCTGTTATTGGTCCATATTTGGATCAAACCGTTTGTTTGGCCGAATCGTTGACCGGGTTCCTGCCGTAGACGCCCCGGTACTCGGGCGGTAATTGGTCGGCAACGCGCTGCATCACCATGTCCAGCAAGCTGGACATCACTTCTCTGCTGGGTCTGCCCTCGATGATCGGCAGGGTGAATGGCGGCCCGATGCTGGCCTTCAATCGCCGGAACGGGAAAGTGACGCGCCAAAGCGGAAATTTCTCGGTGCCCGTTACCCCCACCGGCAGGATGGGCGCCTGTGATTTCATCGCCAGGTAGACCACTCCCAGCAACCCTTTTTGCATGGTCTGGTCCGGGCTTCGGGTGCCCTCCGGAAAGATTACCACCGCCCTGTCGCGTTCCAGATTCTGCATCAGTGCCCGCATGGCGTCAATCCCGGCGGCGGACCGATTGAACGGCAAAACGTGAAATGACCGCATGAAGAACCGCGTGATGGGGTTTCCGAATAGCTCTTTYTTGCCGATGAAGAACAAGGGTCTGGATATCGCCGCAACCAATAGTGGCGGATCGTTCAAKGACAAGTGGTTGGAGACAACGATCAGCGGGCCGAAGTGGGGCACGCACTCAGCCCCAGCAACCTCCAGGCGGCCGWATGCCCGGAAGCAGAACCGCCCCATAAGATTCCCGAGGCGGTAGAGGAACCTAGCGTCCTTGGACCGCCTCAACGGCTACTTACCTGGTCAATGATCTTCTGGACCACTTGCTCTATATCCAGTCCGTCGGTGTTCAACTCCCAGGCGTCTTGGGCTGGCCTGAGCGGAGAATCTTCGCGGCTGCTGTCRGTCCGGTCCCGCGCCAGAGTCTCGCTCAGAACTGTCATCAGATCAACGGCTTGTCCCCGCTCCCGCATCTCCTGCCAGCGGCGTTGTGCCCGGTTCTTGGCGGACGCTGTGAGGTAGACCTTGAGGTCGGCGTCGGGTAGGACCACGGTACCGATATCACGTCCRATCATCACGATCTTGCCCTTGGCGGCCGTCTGCCGCTGCTGGGCCACCAGTTCTCTTCGCACCGGAGTGGCTTTGGAAACCACGGAAACGTTTCCATCGATCGACAGTTCTCTAAGTTCCGGGCCCAATGTATGTCCAGCCACCAACACTTGATTGCCGTCGTCTCCCACCAAGCCGATCGGGTTGGCGCGGGCCAACTCCCCCAAGGAGACCTCGTCTTCAACGGGAATGCCGTTATTCAAGGCCAGCCAGGTGATGGCGCGGTACATGATACCGGTGTCTAGGTAACCGAACCCCAGCGTYCGGGCCAGTTCCCGCCCAACAACCGTCTTTCCGGCGGCCGCTGGGCCGTCTATGGCGATCACACTCACTTCGCGCGCCAATTTCTCCCTCTGATTTAAACCCCTGAACGTGCTTGAATCACGCACCGGCATTATACACCGCAGCCCAGGCCTGATTACCTTTGGGCCGGGCCGGAATTATCTGGCCGCATCCGTGCAACCGCCTCATATATTTTGGACTCTTCTTCCGTTAGAGTTGTGACGGGGCTAATCGCGAGAGTGGATATCACCGGGAAGGGGCGAATCATCAATTTCCGCCAACTACTAAATCTGCCAGTCGTTTGTTTGTCGTTATCCGTTGTTCTCGCCGCGTTTGCGGCGATGTTGGCGGCTGCGATCAACGCCAACCCTGAACACGGTCAAGACCTAGCGGTGATGAACTGGATCACGGACTGGGACCTCCCTGGGCTTTCCGCGTTTTTCACCGTGATTAATTTGTTAACARGCCTCGAGGCAGGAATGGTTTACGGTATCGCGGGACTCGGTGGTCTCTTGGTCGCGCGAATGCAACGGCTGGCCTTGGCGTTCGTGATKGTAGGAATGTTGGTTGGCGTTTTTGCTTTTCTGGGTGACCACGCCCTGAGYGATCTGGTCGAACGGACCCGGCCATCGACTGGAAGCGAAGTCAGCAGTTACCCAAGCGGCCACGTATTTGGCGGAACATTGTTGTTTGGGTTCCTGGTATTCCTGGCCTTCGAACACCGGTCGCGACCGAAAATTTCGATCGCTGTAGTGGTTTTGTCGATACTTTTGGTCGTTGCAGTGGGCCCTGCCCGTATCTACGAAGGCGATCACTGGCCCAGCGACGTGGCCGCCGGATACTTGTTCGCCGGAATCGCATTGATGATTCTATTTCCCGTGTACCGCCGTTACACCGAGTTTGGGTTCGGCCTCGGCTTTTTCCATCCCCAGCATTTCCCGAGCGTTAAAGGGTCGATCGTCAAACGGCCTGGGACGCGCAAAGCTGCCCGCTGATTTCCATTTCTTTGCCAGTATGTAGTATCCTGCGATKTCATCGMCGACCTGGCTTGGATTAACGCTAGGTATGGCATACGGTAATCAGGAATGGAATCTAAACAATTACAGGCTGGCGTAGAATCTGTGATGGAAGTTTCCGCGATCAACCGTCCCCTTYCCGGCATTCCCGGTAAGCCATACATCCTGGCGGTCGGGGTGCTGGCGACCCTGATTCTGTATCTACTGGCCTGGGCGTACCCCACTTTCCCAGGTGACGAGGACGCCTTGATGAGGCTCCAAGCTCTACGAAGCGACTTTTTGGATGACACGGCGATCTGGCTCGCCAATCTGGGACTCCTTTGGGTGTTCATGCCGGCCGYCGTTGCTTTGATGGGGTGCCTAGCGGTCGTTCGCCGTTATGCCGATRTTATGATGATCCTCGGCGGCCTGGCCGTTATCGGGATCGGACACGGCCTGAAGACCTTGGTGGACCGGCCCCGGCCCGAGTACCATCTTATTGAAACACTGCCGTCCGGGCTCAGTTTCCCCAGCGGCCACTCTTTGTTGGCGGTAATGATAGGCGGGGTGCTGATYTACTTAGTCGGCGTATGGGTGAAACCTCTGTTGCCGCGGCGCGCGATCCAAACCGGACTTGTCCTGTTGGTGATCGCGATGGGAATCTCCCGGGTCTACTTAGGAGTGCATTGGCCTAGCGATGTCATTGGCGCCTATGTCTTTGGAGTGATGGCGCTGGTGGGTCTGATAGGTCTTCGAAACGCGGTGGCAACCKCCCGCTAACCCCWAGGCGTACCAGAATTCCCGCATGCTACACTCGAATCACCTGGTGATTCGTGTTGGATTCGGCCGGGCGGGCCAAGAGTTGAGGGGTTATGAACTGGATCGATATCGCTATCCTGGTTGTTTGGGGAATGACTACCCTTTGGGGGTTTTCCTCCGGTCTGCTGCAGATACTGGTTCCTCTCGTCTCAGTGGTGATTGGCATGGCGCTCTCCAGCCGAATCGGCGACTCGGTGGGAAAGATCTTCTCGTCATTCACTGACAACGAGAACGCCCAGACCGTCGCCGGCTTCGTATTGATCTTTGGGTTGCTGTTCATCATTGGCGGAATAATCAGTTTCGTTGCCCGTAGAGTGCTTGGGATAATCCCTCTCTTTGGAATGGTAAACAGCCTGGCGGGGATGGCCGTCGGGCTTTTGGTCGGGTTCCTGCTGGTGTCCGGCGTCCTAACAGCCATCCAGAGGTTCCCAGTGCGAGATTTGGATGTGACCATCGACGAATCCAAGTTAGGTACTTTCATGGCCGACCAATTTGACGTGGTGATTCGGGGAGTCAAGCTCATCCCCGGCGATTGGGACGACGAACTGGATAAGCTGACGAACTAACACAGCCGGCAAAACCAGTAGCTGTTAACGGGAGGGCGAATCCTTGCCGGTCTCGGCCATTGTGCTACTATGATGGCCAATAGGCTCCCGGCGTGGGTCCGGCTCCGGTAGACTCACGGTGTTTCTGGGTGCTGTGCGCGCATATGTGGTGGCCCCGGCGATGTCCGGGTGGAAACTTCCCCTAGCTGCTCCTCCAGATGATTTTGGATGGAGCGCGACCAAACTCGGTGCGGGAGGACCAACAGCCGGCCGGCATGGTAAAACAAGCGGAGAAAACGCGATYGACGGCAAATGGCGCTTCCGGCAATRGGGTTGCGGAGGCGGTGGACGTTGACGTTCTAATCCGCGCGCCGGTCTTGGTGTTGAACCTCAATTACGTTCCCGTGAACGTGTGCACCGTACGCCGTGCCATCGTCCTCGTCACTAAAGGAAAGGCCGAGCTCTTGGAGCAGCACCAAGGTGAACTTCACACCGTCTCCCGTGTGGTCGAAGCCCCCTCAGTGATMCGGCTGGAATACATGGTGAAACGGCCGTTCCTTCCGCGGAAGCTGTCCAAGAAAGAAGTGTTTCTGCGRGATAAGTTCACTTGCCAGTATTGCGGCAAGAAGGTCCACGACCTGACGTTGGACCACGTGATTCCCCGGCGGCAACATGGCGCTCACACCTGGGAAAACGTGGTGACGGCCTGCAACCGATGTAACCTTCACAAAGCGGGGAGAACTCCAGCAGAGGCGAAGATGCGCCTAAAAACGACGCCGCGGGCCCCGGAYCCCAACCCGTATCTGATCCTACAGAACCGGGTGATTCTGGACGAATGGGAGATCTACATCCCCTGGTCCATCCGCGGGTAAAGGGTCAGTTGCGGGACTGCTGGCTCCTGGTGAAATCGGCTAGGGGCAACTCCAGCACACGGTCATCGTCATAGCGCACCGACACAGTTTCCTTCAGCCTGTGGCTAACGGACACCCACAACCCGGATCATACTTGGCCTGCTTCGATCGGTAGATTAAGCATCAGAACTTCCATGGCCAGCCTGGGGCTGACATTGCTATCTAGATTGGACAACGTCTGCATCAGGCGGTTTATGAACTGCACGATCTCCGCCGTGCTGAGGCCTGATGCCTGGCTCTTTAAGGACTCCGCGTGGTCCGAATTATGCAGGAACTCTTCCGCACCTTCTTTGATCAGGAGCAGGTCTCGCCACCAACGCAGCCAAAGAGCCAGCAGGTTCTTTGCCGCCTCACGGTCGCTTCCGAAAAGTGTAGCTACCTCATTGGCGTAGGTGAACCGGGTAACCAACCCTGCTTCCAGTGTTTCTTGCATCTTCGCCAGATCGGCGTCTCGTTGCTCCAGCACCTGCGAGTCGTTCAATGCGCCGATCGCCCAACCCAGACAGCCCCGGGACAACCGGAACAACTGCTCCGCCAGCTCCGGAGTGGCTTCGTGGGCGTTGATCAGATGATTGACCATCCGGTCCTTGGCAAGAGGGACCAAGGTCATGGTCTGGCAACGCGATTGAACCGTGGTCAAGACGGCCTCATCATTTGCCGTTAGCAACAGGAACATCGCGTGCGGGGGCGGTTCTTCCAGGGTTTTCAATAATGCGTTGGCGGCTTCGTCACTCATGGATTCAGCGCCGTCGATGATCACGACGCTGGTAGAACCTTCGTAGGGATTCAAGTTCACCACACGCAACGTCTCTTTTATAGCCTCCAAGCCAATCATGGTCTTAGGCCACCCGAATTCTTCGCCCTGACCGGGGTATAAGACTCGAACGTCGGCGTGGTGCCYTTGAGCGATCCTGGTGCACTGGGTACACGATCCGCAGGGAATTCCCGGCCCCTCGAGACAATTTACGGCCTGAGAAATATTGATGGCAAGGGCCATCTTGCCCACGTGGGGCGGGCCGCACAGAAGGTAGGCGTGGGATTGCCTTTGCTGCTGCAGGCTGGCCTCAAGTCTCTTGAGCAGATGGTCTTGGCCGTAGATGGTCCACATATATGTCTGTSTCTCACACGATGAGAAAGTGTCRATCGTTTCCGTTGCTGGATGCTTGAATATCAGGCGGCGCGGCTAGACCACGTCGCAATACATCATGTCTTGGTAGCTCTCCCTCCTGCGGATCAGGCGGCTCTTCCCGTCCTTCACGAGGACCATTGGCGGACGGGGGTTCATGTTGTAATTGCTGGCCATGGACGGGCAGTAAGCCCCYGTGGCGGGAACGGCCAGCAGGTCTCCCGACTCCAGCTTTGGCAGCATTATATCTATCGCCAGCAGGTCTCCCGACTCACAGTATTTGCCCGCAATTGTAACTTTTTCCTCGGGTTCCACGTTGGCCTTGTTGGCTGCGACCACTTCGTATTCCGCTTGGTAGAGGGCGGGCCGGATGTTGTCGCCCATGCCGCCGTCGACGCTGACGAATTTCCGGATACCGGGCACGTCCTTGATACCCCCGACGCGGTAGAGCGCCACCCCGGCSGGCCCGATGATGGACCTCCCGGGTTCGATGACCAGAGTCGGTAATTCCATACCCAGGTCCTGACATGTTTCAGTCATGGTGGAGACGATAGCCTCGGCGTAGGCCGACACGGGAGGCGGCTCATCATCGCGGGTGTAACYGATGGCGAAGCCGCCGCCGGGGCTGAACCGCTGCATCTCAAGGCCCTCTTCYCGGAACTCGGCGGCGAACCGCAGCACCAGGTCCGTGGCCACACGGTAAGGCTSCAACTCGAAGATAGGCGAGCCCAGGTGGAAGTGTAGACCGCGCAGGTTCAGGTTCTTGGCCGCCAGCCCCATGCGTATCGCCTCGGCGGCATGGCCGGTCTGGATCGAGAACCCGAATTTTGAGTCCAAAGTGCCGGTGGTGGTGTAGACATGGGTGTGTGGGTCGATTCCGGGGGAGACCCGGACCAGGATATCTTGGGTCTTGCCCGCTTCACCGGCCAGGCGGTCCAGAAGTTGGATCTCATGGAAGCTGTCSACRACCACCCARCCGATGGARTGYTCCAAMGCCTCCKWCARCTCCTGAGGGGWCTTGTTGTTBCCGTGGAARTAGACCTCGTCCATGGGGAYHCCGGCGCTGATGGTKGTGGCCAATTCGCCGCCGGAGACYACGTCGAACCCCATDCCCTCTTCCTGGAACATCTTGGCCAAHGCBGGGTTGATGTAGGCCTTGCAGGCGTAGCTGACGTTGGTGGCCGGGTAGAGCTTCCGAAATTCATCGATGAAGCTCCGGCAGCGGCTACGTAATGTGGCTTCGTCCAGTACATACACCGGCGTGCCGTATTCGTCGGCCAGGTCGGTGGCCCTGATGCCTCCCAGCACCAATTGTCCCWGGGAGTCGACCTCTGCGGTATCGGGAAAAACGCTCTGTGGGAACATAATTATCCTAGTTGAAAGCCCTGTAGTTACAAGCCTGGGGGAGCCGGATTCCGGCATCCAATACGCTATCAAAATGATAGTGCCAGCCTGAAGATTGCGCAACCGAGATTATCGGTCTAGGGCCGTTGACGGCGTATCTGACCGAGTATATACTCTGGGCACTCCGGCCCCCTGAGGCTAATTCACGCCTGGCGACCGGCATCCACCACGCGAGGGAAACATCTTGAATATTCAAGTAACCGTGAACGGTAAAGCCCATGAGAAGGAAGTGGACCCGCGTCTGCTCCTGGTCCATTTTCTTAGAGATGATCTGGGACTGACGGGCACCAAGATCGGATGCGACACCAGTCAATGCGGGGCTTGTGTGGTAAAGATGGACGGCAAAACGGTGAAATCCTGCACCTGCTTAGCGGTCCAGGCCGAMGGCAGTGAGATTACAACCATCGAAGGCGTGGCGCCCGATGGCGAACTGGACCCGGTACAAGAGGCGTTCTGGGATAACCATGGCCTCCAGTGCGGGTACTGCACCGCCGGGATGATTATCACGGCGATGGAATTGATCGAAAAGAACCCCGACCCCTCTGAGGAACAAGTACGCCAGGGTCTGAAGGGCAACATCTGCCGCTGCACAGGTTATCAAAACATCGTCAAGTCCGTTTTAGCGGCTGCCGAAGCCAAGAGGAGTTAGCCATGACGACAAGGATATTTGGCTCAGGCATACGCCGCCGGGAGGACCCAAGGTTGATCACGGGCGGCGCTACCTTTACCGATGACGTGCAACTGCCGGGGATGGYCCACGCGGCGATACTGCGGAGTCCCCATGCCCATGCCAAGATCAATAGCATCGACGCCGCCGCCGCCTCGGAAGCGCCGGGAGTGGTGGCCGTATACACGGGCGCCGATACCGATGGAGTGCTGAACCCCATCCCGTGCGCCTGGCTCCCTCCGGACTGCGACATCAAGGCGGTAGCGCATCCGGCTATCGCCAAGGACGTGGTCCGGTATCAGGGCGACGCCGTTGCAGTGGTGGTGGCCGAGACCCGCTATCAGGCGGAAGATGCCCTGGAATTGATCAACGTGGACTATGAAGTCCTTCCCTCGGTGGTCAGTCCCGAAGCGGCGATGCAGCCGGGCGCGCCACAGATCCATGAGGACGCCCCCAACAACCAGGCGTTTCACTGGATAGCCGCCGGCGGCGACACCGACGCGGCATTCGCTGACGCCGACGTTATCGTGAAAGACACGATTCTCCAGCAGAGGCTGATCCCCAACGCGATGGAGCCCCGCTCGGCGGTGGCCAATTGGACCCGGTCCATGGGCGAACTGACCTTGTGGAGCACCAGCCAAAACCCACACATCGTCCGGTTCTTAGGGTCKCTGGTTACCGGGATACCCGAGCACAAGATACGAGTCATCGCCACGGAAGTCGGCGGTGGGTTC
This sequence comes from Dehalococcoidia bacterium, assembly GCA_002746355.1. Classification (GTDB taxonomy): domain Bacteria; phylum Chloroflexota; class Dehalococcoidia; order Lucifugimonadales; family UBA3495; genus UBA9611. Next base: position 27,693 of record NVWX01000020.1, on the reverse strand, counting down.
GGCAGCAAGATTCCCATGTACGCCGACGAGATGATCRCCTCATTYTGCTCGATGCAGTTGAACCGTCCGGTCAAATGGACCGCCACCCGTTCCGAGGGTTTCCTGGCGACCATCCACGGCCGCGATCACATCGAGCATGTGGAGATGGCCGCTACCCGTGAAGGGAAGATCACCGCCATCCGGACGGTGGTCTACGCCGGCATGGGCGCCTATCTGTCCACGGCCGSCCCCGGCGTCCCGACCATACTCCACGGCCTGATCTACAGCGGCCCCTACGACATCGGAGCAACCAGGGCCGATATATACGGCGTGTTCAGCAACACCACTCCGGTGGACGCCTACCGCGGCGCCGGTCGCCCCGAGGCCACCTTCTTGATCGAACGCTTGATCGATYTGCTGGCGGTCGAACTGGGTACYGACCCGGTGGAACTGCGGCGGAAGAACCTGATTCCCAAGTTTGAGGACGGGCACGACGTGGCCAGCGGCATCACCTACGACAGCGGCGACTACGAGCCGCTGCTGAACATGGTATTGGGGCACGTAGACTACCAAGCCCTTCGCCAAGAGCAGGCCCGGATGCGGGAACGCGGCGCATACATGGGGATCGGCGTCACTTGCTATGCTGAGATCTGTGGCCTGGGCCCCTCTCAAGTTGCCGGTGCGGTTGGGTTCGGTGGCGGCTTGTGGGAGAGCGCCATCGTGCGGTTCCACCCCACTGGCAAGGTGAATGCCTATATCGGCACCGCGCCCCACGGACAGGGAGAGGAGACCACATTCGCCCAGATACTCGCCGACGAGCTGGGTGTCGATGTCGATGACGTGGGCATCATTCACGGCGATACCAGCAATACCCCGATGGGCTGGGGCACTTACGGCAGCCGTACCACTGTGGTGGGAGGCGCGGCCCTCGCGCTGGCGGCCCGAAAAGTGAAAGAGAAGGCCCGCCTGCTGGCCGCCCACCTGCTGGAAGCGGCYGARGMMGATRTRGAWTAYGARGACGGCAAGTTCTTCGTYMRRGGCTCGCCGGACCAGAGCAAAACCATCCAGGAGATGGCCACCATGGCCAACGTGGCCTGGAACCTGCCAGAAGGCATGGAACCAGGGCTAGAGGCCTCGGCGTTCTATGACCCGCCCAACTTCGTCTATCCCTTCGGCACTCACGTGGCGGTGGTCGAAGTCGATAAAGACAATGGGAATGTCGTGATCAAACGCTACGTGGCCGGCGACGACTGCGGCCCCCAGATCAACCCAATGATCGTTGAGGGCCAGATCCACGGCGGCGTGGTGCAGGGCTGGGGACAGGCTTTGTGGGAAGGCGTGGTCTACGACGATAACGGCCAGTTGTTGACCGGCTCGATGACCGACTATGCCCTGCCCAGGGCCCATATGTTCCCGGACATGGAGATTCTCAGCACGGTCACCCCGTCGCCCCACAACCCGTTGGGCGTGAAGGGCATCGGCGAAACGGGGGCCATCGCCTCCACCGTTACCGTCTACAACGCGGTGATCGACGCACTACGGCCGCTGGGAGTAACCGGCATTGACATGCCGCTGACTCCGGAAAAAGTCTGGCAGGCGATTCGCCAGGGACAGGGGAGTTAATCGATGTTTGCAACAGAGTTCGAATATCAGAAAGTCAGTTCGGTCTCGGAGGCCATCCAGCTTCTGAGCAACAACGAAGGCGCCAAGATACTGGCCGGCGGCCACAGCTTGATTCCCTTGATGAAGCTACGCTTGGCCCAGCCGCCGTTGGTCATCGACATCGGCGGCATAGACGAGTTGAAGGGCATATCCGTGGAGAACGGGACCCTTCGGATCGGCGCCCTGACCACGCATGCCGAGATTTCTGAGTCCCACGTTGTCCAAGACGCCGCGGGCATTCTGTGGGAGGCCGCCTACGGTATCGGCGACCCCCAAGTCAGGAACCGGGGGACCATCGGCGGCAACGTCGCCCATGCCGACCCGGCGTCGGACCTGCCCACCGTTCTGACGGTCATGGACGCCAAGTTCACGATCCAAGGCAGAGGCGGAATCACCAGCCGGGGCACCCGGACCGTGTCGGCGGACGATTTCTTCACCGGTCCGTTCGAGACCGTCTTGGCGGAGAACGAGATTCTCACCGCCATCGAGCTGCCGGTCTTGGCCGAGAACCAGCACGCCGAGTACGCCAAGATGGCCCACCCAGCCACGTCTTTCGCGGTGGTCGGCGCGGGAATAGTGGTTACGGTGGTGAATAATGTCTGCACCGCCGCCAGAGTGGCGGTCGGCGGGCTCACGCCCAAACCCACCAGGGGTCCGACGGTTGAAGCGGCGCTGATCGGCAARGAACTGACCGATGAGAACATCGCCGCCGCTACCGCCCTGATCGACGGYGATCTGGGCACGGACATCCTMGGCGACATCTTCGCTTCGGCCGAATACCGCCGGGCCATGGCGGCCATCGAGCTCAAACACGCCATCTTCCACGCCACAGGCCTAGCCCACCACTAAGCGGTCGATTGCTACAGCACTAGATATCAGCACGGCGCTGCGCCGTGCTGATATTCTTTKTGTTGCTACCACCCGCCCGTCATTGTCATTCTGAGGAGTGCCGTAGGCCAACGAAGAATCTCGTTGCTTACCGGAAGAGAAATYCGAGACCAAGAAAGACCCCTCGCGGCACTCGCGGTGACAGAACAGTGGCCTCCAAGTAGGGGCACGGCATGCCGTGCCCCTACTTTTGTGTTTAGATTACACGCCTGATAAGATATTCTCCGTTGCCCAATATCCGTAAATGGGCACCTTAGGCATAGCGAGAAACATGAAGATACTGGTTATAAATGACGATGGAATCACAGCCCCAGGCATCTGGGCTGCGGCCCGGGCCCTGCGACAGGTTGGCGAGGTCGTCGTGGTGGCGCCCGACCGGCAACAGAGCGGCGTGGGCGCTAGCCTGACCCTTCATGCGCCGATCAAGGCGGACCCCTGGAGCGTGCAACAAGAGTTTCAGGACGGCTCCGAGGACGGAAAAGACGGCCTTTATCCGGTCAGCGCCTTCTCGGTGGAGGGCACCCCCGGCGATAGCTGCATCTTGGCCTTGGAAACTCTGGTCAAGGACGTGGACCTGGTGGTTTCCGGGATCAACGCCGGGTCGAATGTGGGCTGGGACGTCATGGTCTCCGGTACCGTGGGCGGCGGGTTGCAGGGTTTCATMCGAGGCATCAACACCATCGCCATATCGGTGGCGGCAGTGACCAATACCAAATACGACATCGCCGAGAAGATCCTCAAGCCGCTGGCTGAGAAGTTCAAGGACTATTCCGGCGACACCCTGTTTCTGAATGTAAACATCCCCAAGATTGAGATGTCCCAGGTGGCCGGAGTACGTGTTACCCGCATGGGGGGCCGGTCATGGGGCGAGAATGTCAGAGCAGAGAACGTTGGCCCGGAGAAACGGTATTGGATCTCTAGGAACAAGTCCATCAGCGATACACCCGCTCCGGACAGCGATATCGCCGCGCTGAAGAACAACTGCATCTCCATCACGCCGCTGCGCCTAGGACTGGGCAACGATTCTGCGATGCCCGCCTTGGAATCGCTGCTCGGCGACATCCCCCAGCAGATGCTGGACAGGCCTGACTAGAGGGACGCCATTGAACCTGGGAAACGCCGCTCGCGTCTTTCCGGCGAAAGCTGGAACGACGGTAAGCCCCAGGCTAGCTGGCGCGGACGGACTCCGGCGACAAGGCGAGGCCGACGCCAATCATGCTTTCTTGKGTGATCAACTCCGCCAATTGTTCCTCGGTCATGCCCTCGGTCCCGGCGGGACGCATGGGGAGCACCAGGTAACGGTAGTCRGCGCTGCTGTCGATGACCTTCACCTGGACCGCTTCGTCAATCACGGTCCCAAACTCCTGCAGCACGCCCCTGGGATCGACAACCACCTTCGAGCGGTAGGCCAACTCTTTATACCAGGCGGGTGGCCGCCCGATGATGGCCCTGGGGAAACACGAACAAAGCGTGCAGACCGCCATGTTGTGGACCTCGTTGGTGTTCTCTACAACCGTGATCGTGGGCGAAGTCTCGGGAAGGTCGTAGCCCAGTTCCAGGAAGGCRGCCTCAGCRTCGGCCAATAGGCGTTTCTTGTACTCCGGGTCTAMCCAGGCGTGGGCCAGAATCTTGGCGCCGTCTTTCGGCGAGCGGGAGTCGATCTTGTCGGCCATGGTCAAGATGTCCTCCAGCGTGCAGACGCCTTTCTCGATCAATAGCGCCTGCATCGCGGCAGCCCGCAGGGCATAGTACTCTGCGTTGTCGCCGTGCCCGTGTCCGTCGTGGTGTCCGTTCTCGGCCATTGGGTCCTCTCCTGCCCCGATGGGGGACTAGATGGTTTCCAACCAGTTTTCGTAGATGTCTATGAGTAGCTTATCGCTGACCGACCCTTTGTAGTCGCGCCATAGGTCGGTCTGGGCGAATTCGATCTGGTACAGCGGTTGTGCAGGGAGGCCGTCGCCGCCATAGGCCAGGGACTCTGGGTTTGGGTACGCGCCCCATAGCGTGTCGACCTTGCCCTGTTTGCCCTGGACGTATTCCGGCGTTCGGAAATGGGTCGGCGGCACGCCCACCCTGATGCGGACCTGGTCGCCGACCTTGAACCTTGCTGCCGCGTCGCCGGCCATGGTTAACTCTGTTCCTGCTTCAGGGCGGTTACCTTGGCGTCGATCTCTGCGGTGGTCATGACGCCCTGCTCCACCAACAGCATCTCCATGGCGGCTGTCCACTTCTCGTAGTAGGCCAACGACTCGTAGGTGGCCAGGTCCAGGCTCTCGATGGCCCTGCGCAACTGGTCGGTGTTCTTGAGTCCCTTGTCGCCCAGCACACCGTTCAGCGCGTCAACCTGGCGTTCCCATTCCTCCATCTCGTGCTCGGAATGGTCAACGGGGTCGTCATTGGGCCAACCGCCGCGGTCGTGTACCTTAGGCATAATCATCTCCTACAGTCGCTGGCAAAGGGGAATATGCGCACATGTTAAGTCTGATGCGGAGTGTTGGCAAGGGATTCTAGAAACCTTGCTTTCGTCGAACCTGATTTCCGCTGAGGGTCCTTCGACAGGTCCCCCGATGCATCGGGGTGRCTCTCGACCCKGGTCGAAGCTCAGGATGAGCGGAAACGCGGYATTGCCGCCTCTAAAGCCACAGCTTGGCTACGTCGATGGCCCGCATGAACTCCACGTTGGGGAAGGACTTTATGTGCTCTATCAGGCGTTCCAGCATCAGCAACCGGCCCGGCCGGCCGATGTATTGGGGGTGCATGGTCAGGGTGAAGGCCCGGCCGTAGCGGTAGAGTCCTTCGAACTCGGCGGCCCAGGTGCCGTAGACTTCGTCGGGGTTGCGCATGGGTCCCAGCCGGTTGGCCACCGGCGCGTAGACGAAATTGGGTGCGTCGTCCAGCAACCAGTGGATGGGCAGTTCAACGATGGTCTTGCCGTTGGCCGGAGAATCGACGATATAGGGCGCGTCGTCCCCCATCAGGCTGCTGTCGTAGATGAAACCGTGATCAGTCAATATCTCCAACGAGTGCTCGCTCAGTTCCCAACTGGGGGAACGGTAGCCCAGGGGGGCCTCCCCGGTGATGCCGCTCAGGATGCGGATGCCGGACTCGATCACTTCGATCTCTCGCTCACGGGTGAGTGACGACGGCGGCTCGTGCATGTAGCCGTGGTGCGCTACTTCGTGGCCCCGCCGAGCTATCTCGCGGACCATGTCTTCGTGGGTCTCCGCCACATAACCCGGCACGTAGAAGCTGGCGGGGATGCCGTGGGCATCYAGCATGTCCAGGATTCGGGGCGTGGCGACCGAGGGACCGTATTCGGCCATGGACATCAAGCTGGGGTGGTCTGCGTAGCTGGGATCGCGGTTCAACCACGAAGACACGCCGTCCACGTCGAATCCCAGAAGCACCACGCACTGCGTCTCACCCGGCCATATTCCCGACATCATTTCCCCCTTTTAGCCTGAGCCTCGAGTTTGATTGAGGGACATTCTAGTTCAAGGAGGCCGGTTGGGGAAGGGCGGTGGCCCGGTGTGATCAGACCAGACGCCGCTCGGGACCGCAGATGTTACGACACACCTTATGCGGGCATGGTTTCTTCGACGATCTCCAATATTTCTTCGATGGACACAGGNTTGCYCAAGCAGGTTTTTGCGCCCTCGGACAGGGCTTGTTCGATCAGGGGTTCCGCCGCGTTTCCGGTCATCATCACCACGATGCAGTCAGGCAGTATCTGCTTGATCTTCAAGAAAGCTTCCACTCCATCCATGCCTGGCATGCGGATGTCCATGAATATYAGGTCGATATTGCCGTCGGAAGCAAATTCTATCGCCTGGAACCCGTCTTCGGCGGCGAGGACTTCCCGCCCCTTGTCGATCAAGATCTCTTGAAGAGTGGTCCTAAGGTCGGCGTCGTCATCCACGACCATGATCCGGTGTGCAATGGGTAATTCGGGCATAAATGCGTCGACGATCTCCAATATTTCGTCAATGGACACAGGCTTGTTGAGGCAGGCCTTCGCGCCTTCGGAAAGGGCCCGTTCGATCAGAGATTCCACGGCATAGCCCGTCATCATAACCACGGTACAGTTAGGCAGGATCTCCTTGATCTTTAAGAACGTCTCTACCCCGTCCATACCCGGCATCCGGATGTCCATGAAAATCAAGTCAATATTGCCTTCGGAAGCCAACTCTATCGCTTGGAACCCGTCTTTGGCGGCGAGGACTTCCCGGCCTTTGCCGATCAGAATCTCTTGAAGGGTGATCCTAAGGTCAGTGTCGTCGTCCACAACCATGATTTTGTGCGTCATGTATAAATGCTCCTTGAATCTAATTGTATGCGGGAATTCTGACATCGAATGTAGTGCCTCCGGGCGGCTCCGCGTTCCGGTGGACACTGATCGTCCCAGCATGCCCTTCCACGATCTCCAGGCAGACCGCCARCCCCAKGCCGGTACCCTTGACCTTGGTCGTGAATAGGGGGTCAAAGATCTTTTCCAAGTTTTCTTGGCTGATGCCGTCTCCGGTGTCTGAGAATGTTATTTGAACCGTGCCGTTTACGTTCTTAGCTGCGATGGTCAAACTACCACCGTCAGGCATCGCCTCTTGGGCATTGTTGGCCAGGTTCACGAAGACGCGCTGCAGTTGTTCTCCGTCGGCCATGACCGGTTGAATATTGGGCTCGATGTTCTTCAAGAGATCGATGTCATCACGCTGGGACAAGGTTTCCAATGCCTGCGCTAGCACTACATCCAGGTTTGTCTCCACCAACGTGGCTTCTTTCAGCTTGGCGAAGTCCATCAGGTCGGTGATGCTCTGATTGGACTTATTAACCTGGTTGTCGATAATCTCGATGCAAGTGTTGAGTTTGGCGTTGCCCTCAAAAACACCCTTGGTGACCAATTCATTCTTCAACAGATAGGTGRCGTTTCTGATGGCGCCAAGGGGATTGCGAAGGTCGTGGGCCATGCCCGCTGATAGCTGTCCGATCACCGCCAGCTTTTCCCCTCTGAACGCTAATTGTCTTGCGGTCTCCAGTTCTTGGGTCCTGGTGATTATGCCGTCCTCCAATATTTGGTTGGATCGAGACAACTCYTCCGACAATCGCTGCGATTCTTTATGGGCGATGTCGGACTTGTCTTGGAGGATAGATATCTCGAGAAGGTTACCGAGTCCGTCCGCGACGGAGGYCAAGAGATCTACCGACTTTTGGCCGAACCCGCTWTTCTTCTTGGAGACCACCGAAACGACGCCCACGACTCTTTCATTCATGGTRATCGGCAGAAACACTAGAGATTYCATACCGATGTCAATCATATATTGGGTCGCGTTGGGCCAARCAGCGTAATCGTCGATGACGGTCAACGCGCCTTCGGTGAACGCCTTGTCTTTGGCGATTCGGTCTACCGCGATCAGGGCGATCGGCGGAGACGCGGTTGCAGCGAGACCGGCTGCTGCTGCTAGGTGAAAGCCAGGTTCGGATTCTTTGATGACTCTGAGGGTTGCCCAATCGGCGGAGGCGAGRTTTAAGAGTATTTCCAAAGCTGCTTTCGCCTTACCGTTAAAATCGCCGACTTCTGCGAAGATTCGAGAAACTCGGTAAAGCCCATCACGGACCCGTGTATTTTGACGCTCGCTCTCTAGGGCTGATTCTTGGGACTTAAGAAGCTTCTCCTCCTGCTCGGCAGAATTTAAAAGGGACAATATCTCGTTGGAGAACGCCCGAATCAGACCATCATGATTATCATGGAAGTGATTGGGGGAATTCGATGCCACACTGATTGACCCAAGCGCACGGTTCCCTGACTTKATGGGCACGAAGTACATGGATTGCACTCCCCCAGCCACTAGATCTTGCTGAGCTCCAGGATGGACTCCGTAATCGTTAATCATGAACCGTTCGCCAGTGATGAACGATTCGCGGGTTAGGAATGTCGCGTTTGGAATATGTATCGTCGCCGCAAATTTAAGCGACCCAGAATTGGACGAAGCAACGAGCTCCAAATCATCTGGTATTTCTCCTACCCGTCTGAGGGCCACATAGTCCGCGTCGGTGATCGAGGCCAACCTATCAACGATCATCTGGGCCTTGTCTTTGAAACTCAACGGTTGAGCGATCACGGCCGCTATGGAGTAAAGCGACTCCAACTGCCTGGCCCGGTCTCGTTCTTTCTGGACCGATATCTCGCTGGCTATCGCACCGGCGATCTGATTCCCGACGATCTCCAGCCGGGCCAATTCAAGATCACCGTAGGCGTCTGGAAYCCTGGAGGCTAGATGCAGAGTCCCAACTACTTTGTCGTTGGCGATCAAAGGCGTCGCGATGCGGGACGTTAGCCCAGAGGCGCCCAAAGACCGGCCCAATGGTCCTGTATACCGGAGTCCGTCGGTTCGGATCGCTTTTTTCGCGTGGGCTATCTCGGCAACGATAGAGTCTTTCAAGGAGATCGTGTCTCCCATGGATAGACCCAATGTCTCCAGACCGATCCCGTACATGACTTTGATCTGGTCTCGTTCCCAATCCAGGTGGGCGATCGAGATCAGTTCGAATGGAATGATCTTCGCTACCTGGTCGGCGAACCTTTCGTACACGTTCGCGACGCYGAACGGGRTCCCAACGATCCGGCCAATCTCGGCGTATACCGCCCGTTCCAYTGTCAGATCATCGTTGCGGCTTGAGGCGAGGACCTTTGCAATAGCTGCAATGATTGCTTTCATCGGGCTAGGGTGTTGTGGTTCGGCAGGGGCATGAAGGTAATTCCCCTATCTGGACATCAGTCTATTTTTGAAGGGAGGCCGACGGATATACCGGGATCTGAATATTTTCCGGTCTCTATATCTTCGAGCCGTCGGAAGACTAAAGCCAGCCGCGAAGCTATATAACCGGAAGCCAAGAGGTCGATCGTGGGAACGCCACGGTTTTCTCAAAGCAGACGGGGATGTGGTGGAGGGGGCTTGCTGGCGTGCTTAGGGGTGCCCAGATGCATCTGGGCRCCCCTAGCAGATACCTGTAGAGCAGTCCGGTCTAGATATGCGGAATCACCTCTTCCGCCAGGGCGTCCAGGTGCTCCATGTCGTCGAACGCAGGGTTGAGCAGGACCATCTCCGCTCCGGCGCCTGTGACCTTGGCCAGTTCTTCCGTGACTTTTGCAGTGGAGCCCCAGACCGACACCTGGGAGGCCATGTCGGCGTTGCCGTACCGCTTGCCGAACCATTCCCTGAGGCGGCCTTCCGCCCGGTTTTCGTCATTATCCACCGCGATGTAGACCCGCTTGGAGATGGTGAACGACCCGGGGTCGCGGCCGGCTTCCTCCAAGTACATTTTGGTCTGATCTACGGCCGTAACGAAACTTTCGGTGGTGGACGAGCCGGCGCCCATCCAGCCGTCGCCGTGCTTAACCGCCCGTCTCAGGGCGTTGGTGTGCCTGGCCCCTAACCAGATTGGAGGATGGGGCTTCTGAAGGGGCTTGGGCTCCATCTTGAGACCGTCGAGCTGCCAGAACTCGCCTTGAAAATGGGCTTCGGGTTGCGTCCAAAGCGCCTTCATCACGCCGATGATCTCGGTGAACCGGCGCACCCGTTTCTCCGCCGAGATGCCGAAGGGAGATATGTCGTTGGCGTTGCCTCCCAGACCCAGCCCGGCGATCAGCCGGCCCCCGCTCAGATGGTCCAGGCTGCCTAGGCTCTTCGCCAATTGGATGGGGTTGCGCAGGGGCGCCACGATCACCGATGTGCCCAATCGGACGTTCTCCGTGATGGCCGCCAAGTAAGACAGCAAGGTCACCGGCTCCAAGATAGGCACCGCTCCGGTGATGGCTTCTTGCGTCCAAAGGCTCTCGAATCCCAGCGCCTCRGCCCGCTTCGACCACTTCTCGATYARCGGCATGTCGATGGGTCCGTCGAAGAACACCTGGGGGATAGAGATTCCCCAACTGATTTTTCCAGCCATTTTCACGCCTCCGAATTAAGCTGAAAGCCGCTAGTTGTCGGCCTTCTTTGCCGGAATAACGTCGAACCCGGTGTACGGCCTTAAGACCTCTGGAATGACCACCGAGCCGTCGGGCTGTTGGTAGTTCTCCAATATGGCGATGATGACTCTGGGTAGGGCCAAGCCGGAGCCGTTAAGGGTGTGGGGCAGCCGGGGACGTCCGCCATCTTCAGCCCGGTACCGGATGYTGGAACGGCGGGCTTGGAAGTCGGTGCAGTTGGAGCAAGARCTKACCTCTAGCCATTCCTCGCAGCCCGCGGCCCAGACCTCGATGTCGTAGGTCTTTGACGATGCGAAGCCCATGTCGCCTGTGCAGAGYTGCAGTACCCGGTAGGTGAAGCCTAGCTTGCGGCAGACATCCTCGGCGTCGTCCACCAGGTTTTCCAATTCCTGGTTGGAAGTCTCGGGTTCCACGAACTGATACATCTCAACCTTGTTGAACTGGTGCACCCGCTTGATGCCYCTGGTGTCCCGGCCCGCCGACGCCTTCTCGCGGCGGAAGCACGGAGTCTGGGCCACGTACTTCAGCGGCAGGGTGTTGGCCGGGATGATCTCGTCCCGGTAGAGGTTGGTGATCGGCACCTCGGCGGTGGGTATCAGCCAGAGGTCGTCTTCATCGTCGTGGTAAAGGTTGTCGGCGAACTTGGGCAGGTTGCCGGAGCCTTCCATGATCTCGCGTTTGACCACCGCTGGAACGGAAACCTCCGTGTAGCCGTGCTCGTTGCTGTGGAGATCCAGCATCCAGGCGATGAGCGCCCTTTCCAGCTTGGGGCCGTAGCCCAGCATGGTGTAGAACCGGCTTCCAGCCAGCTTGGTGCCCCGCTCGAAGTCGATGATGCCCAGTTCTTCGCCCAGTTCCCAATGGGGCTTGGGGGAGAAATCCAAGACCGGTGGCTCGCCGTTCTGGCGGACGATGACGCTGCCAGTTTCGTCTTCGCCCACCGGCACGTCGTCTTGGGGCAGGTTGGGAAGGGTCAGCATGAGTCCGCCGAGCTTGTCCCCCAGCACCTTGGTTTGCTCATTCAGGGCGTCGGCCTGGTCGCCGATCTGCCGCATCTGGGCCCGCACCTCTTCAGAGGCTTCCTGTCCCTGGGAGCGTGCCTGCCCGACCTCCTTGCTGACCCGGTTCCGTTCGGCGTTCAGGTCGTCGCGCTGGGTGATGGCGGCGCGAATCTGGGAGTCCAGCTCCAGGACTTCAGTGATCGAGTCTTCTTCGCCCCTTGTCTGAAGGGCGCGGCGCACCTCATCTGGGTGTTCTCTTATGTGTTCGATGGATAGCATTTGTTACTTTGGAGTGCGGGTTACTCTTTGCCGTCATCCTCGATATTTTCGGTGGTTGGACCGCCCTGTTGGGTACGCATCTGGGGGAATAACAAGACATCGCGGATCGACCGCTGCCCGGCTAGGAGCATCACCAGCCGGTCGATGCCGATGCCTAGGCCACCCGTGGGGGGCATGCCGTACTCCATGGCGGTAAGGAAGTCGTCGTCTTGGCGGTCAACGTCTTCGTTCTCGTAGAGCGCCTGTATCTGCTCCTGGGCCTCGAACCGCTCCCGCTGGACCTTGGGGTCGTTGAGTTCGCTGTAGGAGTTGGCGATCTCCATGCCAAAGGCAAAGGCTTCGAAACGCTCCACGTATCCTGGGGCATCTGGCTTGGCCTTGGCCAAAGGAGACATCTCTTCTGGATAGTCCAGCACGAAGGTCGGCTGGATCAAATGTGGCTCCACAAAAGTGGAAAGCAACTTGTCGATCAAGCGGCCACGGCTCTCCAGGACTTTGGTGTCGATGCCCATCTCGCCGGCCTTCTGGCGCAGGGCGTCGTCATCGAAAGACTCYAGGTCGATGCCGCTGCGTTTTTCAAGTTCTTCCCGCAGGCTCACCCGCTGCCAGGGCGGCGCGAAGTCGATGACCTGGTCTCCAATCGTCACCTTGGTTGAGCCGTTCACCTCGATTGCGATGGTGGAGACCATCTGCTCGACCATCTCCATAACGTCGTTGTAATCGGCGTAGGCCTCGTAGCTCTCCAGCAGGGTGAACTCGGGGTTGTGGTCCTGGTCGATGCCCTCGTTTCGAAATACCCGGCCGATCTCRTACACCTTGTCGAAGCCGCCGATGATCAGCCGCTTCAGGTAGAGTTCGGTGGCGATGCGCAGATAGAGCTGCTGGTCCAGGGCGTTGTGGTGGGTGACGAAGGGCTTGGCGTGKGCCCCGGCGGCCACCGGCACCAGGATGGGTGTGTCCACTTCCAGGAAGCCGCGGTCGTCCAGGAACCGGCGTATGCCGCGGACCACCTTGCTACGCAGGACGAACACCGGCATGACCTCGTCCTGGTTGGCGATCAGGTCCAGGTAGCGCTGCCGGTAACGGGTTTCGACATCTTTCAGCCCGTGCCACTTCTCGGGCAGCGGGCGCATGACCTTGGCGGTGACCGTCAGTTCCATGGCGTCGATCGTCACCTGCCCGGTGCGTGTCCGAATCAGGTTGCCCCGGACGCCCAAATGGTCGCCGATGTCCAGGTTCTTGAGCAGGTCGAAGCCGTCTTTCAGGTTGTTCTGGCGGAGGAGCGCCTGGATCACGCCGGAGGCGTCTTGGAGGTCTAGAAACGCGGCCTTGCCCATGTCCCTGATCGAGGTGATTCGCCCGGCTAGGGTGACGTTCTGAAGCTTCTCATCGGGTGGGTCGTTCTGCTCCAGTTCCTCGAATAGTGAGGTCGCGGTGGCGGTGTCAAAGGAGCGGTGGAATCGAGCCGGATAGGGGTCCAGTCCACCCTCGCGGATGCGTGCGAGCTTGGCGGCCCGGTTCTCCAGCAGTGTGTCTTCGCGGTCAGCCATTTTCTCTAAGAGTCCTGGGCCAGTTAAGTCGAATTAATCTGGTGAAAAAGCGAGAGAAAACTGCGAAATGCGTCGTCTCTTCTGACTAGCGATTGTAATGCCGGGCCCATTCCTTGTAAAGGAACCGCCAGCAGAAATAGGCGTGGTTCGAGGCCCGGTTACAGCGGGCGTAGGTGCRCGTATTTCGCTTAGACCGTGACCGGGTAGATGACTTGGATCACTTTGTTGTCGCGAAGACCGTCGAAGTAGGGGTGGGGGCGCTCCGGGTKCTGCAGCCAGCGGCGGACCAGATACGCGACCAGGTTGGATAATTGGCTGCCCACCGAGTTTTCCTGGTCCACGAAGCAGATGTCGTCGATCAGGCCCGTGGCGTCGATCCCTTCGTCGGAACGCAGGAATTCTCYCATGAACCGGGGTTYCATCGAGGCCCCGTTCTGGGCGACGATCAGGGAGTGGTTGGTGACGGGCATCGCGCCGGACATGATCTGGTCTTCGGACATGGAGGACATGTTGAGTTCGTCTAGGAACATTGTTACGGCGAAGAAGAACTTATTGACCAGCGGTCCTGTTGGAGTCTCCCATGGCGCTAGATAGTCGTTGTTGCCAGTCGCTTTGGCATCAACGAACTGTTGCTTGTTTATGTAGGAGGTAAYCACCGGGGTCTCGCGCCGGACCATGATTCCCAGGCAGTCTTGGATCAGTTCGTTYCGCTTCAACCTCGGCCAGCTTGAGAAGTAGCCCAGACCCTGGAACACGTCTGCCGGCCGCATCACGGYGGGGGCGTCTTCCTGGCCTAGAGGGGCGCCGAAATGGCGGCGGCAAAGGGCGTTGAACTCGCCGTTGATCGAGATGGACTGGCTTTCATGCACGAACARTCCGGTATAGACCTGGTGCGGCTGGGCAGGGTCGGTAACGGTGTCGCCGGTTACCCCCGATTCTCCGAYGTAGGTTAGGAACATTTCCTGTCTCCAAAACAACCGCCGGAGGCCGCTTACCCTTTGGGGGCTCGCTCCTCCGGCGTTCTTTTCTTCAAAGCCCGCGGATATCCTGGAAAGGTTGCAGAACGGCTTGGCTTCGGAGATTACTCCTCGGAGGCGTCCGCTCCGCCGCCATCTTCGCCCTCGGCGCCGGCTTCGCCTTCCTCCAAGCCTTCTTCGACCCCAACCGCAGCTTCCACTTCGACTCTGGGGAGCTCGATCCGGACTACGAGGTCTTCGACATCGGAGAGTAGTGTGGCATTTTCGGGGATGGCTAGGTCGGAGACGCGAATCACCGAATCAGGCTCYTCCATCACCGATATGTCCAACTCGATCTGGCTGGGCATCTCCAGAGGCAGGGCCTGGATATCAACTGTGCGAAGCTGATGCATTACGGTACCGCTGACTGTGCGGGCCCCAGCTGACTCGCCGACCAATATGATGGGGACCTGGGCGGTCACCGGCCTGCTGATGTCTGCGGCCAAGAGGTCTACGTGCAACAGATCGTCACGCTTGGGRTCCCACTGAATCTCYCTGGCGAAGGCCAGATGAGTGCCTGACTCGCCCTGGATGGTGATGTGGATGGGCGTTGCGCCGCCCGCCTTGGCCAGCACCCGAATCAACTGGGAGGTGTTGCATTGCAATGCCCGCGGCTCCATACCCGGGCCGTATAGGTGTACGGGCACGATGCCGGCCCGGCGCAAGCGCCCGACCTTTTTGCCCATAAGTTCTCTGGGGTCTAATTCGATCTCGACTGCGTTGGTGGTCATGGGACGATGGTCTCCGGTGGTTTTATGCCGCTTATGATTGTGCGAGGCGATTCCCAGCAGGAACGGCGCTCGTGGAATCGCTCCGGGAGATGCTGRATCGCAACCGYCTAATAATAGCATCAGCCAATTGGAATGTGAATGCCACGGCTGCGCCGGAGCCGCCCGCCCAATAATGTTGACACTCGGTTTATCATGGTTTTGGACTTTGACCGGAGAGGAGAATATATGGCGTCTCATTCAATGGGGCTGACCTTGCACGAAGCGGCGCGAGGCATGGGGGTGCCCTTCACTGACGAGAATGAGCCTGTAGACCGCACGGTCAAGGCCAACGGACTGAATTTCCATTACTTGGAGTGGGGCGATCCCGCTAACCCCACYCTSGTCATGCTCCACGGTGTTTCCCAGCAAGCCCACAGTTGGGACTTCGTCAGCTTGGCCTTATCTCCGGACTACCATGTCATCGCGGTGGACCAGCGTGGCCACGGCGACACCGACTGGGCTGCCGACGGCGTYTACTCTCTGGACTCCATGCAGGCGGACATCGACGGCGTCGTTGAGGTCCTCGGCTTGAATGACTTCAACCTCATGGGTCATTCCATGGGCGGGCGAAACAGCTTCATCTGGGCGTCGMGTCATCCGGGAATGTTGCGGTCGCTGACCATCGTGGACACTGGCCCCGAGACCCAACGCCGCGGCCAGGACCGAATCCGCGATTTCCGCGAATTGCCCAACAATCTGGACAGCTTCCAAGAGTTCGCCGACCGGGTCAAAGAGTACACCGGGCGGACCGAAGAGCAGGTCTTGGGCGCCCTGAAATACAGCATCCGCCAGACGCCAGACGGCAAATGGTCCTGGAAATGGGACCCGGAGACCCGCAACCGGACGCGCAGCGGAGACGACCCGAACTGGACCACCGAGAAGCTGTGGGAGTGCGTCCAAGCCGTGGACTGCCCGTCTCTGGTGGTACGGGGCAGCCGCAGCGACATCTTCGCCGAGGAAACTCTGGCCAAGATGGGGCAAGTGATGACCGATTGCACCACCGAGACGATCCAGAACGCCGGACATCTGGTCCAGGGCGACAACCCAGTCGACTTCATAGCCGCCGCCCGGGCCATCCTCTCCCGCACCAACGGCTAGTCACTAACTCAACGAGCCAAAAATTCCCTCTCCCGSSSCGRGAGAGGGTTARGGTKAGGGCCGCCGGTTCTCGTAGACCAATTCCTTSTTAACCCTCCAGCCCATGCGCTCATGGTGAGCTTGTCGAACCACCGCTTGGGCCAAGATTGGTCTCCACAACAAGCCTGACTTATGCGCATCCTTCGRCAGGCTCAGGACGAATGGATTTGTTATCAGCTTGTTGTATTTTGCACGTAAACAGCAGCCTACCCCAAGTCGATCARCCTGGGAATCAAACCTCCCAGCCCAAACCCGATACCCGCGGATATCGCCCCGATGATCAGGATCTCCAACCCCTGCATTAACGGCGATCGTTGCACCAGCCGGCCCTTGCCGACGCCGAGGATGAACAGTCCGGTGAGCGCGGCTGCGATTGAGACGCTGATGGCCGCTCCGCCCTCCATGAAGAAGTGGGGCATGATGGGTACGAAGGCCGCCAATATGAACGCCACGCCCATCGTCAGAGCGTCTTTCATTGGGCTGCTTGTGTCGTCGGGGCTGATGCCCAGTTCCTTCTCCACCAAGGTGCGCAGCCACAGCTCTTTGTCTTCGGCGATCTCGTCGGCCAGATGCCGGGCTTCCTGGTAGGTCTTGCCCTCCCGCTGGTAAAGGACCACCAGCTCGGCCAACTCYTCCGCCGGATTGTCCTCCAGTTCCTGKGCTTCTCTGGCGATCTCCGCCCGCTGCACGTCCTGCTCGGCGCGCGAGCCCAAGAATGCTCCGGTGGCCATCGACAGCATCCCCGGAAGCGCGGCGGCCAGGCCGGCGACCAGGACCGTGGTCTGGTTCTCCACGGCCACGGCGACGCCGGTGACCAAAGCAACGGTGCTTAAAAGCCCGTCTTGGGCGCCGAACACCACCTCGCGTAGGCGGCCCAAGCGGGCGACCCGCCACCGCTCCCGGTCAATCTCGGTGGCCGCGYTGACATAGTCCGCCATGGTCATGCCATCGGTCTCGACCTGAAGTAGGCTGCCGGGGGCTCCAACCTGCCCTGTAGCCGGAATTTGGCCCGTAGCTACAGCAGCCGGCTGGCCGGCGGCGGCGATGGCGGCGATCTTGGCATCCAACAGTTCAAGAGCGTTGGTGAACACCTCTAGGTGGTGGCGTTCCCGGTCCATGGCCAAAGCGAAGGAATCGGCGGCGTCCTGCCGGCCTTCGTCCAAGGCGTCTTGGATCATTTTGGGGTACATGGTGCTGTATTCTTTCGACTCGCCCTCGGTCACCGTGCGCAGGTTGACCGACGTGGTGTGCAGTGAGCCCGAGACCCGTAGGTGGTTCATCCCGTGGATCGTCTCGGCGCCGGCAACTTCCTGGAAGACCTGGGCGACTTCCGGGTGGCCCTCTTCCAAGGCGCGGTGGGCGTAGGCGTTATATTTCAAGTAGGCCAAAGCCTCCGCGACGATGGCCGACCAAAGGTTCTTATCCGTCTTTGTCAACGACGGTGATTCTGTAGCCATTATGGGTGTCCTTTCTGATGTCTGTGGGGCAGYCAGAGGGGCGCCGCCAGGCGAGCGGCCGGACAGCGAATCTATTTTATCAGGTGGCGGGGAGAAACCGTGGGAAAGGCGCGCGGGTTAGGACAGAGGAGAGGGAAGAGCCTGGCTCAGCCGCCCTGAGAGGCGTGGTGGGCGACCATGCGCCAGCCGTCTTCGTAGCGGGCGAAGATGTTGGTGGCGTAGGTGCTGAAGTTGGTGGCCTGTCCCTGCACCACGCTGGTGATGCCTTCAACGCAGGTGACGCAGCCGAATTCTCCCTGGACGACCACGTTCAAGTAGCGGACTTGGAACTGCATCAGTGCCGTGTTCTGGAAGATGCGGTCCCAGCTCTGACGTATATCTTCCCAGCCGATCAGGGGCGGCCACCCGGGGTGCACGCACATGGCCCGGTTGGAGTTCTCCCAGACGCGGTCCATGACGTCGATGTCCAGGTCGGAGAACGCGTCGTAGAACCGCTGGTTGGCGGCTTTGATCTCTTCGACGATCTCCGGCTCGGGCTGGATATTCATGATCAACCCCGGCCGGCGCGGTTGGCCCAGTACTCCCAGGCCCGCTCTTGACCGGTGAGACGCATCTGGCTGTCCGACATCATCTCGATCTCGCCGGGAGACAGGTATTTGACCTCGCCCAGTTGCAGCGACTGCAACAAGAGTCCGGCATTGACCTGGAGGTAGACCGAGGCCATCACCACTTCGCGAATGGTCTGGCCGGCGATCACGCAGCCGTGGCCGCGCATCAGCGAGACCCGGCGGCCGCCCAAGCAGGCGGCCAGGTCCCGGCCCTGTTCCATGTTGGTGACYAGCATGTTGGTGTCTTGGAAGTTGTCGCGTATGTCCCAGACCGGCAGTTCGGACCCGATTATCGCTCCCAGGTGAAACATTGGCCGCAGCGGTGTATCGGTCACGCTGAAGGGGATGACGGTCGGCGAGTGGTTATGTACGATGGCCATCACATCTTCCCGGGCTTGGTAGATGCCGCCGTGGATCGGCCGCTCGGTGTACATGGAGCGTCCCTGCTGGTCCACGGGGTCGCCCTCCAGGGTGTACTCCATGAGGTCAGAGAGTTCCACCAGATCAGGGGCCCGCGACTGGGACAGGATGTACCGGTCGGGCCGCTCAGGGTGGCGGATGCTAACGTGACCATAGGCGTCAACCACGCCCTCCCGCGCCAAGATCCGGTTGGCCGTAACCAGCAGCTCCAACTGTTCGTCGATTTTGTTCATAAAATCTCTGCTCCACCAGCATTCTATCCTTCGTGGAAGGACGGAATCCAGACCCTAAGATCTATCGGCACGCGATTCTTGGTACGTAGGGGCAGGTTTCTAACCTGCCTTATTCAACGGCCAATTTCGTCCTAGATTCGGACCATTKTACCGGCCCCNAAACCYCCACTGGACATCAGCCGTGGCGATTTGAACGGACCTGKTTTACGACAGGCCGGGCGGGTTGGAAACCTGCCCCTAMGGCATTCCGTCRATCCCGGGGAGTCCAAACTACGAAGGAGGCCCTGCCGAATACACCAGCAAAGCCTCCTCCCAGATCACGGTGCCACTCGTCCGAATAAAAGGCGCCTGCGCCGCTCAGTGCATCGGCGAGAAGGACGCGGGGACCATTATCTTGTTCTCTTGGTTTACCAGGAACTCCCGGGTTGGCGGCGGCCAGTGGGGGCTCTTGGAGGCTTCGGCGCGGATGGTGTTCCGCTGTTCAAGGTCTTCGTAGGGCCAGATGTGGACCCACTTGTTTAGTCCGCCGACCTCGGTGTACATCGCGGCGGCCAAGGGGGAATGCTCCTCCCGGTAGGGGACGGCATCGGCCCAGATGTCGATGACCTTGCCCATAGTGCCGACCTTGTAGGTGTAGGAACGCATCTCATAGATCTTGCCCAACGCCTGGTCTCCACCCAGGGGGCGCATGAAAGGCGCCGGGATGAAGATCTCCGAGTTCATGCTGACGTACATGTCGGGGTCGTTCGGCGGCGGCCAGTGGTCGTCCTTGGCGGCCTCGGCTCGGATGCTGTCGCGCTCTTCCGTGCTCTCGTAGGGCCAGACGTGGATCACCTGGTTCAACGGGCCGATATCGGTGTGCCAGAAAGCCCCYAGCTTGGAGTATTTCTCGCGGTAGGGCAGGGCTTCGCCGAAATTCTTCTCGAATTCGGGGACGCTGCCGGGTTTCAGGGTATAGGTACGCACTTCGTAAATCATGGTGGCTCCTCTCTGGGGTCTGTTGCATTTTGATTGCCCRGCCAGGCTCATTTTTAGCCCAGCCTGAAGTTACGCGACAGTGTAGCAAAACTGGTAGGGCGGGGCAAATTTCCGAAGCTAATTCGCTGCTTGCTGTATCACCACCTTGGCGCAATGCTTCYCCGCGGCTTGTAGCAATTCCGCATGCGACTCCGACGGGCTGCCGATGGTGCAGACCACGACCCATAATCCGGCGCGGGATTCACGGCCAAACCTGGACATCGCCTCTTCGGTGTTCTCGCCGGTAAGCGTCAGCTCCGGCGCTCCGGCCACGTTCCGGACCGCATCCAGGGCTTCCGGAGCGCCGGCCACAAAGTCGGCGTATTTCAGCAGGCCAACGGCAGCGACACCCAACTCGGACGGACGTTCKGGGTCCAAGACGATGAACGTCACGGCCCGCTCCTTGGCGTTGAACGCCTCCACGTACTTGCGGGTCTCGACGATCTGACGGGCGTGGGTGGACTCGTGGCCCGACGACCGTTCCACCAACTCCAGCAGCGTCAGCGCGGGAAAGAAATTCTCGGGGTTGGGGGCGGTTACCGGCTGGGACATCTGCTCTTCGGTCAGGCCTTCAACTAGCGCCCGGAAGCGCCGGTAGTTCTCGTCCAGATGGGCAACGTCCTCTTTGAGCTTTTCCTCGCGGCTGTTGAAGGGCGGCAGCATATCCATCTTGCCGGCGGCGATGTCCTCCAGGGCCGCGACGAACTTCTCGGTGTCCAAGTGGTTCAGCACCTCCCAGACCGACCACCGGGABCCCAGGAAKGCRTCYKCSGGRTCSNATCCCYNCCAGRGAKGCKTGGAGKGYCTTATGCCCYTCGYCCARCCGCTCCAACACCCGTGCCTGGCGTTGGCGCATGGTTTGATTCGTAGCCATCGGTTCTCCAATATCTCTATCTGTGAGGCCATTCTAAGGCCGAGGCTGCTCCGGCGAAAGAGGCGGCAGTGGTACAATTTTCTTGCGCGATCATGACTGAAGCTAGAAACAGAACAGCCACGCCTGCAGCCGGACTCAACGGAGACTGGCTTACCAAGGAGCGCCTGCACAATCTTCTGAACGTGCGGAAGCCGTCCGAAGATGATGCTGYGTCGACTGTATATCTGCAACCTGGCGAGGTTGCCGAATCGCCCGAATGGCGGGAGCGGCTGGYTCGGTTGGGGAAGACACCTGAGGAGAGCGGCTGCGGCTTGGTCTGTTTTCGCGGCGGCGACCGGGCKCTKSYSAKRRNGCCGYSMWKCYMGRYSMMKSRKWKSAGCSSGYYCGACACCTGGAACGAGGGGCCGCTATGGTCGCTGCTGGACGCCCATCGCACGGTGGGCGTGGTGCTGGTGCGCCTGGGCCGCTACTCGGTGGCGGTCTACCGTGGCGGAGACCTGGCCACGTCTAAGACCGACTCACGCTACGTGAAAGGCAAGCACCACGCCGGCGGCACATCCCAACTCCGTTATACCCGCGTCCGGGAAGGGCAGATGCGCCGGCTGTACGTTAAGGTCTGCGAGACCATCCGGGCCCAATTTGAGCCGGTGGCCAGCGAGTTGGACCACGTGATCCTGGGCGGGGAGAAGTTCACACTGAACGGTTTCTTAAAGGTCTGCCCGCGGTTGGATGAATACAAGGACATCACCCTGAAACGAAGACTGAATATCCGTGACCCGAAACGCGACACCCTGGACGRCYTGGGCAGCACGCTGCATGAGAGCCGCGTCTGGGCCTTGGATTGGTGAACATTGAGYGACGCTGAACTGAATCCCGACAACCCGCCGGTATCAACCCGGCACGATTTCAGTACCYGGACCGGGCCTACGTCATGGGACAGCGACCTGGGCGGCTTCGGCTTTGCCGGGCCGCTATTGGAGTTCGACCAAGTCCGGGAGCAGATCGCCGCTTAYACCAAGACCGTGGTAGGCGGAGAACGAGCCAGGGCGCTTACTCCCACCCGCGACCTGTTGGAGATCGCCACCCGTCARCAGGAGACCTCCGAGGCCAAGCAGTACCTGGAGCAGGGCGGCGGTCTGGAGTTTGGGCCGGAGGAAGATTTCCGGGAGTTGCTGCAGCGCGCTTTGCTGGGCGGACTGCTGCGCGGTGAGGAACTTTTCTTARTTCGGGAATTGCTTCGCGCCGCCCGTTACGACCGCACGGAACTGGGCCGCCACGAAGAGATACCGTTGCTGACCAGCATCTCGGAAAACATCCCGGAGCTGGGCGACCTGGAGCGGGCCATCTCCGGCGCCATCAGTCCGGCGGGCGAGGTGTTGGACAACGCCAGCCCGGTTCTGCACAACCTGCGCCGCGAGGCCCGCAACGCCCAGAACCGGCTGAACGAGATCATGGAGCGCAACCTACGCCGCCTGCAGCGCGCGGAGTTGGTCCAAGAACCGCTGATCACCCAGCGCAACGGCCGCATGGTGCTGCTGATCAAGGCCGAGATGCGCTACCGGGTGCCAGGCATCGTCCATGACGTCTCCGACAGCGGCGCAACCGTATTCGTCGAGCCCATGCCGGCCATCGACATGGGCAACCGCTGGCGGGAAGCGCGCCTGGCTGAGGAAAGAGAGGTCGAGCGGATACTGCGCCAGCTATCCGGCATGGTGGGGCTGTCCGGAGAAGACCTTTTGCTGACCCTGGACCTGATTGCGAGACTGGACTTGGATATGGCCAAGGCCCGCCACTCGGCCGCCATCAACGCCGTGCCTCCGTGGGTATCTGACCAGGAAGTAGCCGACCGGCACCTGAAACTCGTCCGGGCCCGCCACCCCTTGCTCACCGGCACTGTGGTGCCCGTGAGCGTTGACTTGGACCGGGACCAGGGAGTGATGCTGATCACCGGCCCCAACGCCGGGGGCAAGACCGTGACTCTGAAGACGGTGGGTCTGCTGGCCATGATGGCCCAGGCCGGGCTGCATGTGCCCGCCGAAGAGGCCCATTTCCCCCGTTTCGACGGCGTCTACGCGGACATCGGCGACCAGCAGAGCATCCAGCAATCGATGTCGACATTCAGCTCTCATATCTCCAACCTGAAAGGGATCATGTCCCGGGCTACCGTGCATTCCCTGGTGTTGGTCGACGAGCTCGGCACCAGCACCGATCCTGAAGAGGGTTCGGCTCTGGCCAGCGCGGTGCTGCGTYACTTCCAGAAGATCGGGTCGTTCGTGGTGGGCACCACTCACCACCGKGGTGTRGCCMGGKWSGTCCAAGACCAGCCGGGCATGGTCAACGCCAGCGTGGACCTGGATCCAACCACCCTGGAGCCCACCTACCACCTGACCCTAGGCTTGCCGGGCCGGAGCTATGCCCTGACCATCGCCGCCCGGCTGGGCGTGCCTCAAGAGGTGATCGACGACGCCCGCAGCGGCATCTCCCCAGTGGAGCAGGCGACCGAGGAGCTGCTGCAAGAACTACAGCAAGAGCGCCGCGTGGTGGAGGAACTGCGCGAGGAAGCCGAGACCGCCAGGTCGGAAGCCGTGCGCCRACAGCGGGAGCTGGACGTTCAGTTGGCCGACGTGGAAGCGGCCAAAGCCAACTTGGTGGAAGAATCGCGTCAGGAACTGCAGCGCCGCATCTCCGGGATATTGGAYCGGCTGTCCAAGGCCGAACGTTCCTTGGAAGCCTACGAGTTGCGGCAAGACGCCGAGGCGCGGGCCCGGGCCGAGACCGAATCGATTCAGGAGATTCAGGCCAGTCGCGCTGRGGTCCGGGAGGTCCAACGCCAACTGGAATCGGCGGCGTGGTCGCCCATYGAAGTCGAAARAGTCCCGTGGCAGCAGATACTGAAAGAAGGCGACCGGGTTTACATCCGTGGCATCGCCCAGCCGGTGGAAGTCATCTCGGCGGCCGACAGCCAGGACCGGGTTGAGGTGCTTCTGGGGACCATGCGGGCCAAGATCCCGGTGTACCAGTTGGAGCGGCAGGCCGAGGGGCACCCGGCGGCTGCCAAGCAGGGAGTCTACCTGAACCGTGCGCCCAGGAAGCCATCCAACGCCGACCTGGACCTGCGCGGACTTCGCGTGGACGAGGCCCTGAGCCGGGTGGACGAAGCGCTGAACGACGCCGCATTGGACGGCGCCGCATCTGTCCGCATCATCCACGGAAAGGGCACCGGAGCGCTGCGCCAAGCCATCCGGGAATACCTGGGCGGCCACCCCCTGGTCATATCAGCCCAGAACGGCGAAGGGCCGGGCGGCGACGGGATAACGGTGGCGGAGTTGGAGTAGGCGGCGTCGGATTGCTCTTTGAACTAAATCACTCAGCCGCAAGACAGAGGCTGCTAGCCTTCCCCTTCGGGAGACGGAGTTACCAGACCACGTTGTGTGGCGTAGGAGGCAGYTTCGGTTCGGTTGGAGGTTTTGGTCTTGTTCAAGATGCTGCTCACGTGGTTGCCCCCGGTCTTGATACTGATGAACAGCTCTTCGCCGATCTCCCGGTCGGTCTTGCCGCCGGAGATGAGGCGCAAGACCTCGGCTTCACGTTGTGTGAGGCCGTCGGGGTAGGCCGGGCTCTTTGCCGGTTCTGAGTCCATTTCATCCTGAAAATCCGCCAATCTATCTAACAATGGCGGCATCTCTAACTCGGTGGCGATCAACAAGGCTTCAGAGTGGAGCGCCGCAGCTTTTTCCCTATCTCCTGGAGCGTTGCGCATCAGTAGAGATTTGGCATGGTCATGATTGGTCCAGCCCAATTCAGGGTCGGTAGCCGGATTTTCGGCAAAAATCGGAGGCATCTTGAAAATGGGCGGTTGCCGCGTCTTGGTCTCCCAAGTTACCGGCCAAACGTCCTAGACAGTGGTCTACGCTAACGAACCAATACATTAGACCAGCCAATGGCTTCAGCGCGGCGTAATGCGAAGCCACGGCCTCGCTCTCGCTTTCCAATGCGAGCAGTGAGGCTCCGACCTTTGCGATTGATAAATAGTAGGGATTCGTTGTGTTCGAGGAAATGACGGCCGCCGCAAAATCATTGCGTACGTCAATTTGCCTAGTCTTACCCAAAATGTTATTGGCCAGAGGCAACGAGAGCGCCAAGAGAGCATTCGGCGAATTGGCCCCGGATTCGAATCGGAATCCAAGAGCCACTTCCGCCAATCGCTCTAGATGATCCTCGGCTTGTTGCCGGTCTCCGGCCTGCGCCTCTAAGATCGCCCGTTCAACCAAAAGGCGAGGGTCGAGGGGCAATACATCCAACCCGAGTTGGTTCTCTTCCCTGGCCAACCGCCAATCTCCTTGAAGGGAAAGTGAGAACGAGATGCAATAATGTGCAGTAGCCAGCCAAAATCGGTCCCGCAATCGAACTGCCGGCTCCAAAATCGCCGATGCTTGCCGATGCATCTCCATCGAATCGCCCAAGTGGTGGGAGCACATAAAAGCATGATGTCTTGCCGTGACTTCGCCGCGAGGGTCGAATGCTGCGACGGCCAGGTTGGTGGCCGTAAGGCTTTTTTTCAAGGAATCATCGAATTGGAGGTGGTGCCAATCGATCCGGGCCGAATGATTAAGCGTCTTTATCTCCAGATTGACATTGCCTTTGCGTCTGGCGATGGTGAGAGCACGGACAAAGGAATCTTGGGCGCTGGGGTAGTCACCATTAGCCACTCCTTGGAAATCTCCAAGGACAGAATGAAGTATTCCGGCTTCCAGGGAATCATCGTGAACTAGTTCCAGCGCCCGCTCGATCCGCCTCTGACTCACATGGTTGTGGTCTCCACCTGGAGGGCTCGGAATTTCCGACGCGACCGCCACGGCGCGGGCCGTGTCGCCGACCGAGTCGTAATAATCAAAAGCAAGGCCCAGGTTCTGGTGGACTGTCTTCAGTTCGTATACCGGTACCACGGTGGCTTCAGCACGGCCCAGCCCAAACAAGGCCTGCGCTTTTTCGCCGTCCATGGAGATTTCGCCTTTGGTGTCTAAAACCCGTGTGAAGTGCACCAATGCCTGCTCATATTCAAAGGAATCAAGGGCGTATTCCCCGGCGATCAATGAGTACTCGATGACCTTCTCGGGGCTGTCGACCGCACCGGCCTCTGCGAAATGATGGGCTAATTCCGCCGCATGAGCTTCTCTGTCGCTCTGATGCAGCCGTTCTAGCGCCTCCCCGATCGCCGCATGGCTCTATCAAACGAATTGCCAGCGCCTCGTCCAGCGATTCGGAAAAGGTATCTTGGGATAAGTTCGGGTTCAATGTCCGGAGCAATCCAAATTCGAAATCTCTCCCTATGACAGAGACGGTTTCCAATAAGGCCACACAACTCTCTGATAGACCACTTAGGCCCCGTGCGATCACGTCTCGGACACCTCCGGGAATCTGGTCAGTCCAGTCCAGGTTTCCGGCCAATTGCTCCTTACTGACCGAGCCGACAACTTCTCCGACGAACAAGGGATTTCCATCCGTCCGTTGGTGGAGGGCAACAACGGCATCTTCTCTAGCCGTGACCCCCGATTTCGACATGATAAGTTCACCCACTTCTTGGCTGTTCAGGCCGCTAAGCTGGACCCTTGAGAAGTTATCCTGGCGCACGAGGCTTCCAAGGGTTTCAGTTAGAGCGTGGCGGCCGGTAATCTCGGTCTCTCGGTAGGCGCCAATCACAAGGATTCGACTGCCATTGATTTCGTGTACCAGGAACTCAAGAAGGTGCAGCGAAGATTCATCGGCCCAATGTAGGTCGTCTAACACTAAGATGAGGGGTTGGGCCTGGCTCAACTTCTTGAKSMRKSKMGTGNTCNASWARWMCARSTGGAACCGGGCTTGCTCTGGCACYAATGCGTGTGGTCGCTCAAGCCCTCCCAACTTGGTTCGCAATTCAGGGAGAATCTCAGCGATTTCGGAAGCTCCGGCTCCCATGTCTCTGCGGAGCCCATCGGCTTCCGTTTCGTCTGCATATGGGCGCATCAACTGAAGCCATGGCCAATAAGGCGGCGCACCCTGCCGCTCGTAACACCAACCCCAGAGGACGCGAGCGCCACGTTGTTCGGATAGGCTGGCAARCTCTTTGGCCAAGCGAGTCTTGCCGATGCCCGGTCAAGGGCGGCAGTYAGTACGGCCATCTCCGCTTGGCGGCCGATGAAACCGGATTCATTAGACTCGTTGCTAGTCAAACCACGCACCCTTTGATTTCGTTGGGCACATACTACAACGAATCATTAAAATTCTGCTTCTWTTTATTCAGGCGGCTGTCCGCAGCCATGCGACGCTACCCGTGCCCATTAATTTGCCCGCGAAATTATTTAGTGTGTAGATTGTTGGAGCAAGGGCGGTCTACTTACCCTGGAACCTCGCCTGCCTGCGCTCAGTAAAAGCTTTGATTCCCTCTTGGAAATCGTCAGTCAGGGCGATATCTGCGAAGGCCGCGGTCTCTAGGTCCAGTTGGGTCGCAAGGTCGTGCTCCCAAGAGCTGTCGAACAATGCTTTTACCCGCGCGTAGGCGGCGGTCGGTCCCTTGGCCAGCCGGACGGCTGTTTCCATGGCGTGTTGGTGCAGCGCGTCGTCCTCGACCACATGATTGACCAACCCCATCTCCAGGGCCGCCTGGGCGCTGGTGGGCTGGCTGGCCAGGTACATCTCCATGGCCCGGCTCGCGCCGATCAGGCGCGGCAGCAGATAGGTCGACCCTCCGTCGGCCGTGGCTCCGATGTTGGCGTAGGCCATCAGGAACCGGGCGCTTCTTGCCGCCACCCGGATGTCGCAGCCCAGGGTCAGGCTGAAGC